>CACLYY010000001.1 GCA_902611265.1 uncultured Pelagibacteraceae bacterium
TAGTCTTGGAGAGTATTCAAAACTTAGAAATTTTGATTTTGGTCCTAATAAACGATCTAATACATCTTGCTTATCACCATATATAACACATGGGGTGATTAATGAAAAAGAAGTGATCAGTAAAGCACTGGAAAGATTTTCCTTTTCAAAAAATGAAAAATTCATTCAAGAAGTTTTATGGCGAACATACTGGAAAGGTTGGTTGGAACTAAGATCAGGAGTGTGGGATGATTATTTATTAGATTTAAAAAGAATAAAAGAAGATTTTAAAGATAATAAAAGTTACTTAAATGCCATTGAAGGTAACACTGAAATTGAATGCTTTAATGAATGGGTAAATGAACTTAAGACTTATAATTATTTGCATAATCACACCAGAATGTGGTTTGCGAGTATTTGGATATTTACACTAGACTTACCTTGGCAACTTGGTGCTGAATTTTTTATGCAACACTTATACGATGGTGATACTGCATCTAATACCTTGGGCTGGCGTTGGGTTGCAGGGATTCAAACTCAAGGGAAACATTATCTTGCAAGTGAATGGAATATTAAAAAATTTACAAATAATAGATTTGAAAATATTAAACTTAATGAAAATGCACCTCCAATAATAAATGATAAAAATTATACTATTCTTCATAAAACTTTTGAAAATCCGATAAATATTGAAGAGAAAAACTTACTAATTTTTGAAAATAACTTAGCATTTGAAATTACCGACTTTGCAATTCAAAAATTCAAAAAAATTCTTCTTATTAATAATAAAAATGAAAATAGAAATATTAAACTCAGTGAAAATGTAGCGAATTTTAAAGATAGTTTGATTGAGGAACAAAAGAAAAGGTTAGAGGAAAAATCAATTAATTGTGAGATTATTGATATAAACAAAATTAAAAACTTAGAAAGTTGTTACTGCCTCTATCCAACTGTTGGAGAAAATTTAGATTTCATAAATCAAAACTCCCTAAAAAATATTGAGTTTCTTTATAGAAAATTAGATCAAAATTCATGGAAGTTTTGTAACAAAGGTTTTTTTAACTTTAAAAAATATATTCCTAAAATAGTTGAAAACCTTGAATAAATTGTAATTGAAATTTTTTTAATTTATGAGATAAAAATAAAATGCAAAACCCACAGATATTAGAATTAATTGAAAATTTAAAGGGAAGAAGAAACTATGAAGAAAAAAAAGCCTCTAAGCTAGGCTTTAACTCTCTATATGCATATTTTGAAAATAAGCTTTTGAAAGAAAAAACTGCTTTAGAAGAAAGTGCAAGGGAGCTAGAAATGGCAAAAGCTGAAGAAAAATTATTAAAAGAAGAAAAAAGTAAGCAAAAGAAAACTTGTGGTTGTTGTTAAATTCCTAAATTTTTTAAAGACTGAAATTCACCAATTTTAAAAATAATTGCATCTTCTTTTTTAAAACCATATTTTTCTGCATTATTTTTAAATCTAACTGGTGGCTCCATTATTGGCTCTAATGATAAAACAAAAGTACCCCAGTGCATCCCTAAAACTTTTTTACTTTTAAGGTCTCTTGCAATACTTAAAGCCTCTTCAGGGTTGGTATGGTAGGAGGATTTATCTTTATTAGGTGATAATGGATAAAAATTATAAGCCCCAATGTTAATAAGCGTTAAATCAATAGGTCCATATTTTTCACCTAACTCTTTATAAATATTTCCAACTCCAGTGTCACAAGCAAAAAGTATCTTTTTATCTTTGTACTCAATTAAAAAGTTTCCCCATAAAGTTTTATTCGTATCTGTTAAGCTTCTTTTTGACCAGTGAACTGCTGGTAACAATGTTACTTTAAGCTCTTCATTAACTTTAATTTGATCATACCAATCCATTTCCTTCACATCTTTGTAGCTATTTCGCATGAAATACTTTCCAAGCTTTAGAGGAAGTAAAACTTTTGCATCCTTAAAAGGAAATCTTCTAATTGTAGTCATGTCTTGATGATCATAATGATTATGAGTCAGAAGAAATAAGTCTGTCTTAGGAATTTCATTTAAATCTATTGCTGTTTTAACATATCTTTTTGGACCAAAAATTAGTGGACCTGCATTTTTTGAAAAAACAGGATCAGTTATTATTGTTGTATTTCCAAGCTTAATTAAGAAAGTGGCATGGCCGATCCAGCCTACATAATCATCATTTTTTAAATTTTCTAAATTTGAAAGAACTCTTTGTTTATCAATGACATGATCATCAGGAACAGTCATGTTAAGTTTTTTCTTTTCTTTATTGAATACTTTAAATGACCATTTGAAACTAGAGTTTCTCTCAGGTGAGCCCTTGGGATTTCTAAAACTACCGTCAGGTAAATGGTGATAAGGTATTTTTTCCATAGCAAATGAAAAAGAATTATAGATAAAAAATACAACAATTAAAATTGCTAACTTTGGCAATTATCTCTAATTATTTAATGATCTTTTGAAACACTCAATTGTATTCTTTAAAAGGCATGCGATAGTCATAGGTCCAACGCCACCTGGAACTGGTGTTAAGGCTTTTGCAACTTTTGAAACTTCTTCAAAATTTACATCACCCACTATACCATATTCAGTTTTATTTATTCCGACATCTATAACTATTGCATCTTTTTTTACCCAATCTCCCTTTATAAGTTCAGGAATTCCAACTGCTGCAACAATCACATCTGCCTCTAAACACTCATGCTGAAGATCTTTAGTTTTTGAATGGGTAATCGTTACTGTACAATCTTCTTGAAGTAAAAGCTGTGCCATAGCTTTTCCATTTAGATTTGATCTACCAATCATAACGGCTTTTTTTCCCGTTAGGTTGGGTTCAATTTTTTTTAATAAGTAATAACATCCAAGTGGTGTACAAGGAATTGATCCTTGATATCCAGACGATAGATTGCCGACATTCATTGGATGTAAACCATCTACATCCTTGTGTGGTGAGATAGTTTCAATAACATGTTGTTTGTTGATATGTTTTGGCAATGGTAATTGAACTAAAATTCCTGAAACTGTTTCATCCTTATTAAGTTCTTCTATTTTATTTAAAACAGTCTTTTCATCTACTGTATCTGGATATTTTATAACTTCTGATTTCAAACCAACTTGCTTTGCTGATTTTTCTTTATTTCTTACATAAATTTGGCTTGGGGCCAAGTCCCCAATTAAAATTACTGTAAGACCTGGAACTTTATTGTGTTTATGTTTTAAACCCTCAACTTCTTGTTTTAGTTCCTCTCTTAGTTCAGCTGATTGTTTTTTTCCGTCAATTAAAATCATGATATTAAAAAATTAGTGGTGCTATGTAGAGCTTCATACACATTTCTATAAACCATATCAACAAAAGAAGAATTATTGGCGATATATCAAAAGCACCAAGGCTAGGTAAAAAACCCCTGATTTTGTTGAGAATTGGATCTGTGAGCTTGTAGGTAAATTCTAAAATTGAATAAACAAATCTGTTCGATGTATTTAAAACATTAAAAGCTATTAACCAGCTAATAACTACATTGGCTATAACAACATAAGAATATAATTTCAAAAGTTGGAGAACTAAATAAAATATAGCAATCATTTCTTTTCTACATAAATAGATGTGCTTGGGAAAGCAAAAGAGGCCTTGTTACTCTCTACAATTTCTTTAATCTTAATTGCGAGTCTTTCTTTTACTAATAACATTTCGCTCCAACTATTTGTTTTTGTGTAACATCTCACATACATATCTATGGAGCTATCAGAAAATTTATCAACTCTTACTGATACTCCAACAGCAGTATCATAATCTTCTGAATGATTAATAAAATTCTCTATGTCATTTCTTATAGTTTTTAATTGTTCTACCGTTGAGTCATATTGAAGAGTTATCGTCCAACTAATTCTCCAATTAGTTATTTGACTTTTGTTTATAACAGCATTTTCTGCAAACTGAAAATTGGGGATAATAGCTAAAGATTTATCAAATTTTCTTATAACAGTTGATCGAAAACCTATTTTTTCTACTACACCCTCAATTATGCCCTCAACTTCAATCCAATCACCCATCTTAAATCTTTTCTCTACAAGAACTAAAATTCCTGAAATCAAATTTTTAAATAAATCTTGAGCTCCTAATGCAACAGCAACACCAAATAAACCTAGTCCGGCTATTATTGGTCCAATTTTTATTCCCCATAATTCTAAAACTGCCGCAGCACCTAAAATTAAAATTAAAATTTTAAGTGATTTAATGATCCAGCCGATTAGTTCTCTAGTTAAAATTTTATCAAAACCACTAAGAATGTAAGAGATTGGCTCAATTATTTGATGAATAATCCAAAAAAGTAGAATTGTAATTAAAGTTCTATTTACATTATCTAAAAATAATCTGGTGTCTTCTGAAAAAGACATATAATAACTTGCAAAAAATACCCCTAAAACAATTGGCAGAAATCTTGCTGGTCCCTCCATTGCCTTAACAAAAGTATCATCAAGTTTATTGGTAGTTCTTTTTGAAATTAGTTCTAATTTTCTTATTACTAATTTACTGATCAACCCTCTAAAAACTAGAAATATTAAGAATATGCCAAGACCTATTAAGATCTCTACAAAGTTAACACCTAATATTCCTTTTTCCCAAACTGATAAAAATAGACCTGTAAAATTATCAAAAACACCCATGGCTAAATTTTATATAGCAAAAACTCTTCTTCACCAGGGTTAAATAGAAAAATTTTTTTCCACTTTATCTCATTTAAAATTGATGATGATTTTTCACCCATACACATCAAATTAGTATCCATCCAACTGTCTAAAAGATGATATTTTTTGAGTAAATTTAATAAACTCTTAGCGCTATTTTCTGAGTAGATATAGATTATATCAGGAATTGAGGCTTTCAATTCTGTTCTAAATTCCTCCTTTATTTCTTGAGTTGATGAAACTGTATAATTAATCAGTCTCTTCAAAGAATAACCCTCTGTTATAAGATCTTTATCTAACCTACTGGAAACTACTTGGCCACTTATGTAAAGAAGTGATCCATTTTTTGAGTCAAAGTTTTGTATTATTAATTCTTTTAAATTATTAACGTTTCCTTCTGCAGAGATAATATTTTGAAAACCATTTAACTTTGCAACTTTTTCTGTTGCAGAACCGACACAATAACATTCAATTTTCTTATCAACTCTAGTTAAGTCTAAATTCTTTATCGCATTAGAACTAGTAAATATTACTCCCTTAAATTGTCTGTAGTCAGGTTCATCATATTTAATTGGTTCAACTTTTATTACGGGCAGATGAGAAACTTTATGCCCTAGAGCACTAAATCTTAAAATCAATTCTTTACTATCTTCTAGCGGCCTTGTTAATAAAATATGCATTTTACCTTTTGTATGATCCTTTTGATTCTGATTTTAATTTTTCTCCAATCTTAATACTTAGATCATTAATCATTTTTTCATTTTCACTTTCATTAATGTAAAATCTCTGTTTGCCATCAACTGAGAAAAGTTCTGCCTTAATATTTACAATATCTTGAGTAATTTTCGCATATACACCAACTGCTGTATCACAATCACCCTCAAGAATTTTCAAAACATTTCTCTCAGCATTTGCAATTAATCTCGACTGATTATCATTAATTTTTTCCAATATATTTTTTACTTCTTTGTCATTTTCTCTACATTGTATGGCAATAATTCCTTGTCCGGCACACGGTATTAGCTCATCTGTATCAAATTCCTGTGTTATTTTATTTTTCAGTCCCAAAGCTTCTATGCCAGCTTTGGAAAGTAAAATGGCATCGTAATCTCCATTCTCTAACTTATTGATCCTAGTATCAACATTGCCTCTTATTAATTTATAATTTAAATCTGATCTAATACTCTGGAGTTGGTATTCTCTTCTATACGAAGAGGTTCCAACAGTTGAATTTGGTTTAAGATCTTGGAACTTGATATTGTTATTGCTAATAAATATTTCATTAGGAGAATTTCTTTTTAAATAAAAATTTGTTAACAAACCTTCAGTTTCGATTGATGGCATATCTTTTAAAGCATGGACTGCAATATCAATTTTATGATTAATTAATTCCGTTTCAATTTTTTTTGAAAATAAGCCTTTCCCTCCAATTTTTGACAACCTATCCTTTTGGTTTTCATCTCCACTGGTGACTATTTTTTTTATTTCTATATCAGTTGATGAAACATTTTTAAGAAACTTCATCACTTTTTCAGTATAAATTAGAGCTAACTTACTTCCTCGAGTACCAACAATAAATTTATCTCTTTTCATAATTCTTATTTTTATTACATTCTTATAGTTTAATTGTATTAATTATAAATATTTATGAATGAAAAAAAAATAATCCTAGGAATTGAGACAAGTTGCGATGAAACTGCGGTATCAATCATAGAAGAAGATAAAAATGGTAAGATAGAAATATTATCTAACGTAGTTTCAAGTCAATTTGATATTCATAAAGAATTTGGAGGTGTAGTTCCTGAGCTTGCAGCGAGGTCTCATGTTGAAAAAATTGATTTAATTGCAAAAAAAGCAATTTATGAAAGCGGTGTGAATTTAAATGATGTTTCTGCAATTGCCTCAACATTTGGTCCAGGGTTAATTGTTTGCCTTACTGTTGGTTTAAATTTTGGTAAAGCTTTATCTGCAAGCTTAAATGTGCCTTTTATTGGCGTAAACCATCTTGAGGGACATGCTTTAAGTCCAAGACTTAACACAAATTTAAATTATCCATATTTATTATTGTTAATTTCGGGTGGACACACTCAATATCTAAGTGTGAATGGGCTTGGAAAATATAAAAGATTAGGAACAACAATTGATGATGCATTAGGAGAGGCATTTGATAAGACCGCAAAACTTTTAGGAATTGATTTTCCAGGTGGGCCAAAGTTAGAAGGTTTTGCTAAGCAGGGAGATGCAAATAAATTTAAACTTCCTAAACCAATTATTAATAAAGGAGGATGCAACTTATCTTTTGCAGGTCTTAAAACAGCAATTTTAAGGATATCAAGTACTATAAAATCTAAGCAAGAAAAATATGATCTTGCAGCATCTTTTCAAAAAACAATTGAAGAAATTTTAGAGGTTAAAACGCAAGTAGCATTTGATGAATTCAGAAAAACCAACAGAAAGAAAGATAGAGCTTTTGTAATAGCTGGGGGTGTTGCAGCTAATATAGGAATAAGAAAAAAATTAATAAAGGTATGTAAGAAAAATAATTTTAGACCAATTTTCCCTGAACCAAAATTATGTGGTGATAATGCAGCTATGATTGCACTTGTAGGTCTTGAAAAGTATAAAATCAAAAAATTTGACAATTTAGATCTAGCAGCAAGTCCAAGACTTCCGCTTGATGAAAAAGCAAAATTTTTAAAAGGAGCAGGAGTTAGATTATAAATGTCAAAAAGATATAGTGGTAAATCATTTAAGGATGCAAGTGTAATGAAAAAGGCTAAGCTATCTTTAAAAGAAAAAAGAAAACTTAAAAAAGAAAAGAAGAATAAAAAAAATTAGATGCAATATTGGTTAATGAAGTCTGAACCAGATGTCTGGTCGATAGATCAACAAATCAAAGCTGGAGAAAAAGGTGCTGATTGGGATGGTGTTAGAAATTATCAAGCAGCGAATAATTTAAAAAAAATGCAAAAGGGAGATCTTTGTTTTTTTTATCACTCTAATATAGGAAAAGAGATTGTTGGAATTGTTGAAGTTATAAAAACTGCATTCATTGATCCAACAGATAAGAAAAAAAGGTTTGTTGCAGTTAAGGTTAAATTTAAAAAAAAACTTCAAAATCCAGTAACACTTCAAAATATCAAAAAAACAAAGGCTTTAGAGAACTTATCACTTATAAAACAAAGTAGACTCTCAGTTATGCCAATTGATACTAAAAGCTGGAAAATGATTTTGAACATGGGTAGAATTCAATAAAAAAAAATTCATGCCTAAGAAAAAAAAGACAAAAAAAAGGGTTAAAAAAAAAGTAGCTTCCAAAAAAATTAAAGAGACTATTTATAAAACGCAAAAAGATTGGATAAGTAAAGCAATTGTTAGTAAGTCTCAATATTCAAAAAAATATAATGAATCAATAAAAGATAATGATGGTTTTTGGAAAAAAGAAGGGAAAAGAATTAGTTGGATCAAGCCTTATAAAAAAATTAAAGACATAAAATATAGTAAAGATGATGTTCATATAAAATGGTTTTATGATGGTACATTAAACGCATCAGCAAATTGCATTGATAGACATTTAAAAAAGAATGCCAATAAAACTGCAATTATATGGGTTGGTGATGATCCAAAAGTTCAAAAGAAAATTAGCTACAAAGAATTACATAAAGAAGTTTCCAGAGCTGCAAATGGTTTAAAAAATTTAGGAGTTCAAAAAGGGGATAGAGTAACGATTTATTTAACAATGATACCTGAACTTGCTTATACAATGCTAGCATGTGCTAGGATAGGTGCAGTTCACTCAATAATATTTGGTGGTTTTTCTCCAGATAGTATTTCAGGTAGAATTAATGACTGTGAGTCTGATTATGTAATTACTGCAGACGAGGGAGTTAGAGGTGGCAAAACAATTCCATTAAAATCTATTACAGATGAAGCCCTGCAAAGCTGCCCTAATGTTAAAAAATGTATCGTGGTAAAAAGAACTGGTACTAAGAAAATAGATTGGTTTAATGATAGAGATGTTTGGTATCATCAAATGACTAAGAAAGTATCATCCAAATGTGAACCTGAAGAAATGAATGCTGAAGATCCTCTATTCATTCTTTATACATCTGGTTCAACAGGAAAACCAAAAGGAGTTCTTCATACAACTGGTGGATATATGGTTTATGCCTCAATGACCCACCAATATATTTTTAACTACAAACCAAAAGATATTTATTGGTGCACTGCTGATATTGGATGGGTTACTGGACACAGCTATATTATTTATGGTCCACTAGCCAACGGCGCTACAACAATAATGTTTGAAGGAATACCAACATATCCTGATACATCTAGATGGTGGCAAATAGTTGATAAATACAAAGTTAATATTTTCTATACTGCTCCTACAGCAATAAGAGCTCTAATGAGAGAAGGAGATAAACCTGTTAAAAAAACTTCCAGAAAAACTTTAAAACTTTTAGGTACAGTTGGAGAACCAATAAATCCTGAAGCTTGGGAATGGTATTTTAAAACAGTTGGAGATAGTAGATGTCCAATTGTTGATACCTGGTGGCAAACTGAGACAGGAGGAATATTAATTAGTCCTCAGACAGGTGCAATAGATTTAAAACCTGGCTCTGCGACAAAACCATTTTATGGAATTAAGCCAGAAATACTTGATAAGGATGGTAAGGTTTTAAAAGGAGAAGCTCAAGGAAGATTATGTATAGCACAATCTTGGCCAGGACAAATGAGAACGGTGTATGGAGACCACCAGAGATTTATTGATACATACTTTTCACAATTTGATGGAAAATATTTTACAGGAGATGGATGTAGAAGAGATAAAGATGGTTATTATTGGATCACTGGTAGGGTGGATGATGTCATAATAGTATCAGGACATAACCTTGGTACTGCAGAAATAGAAAGTGCATTTGTAGCTCATCCTAAAGTTGCAGAAGCAGCAGTGGTTGGATACCCACACGATATTAAAGGGAATGGACTTTATTGTTATGTAACTTTAAATGCAGGGGAAAAAAGTACTCTTGATTTAGAAAGAGATTTAAAACTTTGGGTTAGAAAGCAAATTGGTCCAATTGCTACACCTGACTTAATACAGTTTGCTCCAGGACTTCCAAAAACTAGATCTGGAAAAATAATGCGAAGAATTTTGAGAAAAATAGCTGCAAATGAACATGGTCAATTAGGAGATACAACGACCTTAGCAGATCCTTCGGTTGTTGATAGTTTAGTAGACAATAGAAAAAATATTTAGATCTTTATTAATTTCGAAAACTCCTCTTTAATATTATCCCATTTTAAAATCATTGAATTCAGAACAATTTTCCTGTCTAAAGTTTTTAATTCATTTGCTACAGGAGCCCAATTATATAAAGCCAAAGCACTTTCATTAAATGGCCAAGATTTATAATATTCCTCCCACTTAATTTGATCTAATCTTTTTTTAAAACTTATTCTTGCCTCATCAACAATCTCTGTGGGCATACCATTTTCTAGCTCTTTATCGAGAATATTATTATAAATTTCAGATGCTTTGTCTGTTTCTTTATAATTATAAAAAACATTTAAATATGAAACTGTATAAAATGACAAATCTTGAAGAGATATTGCATAAATATTCCACTTTGCAGTATTTATTGAAGTTAAAAACTTTTCGTCATCAAAATGCAGAACCCACTTAGTTCCCATTCTAGTTTTTAAATAGTTATATAGAGTAACTTGAGATACCCAAGCAGATTTTTGCTGAATAAATTGCTTAAGATCATCAATGTTCTTTATTTTTTTCTTAGGCAAAATGCCCTTAAACATCGCAACTAAATAAACTTTGAAATCTTCAAGTTTTATATCCTTTAGATTGAATCTGTATTTGAGGGCCATTTATCTACCTAATATGTTGATGTATAATGTAAAAATGCCACAATATCGAGTGTTTTTAAGGGTTTAAATAAATTTGATTATCAGTAAGGTTATTTCTTTAACCTATAGGGAGAGAAAAAAATGTCAAAACAAGAACAACACTGGGAAAAAACCAGGAATTTGCTCTTTATCACATTAGCAATTTGGTTTGTTTTCTCAATTGGCATCTTTCTCTTCGGAGCCGAAATGCAAGAATCTAGCATTAGACCATTTGGATATCCTTTAACGTATTGGTTTACATGTCAAGGATCACTTGCGATCTTCGTCATTTTAATTTTCTGGTTTGCAGGTCGACAAGAGAAAATAGATGATGAGTTCGGGTTTTCTGAAAGAGAGGGTGACAAATGATAAAAGGTAAATTTATAGATAATTTACCAAAGGTCTACGGAATATATACCGGAGGATTTCTTGTATTTATTATTCTGATGGCAATAGCTGAACAAGCTGGAATGTCTGCAAAATTGATTGGTATCTTTTTTGTAGCTTTTACAGTTTTGATTTATGCTTTAATTGGTTGGTTATCTAGAACACTACAAGTTGATGCTTATTATGTAGCTGGAAGACAAGTTCCAACTGTCTTCAATGGTATGGCAACTGCTGCTGACTGGATGTCAGGTGCATCTTTCGTTGCTATGGCAGGTGGAATTTATTTCAAAGGCTATGGATATATGGCTCTACTTGTTGGGTGGACTGGTGGATATGTACTAGTTGCTTCGTTATTAGCACCGTATCTTAGAAAATTTGGATGTTATACTGTTCCAGATTTTATAGGAACACGTTATGGTGGTAACTTAGCAAGATTTAGTGCAGTCATAGTTTTAACAGTAGCCTCGTTCACTTATGTAACAGCACAAATTAATGCAACAGGTACAATTGCATCTGTAGCATTAGATATTCCATTTGGAATAGCTGTTTATGTTGGTTTAGCAAGTATTTTGATGTGCTCAATGCTTGGTGGAATGAGAGCTGTAACTTGGACGCAAGTAGCTCAATACATTGTATTAATTATAGCTTACTTACTTCCAGTATTTTGGATTAGCAGTAAGTTGGGAGCAGGTTTCTTCCCACACTTTATGTTAGCTGATGAAGTTGCAAGAATTGCAGAACTCGAAGGTCAATTTGGTTTTGTTAAAAACTCTGCTGCTGATTTAGCAACAGTTCCAAAAGGTTTAGCTGGAATAACTAAAGCGCATTCTTCGGTTAATGCAACTCCTTGGGCATTTATTTCATTAGCAGTGTGTATGATGGCAGGAACTGCATCATTACCTCACGTTATGATGAGATACTTTACTACTCCAAGTGTAAGAACTGCAAGAAGATCAGTAGGTTGGTCACTATTCTTTATTTTCCTACTTTATTCTTCTGCACCGATGTTAGCTACATTATCTAAACTATCTTTAATTGACCCAACACTACCGACTGGAATTATTGGTAAAACAATTGCGGAAGTTCAAGCTATTGATTGGTATCAAAACTGGAACCAAGCAAACTTAATGTTTATCAGTGACTTTAATGGAAATGGAACTCTTGAGCTTAACGAGTTCTTTATGGGTGGTAAAGCTGTTGTATTAGCAACTCCAGAGATTGCAGGATTACCTTATGTAATTTCAGGTCTAGTTGCTGCTGGAGGTATGGCAGCTGCAATGTCAACTGCAGATGGATTAGTGTTAGCAATATCAAATGCGTTATCTCATGATATTTACTACAAAATAATTAATCCAAAAGCTGAGACAGCGAAAAGACTAATTGTTGCAAGGGTACTACTTGTATTAATTGGTTTTGCAGGAGCAACAATAGCCGCGTTAGAGATACAAGGTATCTTAGGTTCGGTAATTTGGGCTTTTGACTTTGCTATGTCAGGACTATTCTTCCCACTTGTACTTGGTGTATGGTGGAAGAGAGCTAATGCACCAGGCGCTGTTGCAGGAATGCTACTAGGACTTATATCTGGAACTGCTTACCTAATATGGGTAAGAAGTGGAGGATCTGGTTTCTTAGGCATAACTCAACTTACGTTTGGAATAGTTGGAGCGGCTGTAAGTTTAGTTTCTATGATTGTTGTCAGTTTAATAACTGCAGCACCAGATGCAGCTACTCAGAAAATGGTTGATGATGTACGTGTACCAAGTGGTAAAACGGTACTAGCACAGAAATAAACAATAAAAAACTTAGGGGCGATTATATTCGCCCCTTTTTTCTAAGAATTATGTCTGCTAACTTTCATCCTCTAGTTTATATAATTGATTATATTTTAGGTGTCATCATGTGGACATTGATTGGCAGAGTAGCAATGAATATTTTTCAAAGAGAAGACTCGCAATTCTTCTTTATGAAAGTTTTTGTAAAACTTACAAATCCACTTATAAATGTGTTTAGACCAATTACCCCTAGCTTTTTGGTAGGGCCTTTAGTGCCACTATATGTAGCTTGGTTCTTTTACATGGCACGTTTCTATTTAATGCCTTATTTACTTGGTTATTCTGTAATGGGCATGCTTTCATTTCCATTAGAAAGCGAGATAGCTCAAGAATTATACAGAATATTTAGTAAAAATTAATTCAAATAAAACAAAAAATTGATACTAATATTTTTAGCATCAAATGAAAAAAATACAAATTTCTCCATCAATATTGTCTGCTGATTTCAGTCAGTTAGGGAGTGAGATAAAGAAACTAGAGGAAGGTGGAGCTGACTTAATTCATGTTGATGTTATGGATGGTCACTTTGTTCCTAATTTAACAATAGGACCACCAGTAATAAAGAACCTTAGAAAGTACACTAAGCTTCCATTTGATGTACATTTAATGATCTCTCCAGTACATAAGTACATAGAAAATTATGCAGAAGCCGGGGCTGATATAATAACCATTCATCCTGAGGCTACTGAAAATTTAAAAAACTCAATTAATTTAATAAAGAAGTTAGGTAAAAAAGTTGGAGTCTCTTTGAATCCTAAAACACAAATTAGTACTTTAATAGATGAAATTGAAAATGTTGATTTAATATTAGTTATGAGTGTTAATCCTGGTTTTGGTGGTCAAAAATTTATGCCTGAAGTATTAGATAAAATAAAAGAATTGAAAATGATTAAAGACAAAAATCATTATCGCTATGATATTGAAGTAGATGGTGGGATAAATTTTAGTAATTCGAAAATAGTTCTAGAGGCTGGGGCTAATATTTTGGTATCAGGAACTACAATATTTAAAGAAAACAATGGGAATATAAGAAGTAATATTGAAAAATTAAAATCAATATAGAATGTTTTTTAGAAGTTATTTTAATTATATCAATGAGTTTTATTTTATACTTAAAAATCAAATAAGAAAAATTTACTTAAGTTCATCCATTTATAATAAAAAGATATCAAAAATTGATGAAAATATTTTAGTTTATCAGCCAACCTTAAAGATACTTAGTTCATTAATAAAATACGAAAAACAAAAGAAAAAAATTGAAGATTTTAATATTCAATCCATATGGGAAAATAAAAATTTAAATTATAAAGATTTCAAAAAACTCCACAGTTTTTACTGGTTGTTTTCGATTGATCTAAAGTCATCAAATAGAGTTACTCAGTCAATTATTGAAAATTGGATTTCAAAAAATCAAAATTATGAAACCAGAAGTTGGGAAATAGATATTCTTTCAAAAAGAATTATAGCTTGGATTTCAAATTCAAAAATAACTTATAATGACTCCAATGATAGCTATAAAAATAGTTTTAACATAATAGTCAGTAAACAGGTAAATCATCTAATGAATGAGATAGATAGATCTTTAGACATTAACGATAAGATGATTGGATGTTCAGCAATAGTAATTTCAGGAATTTCATATAAAAACAGCAGATTTTTAGACTACGGATTAAATTTACTTAAAAAAATTATTAATAATTCTTTTGATAATAACTATTTTCCAAAATCTAGAAACATAAGGCAAATGGTTTTCTATTTAAAGTATTTTATTCTTTTAAGAGAACTTCTAAAAGATTCATTAAATGAAGTTCCAGAATACTTGGATGAAATAATTTTTTATTTGGGAAAATCTTATGATTTTTTTTGGGGATCTCTAAAAAAAGATTTATTATTTAATGGCAATAATAATTCTAATAATTACGAATTTGACAAATATTTAAAACTTTTTAGGTATAATTTTAAATCTGATAAATTGGATACGTCTGGTTATACAATTTTAAAGAATAAAGATGCAGCTTTAATAATGGATACTGGGAGCAATCCAATAAAAAATTACTCTGAGAATTATCAAAGTGGACCATTGTCATTTGAATTTTTTTTTAAAGACAAAAAACTCATAACAAATTCAGGCTATTTTCAGAACCACAACCATCAACTAAATGGTATTTCAAAATCAACAGCAACACATTCTACTTTAACTTTGGATAATTCATCTGCCTGTAATTTTAAAAAAAATGGTAGAGGACCGAGTACTGTTTCAAGAGGATTTAAAACTTTTGATAATCAGGTAACTCATGAAAAAAACTTTTGGAGCATAAAATGTTCCCACGATGGATATTTATCAAAATATGGAGTAATCCATGAGAGAACATTAGAGTTTGATCCTAAAAAATATATTATTTTTGGAAAAGAAAGATTAATCAAAAAAAAGAATTTTAAAAGCACAAATTTTGAAATTAGGTTCCATCTTTTACCAAATTTAAAAATTACAAAAATACAAGACAATAAATCAGTTTTAATTGAATTAGAAAATTCTGGTTGGAGATTTTTTTCAAAAGATGGATTGATCGGAGTCGAAACTGGTCTATATTTTGGTAATAAAAATAATTATATTGAAAATCAAAATATTTTTATCTCAGGTATTACTCAAAGTGATGAACAAGTAATTGAATGGCGGATTAGTAAAATATGAAAAATAAAATTAAAAAAGCAATAATATCACTTTCAGATAAGTCAGAACTTAAATCAGTTTTAAAGACACTAAAAAAGTACAATATAAAAATTATTAGCTCAGGTGGAACTTCTAAAGAAATTAAAAGATTAGGTTATACTTGCACCGAAGTATCAAAATTTACAAATTTCAATGAAATCCTAGATGGAAGAGTTAAGACTCTGCATCCAAAGATACATGCTGGAATATTAAGTAAAAGAGATAGTACAAAACACAAAAAAGATCTCAAAAAAAATAATTATGATGAGATAGACTTAGTTATAGTTAACTTTTATCCTTTTGAAGAGGCATTAAAAATTACAAAAAATCACGAAAAACTCATTGAAAATATAGATATCGGTGGTCCAACTCTTGTACGGGCAACAGCTAAAAACTATAAGCATGCAACTATTTTAAGTTCTCCACAACAATATAAAGAATTTATAGAAGATTTAGAAAAAAATAAGGGCTCTACAAGTTTGATGTTAAGAAAAAAATTATCTCAAGAAGCATTTAATCTTACTGCTTACTACGATTCTGTGATTTCAGAATATTTAAGTATTAATAATAAAAATTATTTTCCTAAAAAGAAGACAACTCATGGGAACCTAATTGAAGTATTGCGTTATGGTGAAAATCCTCATCAACAATCAGCAATATATGGAAAAAATAATAATTTAGATATAATTCAATTATCTGGAAAAAAATTGAGTTATAATAATTACAATGATATTTACGCAAGTTTAAATATTTCAAAAACTCTTCCAAAAAACATTGGTACCGTAGTTGTAAAACATGCTAATCCATGTGGTGTTTCAATTAATAAGGATAAAATATTAAGTGTGAAAGAAGCTCTTTCATGTGATCCCATAAGTGCATTCGGTGGCATCGTTTCATGTAATTTTAAAGTTACAAAAAAAGCTGCAGTTGAATTAAATAAATTATTTTTAGAGGTAATTATTGGAACTGGTTTTGATAGGGATTCTTTAAAAATTTTAAAAAAAAAGAAAAATTTAAGGTTAATTGATGCATCTAAATTACATAATCAGAGCTTGTACGATGTTACAAGTAATTTTAACTCTTTTTTATATCAAAGCGTGGATAACAAAATTTTTTCAAAAGATAATTTTAAAGTTGTTTCTAAAATTAAACCGACAAAGAAAATATATAATAATTTATTATTTGCTTTTAATGTCTGTAGAAATGTAAAGTCTAATGCAATAGTTTTAGCAAAAAATAGTTCGACTGTTGGAGTTGGATCGGGTCAACCTAGTAGGTTAGACAGTTGTAAAATAGCAATTGATAAAATGAAAAAATTTCAGAAAATAGAACAAAGTGACATTATTGTAGGTGCATCTGACGCCTTTTTCCCTTTTGTAGATGGGATTGAAATATTAGTTCAAAATGGTGTAAGCGCAATCATTCAACCATCTGGATCAATTCGTGATAAAGAAATAATTAAATTTGCTGACAAAATGGGTGTAATATTAGTTTTTTCAAAAACAAGGCACTTTAAACACTAATATTTAAATTATCTTATCAATCTTTGCAGCCAAAACAAAATCGCTCTCATGTAATCCATTAATTGCATGTGTTTGTATTTTGATCCTAGCATATCCCCAGCCAAACCAAATGTCTGGGTGATGTCCCTCTTGTTCCGCAATTTTACCAACTTTATTAATAAACTTTTGACTTTCTATAAAATTTTCAAATTTAAAGTCTTTAGTAATATAATAGTCTTTTTGATCTGAAGACTCTACATTCCATCCATCAACCTTTTTAAGATACTTGTGAATTTCATCTAAATTAAAACTTGGAATACCACCTTCGCAAGGAATACATTTTTTATCTGCCAGATCACTCATCTAATTTATATCCTAAATCATATAATTCATTTTGCAAAGTATTATTTAATTTATGAAGAATATTTTTTGGTAAAATTTTTTGCCATCTATTATTAAATCCTAAATTAAAAAATCTTTTTTTTTGTCCTGATTTGGAATACACACTTTCTTCGAAACCTTCATTTTCCTCTTTATTTCTTAAATTTGAAAAATTTGTAGAATTTATAGAATTAATGAGTTTTTTCTCATCAATTGAAGATTTTTCATTTTTCAAATTATTTATAAAATTAACTATTTTTTTAAAAGTCTCTATTTTATTATCTTCAAAGTCCTCATATTTAATAAATAAAACTTTAAAATTGTCAGTATTTTTCCAAGATTTATAGTGTTTAGACCAAGACCCCAAAAAAGTAAAATTGCTATAATCACCATCAGTTGATTTTTCTAAAAGGGTTTGTTTCTCATTAATTAATTTAATAAATGCATTTTCATAACTTAATGAATAATGATGTGTCATTGAAGTAATTAAATTTCTTGGATCTCTTACAATATATATAGCACCTAAAGATAAATTTTTTGTTGTAAAACTATTCCCTTTATATTCTTCTAAAGAGCTATGTGTTTTAATAAAATGTATTTTATCCCCAGAAAAAAATTGTTTCTGATTGTAAATCCAGCTTTGACTTGCTTCACTTTCAGAATTAATTTTTTTTTTTGTAAATTTTATGGATGGAAATTGAAGGATGTTCAAAAGTAATTCAAAGTTAAATTTTCCTTTTTTTGAATAATAATATGAAGAAATAAAAGATCTTAAATATGTATTTCCACTTTTAGGATAGGATGCGATCCAAATAATCATAATTATGGAGCGGGCAATGGGACTCGAACCCACGACCTTCTCGTTGGCAACGAGACGCTCTACCACTGAGCTATGCCCGCTTGTTATATAAGTGTTGAAACTAGTAGGTTTTCTGTGATTAAGCAATAGGCAAAATGATTAGAATTCTATATTTGCACTTTTCAAAGTTTCCTGCATGATTTTTAATTTATCTTTATATTTTTTCCATTCATCTGATGTATTTTTTTTTATTTTTCCCCTTACCTGAAGAAGAGAAGCAGTCTGAACAGGTCTATTATTCTTATCGTAATTTTTAAGATTTTCTTCCCAATTTAAGCCAATTTTTTTAATTAAAGTATTAGTTTCATTTTCAAAATTATTTACAAAGTGTTCATAATTAAGATTAATTATTTTATTTTTTAAATTATTAAACCAAAATTTCATCAAATTATTATACAATACATAATATTCAGCTGTATTTTTTTGGCTAAGAGAAAAATCCATACCAGGATCTGGAAAATTAATCTTATAGTTAGACCAACATATGGCCATTGGATTTCTGTGAATATGAATTATTTTAGCTTCAGGGAAAGCTTTAGTAATAAAACCTATCCATCTAAAATTCATTGGTAATTTATCAATAATAAATGGTTTATTGCTTAGTGAAGAAACCATTGAATGGTATTCAAATCTCAATTTTTTAATAAAATTTTCAAAGTTATTTGGATTGTTAATTTGGAATTTATCAATAATTTTAGGTAAATAGTTGAGTTCACCGGCACCATAAACCTTAGAATGAGATGAAATAACTTGTTCTAAAAGTGTTGTTCCAGATCTTGGCATACCAAGAATAAAGACTGGGGTGAATTTAAGTTTATTTTCGTGAACAATTGTTTCGTTAAATTTTTGTGAAAAAAGTTTATGAATATTTTCAAAAAGCTTTTTTTCTTTCCCAATACTAAAGTCTGATTTAGATTTTTTTAGATCGTTTGAAACTTCTAAATATTTTAAAGCTTTATCTGAGTTATTTAAGTCAAAATTACATTTACTTAAACTTGTATAAGCAAATATTTTATCTTCATAACTTGCATCTGATAGATCAAGTTTTTCTAACTTTTTAAAGTATTGATTTTCACTATTTACTTTTGTTATTAAAAAATAATTCTTTAAAGCTCTTATATGCTTTTCGTCAATATTTATGACCTTTTCAAACAATTTTCTTCCTTCTTCAATATTTCCAAGTATTAAATTTAAATATCCTAGATCATTCAATGCTGTTGTATTGTTTTCATCTAATTTTAAAACATCATGAAGTATTTTTTTTAAATTATCATAATCTTTATTTTCATTGTATAAATGCGCTAAATTGAAATATGCTTGAAAATTATTTTTATTTGAAGTGATTGCTTTTTTATAGTTTTCAACTGCTTCATTAATAAAGCCTAATTTTAATTTCGTATTCCCTAAATTATTATATGCTTCTGAATAATCAGGTTTTAAGTTTACAGCCTTCAAAAAATATTTAGTGGCTTCATTGTAATTTTTTAATTGTTTTTGAATATTTCCATAAATATAATTATTTTCAGCACTAGGTTTCAAAGATACAATTCTTTTGAAGAATATTTCTGCTTCTTCATATTTGCTTAAAGTTAAATAACTTACACTTAATGCATACAATAATTGAAAATCGTTATTTTTTTTTAGTAATTTCCTTGCTGAATTGATTACTTTTTCAAACTTTCCTTTGTTAAAACTCTCTAAAATATTTTTTTTTTTGCTTAAAAAATCTCTAGTATTCATAATTTAAATGAGATTATAATTTTGAGTGTTATATTTAAGATGCAAAATCAAACCAACCTGTGATTATGTACTTAGAACCACTCTTCAAGACTGACCCAGTATGTGCATGTGTCCATTCTGCAGGCCATATTAAAGTTTTATTTTTTTCAGGCTTAATTTTTAACCCATAGTGATCAAAATTTGTTGTGCCACCATCATCAACATCATTTAGATAAGTCATAAAAGCAAAAATTCTATGCAATGTAGATAAGCCCGTTCTCTCTGAGTGTAATGCCGCAAAGTGGTCTCCTGGAAAATATTTTTGTACATTAAAAGGACCAACATTTACTTTTGTTAAAAATTGTTTCACAAAAGGCCATTGTTCTCTGTAGTCCACAAAACACTTTTGAAGTTCAGAAAAATATTCCTGAAAAACTTTATATTTTGGATCAGACAACTTATTTGGGCTGATTGTAATATCTGTAGATTTTTTTCTATTTTCTTCAACTCCTTTAGCTGTAGAACCTTTTTTTTGAAGAGATTGATTATTTTCAAAAAAATCAATAATACCTTTACTTATATTTTTTTCTTCTAAGAACCAACATCCAATAAAATTTGGGGCCTTTTCATTACTAATTTCAATTCGTTTCATTAAATCAACCTTACACCATTTTCATCTATTTCCAAAAAACCAGCTCCATTTTTAATATAAGATAAACCCTCCTTATGGGAATTTAAAGACAACAAAGACTGACCTAATAAATTGTTTAGAACTTTATTTCTAGGAAATTTTGAAATTACTGTTATGACAAAATCTTTAACCTCATTTTTCTTACCAGTTTTAAACAAACATATTGTAAATCTTTCACAAATTTCCTCTTGCCTTGTCTTTAGATTAATTATGTTTTTATAATAATTTGATGCCTCATCATAATTTTCTAAAAAATAATGTAGGGTT
Organism: uncultured Pelagibacteraceae bacterium; assembly: GCA_902611265.1. Taxonomy (GTDB): domain Bacteria; phylum Pseudomonadota; class Alphaproteobacteria; order Pelagibacterales; family Pelagibacteraceae; genus Pelagibacter. The sequence goes on from CACLYY010000001.1 coordinate 20,923, forward strand.
GCAAGATTATAGCAGGCTTCAACATTATTTGCTTTTAAATCAATGGCTTTTTTATAACTAAGTATTGCTTCTTTAAATTTATTTAAAGATTTTTGTGTACTGCCTAAATTGTTATATGCCTCAGAAAAATTTGGTTTAACTTTTATAGCTTCTTTAAATGATTCTACAGCTTCCTGAAATTTTTTTTGTTTTTTTTGAATATTTCCTAAAGTATAAAAATTTTCTGCAGTCCTTTGTAAAAATATTAGTTTTTTAAAAAATTTCTCGGCATCAATAAAATTTTGGAGATTAATTGAAGATAATCCTAGTAAATAAATTAATTGTGCATCATTTTGTCTCTCTTCTAGAAGCTTAACACCTTTGTCTATAACTTCTTCAAATCTATTTTCATTAAAACTAGTTAACAATTTTTTTTTTTGTGTTTCTAAATTATTTGAATTCATCTTTCAGATGTTATAATTTAAATTATATGAAAAAAGAAGACCTGCCAAAAATTTTACCTGTTTTTCCATTGTCAAATTTTATTATTTTTCCAAGAACTACTGTTCCTTTGAATATCTTTGAACCTAGATACATTCAAATGATAGACAAAAGTATGAAAAGTGATCGTATAATTGGAATGATACAACCAAAGAAAACTGGGGAATTAAAAAAACCTGATTTGCACAATATTGGGTGTGCTGGCAAAATAACAAGTTTTAATGAAACAGAGGATGGAAGGTACTTAATTATTCTTAATGGAATATGTAGGTTTAAAATTGTTGATGAAATTAATAATGACAATTTATATAGAGAGTGTGAGGTTAAATATGAGGATTTTTCTGGTGATTTAGTGGAAAAAACAGATGAATTAAAATTTTCTGACTTAAAGTTAATATTCCAAAATTTAAAAGGACTTTTTAAAAAACAAGGATATGAGATAAATTGGAAAGAAATTGAAAAACAGAGTTTAGATCAAACTATTAATACTCTTTCCATGGCATCACCTTTTTCATTAGAGGAAAAACAAGTATTACTTGAAAGTAAAGACTTAAACTTAAGGAAAAAAAAATTAGAAGAAATCTTAAATACATATGTTTTGGATAATTTTAACAATAAGACGTTGCAATAAAATATTTAATAAAATTTAATTGGATAAGAAAGTTGCAAAATTGTTCAGAAGTTTATTACCTTTTAATATTTTAAATATTGGATTAGAAAAATTATTTTTAAATTTACTATCAATTTTAAAAAAAGAATTGATTGTATCTATTCCTAATCCATATATAAAATTTAAGTGTTTATTTTTTTCTTGAAATATTTGTGCAATAGTTTCACCGTCGTTGATACCTAATTTTAGATTTTCTTCTAAAATTTTAGTTAAAGATTTTATATCTCTGATTGTCATATTGAAACCTTGACCTGCCAAGGGATGAACTTTATGTATTAAATCTCCAAATGACAAAATATTTTTATAGATATAATTTCTAAGTACCAAGAATTTAATACTAAAAGACTCGACTTCGCTAATTTTTTTAATTTTGTACTTACTATTATAATTTTCAATGGTTTGCAAAAGGCTTGCCTTATCAATAACTTTTGTTGAATTATTTGAGAAAACAATTGAAGTTTGCTGATTAGACAGAGGAAGAAATGCTAATGGACCATTTTTTGTAAATATTTGTGTGGCGATTTTATTCTCTATTTTTTGATGAGTTATAAGTGCAGTATGAGCTATAGATTTATAATTTTTTACAATTTTTTTTTGAAAATATTTTTTTGTAATAAAATTATTTTGATCGGAATTAATGATTAAATTATATTTTCTATTTTTGAAACTTTCTAAATTATATTTTTTTAATTTAATAAATTTTAAAAACTTATTTTTTTTTAACAGATTGTATAGCTCAACATATTTAAATAAGTAAAAATTATTTTGTTTTTTATTTTTAAACTCGAATAGTTCAGATGAATTTGTGTTATCAGAATAAATTTTTATACTTTTTGCTGGCCATCCTAAAGTGCTGACTTCTTTAATATTTTTAATTAAAAAATTATAATTTTTATTTGAAATGGCGATAGTCCTAACCGTTTTTTTCGCTAATTGTCGATTAGTTTGTGAAATAATATCAACACTAATCTTCTTCTTGATTAAAATGTTTGCTAAAACAAGGTTTGTTAGATTGTTTCCTAGAAGGCAGATATTCATAATATTATTTAATTTTATCAACAAAAATTAAATGATACAAAGTGACAAATCATTAATAACAAAATGAAAATTAAAAATTTTGTAGATAAAACAAGTAATTTTCTAATAAAAAGACTGTCTGAACTAGTGGGCATAATACTGCTTGTATCTTCAATATTGTTATTAATATCATTAGTCAGTTATTCACCAGAAGACCCTAACTTTATTTTTCCAGAAAATGCTAAAATAAATAATTTATTAGGTGCAAAAGGAAGTTATGCATCTGATATTTTCTATCAATCAATAGGATTAATCTCATTACTAGTTCCTATTTCATTTATTTTCATATCATTATCAGTAATAATTGAAAAAAAAATTATACATATTATAGAAAGTTTGTTTTTTATAATTTTATATTCAATAACAGGAGCATTGTTTTTTACAGTTTTTCATACTGAAACTTATTGGCTCACAATCAATGGTAATAGCGGATTTTTGGGAAACTTATTTGATGAAACTTTTTTTGTAAAATTAGTAAATTTAAACCACCAAATTAGTTACATTACATTAATAATTTTAATATCCTTATTCTTTCTTTTAAGTGTAAATTTTAAAATTAATCATATTAAATTAGTTATAAAAATTTTCAGTAAATCTAAAAAAGAAATACCTAAAAGTATTGTTGAGAATTATAATGAAAATTCATTAAGTGAAACTAACTATGTTAACAACGAAACCAGAATTCAAGAGAATTTTACTTTTGAAAGAGATAATGACTCGCCTGGAAGAAAAATGGTTAAATACAAATTACCATCCCTAGAGTTTTTAAAAATTCCTACCAAAAAAGACAAAAATTTATCGGAAAACAAAATTGATGAAAAAACTTTGGAAAAAATTTTACTAGATTTTGGAGTTGAAGGAGAAATAAAAAAAGTAAGTCAAGGGCCTGTTGTTACTTTGTATGAATTTGAACCTGCGCCTGGGGTTAAAGTCTCCAAAATAATTAATCTTTCTGAAGATATTGCTAGAAATACAAGTTCAGAGTCGGCAAGGATTGCGACCATACCTGGAAGTAATACTATAGGTATTGAATTGCCTAAACCCGAAAGAGAGAATGTTTTTCTGAGTGAAATAATTTCTGATAGTAATTTTAAGAAAAAAGACACTAAACTTCCAATAGCTCTTGGCAAAAGTATTTCTGGAATGCCAATAACAGGAGATTTAAGTACAATGCCGCATTTACTTATAGCTGGAACAACAGGGTCAGGAAAATCAGTTTGTATTAATACAATTATTTTATCGCTTTTGTATAAGCATTCACCAGAAAAATGTAAATTTATATTGATTGATCCAAAAATGTTAGAGTTGTCTACGTATGAGGGAATTCCACACTTATTGTGCCCAGTTATAACTGAAGCAAAAAAAGCTGCCTCTGTTTTGGGTTGGGTAGTTAAAGAAATGGAAAATCGATACAAACTTATGACTAAAGTAGGGGTGAGGAATATAGACGGATATAATGAAAAGCATAAGATATCTATGCCTTATATCGTTGTCATTGTTGATGAAATGTCAGATTTAATGCTCGTTGCAGGCAAAGATATTGAAAATTATATTCAAAAACTATCTCAAATGGCAAGAGCTGCTGGAATACATATTATAATGGCTACACAAAGACCGAGTGTCGATGTTATCACCGGAACTATAAAAGCTAACTTTCCTACTAGAATATCTTTCCAAGTTACATCTAAAATAGACAGCAGAACAATTCTTGGTGAACAAGGTGCTGAGCAACTATTAGGTAAAGGAGACATGCTTTACATGACTTCTGCAAATAAAATGACTAGAATTCATGCTCCATTTGTAGCAGAAGGAGAAATTGAAAAAATTAATAACTTTCTAAGAAACCAAGCAGAGCCAGATTATGTAGATGAAATTCTTAATTTTTCTGATGAAAAAGAGAAAGATAATGACTCTAATAATAACGAAAATCTTGACGAACTATACAATACAGCATTAGAAATTGTAAGATCTGAGAGAAAAGCATCGACATCCTTTTTACAAAGAAAACTACAGATTGGATACAATAGAGCAGCTAGAATAGTAGATCAAATGGAGGCAAATGGTGTAGTAAGTCCAGCAAATCATGTGGGTAAAAGAGAAGTTCTTAAATGAGAAAATATTTAATTATCTTATTTATTTTTTTTTTTACTTTAAATTCTAAGAGTTTCTCAAATCAAAAAATAATTGATCATTTAAAAAGTATTAATTCTTTGGAGTTTAAATTCATACAAAAAATAGATAATAATAATATAGAGACAGGAAAATGTATATTATTATACCCTAAGAGAATTCTATGTAAATATAACGACTTATATAACAAAGTATTAGTTTCAAATGGCAAATCACTAATTATAAATTCTGATAAAATAAAAAATTATTACAGATACCCTTTAGATAAAACGCCTTTAAATATTATTCTAGATAAAGAATTTTTAATCTCTAAAATGGATAACTTAATAGAAGATGAAACATATCCCTTTTACCATGTGTATAATTTCAATCATGATAATATTTTAATAAAAGTTTTTTTTGATAAGAAAAGATTTGAATTAATTGGGTGGGAGACAATAGATGTATATCAAAATATAGTTCAAACTTTTATAAGTGATATCAAAACCAATATTGAAGTTGAAGAAAAAATTTTTTCAATACAAAGATATATTAATTAATATCAATATTAATTTTTTCAGATTTAAATATTTTCATTCCCCTTGCTAAATAGTTTTTAATTGCATTTTTGTGATCAAGTGAACATGTATGAAGCCACACTCTTGACATTCCATCTTTAAACAATTTGTTAATAGCCTCTGAAAGCAAATAACCTCCACATTTTCTTCCAAAATATTCTTCCAAAATTCCGAAATATGCTATCTCTGAATGATTATTATCCTTATCCGTTATGGTCTCATAATATCCAGCCAAGTTACTATTATCCTTCAAAACAAAGGTTTTTACCCTTGGATTTTCAACATATTCAACCCATTTTTTATCTTCCCAAACCAATCTGTCTATCCATCTGTGTTTTTTTCCAATTTGTTTATAAAAAAACTTGTTCAGTTGAAAATCAGGCGGATCAACCTCACTTATTTTAAAGTTAGGTCCAGGACTCTTTGATCGATTTAGATTTTTTATTGAATTTATTTCTAGAAAACTTCTGTCTACGTTAATAATCACGAGACCATTTTACCAATTTTCTCTCCGCCAAACAAATGAAAATGTAAATGTGGAACCTCTTGTCCTCCATTCTCACTGATGTTTGCTAGTGCTCTATATCCTTTACCAGTATCAACAGATATATTTAATTTTTTTGCAACAGTATTAATACCTTTAAGTAATCCCACCATTTCCTCTGGCGATGCATTCTGACTAAAATCATCTAAGTCAATATATTTACCTTTAGGTATTACTAGTGCATGAATTTTTTTTTGTGGATTTATATCATGAAAAGATAAAATAAATTCATCCTCATAAATTTTATTACAAGGTATTTCATTTCTTAATATTTTAGCAAATATATTATTATCATCGTAACTCATAATTACATTTTTTCTAAGACTGCTTTTACTGTGTCTCCCATAACAGATGGATTTTTAGAAATTGTAATTCCACAATCTTTCAAAATTTCCACTTTTTCAATTGCACTTTCTCCATAAGCTGAAACTATTGCCCCAGCATGTCCCATCACTCTACCTTTTGGAGCAGTCAAACCTGCAATGTAGGCTATAACTGGTTTTTTCATATTTTCTTTTGCAAATTCACCAGCTGCTACTTCTTGAGGACCACCGATTTCACCTATCATTAAAATTGCATCTGTTTCCTCATCTGTTTCAAACTTCTCTATTATATCTCTAAATGAGCTACCATTTATTGGATCTCCTCCAATACCCACACTCGTTGAAACTCCAATGTTTAAATTTTTAAGTTGTTGAGCTGCTTCATATCCTAATGTTCCTGATCTACTTATAATCCCGATTCTTCCCTCTTTGTAAATATGTCCTGGCATTATACCTAACATTGATTTCCCTGGACTAATAATTCCTGCACAATTGGGACCTACCAAAGTCATTTTAGAACTTTTTGTATATCTTCTCATATATCTTTTTATTCTGATCATGTCGTGAGAAGGTATTCCATCTACAATTGCAACACATGTTTTAATTCCTGCATCTGCAGCCTCCATTGCTGAATCTGCCGCAAAAGCTGGTGGCACAAATAAAATTGATGCATCTGCTCCAGTTTCGCTAACTGCATCCTTAACGGTATTGAACACCGGTAAATTTAAGTGCTTCGAACCACCCTTTCCTGGTGTTACTCCACCAACTACATCGGAACCATACTCTATCATCTCCTTTGCATGAAAAGAGCCCATTTTACCAGTAAAACCTTGGATAATTATTTTGCTTTTTTTATCTATTAATACTGTCATGATCTAGCTTTTTAGTGCTGCAACCGCTTTGTTAGCTGCATCTTCAAGCGTGTTTGCTTCTATATAATTAATCTTACTTTCTTTTAGAATTTTGTTTCCTTTTTCAACATTTGTACCTGCCAATCTAATAACCAATGGAACGTTAACTTCAATTTTTTTAAGGGCTTCTACTATTCCTTCCGCAACCCAATCACATCTATTTATTCCAGCAAAAATATTGACAAGAATTACTTTAACTTTTTCATCCATTGTAACTAACTTAAATGCTTTGACTATTTTTTCTGGTGTAGCGCCGCCTCCAACATCTAAAAAGTTTGCAGGGGTTCCTCCAGCTAATTTGATCATATCCATTGATGCCATTGCTAGACCAGCACCATTAATAATATTACCAATATTCCCGTCTAAACTTACATAGTTTAAACCTCTATCTGATGCAAAAACTTCCTTGGAATCCTCTTGAGTTTTATCTCTTAACTCTGAAACTTGGTTTCTTCTAAACATTGCATTGTTATCAAAACTCATTTTGCAATCTAAAGCCAAAATTTGTTTTTGTTTAGATATAACTAGCGGATTGACTTCAACCATAGTTGCATCTAACTCACTAAAGGCTTTGTAACATCCAATAATTGTTTCTGATGCTCTTCTAATTAAATCAGGATCGATTCCCAAACCAAATGCTAGTTCTCTAGCCTGAAAACTTTGCATTCCAACAGCAACTTCAATTTTTGATCTTATAATAGTTTCTGGTTTTTCTTTAGAAATTTCCTCAACACTCATACCGCCTTCTGTTGATGCTACAACCATAATGCTCTCTGAGCTTCTATCGAAGACTAAACCAAGATATAGTTCTCGCTCAATATCTGTTGCTTCTTCGATATAAATTCTATTTACTATTTTACCCTCAGGTCCTGTTTGATTTGTGACTAACTTTTTTCCTAACAATTTGTCCGTTGCTTGAGCAACTTCTAAAGGAGTATCGCAAACAATAATTCCTCCAGCTTTTCCTCTGGCACCTGAATGAATTTGTGCTTTTACAACCCATTTTGATCCACCAATTTCTCTAGCCTTATTTTCTGCATTCTCTGGACTATATACTATTCCACCTCTTGGAATTGTAACTCCAAAATCTGAAAGTATTTTTTTAGCTTGGTATTCGTGAATATCCATAATTTTATTTACTTATTATGGATTAACTTATCTATATTTACAATATTTTCAGCCATCCTAGCTGAGGCAGCATCAATCATCCTGCCATCAAGTTGAGCAGCTCCCTTACCTTCTTTTGCGGCTTTTGCTAGTTCTTCCAAGATCCTTTTAGCCTTAGTTACTTCAGCTTCAGGGGGAGAAAATACTTTATTTGCAAGCTTAATTTGACTAGGATGTATGGCCCACTTTCCCTCGATACCAATTGCAGCTGCTCTTTTTGCAGCATCTGTATATGAGTCAGGATCATTAAAATCTCCAAATGGACCATCAATTGCTCTAAGTCCATATGCTCTACAAGTCATTACTAACTCTGATAATCCGTGATGCCATTGGTCACCTGGATAATTAGGGTTTAATCCACCTATGACTGTTGTTCTTGCCCTAAGGCTTGCAGCATAATCTGCAACACCAAAATGTAATGCTTCTAATCTTTCGCTTGCAGTAGCAATTTCTTTAATATTAGACATGCCCAAAGCTGTCTCTATTAAACACTCAATTCCAATTTTATTTTTCAATTTTTTATTTGTTTCAATTTGAGTTAACAAACAATCAACCATATAAACATCACTAGCAGTACCAGCTTTTGGAACCAAAATTGTATCTACATTTTCGCCAGCTTGTTCAACTATTTCAATTAAATCAGAATACATATAATGTGTATCTAAACTGTTTATTCTTACAGAAATAGTTTTTCCATTTCCTCTCCAGTCCATTTCATTCAAAGCTTTAATAATATTTCCTCTGGCAGTAATTTTATCATTAGGGGAAACTGCATCCTCTAAATCAAGAAAGACGTAATCCGCAGGTGAAATCATTGCTTTATCAAACATTTTAGGAGATGATCCTGGAACAGCTAACTCACTTCTTTGCAATCTTGATTTTGCAGGTTTATAAAACTTATGGCTCATTTTTTTCTTTTATCTAGTTCATTCATCACATCTTCAATTTTTATATCATTTGCCTCAAGATACATTATCAAATGATAAAATACATCAGCTGCTTCATGAATTTTATTTGTATCTTCTTCTACTGCCTCAATCAATTCATTTACTTCCTCTAACACTTTTGATTTACTCAAAGATTTATCAGCTAGTAATTTATTAGTATACGAACCAGTAATTGGATTATTTTTTCTTTCACGAGCAAGCAAAAATAAATTCTCTAAAATTTTTAACATAAATAATAAATTATAAACATATACAATTGATTATAAAAGTATAATGTTATAAAAAAAAATAAATGCGTGAAACTCTTTATAACATAGCTCCTCTATTTAATATTGAGCATATAAAAAAATTAAATAAGCTCATTAATGAAAATTTAGTAGAAGGAAGTGACAAACCAAACACAAAAGCAATTAAAACATCTCAGGTTAAATTTGTAAATTTAAGAACCATTCAAGGTTTAATAGTCCCTTTTTTAGATTTCATCATTTCATCAAATACTTTTCATTATGGATTTGATCTATTTCAATTAACTGGGAGTAAAAGACTAAATTATAATACTTATCAGGAAAATGAAGAGTATACTTGGCATATTGATGCTACCCCTCGCTCTCCAGTTAAAGACATTAAACTCACATGCCTTCTAAATTGTTCTGAACAACCTTATGAAGGAGGTGATCTTTATTTATTCAGAGATAAAGAAATTAAAATAGAAAATTTTAATCCAGGGACAGCTATAGTTTTTCCATCATTTATCAATCATAAAGTTGAAAAAGTAACTTCGGGATCGAGAGCAAGTTTAGCAATCTGGATGAATGGCCCTAAATTTAGATAATATATTTATATTCTTATTGGTACGTCTTTAGACATCAAATATTTTTTTGCTTCTTTAATAGAGTATTTTCCATAATGAAAAATTGAAGCCGCTAAAACTGCGCTCGCTTTACCTAATTTAATTCCATCAACTAAATGATCTAAGTTTCCAACTCCACCTGATGCTATTGTGGGTATGTTCACAATAGATGAAATTTTTGACATAAGATCAATATCATACCCAACTTGTGTTCCATCTCTATCCATTGATGTGACTAATAACTCACCCGCACCGCTATCTTCCATTCTTTTTGCAAATTCTATTGCATCAATTCCAGTATTATTTCTGCCACCATGAGTAAAAACTTCCCATTTATCTGAATTTTTTTTAGCATCTATTGCAACTACAATACATTGTGAACCAAATTTCTTTGAACTTTGAGCTACAACATCTGCATTTTGAACAGCTGCAGTATTAATTGAAACTTTATCAGCTCCACAATTTAAAAGTTTACTTATATCGTCCACACTTCTAACACCTCCGCCAACCGTTAATGGGACAAAACATTTTTTAGATGTATCTTTAACAACCTGATAAATTATATCTCTATTTTCATTAGAAGCAGTTATATCCAAAAGACAAATTTCATCAGCACCACCATCACTATAAATTTTTGCTTGCTCAACTGGGTCACCTGCATCTTTTAAATCTACAAAATTTATACCTTTAACAACTCTTCCATTTTTAACATCTAAGCAAGGTATAATTCTGTTTTTAAGCATCTATTTCTTTTGTAAGTTCTTCTAATTTTATATCACCATCATATATAGCTTTGCCAATTATTATCCCTTCTATATTTTTATTACCTAATTCTTTTGCTTTTTTAATATCATCAACCGATGAAACACCTCCAGAAATAATTACAGGACAATTAGAAATATTTGCAACATTTTCTGTTTCATCAAAATTTGGGCTCAACTTCATTCCATCTCTATTGATATCTGTATAAATTAATCTACTTGCACCATAATCATTTACTTCTTTTAGAAAATCTAAAGTCTTTAAATTTAAATTTTCTTTCCATCCAGATACAGACAAAAAACCATCTTTGGCATCTAAGCCTAGAGCAATTTTATCTGGAAATTTTGTACATGCTTCCCTCAAGAAATACTTGTCTTTTATTGCAGCACTTCCTAGAATTACTTTTTCGACACCAGCATTTATGTATTTTTGAATAATTTTAAAGTTTCTTATACCTCCGCCTACTTCAATCTTAAGATCAAATTTTCTTATAATTTGCTCAATAATATCAATATTAACTGCCTCGCCAGTCAATGCCCCATCCAGATCAACAATGTGTAAATTCATAAAACCGTAATCTTTGTATTTTCTTGCTTGTTCCACAGGTGACATTTCATACTCGGTTTTATTATTAAAGTCCCCTTTAACTAATCTCACACACTTTTTATCTTTAATGTCAATAGCTGGAAATATTTTCATGATTTAGTTCAGTTTTCTCAAAAATAATTGAAACTTAGTAAAATTTTCAACTTTATATTTACCACTTATTTCTTTCAGAAATTGATTAATTGCGAATGCGGGGTTTTCCTCAATTTTGCTATAACCTATCCAAAAATAATCATCTAAAATTAAGATACCATTTTTTTTTAATATAGACCAAGAATTTCTACAGTCATCAAGTACGTCAGGAGCAAAATGCGAACCATCAATATAAATTACCTCAAATTTTTTGTTATTTTTTTTGAAAAAATTATTTGAAGAGATTTTTTTTTTAAAAAATCTACCAGTGTAATTTTTTAAATTTGCATCAAAATTTTTTTCAATTTCATTGATCGATAAATTTTCATAACCCTCTCTTTTTCCATCATCTCTATACAATTGCTTCCATTGATCTACACATATTAAATTAACCTTATTAAAATTTTCAAGGATAAATAAAGCACTATTCCCCTCAAATGAACCAATTTCTAAAAATTCAAATTTTATATTTTTAAACTCATTAAGTACATTGATCCAATCAAATGCATTTCTAGAAAAATAATCATGGGTTATTTCTTTATTTAATAAAAATTTTTTATATTTTTCAATATATTCTATCCTCTTTTTTTTAACAAATTTGAGTCTTATTGAATTAAAAAGATAAGATTTAATTAAAGTAAAGTTAGATTTTGTATTAAACAAATAATTAATTTTTCTCATTATTTATATTAATTTATAGTGATCTTTATTATAAAAAATTTCATCTTGTCCAATCCTATCAAAAAAATCAAAATTTTTTGATTTAAAGAAAGAATTATAATTGAATTTATCTGGAACGTTATTCTCTACAGAGACTACTTTGATATTATAATTCTTAAAATTTATTGAGTTTAATAAGTCTAATTCCTCACCCTCAATATCTATTGATAAATAATCAATCTCTAAATTATTTTCTATTTCTCTCTCAAAAGTTGTAGTAGTAATTTTTGATAATCTAGTTTTGCTTTTCTCGCTTTTTTTTATCAGTTCATTTGCAGTATAATTCTCATTATTAATTCCACTCATCTGAGTAAGTCCTTCTACAACCTCTACAAACTCAACATCCTTTATATCATTACTTATTGCTTTATTTATGGTTTTACAATTTCGATTATTTTTGAGTTTTTCATATTGTAATTTTGATGGTTCAATTGCGATTCCTTGCCAATTCATATACTTTTCAAAATGATAACAATTACTTCCCTCGATACCATCATATGCACCTATTTCGACAAAAAATCCATTTTTTTTATTTTGAAAAAAATAATTTTTAATTATTTTATCTTGTCCTGATTGTGAAAAGAATTTCTCGTTCCAGAAAAAAGATTTTTCACACTTCCATAGTTTTTCTCTCAAAATTCCCCTTAAAACATAAAACTTCTTTTCTGAATATTCATTAGGTACTTGATCAATGAGATGACTATAAATTTTGTGTGCATGAATTTTACCTTCTAAATTTTTTTCAAAGAGTTTGTCTGCTTCCTTAAAGGCAACTGAAACATCTTTACCAACTAAATGACTCAAATCAAAATTTTTCATTTATAATTTTAAAAAGTTATCTATTATTTTTAGTCCAATTTTATCACTCTTTTCAGGGTGAAATTGGGTGCCAAATACATTTCCTCGTTCTGCAGCACAAACAACTTTAGATGAATAATCAGTTGTCGCTGAAATTACAGATTTGTCCTCTGGTACAAACTCGTAACTGTGAACGAAGTACATATGTGAATTATTTTCTATACCTTTAAAAATCTCACTGTCTTTTGTAATATTAATTTCATTCCAACCAATGTGTGGGAGCTTAAATTTGCCCTTTTGGTTGTCAATTTTAGACACTTTACCTGAAATCCATCCTAAACCTTTAGTCTCAACTTCCTCATAACCAACATCTGCAAACATTTGCAAGCCTACACATATCCCAAGCAGTGGTTTTTTGTGCTCTATGGCAAATTCATTCAATGTATCAATCAAACCATTAATACTATTAAGTCCATCAATACAGCTTTTGAAAGATCCTTGTCCTGGTAATACAACTTTATCGCTACTCTTTATGGTTTCAAGATTTGATGTTACTTCAATGTTTACTTTATTTTTTGCAACTTCTTGAAAAGAATTTATTACAGAACTTATATTTCCTGAATTATAGTCAACAATTGTGACATTCATTAAATTTATAAAGAACCTTTTGTAGAAGGTATTGTAGTTTTATTTCTTGGATCCATTTCTAAAGCAGCACGTAATGATCTTGCCAATCCTTTAAAGCAAGACTCTATTATGTGATGACTGTTATCACCATAAATATTTTCAATGTGTAAAGTAATTCCTGCAGATTGTGAAAAAGCTTGGAACCATTCCTTAAATAGTTCAGTGTCCATCTCACCTAATTTTTCTACTTTCAATTTTACTTTCCAAATTAAATAAGGTCTGTTTGAAACATCAATTGCAACTCTAGTCAATGTTTCATCCATCGGTATCATAGCATGTGCATATCTTTTTATACCAACAAATTTTTTTGATGCTTTTTTCAAACATTCGCCAATTGCAATTCCAGTATCTTCAGTTGTGTGGTGAAGATCAATATGAGTATCACCTTTAGCTTTAATATTCATATCCATCGAAGAGTGTTTTGATAATTGCTCAAGCATGTGATCTAAGAATCCTATACCTGTGTCAACTTTATACTTACCTTTACCATCAATATTTAAATCGACACTGATGTTGGTCTCTTTTGTTTTTCTACTTATTTTGGCTTTACGTTTCATAATCTGAAAAAGGTATATATCTATTATTCAATTATGGCAATAATTCTAGCCTTGGTCTTGAACTATTAGATTTAGTATCCATTTATATCCCATGACAACAATAGTATTAGTAAGAAAAAACAATGAAGTAGTAGTTGCTGGAGATGGCCAAGTTAGTATGGGAAATACCGTAATTAAGAAAACTGCGAATAAAGTTCGTAAGATTGAGAAAAGAAATGTGATAGCAGGATTTGCTGGATCTACGGCTGATGCATTAACATTATTTGAAAGATTAGAGTCAAAATTAGAAAAACATGCTGGGAATTTGGCAAGAGCAGCTGTTGAATTAGCTAAAGATTGGCGAACTGACAAATATTTAAGACGGCTAGAAGCCTTAATGGCAGTTGGTGATAAAGAAAATAGTTTTATTATTTCTGGAACTGGAGATGTTTTAGAACCAGAAGGAGATGTTATTGGAATAGGATCAGGTGGAAATTATGCATTAGCATCAGCAAAAGTGCTTATGGATACTGATTTATCTGCTGAGGACGTTGCGAAAAAGGCAATTAAAGTAGCATCTGAAATATGTGTTTTTACAAATGATAATTTAAACATTGAGAAAATTTAAAATGGAAAAATCAAACGTAACAACTTTACCGAACGCTAAAGTAAAAAAAAAAGGCATCAGCATTCAAAATTCATTATCTCCAAGAGAAATAGTTTCGGAATTGGATAGATTTGTTGTTGGTCAAAACAATGCAAAGAGGGCTGTTGCAATTGCTTTAAGAAATAGATGGAGAAGACAAGCTTTGGAGGGAGATATGAAAGATGAAGTACTTCCAAAAAATATTTTAATGATGGGACCAACGGGTGTTGGTAAAACAGAAATTTCTAGAAGATTGTCAAAACTAGCCGAAGCACCATTTGTAAAAGTTGAAGCAACAAGATTTACTGAAGTAGGATATGTTGGAAGAGACGTTGAACAGATAATTAGAGACCTTCTTGAAATTGCTATTGCAATGGAGAAAGTAAAAAAAAGAAAAGAAGTTCACGCGAAAGCTCAGAAATTAGCAGAGGACAGAGTTCTTGATGCAATTGTTGGAAGTAAAGCAAGTGTTGCAACACGAGAAAGTTTTAGAAAAAGATTAAGAGATGGTGATTTAGACGATAATGAGATTGAAATAGCTGTTACAGAAAGTGGTGGTGGAATGCCGTCGTTTGAAATTCCTGGGATGCCTGGTGCTAATGTTGGAATGATAAATATTTCAGATATGCTAGGAAAATCTATGGGTCAAAAAGCTAAGAAGAAAAAAATGTCAGTTAAAGAATCTCATGAAATACTACTTAATGAAGAAGCTGATAAATTAATCGAACAAGATAAAATTATAAAATCAGCAAAAAATACAACAGAAAACAACGGTATCGTATTTTTAGATGAAATAGATAAAATTTCAGCAAGAACAGACAGAGTTGGTGGAGATGTATCAAGGGAAGGTGTTCAAAGAGACTTGCTTCCACTAATAGAGGGAACAACCGTGAGCACTAAGTATGGCCCAATTAAAACTGACCACATATTATTTATAGCCTCTGGTGCGTTCCAATTAGCGAAACCATCAGATCTTTTGCCTGAGCTTCAAGGAAGATTACCGATAAGAGTTGAGTTAGATGCGTTAAATAGTGAGGATTTTAAACGAATTTTAAAAGAACCAGACAATAGTTTGATTAAACAATACAAAGCTCTACTAAAAACAGAAAATGTTGATTTAGAATTTACTGAAGATGGAATTGATACCATCGCAACAATTGCAAGTGAGGTTAACACAACTGTTGAAAACATAGGTGCGAGAAGGCTGCACACTATTATAGAAAGAGTTTTGGATGAAATTAGTTTTACAGCAACAGATAGAGCTGGTGAAAAAATCAGTATAGATTCAGACTACATTAAGAAAAATATTGGCGAACTTGTTAAGGACGCAGATCTGTCAAAGTTTATTTTATAGTTCTTATTTTTTTTTTCTTAAAAAAATATCAAAATTTCCAACGGATGGATTTTCAACAGCCTCAAAATCAATACTTATAATTTTGCTCATTAAATGAGTGCTACCTTTAATAAAATCAGGCACTGAAAACTTTAAAATACTTAAGTTATTAGATTGATATGGATCATTTAAGTTTTTAGATCTTAATCCCTTGCCAGTGATAACATTTATTTTATTAACACCTTTTGCATAACATTCTTCTATATAAGAAGTCATCTTTTGATTAGCATCCTCTAAAGTATAACCATGTAAATCAATAGTTTTTTCAATATATCTCTTAGGTGAAGAATATATTTTTTGATCCTTATTTTCTAATTTATCAGAACTATTTATGAATTTTTGCCAGTCTTCTTTATCTTTATCTGATATTTTTTTAGTCAACTAAGCTTGTGTATCTACTATTAACCAATTAGGATTTTTTGAAGTACCATCTTTAGTAAATTTCCATGTATCGAGTACTTTTTTAACTTTTTGTGAATCCCCAGATACAATTTTATTATCTTTATCTTTAATGCATGAAATAATTTCACTTACAAACTCAACGCTTACTTCAAGCATATTTTTGTTTTGAGAATGCTCTTTTATTTCTGCAGAATTAATACCAATAAACGTAGTTTCAGAAGTAACATTTCTAGCTTTTTTATCTTTAATTGCGTCATCAAATTGATCATAAACACTTTTGTCTAAAAGATTTTTAATAGATTTTAGATCACCTTTAGAAAAACTAGTTATTACGGTTTCGTAAGCTATTTTTGCACCATTCAAGAAATCTTTTTTCGCGGCATCGTCAAAAGTTTCAGCGTTCAAAATAGGAGAAGACTTCTTTTCTTGAACTTCCTCGTGTGGAAATGTGGAGTTTATATTCTCCTCAAAGCCTGTTTTTTTTCCTAAAATACCCCTTAATCTAAGGAAAATAAATCCAGCTATCATTGCCAATAATATAATATCGATGTATTCAAAACTATAACTCATAGAATTATAATATTTACTATGTTGATTAATTTCAACCTGCAATTTACACTATAGACAAATGAACACAGCATTAATTCTTATTTTAGGAATTCCTCTTATTGAAATCTACTTATTCATAAAAGTTGGGTCTCAAATAGGGGCATTAAATACAATTTTGCTGATACTTGTTACTGCAATTCTTGGTATTTGGTATGCAAGATATGAGGGTTTTAACACTTTAAGATCAGGAATGTCTCAATTAATCAAAAATGAACTACCTCTTTATGAGATAGTTTCTGGAGCAGCAATAGCATTTGCAGCTTTATTATTAATATTACCAGGGTTTGCAACTGATGTTATAGGTATTCTGTTAGTTTTCCCAGTTACAAGAAAATTAATTTTAAGAAAATATTCAAAAAAATATTCTACAAAAAACAAAAGCAAATCTAGTGAAAAAAGTTTTATAGAGGGTGAGTATGAGGATATAGAGGATAAAGATGGAAAATAAATACAAAATAATATTAAGTTATATTCAAGATTTATCTGTTGAAATACCAAGTCCTGAAAGCTTAATAACAATTAGAAACACCACGCCAGAATATCGAATGAGTGTTGATATAAGCACTAAACCAGCAAAAAGAAAAATGGTAGAAGTATTAACCACTTTGACTTATGCAAATCCAAACAAAAAAAAAGCTCAGGGTTATTTTCAAATAAAATATGCAACAGTAATTGATATTTTAGATTTAAAAATTGAAAAAAAAGAATTAGAAAAAATAATTTTGTGTGATCTGCAAACAAAAATATACCCTGAATTAGAGCAAAAGTTTTTGACCATTCTTAAAAATTCAGGTCTTCCTGATTTAAAGTTTGGAAAGAAAATAGATTTTGAGGAGCTATATAAAACTCGACTAAATTAGAAATAGTTTTTTTTAAAATTTTTTTTTAAAAACTCTGAATGATCTAATAATTCCTTTTCAGTTGGAAAAATAATTTTTTTGTAGTAGTCACGTTTATCATCCAATGTAATTTTCGATTCATTATTTTCAGCTAAATCAAATGTAGGTTCTTTTTGATCAATAAGATTAATATAGACTTTTGCAAGTAACTCGCAGTCAATCAAGGCAGTATGCTTTTTCCTTCTAGAATTATCAATTCTAAATCTTTTACACAGTGCATCTAGACTTATTCCAGAACCTGGGAATTTATTTCTAGCAAGTTCTAAAGTATCAATTATATTTGAATTACTTATTTTGGGCTTTCCAATTAAGGATAATTCGTTATTTAAATGCCCAATATCAAAGTCAGCGTTATGAATTATAATTTTTTTATCCTGAATAAAAGATAAAAAATCTTCAACAACTTCTGAAAATTTTTGTTTATTAGACAAAAATTCATCAGTGTAACCGTGAACCTCAAAAGCTTTCTCAGACACCTTTCTTTCTGGATTCAAATAAACATGAAATACATTTTTGGTTGGGACTAGATCATCTAACTCTATACAGCCAATTTCTACAATTCGATGTCCATCTCTTACGGACAATCCTGTAGTTTCTGTATCAAGAACTAATTCTTTCATTAAAAATTTTTCTTTTTATAATTTTAATATTTTTTTTTAAGCTTTGAAGTTTAAAATTGTTCTTAATAACAAAATCAGATATTTTCTTTTTATAAGCAAGAGATCTTTGTGATTTTCTAAGGCTATCAATTATTTTTTTATTGTAAAAAGGTCTTTTTTTAAGTCTTTTATTTATCTCATTTTTGTTTGAATGAACAAATATTAAATAAAAATTTTTATCATACAGTTTGTTTTCAACTAATAAGGGTATGTCTAGTACAACCATCTTTTTTCTATTATTTTTTTTAAAAAAATTGACCATCCTCTTCCTGACGATGGGATGCACAATATTAGATATTTTTTTCAGATTTTTTTTGTTTGCTTTAATAAGACTTCCCAGCTCATCTTTTTTCAAAGATTTTGACTTAATAAATTTTGGAAATTTTTTTTTTATTTTTTTATAACAAGATTTGTCGTTTTTGTAGATATCACTAACTTCTTTATCAGCATTAAAAACTGGATAACCAAATTGTTTTGCAACAAAGCTTTTGCCTGAACCTATGTCACCTAAAATACCAATTTTAATCAATTTAAAAGCTCCATGACTTTATCATCTACTTTGGGCTCTAAGTTATTCCATATTTTAAAGGAGGCTTGAGCTTGATAAACAAACATTTTTTTTCCATTTTCTATTTTATTTCCATTTTTTTTTGCGTTTCCTAAGAAATTAGTTTCTGAAGGATTATAGATGACATCATAAAAAAATTTTTCAGGGCTAATTTTAGAGTAATCTAAAATAATATTTTCGTCATTTTTCAAGCCTAAGCTAGTTGCATTAATAATCATGTCAAAATCTGGTATTGTTCCCCATTTGATAATTTCGATTTCATTAAAGGTTTTTTTTAAATTTTCAGCTTTGCTTTGTGTTCTATTGCTTATAAATATTTTTTTGGCACTCATATTTTTTAAAGCCACTATTATTGATGGCGAAACTCCTCCCGCGCCCAATATTAGTATATTTTTCCCAACAATATCATAATTTGTATGTTTAATGGCCAACTCAAATCCTTCTATATCTGTATTGTGACCTATTACCATTCCATCTCTCAAATATATCGTATTTACTGATTGTGTTTTTTGAGCCTCATTAGATAGTTTATCTAAAAAAGGTATTACAGAATTTTTAAAAGGAACAGTAACATTAATTCCATCAATTTTCTTTTCTCTCACATCTTTAACCAAATTATCTAATTCTGATATAACTAATTTTTTTTTATCGTAAACAGCTTTTAAATTATTAGATTTTATCCAGTAATTATGCAACTTTGGAGATAAAGAATGTTCAATTGGGTTTCCTATAACAAAAAATTTTTTCATTTTTTAATTTAAATCAAGTCTTTTTAATTTTCTTTTTAACTTATGTATTTTTTTAGAAATTTCTGGATCATTATTTTCTTTAATCTTTATTTTAAGTATTGCTAATTCCTCTTGTAACAATTCTTTTTCACTTTTTTTATACTCTAATTCTATTGGGTAGTTTAAATTACCTAAAACACTTTCCATTGTTTCTCCTGTATTAATGTTATCATAGTAAACAACTGTGGTACCACCGTCTTTACCCATGCTCCACAGTCTATTTACAGCATTTCTATATATCCCAATCTTTAAATAAGCATTATTTTTATTTTCATAAATAGTTGGTCCTTTTACATCGTAAATAAATTTTCCATTTGCCCAAACTCTATAAAATCCATCTTCTTTATCTGACCAATTTACATTAATAAGTATGTCAATCCATTTACCAATCGGATCAATGCTTCTGCTCTTACATTCAGATCCACACACCACATTGCTGAATGTATACTTTCCATCATTATGCTCAAAGTGAGCTTGTTGAATATATTTCTTATGCAATTTTGAGTGAAACTGTCCCATTTTTAAACTCGCAGGTTTAAATTTTTCTTGACCTTCTGGTACATAGATTGACCATGAATACCATTTTTCACCTAATTTAAAATACTTGGAATATAATTCTGCTCTTTCCGACTTATGATCTCTTTCACAATCATTACTAGGTTGGGATCCACCTTCGCCTTTTACTTTAGAGCCATCAAAAGTTCCTCCACACTCACCGGGCCTAACCTCAAATCTTATACTTTGTTTTCCGTCCCTAACTGGGTGACCATCTTTTTTTGAAACTATTTGAATTTGATGTTTATTTCCTTTAGTTCTGTGACCAACTTTCCAAACACATCCAAATCCATTTGATATATCTTTTGGTAGACAAAATCTTTCTTCTTTTTTATGCGATATAGATTTTGCATAAGAAAAACTTACGGATAATAATCCTAAGACTAAAATCAGTAGAATTTTTTTCATTTTTGAAGTTCTAAATATTCCTTAATTTTTTTAATAGGCAAACCCATTATCGTGTCTTCATCGCCATCAATATTTGAAAATAAAGCTCTTCCTTCTCCTTCAATTTGATAAACATTGTAAGCATACAAAGCTTCATCACTTATTTTATTCAGATAAGTGATTAATTCATTTTCAGAAAAATCCTTCATGGTCAAGTAAGCTTTATCGGTATAGTTCCAAACCATGGATCCATTTTTAGATATACATACCGAACTGATCAAAGAGTGTTTTTTTCCATTAAGTTTTTTCAAAATACTTAAAGCCTCTTCCCTGCTTTCTGGTTTTGATATTAACTCCCCTGTTAGATCAATGACACTATCTGCTCCTAAAACTAAAGTATTATTTACTTTTTGACTTACCTTATTTGCTTTCAATTCTGCAAGATTTTTGGAAATAATCTCAGGTGAAGCTCCCTCTTTTAATAGACTCTCTTTTATTGGATCTTCGTCAACATTTGATACTTCAACCCTGTTACTAATGTTATGATTATCTAATATTTCTTTTCTTACCTTACTTTTTGAAGCTAAAATAATGTTAAGCATTTTTTTTATTTTTTATTTCATAAATTTTGATTACAGATGCTGCTGTTTCTTCAACTGATTTTCTAGTTACGTCTATTGTCGGCCAATTATTTTCTTTAAATATTTTTTTAGAACCTTCTAATTCATCCCTAATTTTGTCTATGTTTATGTACTCACTATTTTGATCTTCTTTAAGAGAATTCAATCTATTTTTTCTTAAATCATATAGTCTCTCAGCCTCAGTTACTAAACCTACAACACAGGGAGAAAAGTTTTTTTCTGTAACCTTCGGTGGAATTGAATTTTTGTTTACTAATGGAATATTTGAAGTTTTAAAACCTCTGTTAGCTAAATAAATTGCAGTTGGGGTTTTACTTGTCCTGCTTACTCCTAGCAGGATGATATCAGATTTTTCTATATCATCAGTTTGATTACCATCATCATGATTCATAGTAAACTGAATAGCTTCAATTCTATCGTAGTATTCTTCATTTAAAATATGTTGACCGCTTGGTTGATGCGAAGCTTTCTGATTAAGCACTTTCGAGAAATTTAAAATTAAATCCCCAAGAACTCCAAAACAAGGTATTTTTCTTTCGTAGGCTTTTTCTGTAAGATATTTTGCTAATTTACTATTAACAATAGTATATAAAATAATTGAGTTTTTATCTTCTTTTGCCTGTTTTAGTATACTAAGAGTTTGACTTTCAGTACGAGTAAAGGAAAAATGATTTGTCTCGTATTCGAAATTAGGAAATTGTGCTTTCAAAGCTAAAAAAATTCTATCAAGTGTTTCGCCTGTAGAGTCTGATATTAAGTATATTTGATATAAATTTCTCATGTATAAAGCGTTTATAGTCTATAAGTAAAATAAGAAAAATTCAGATTTACTCCTTTGAATAATAATAGTTAGTTTTTTTTCCATCAAATTAACTAAATTATAAAATGTTAACAAAGTTATACATAATATACATAAAATATGAGAAATCTTGATTAATCCTTATAAAATAGAGCTAATTTAAGATCTTAATTATTAATAAAGAGTTAACAAACTGTGATAATTGACTAATTTACGTTATTCACAATACATAATACTAATAAAGTAAATAATATATATCTATTTATATGAGTCCCTTAACTAACTGTATAAAAAATAAAGATACTAAAACTAATCCTATATGGTTAATGAGACAAGCAGGAAGGTATTTACCCGAATTTCGAGAGATAAGAAGAAAAAATACAGATTTTATAAAACTTTGTTTAAATAGCGATTTAGCATCTGAAATAACTCTTCAACCTATAAAGAGATTTGGGTTTGATGGTGCAGTAATATTTTCTGACATTTTGATGTTACCATATGGTCTTGGTCAAAAGGTAGAATTCGAAAAAAATTTTGGACCAAAACTTGGAGAAATAGAATTAGATAATATTAAAAATGTTGACGAAATTAACTTTACAGAAAAAGTTTATAAAGTTTACAAAGCAATTTCCAAAACTTCCCAGGACCCTTTAATGGGTAATAAAGACATGATAGGTTTTGTTGGAGCTCCATGGACTATTCTTGTATATATGATTAATAGATCATCACCAAAAAAAGGTCTTACAAGTGAATTCTTTAAAGATGATTTTTTAATAAATAGACTATTACAAATCATTGAAAAATTCCTAAAAGTTCATATAAAAAATCAAGTTGAGGCTGGGGCTAAAGTAATTCAAATTTTTGATAGTTGGGCAGGATTATTAGATGATAAAATTCCTGAATATATTTATATACCCACATTAAATATTGTAGAATATGTTAAACAATTAGGCATACCTGTAATTTGTTTTCCAAGAGGTATTAAAAATTACAAAAATTTCTGTGAAATAGTTAAACCAGATGCAGTAAATATAGACTATGATGTTGATCCAGAAAAAATAGTAAAAGAAATAAAAATTCCCATTCAGGGGGGACTCGACCCTAAAATATTATTAACTGATAAAGAAATTCTTAAAAAAGAAGTGGAAAAATATCTTCATATTTTTAAGGATCATCCATACATATTTAATTTAGGACATGGAATTCTACCAGAAACTAAAATTGAAATGGTTGAAGACTTGATTAAAATTGTAAGAGACTTTAAATGACAATAGACCACCCAAAAGTTAACTATGGAAAAACAGGGGTTTTAATTGTAAATCTTGGCACACCCGATTCCACTAGTTGGCTGGATATAAGGAAATATTTAAAGGAATTTTTATCAGATAGAAGAGTTATCGAAGTAAATCCTTTTATTTGGCAAGTAATTCTTAACTTATTTATACTTACTTTCAGACCATCAAAAACAGCTAAAGCCTACAAAGAAATATGGATGAAAGACAAGAACATGTCACCACTTAGGTTTTTTACAGAAAGCCAAGCCCATAAATTATCTGAGAAAATTGGCAATGAAAACTTGATTGTTGATTTTGCTATGAGATATGGCAATCCAAGTATTAAAAACAAAATAAATGATCTTCATGAAAAGGGTTGTGAAAATTTAATTGTGCTACCTCTTTATCCTCAATATGCTGCAGCAACGACTGCAACTGTATGTGATGAGGTTTATAGAACCCTGATGAAAATGAGGTGGCAACCAAATTTAAAAATAATTCCTCATTATGAGTCTGAACCTCTTTATATAGATGCTATTAAAAATAGTATTGTAAAAAAAATTAACGAAATTAATTGGAAACCAGACTTAATAGTAGCTTCGTATCATGGAATACCAAAAAAATATTTTGACAAGGGCGATCCTTATCATTGCTATTGTCATAAAACCACAAGACTTATTTCTGAAAAATATTCAGATATTAAAATTTTGACAACATTTCAATCAAGATTTGGCCCTCAAGAATGGCTACAACCTTATACAGATAAAACTTTTGAAGCCTTGCCAAAAGAGGGAAAAAAAAATATTTTAGTTATATGTCCTGGTTTTTCATCTGATTGTGTAGAGACTTTAGAAGAAATATCCATCCAAGGGAAAGAAAGTTTTATCAAATCAGGCGGTGAAAACTTTGAAATGATACCTTGCTTAAATGATAATGAAGATCATATTTCTTTATTCAAACATCTTATTTCAAAGAATTTATAATCAATGAGTGGGTATCTTTTATTTAAATCACTTCATCTAATAGCAGTAATTTCTTGGATGGCAGGGTTATTATATTTACCAAGAATATTTGTTTATCACGTCGAAAATTTTGAAAAGGATCAAGCTACTGAAATTTTTGAAACGATGGAAAGAAAGCTTTATAATTATATAATGCGACCAGCCATGATTTTGTCTTGGCTTTTTGGAATTATATTAATTTGGATAAATGGAATTGAAAGTTTCGCCTATTTATGGCTACAGCTTAAAATTCTGTCAGTAGTGATTTTAACAATTTACCATGAGTATCTGGGCAAATGTATGCGCTCGTTAAAATCTAAAGAAAACTCAAAATCATCCAGATTTTTTAGAATAATAAACGAAATACCAACAGTATTGCTTATTTTCATTGTTTTTATTGTGGTTTTTAAGCCTATCTAGGGTTGAAATTTTTACATCAGTATATATATTTAAAACATCTTTAACAAAAACTTCCACACATGAATATTCAAGAATTAAAAGAAAAAAGCTCAGAAAAGTTAATCACTGAAGCTGAAAAGCTTGGAATTGAAAACGCAAGTACACTCCGTAGACAAGAAATCTACTTTGCAATTTTAAAAAAACTTGCAGAAAAAGGTGAAGAGATTACAGGTGGAGGAGTTTTGCAACTGCTTCAAGATGGTTTTGGTTTTCTCCGAGCAATGGAATCAAATTATTTACCTGGAGCCGATGATATATATGTAAGTCCAAGCCAAATAAGAAGATTTGGTTTAAGAACAGGAGATACAATTGAAGGACCTATTAGATCACCAAAAGATGGTGAGAGATATTTTGCACTTCTTCAAGTGAGTAAAATAAATTTTGAAGAGCCAGATAAATTTAAACACAAAATTGCATTTGATAACTTAACACCACTTTATCCTAACAAACAATTAGGAATGGAGGTTGAAACTAATAAAGTTGAAAAAAAACCTGACCTAACTCCAAGGCTAATTGATCTAGTTAGTCCAATTGGAAAGGGACAAAGATCATTGATTATATCACCTCCAAAAGCAGGAAAAACAATGATTTTACAAAGTATAGCTAATTCGATTACCGCCAATCATCCTGAATGTTATCTTATGGTTTTATTAATAGACGAAAGACCAGAAGAAGTAACAGATATGCAGAGGACTGTTAAAGGTGAAGTTATAAGTTCAACTTTTGATGAACCAGCCCAACGTCATGTAGCTGTTGCTGAAATGGTTATAGAAAAAGCTAAAAGACTGACGGAGCATAAAAAAGATGTTGTGATACTTTTAGATTCTATAACAAGATTAGGAAGAGCTTATAATGCTGTAGTACCAAGCTCAGGAAAAGTTTTAACAGGTGGTGTGGATGCTAATGCCCTTCAAAGGCCAAAGAGGTTTTTTGGAGCAGCTAGAAATATAGAAGAAGGTGGATCATTAACAATCATAGCAACTGCTCTTATTGATACAGGAAGTAGAATGGATGAAGTAATCTTTGAAGAATTTAAAGGAACTGGAAATAGCGAGACTATTTTAGATAGAAAAATATCTGAGAAGAGAATTTATCCAGCAATTGATATTACTAAGTCAGGCACAAGAAGAGAGGAGTTGATTTTTGATAAAAATGATCTTCAAAAAATGAATGTTCTAAGAAGAATAATTGCTCCGATGGGAT
This sequence comes from uncultured Pelagibacteraceae bacterium, assembly GCA_902611265.1. Taxonomy (GTDB): domain Bacteria; phylum Pseudomonadota; class Alphaproteobacteria; order Pelagibacterales; family Pelagibacteraceae; genus Pelagibacter. The sequence goes on from CACLYY010000001.1 coordinate 47,103, forward strand.
CTATGGATGCCATAGATTTTATAAATTCAAAATTAAAGACAACAAAAAATAATGCTGAGTTCTTTAATTCTATGAATAAACCAGCATAAAACGTTAATAGAATATATTTCTTTTTTTTAGTAGATTAACAAATCATGGTTAGTCAAGAAAGCATTGTAAGTATCGAAAAAATTAGATCGTTAGAATTACGTGGTGATTATAGAAAAGCTCTTGAAATAAGCCAAGAAATTGCAGAAAAAAATAAAAACAATTTTTTTCTACAAAATTTGAATGGTTATATTTTATATAAATTAAACAATTTCAAATTAAGTAAAAAATATTTAATTAATTCAATTAAATTGAACAAAAATTTTGCAACCTCATATTATTTATTAGGTCTAGTTAATAGACAACATAACGAAATGGAAGATGCTCTTGAAAATTTTATTAAAGCTATCTCAATAAATCCAAATTTAAAAGATGCACATTACAATATTATACAAATTTTATCTTCTTTTGATCCAAAAAGAAACTTGAAACATCCTTATGTTTATACAAACTTAAATATAGAAAAAATAAAATTTAAATATAATGAAAACAAATTTATTGAAATATCAGAAGTAAAAAATTTTTTAAAAAAAACTATTGATATAGTTGATAAAAATTTAAATAAAATTGATTATCCTTACATGCAAATATACCGACATAATTCATTAAATTTAAATTGCGATAGACATTTTAAAATTTTTAATACTTACTCCATTATTCCAGAATTTTGCTTTGATTGCTTTAAAATAGTTGTCGAGGTGGAGAAAATGTTAGATTTAGTTAAGTTATATTTTATATTTGATAATTTTTATGTCGGACTAAAAAATAACAGAAAAGTCATGGTTGAACAAAGACCGGGTGTATCTGGTAAGTATAAGGGCTTAATCTATACAAAAAATTTGAAAGAATTAAATGAGATTGAAAAAAATCTTCAAAAGATTGTCAAAAATAATATCGGAGATAATTTTTCAATTTCAACAAAAAGGGGCTGTACAGAATTTAGTCAAAAATTTCCTGACTATAAAGAAATTAAAAGAGATAAAAATAAAATGATGCTTTTTAATAACGATTGGAAAGAAAAAGAAAAAATTATTGATGGTAAAATCTACAATGAAACATCCGAAGAATCATATATTAATAAGTTTTTAAGTGGTTCAAAGTTAAATGATATCTTAGTTATAAAAAATTGGTTGAAATTTGCAAAAAAAAATAAAGATTATTCAGCTGAGTTATAGTTTAAAGGTATTTTAATTCTTTCATTTCATTTTCAAATTTTCTTTCAATATCATTTGAAGTTTGATTATCCAAAATTTTTTTCCAATCATTTTTTGGACCTAAGAAAAAAAACTTATTTCTTTTACCATCTCTATTGATAGTGCTCTCAGTAAATCCATTGTCTTTTTCCATTTTTTCTAATTTATCAAATGAGCTTAAATTAATTGCGGTATTAATTTGATCTTCGGTAAATTTTAATTTAATTAAATTGCCAACAAAATTCGCTATTTTTGTAAATTCGTTTTTTGGATTTTCTACTAGGTCCTCGTATCTGACTAAAAGGTAATTTTTCCTCATATTTTTCCATGACAAATAATGAGACTTCCAAGATCCAATAAATTGTGCGAGAGGAAATTTTTGACGTTTTAAGTATAAATCTTTTTGTCTGTCAGATAACATTATCATTTGATTTTCATTAAATATAAATTTTGTAGCATCCTCGTAATTTGACAAAGAATAGTGATTTTTAATTGATGTCACAACATTTCTTGGATCTCTAACTATGTAAATTGAACCTAAAGTATTTTCTGAATTTGTAAAAAGGTTACCCTTAAATTTACCAAGCATATTGTGAGTTTTAAAAAATCTTAAATTACCATTTGAATTTATTTTTCTTTGTGACGTTATCCAGTTTTTTGCAATCTCATCAAAATCAAATAAATTAGAGATTAAATCTTTAAACTGACTTGAATGGGGATAATTCATGATTGCTCTCAAATGATTTAAATTTAAATCAGTTTTTTTACCCATTAATAGTGAAATGATATAAAATCTTATCCATGTATTTCCACTTTTAGGATATGAGGCAAGCCAAATAATCATTAAGATAAATATATAATTTAGACGAATATAAAACTATAATAATAAATTATGACAATCTATGCACTCTCTTCAGGTCCTGGTTTATCGGGGGTTGCAGTTATTAGAATATCTGGATCTAAAGTACAAGAAATTGTCAAATTAACAACCAATGGTAAGCTCCCAAAACCAAGAAAAGCAACTCTAAAGAAATTCAATAAAATCAACAATTCTGAGCTTATAGACGAAGGTATATTAATATGGTTTCCAGGTCCTGAGAGCTACACAGGTGAGGATATGGCAGAAATACATGTACATGGAAGCATTGCTGTAGTCAGAGCAATTTTAGATGAATTATCAAAAATTAATAATTGTCGATTAGCAGAGCCGGGCGAATTTACAAAACTTGCTTTTCAAAATGGAAAAATAAACCTTCTTAAAGCTGAGAGTATTTCTGATCTAATTTCTGCAGAAACCGAAATTCAAAGACAACAAGCAATTAAAATAATGAGTGGAAGAAGTTCTGACAAATTTAATTCTCTTAGAGATAAACTTTTAAAAATTTTATCTAACGTTGAGGCAAAAATAGATTTTCCTGAAGATGATCTCCCAGAAGATGTAATCAAAAATATTAAAATAGACTCTCAAAAAGTAAGATCAGAAATTGAAGCAATTTTAAATGATCAAAAAGTTGGAGAAAGAATTAGACAAGGTTTTAAAATTGCAATTGTAGGTCCAGCTAATGCAGGAAAATCATCTTTGTTAAATTATCTCTCTAAACGGGATGTAGCTATCGTTTCGGAAATTGCAGGAACAACAAGGGATGTCATCGAAGCCCATTTGAATGTTGATGGTTATCCAGTTGTGATCTCTGATACGGCTGGGATTAGACAATCTAAAGATGAAATAGAAAAAAAAGGAATAAAACTAGCCCTTAAAAGAGCTGAAGATGCTGATCTCAATATTATAGTTATAGAGCCAAAAAGTGTTAATTTTACTGGATTTTTGAACGATTTGGTTAGTGAAAAATCAATTATTGTAATTAATAAAATAGATCTTGGTTATAAAAATATTAATCAACAAATTGAAAAGTTTAATCCAATTTTTTTATCAATTAAAAATGAAACAAACTTAGATGAGTTAATAAATAGAATTAAAGTTAAACTAAAAAATAAATTTATAAGCTCAAACGAAACTTTAATTACAAGAGAAAGACATAGACAAAGCTTAGAGGCTTGCGTTCAAAATTTACAAAATTTTGAGGAAAAAAATTCGCAAGAAGATTTTGATAAAGCTGCAGAGGATTTAAGGTTGGCAACAAGACACCTAGGGATGATTGTCGGAAAAGTAGATGTTGAAGAAATACTAGGTTCCATTTTCAATGATTTCTGTATAGGTAAATAACTGTTGTTTTTACGTACTTTTTTCACAGTTTAACTGTTTTCTTGTAAATTTTAAGATCAATAATAAATTACAGCTATGAAAAATGAGATGTCATTTGATGTTGTTGTAATTGGTGGAGGTCATGCTGGTTGTGAAGCAGCAGCAGCATCTGCTAGACTAGGCGTAAGTACTGCTTTATTTACACATAAATTCGATACAATTGGTGAAATGTCATGCAACCCAGCAATTGGAGGATTAGGCAAAGGGCACCTTGTTAGAGAGATAGATGCACTAGATGGCATAATGGGTGAAGTTGCAGATAAATCAGGAATACAATTTAGATTATTAAACAGAAGTAGAGGCCCTGCTGTGCGTGGACCCCGAACACAAAGTGATAGATCATTGTATAAGAAATATATGCAAGAAAAACTTGTAAACTACTGTAATTTAGATATTTTTTCTGATCCTGTAATTGAGTTTATTTTTGAAAAAAACAATATAATTGGTTTTATTACACAAGAAGGTAAAAAAGTACTATCATCAAAAGTAATCCTAACAACTGGAACTTTTTTAAATGGTTTAATTCACATTGGAGAAGAAAAAACACCAGCAGGAAGATTTAATGAAAAACCTTCAACAGGTTTAAGTGAACAATTAGAAAAATATAATTTTAAAATTGGAAGATTAAAAACAGGAACACCACCAAGATTGGATGCAACGACCATTAATTTCGAAAAACTCGAAGAGCAGCAAGCAGATGAAGATCCATATTTTTTTTCTTTCCTTACAAAAAAAAATATCAATAAACAAATTTCATGCAGGATGACTTACACTAACCGATCAGTTCATGAAATCATATCTAAAAACATAAAAAGTAGTGCTATGTACTCAGGAAGTATCCAAGGTGTTGGTCCTAGATATTGTCCTTCTATTGAAGATAAAATTGTAAAGTTTGCTGATAAGCAAAAACATCAAATATTTTTAGAACCGGAAGGTCTAAATGATAAAACAATTTACCCTAATGGGATTTCAACTTCTCTGCCTGCTGAAATACAGCAGGAAATTTGCAATAATATCAATGGTTTAGAGAATGTTAGAATTTTAAGGCCTGGATACGCAATAGAATATGATTTTGTGGATCCACGGGAGCTATTTCTAACATTAGAGACAAAAAAAATTAAAAATCTTTACCTCGCAGGACAAATAAATGGAACAACAGGCTATGAAGAAGCTGCGGCACAAGGATTGATAGCTGGAATAAATGCTGCTCTCTCCATTAAAGGTAAAGAACCATTTATACTTGATAGATCTGAAGCATACATAGGTGTTATGATAGATGATTTAGTTACAAAAGGAGTCGCAGAGCCTTATAGAATGTTCACTTCAAGGGCAGAATATAGGTTATCTTTGAGATCTGATAACGCAGATATAAGACTTACCCAAAAAGGAATTGATATTGGTTTAATATTAGATGAGAGGAAAATTTTATATAAAGAGAAAGCTTCTAAATTGCAAAAAAGTCTTAAAAAAATGGAAAATTCTCTAATTTCCCCTTCAAAAGCATTTAAATTTGGAGTTAACATCGCTAAAGATGGGGTTAAAAGAAATGCATTAGAAATATTAAGCCAAAAATCAGTTAATATGAGTAAAATTAGGGAAATTTGGCCAGAAATTAAATATGTTTCACGTGAAATCGATGAGCAAATTGAGATAAAAGCTCACTATAAAGGATATTTAAAGAAGCAAGATGCCGATATTTTAGCATTTAAAAGAGATGAAAATCTTAAAATACCAGAAAATCTAGATTATGATCAATTTTCAGGATTATCAAATGAAGTTAAGTCAAAATTTAAGAAAATAAAGCCAAAAACACTTGGTCAAGCGCTTAGAATAGATGGAATTACTCCAGCTGCAGTATATATTTTGTTGTCTCATGTTAAAAGAAAGTCTATTAAGCATATAGCTTGATTGATTCGAAAATAATAAAAAAAGAAAAAATTTATCTTCCAAATGTTTCACGTGAAACATTAATGGAGCTTGAGGATTATTCAAAATCAATTCTAAATACAAATAGGAAAATTAATTTGATAAGTTCAAGTACAGAAAAGTCAATAAATTCAAGACATATTTATGATAGTGCACAAACCATTGAATTTATTGACAAAAATGACATAAAGATATGCACTGACTTAGGATCAGGGGCTGGGCTTCCTAGTATAGTTTTGGGTATTTTGATGAAATCAAAAAAGCAAGGTTTTAAGCTAATTTTTTATGAAAAGAGTTATCATAAAAGCAATTTCTTAAAAGAGATGGCAAAAAAGTTCAAATTAGAAGCTAAAATCTGTCAAAAAAATATTTTTGAGGAGAAAAATTTGGTTACTGATGTAATAATTTGTCGAGCATTTAAACCTCTGCCGGTGATTTTTGATATAGCAACAAAGAATTTTAAAAATTTTAAATATATAGTCATGTATTTAGGTAAGAGTGGAAAAAAAATTTTGAATGATGTTTCCAAAAAATGGAAATTTGATTTAGAGGAAATGAAAAGTCTTACAAGCGAAGAGTCTTCAGTAGTAAAAATCTCAAATTTAAAAAAAAAATATGAATAGAAAAATTATTTCAGTGATAAACCAAAAAGGTGGAGTGGGTAAGACTACCACGGTCATTAATCTTGCTGCTGGTTTAAGTATGAAAGGAAAAAAAATTCTTGTAATTGATCTTGATCCACAAGGAAATGCTACAACAGGTCTAGGATTATCGAATGCAACTAGCTCTGATCGAACAATTTATAATGTTTTGAATGGAAATAAAAAAATTTCAGAGGTGATTCAGTCTACAAGCTTTCAAAATTTAGATATGATATCATCAAATGTTGATTTGTCCGGACTAGAAGTTGAGACTGCAGGTGATAATCGAAGAGCTTTTAAACTAAAAGATGAATTAACCCTGATTTTAAACAATTCTGGACCATCATATGATTATATTATAATTGACTGCCCTCCATCACTAAGTCTTCTTACAATTATGGCATTGGTTACCTCTGACGCTCTTGTGGTACCACTTCAGACAGAATTCTTTGCATTAGAGGGACTAACACAGCTCATGAAAACAATTGAGAGGATAAAGTCGAACCTAAATCCATCTTTAGACATAAGAGGAATACTTCTGACTATGTATGATAAGCGAAATAAATTATCAGGCGAGGTAGAAACAGAGGCAAGGAACTATTTCAAGGATAAAGTTTACAACACAGCGGTACCAAGAAATGTAAGACTATCAGAAGCACCTTCGCACGGTGTTCCTGTTCTAATTTATGATAAAGCTTGTCCAGGAAGTAGAGCATATTTTAGTTTTACAGAAGAATTTCTAAACCAAGATAAACCAGTGGAGAGTGCAGCATGATTAATCCATTTAAATCAAAAAAAGGGCTTGGAAGAGGATTGTCTTCCTTGATAGGTGACAGTGAAAAAATTGATAATAAAAAAAATGTATCAATAAGTTCACTTGTTAGAAATAAGTATCAACCTAGAAAAAAGTTTGACGAAGAAAGTTTAGAAGAATTAACTAACTCTATAAAAGAGAGAGGCATAATCCAACCAATCATAGTTAGACCATCTTCTGAAGAAGAGGGCAAATTTGAAATAATAGCTGGAGAAAGAAGGTGGCAGGCAGCTCAACATGCAGGTCTTCATGAAGTTCCAATAATGGTAATTAACGTAGATAACCTAAAATCATTAGAATTTGCTATTGTTGAAAATGTTCAAAGACAAGATTTAAATCCTATTGAAGAAGCTGAAGGTTATAAAAGATTAATAGATGAATTTAGTTATGACCAGGATAAAGTTTCAAAATTTATTGGTAAAAGTAGAGCACATATAAGCAACTGCTTGCGACTTTTATCTCTTCCCCAAGAAATAATACAGTTAATAGTTGATGAGAAATTATCCCAAGGCCATGCAAAAATTTTAGTCGGATTAGAAAATGCTGTTTTTCTTGCAAATAAAATTATTTCAAAAAAATTATCAGTAAGGCAAGCTGAAAACTTAGTACGTATCTTAAAATCTAATACAAATAGTAATTACAAAAAAAAAGATCCTAATATTCTAAGTCTTGAAAACGAATTAACAAATAAAATTGGAATGCGTGTTTACGTCAATAACAAAAAAAATAATTCAGGAACTATTATTTTAGAGTATAAAGGTACTGACCAACTCGATCGGTTGGTAGAAGTCATCACAAAAAATTATTAGTAATTACTCACAAAATTATATACGAAGAGCATTGAATTTGATTTAGTTCTTTTAACCATTGTCTCCAAATCATTGATTTTATATATAATTTCTCTCACTTCATTTGTCGACCAGGATTGAGCTTGTTTTTTAACAATCTCTTTTTCTTTCCAGAATATTGGTGGTTTAAAGCTAGATATAACTTGATCAATATTTCTATTATTATCAAGCTCATGTCTAATTTTTAAAAGTCTTTTAGATTTGTTAAGAATTGTTCTTATAATTAATATGCATTCCTCATCTGAATAGTTATTTTCATTTAGAATATTTGATACTTTCTTTAAATTTTTTGCTAAATAATTATCTGATAATTCAAATACACTATAATTTTCTGCAAGATTTGAGAGTTTTAAAGCATCTTCAGAACTCAATTTATTCTTACTGATTGATAAATTTTTTAATTTTAATAATTCATTTTTTAAATTAATTCTGTCACCTTTTGATCTATCTATAAGTATATTTTTGATTTCCTGTGAGATGTTGAGTTTTTGCTCTTTCAAAAAATTATCAATAACATTATTTAATGATCGAGAGTCATCCTCATAAACTGGTGTACAAATCAAATTTTTATTTTTTTCAAACAAATTTCTTAGTTTAGATTTTTTATCTAGTAGTGGACTCTTAATTATGATTTTTGTGTCTAGTGTTAGTTTTTCTAAAATTTCACTAATCAAATTTGTTAATTTATCCGATCCTCTTGATATTATTATTAATTTTTCAATTCCAAAAAGAGATTTTGTTAACAAACTTGATAAAAATTCGTCTTTGTTATTTAAGATTTCTTGTTCATCATATTTTAATATTTCACCATTAAAATTTTTAAAAAAGAAATTTTTTAAAATATCTTCTTTCAAACCCTCATTGTTCCCGAATATTAAATGTAAATTGGATTTACTTAAGTTTAATTTTGTTAACTCAAAACTCTTAATTATCATCTAAATTTATGATTGATGAAATAACATTATCACTTACACTTGCAGTTAAATTTTCTAAAATCAAATCTTCTGTTTGTTCAAGCTTGAATTGATCGGTATCATTATTATATATATTGCTGTTTTCAATTTTTTTGCTTAATAACAAATTTCCATCACTAACTACCTCATACTCAACTAAAATATTTATTTCAAATTTTAATGGGTCACCTTTTGTGTCTTTTGAAACAATTTCTTTTTTTTTATAAGATTTAATATTTATTATATATTTATTTTTATCTTTATCCCCGTTACTTCTTATTAATTTTAATTTATTTCTTATAATTCTGTTAATTTTTTTCTCACCTTCTAAATTTATTTTTACTATTTCGAAATCATAACTTTTTTCTAAAAAAATTGGTTTGTAAGAACAAGATGAAAGTCCGATTACTAAAAAAAAAATTGAAAGTTTGGTACAAATTTTATTCATTTATTAATAAATTTATTAATCTATTTTTTACGAATATTACCTTATTAATAGATTTATTTTTTAAGTATTTTTCAGACAATTTATTAGATTTTATTTTGTTCATTAAGTTTTTTTGGTCTATATCCCTACTTTCATTTAAAATAGCCCTTTTTTTTCCATTAATTTGAATAACATAATCTATTTTTTCCTCCTCTAAAAGATTACTATTTACATTTGGCCATTCTATTTTATTTAAAAAGCCTAAACTTTCCATACATTCAGCTGAGAAATGTGGAATGGCAGGGGAAAATAATATTAATATTTTTTTATAACAATCTTTGAGAGCTTCCTGGTCTATTTTTTTTTCAATTTCCTTATTAAGAAAATTATATGTCTCATAAATATTGGCTATAATAACATTATAATTGAACCCATCTAAGTTATGGGTAATTTTATTTATCATTTGATTTGTAAATTTTTCCAAGTTTTTATTATTTCCATTTTGCTCATTTTCAGAAATTTTTTTTTTAATTTTGTTGTGTAATATCCATAGTTTTTGTAAAAATTTGTAGGAAGCAACCATTCCTTGGTCAGACCATTGTACATCTTTCTCTGGAGGACTGTCTGACAATATGAAAAGTCTTACTGCATCCGCACCATAACTGTTAATAATATTTTCTGGATCAATAACATTTTTTTTTGATTTTGACATTGATTCTGTTGGGCCAACCTTTACTTTATTTTTAGGTTCACCTTTTTTGTAAAACTGATCACCTACTAATTCTATTTCGTCTGGACTTAACCAATTATTATTTTGATCTTTATAAGTTTCATGGCAGACCATACCTTGAGTAAATAAACCTTTAAAAGGCTCTTTGAATTTAAAGTTATCATTTTTATAACTTAATGCTTTTGTGAAAAATCTAGAATATAGTAAGTGAAGTATTGCATGTTCAACTCCACCTATGTATTGATCAACTGGCATCCAATAATTGATTTCTTCTTTACTAAAACCATAGTCTGTACTTTTTGGTGAGCAAAATCTAAGATAATACCAAGATGAACATACAAATGTATCAAGGGTATCAGTTTCGCGAGTATAATTGTTTCCATTAATTTTAATATTTTTCCATTCTGATTTGTGATCTAGGGGGTTACCTTTTGAGTTCAAATCTATATTTTCAGGGAGTCTTACAGGAAGTTCATTTTTTGGAATTTTTATTACCTTGCCAAACTTGTCATATGCCATTGGTATCGGACAGCCCCAATATCTCTGTCTTGAGACACCCCAATCTTTTAATCTAAAATTAATCTGCTTTTTACCAATTTTCTCTCTCTCTAAAATTTCTATGGTTTTGGTAATTGAGTCCTCTGGAACTTTAAGGTTATTAAGAAATTCTGAATTAATTAAAACCCCAGAACCTGAATAAGCCTCATCTTTAACTTCATAACTATCATCCTCATTAACTGGTTTAACTACAGTTTTAATATCAAGATCATATTTTCTAGCAAAGTCAAAATCTCTTTGATCATGTGCGGGACAACCAAAAACTGCTCCAAAACCATAATCCATCAATACGAAATTAGCAAAGAAAACAGGCACTTTTTGATCAGGATTTAACGGATTAATAGCTTTTAGACTTGTCTTAAATCCTATTTTGTCACCAATTGCGATCGCTTCCTCAGTTGTCCCTGTTTTCGAGCATTCTGCTTTAAATTTTTGAAACTCTTTATTATTTAAATAATATTTAGAAATTTCATGATCTACAGAAAGAGCTAAAAATGAAAATCCAAACAAAGTGTCTGGCCTTGTAGTAAAGCATTTAATTTCCTTTATTGGTAAATCACCCTCTGTTTTAAATGAAATTTCACAACCAAAAGATTTTCCTATCCAATTTTTTTGCATTGTTTTTACTTTATTCGGCCATAGTTTTAACTCATCTAAACCGTCTAGTAATTCTTGTGAAAACTTAGAAATATTAAAAAACCATTGACTCAGTTTTTTACGCTCGACAATCGCTCCAGATCTCCATCCTTTGCCTTCAATAACCTGTTCATTTGCAAGCACAGTCTGATCAACAGGATCCCAATTAACATAATTTTCTTTTCTGTAAACTAAACCTTTTTCATATAGTTCTAAAAAAAATAATTGTTGATGTTTATAATAATCTTCAGAACATGTTGAAATTTCCCTATCCCAGTCAATTGAAAGTCCAAGTTTTTTTAATTGCTCTTTCATTGTGGATATATTTTTATTTGTCCATTCTTTTGGGTCTAAATTATTTTCTCGCGCAGCATTTTCTGCTGGCATACCAAATGCATCCCAACCCATTGGATGCATTACGTTAAAACCTTTTAAAGATTTATAACGTGATAAAACATCACCTATCGTATAGTTTCTCACATGGCCCATATGTATTTTACCCGAAGGATATGGAAACATTTCAAGACAATAGAATTTCTCTTTAGAATGATCTACTTTAGATCGAAAAATACCTGATTTTTCCCATTTATTTTGCCATTTTTCCTCGACTATTTTAAAATTATATCTTTCCATAACGATATGTTAAAAATCAATCTAGTTATTTTGTAGTATCGACCGTTCCACCTTTATATGGCTTGAAATTCTTTTCTTGATTTTGTTTTTTGTAAATTGTAGCTTTTGACAAAATTTGTCTTTTAAGTTCAGCTGATAGAGAACCCGTCTTTTGAGATACTTTGCAACTAGCTACTTGATTACATTTTTTATAAAAAACTTTTATATCTAATGCATCAGCTCTTACTTCATTAGTTAAGAAACGAATAGATATTTTTACAGATTCATCAAGACTATTTCCTTCTGAGTACCAGTCAGTTATAATTATTCCTCCGCTGTAATTTACTGATGAGAGAGGCATAAAATCTAATACATCTAGTGATGCTCTCCACAGCTCATTAGCGCTGGCAAACATGAAATCACCACCTTTTCCACTATTGCCTAAGTTGTCTAATCTAAAACCTCTGCCTTCTTCTAGATTTTTTTTAACTCTTTCCCTTGGATCTGGTGGGTTTTCTCGAGCATCACCCCCAGGTAAATTCTCTATAGTTTTGCATGCATTAAGTATAAATACACTTAAGAAAAAAAATGCTATGATTCTTAATTTTAAAAAATTTGTCATAAATACTCTTAAAATCTAAGTAATAGATGAAAAAACAATATAATTAAAAGAAATATTTTGAAAATGTCAAAAATGTTAATTAATTCAACATTTTTAGTGATGTAAAAATACAACACTATTATAAATTTTTTACTTAAAAATTATAATAAGTCAGTAAAATTCAAGAGAATTGATAGATATAACCTGTTTAATATTAAACTAATAACGAAAGGTAATAATATGAACAATCTAAAAAAAATAGGATTGACAGCATTAGGTACTGCAATGGTAGCAAGTTCAGCTCAAGCTGCTTCACTATCTGTATCTGGTGGTACATCAATCTTTTTTGGTGGAGAAGATAACAGTAATGCTGGAAATGGTTGGTCTATGACTGACCAAATCGATTTCAACGCTAGCGGTGAAATGGATAATGGTATGACTATTTCTCTATACCTACAACTTGATGGTGGAACTGCACCATTCGATGACAGAACGTTAAAAATCGACACTGGAGATATGGGTGTACTTACTTTCTCTGGACATGGTGCTTCAGGACCAGTTGGTGCATGGGATGATATAACTCCAAGTGCAAACGAAGAATCTTGGGGAACAGCTCTTGGTGGTACAGTTGATGGACCAACAAATGATGCTACAATGGATAATGCATTCATTTACGACTATGTTGTAACTGATGGTATTGCCGTTAAAGCAGCATATGACACTTCAAAAGGAACTGACCTAGAAAGCTCAACATCAATTGGTGTTGCTTACACAGGTATGGAAGGTTTAACTGTTAAAGCTGCAATGGGTGAAAACAACGCTGCTGCTGACCAAGCTGACTTATCTGTAATGGGTATTACTTATGCAATGGGTCCAGTTACAGTTGGATATCAGTCAAACGAAACTGATTATGGAACTGGTGTTGATGAAGACTTTACAGCATACGGTATTTCTTATGCAGTAACTGATGATGTTTCAGTATCTTACGGTGCGTCTACTCTTGATTATGGAGATACTCAAGAAGATCAAGACTCATCTGCAGTAAGTATTTCATTCACAGCAGGTGGAGTTGCAATTTCAGCTTCACACCAAACAACAGATAATGTTGCTGGAACAGCTGCAAGTGACAATACTGGATACGAAATAAACTTCTCTTTTGCATTTTAATTAAGGAAGTAACTATTTAATTAAAAGGGCCCCTTTTTAGGGGCCTTTTTTTTTACTTAAAAAAAGAAATACCTGCGAAACCAGTTGATTTTGTAAGAGCAATTAATTTAATATTTTCTCTTGAAACACCTCCTAGAGCAATTATTTTCTTATTTGTTAGCTTAGAGATTAAATTAAATTTATTTATTCCAAGATAGTTTTCATTTTTTTTAAAGATCGAAGACAAAAAAATTTTATTAACCTTTTGTTTTTCTTTAATCCTAATTTCTTGCAAGTTGTGTGCTGATCCGATCAGACAAAATTTTTTTTTGAAATGATAACCTAAGTGACAAAAATCTTTATTGAAAGATGGTAAATATGCTCCGTCTAGGTCTAATTGTATTGATAATTTAACATTGTTTGAAATAAGAAATTTTAAATTTTTTTTTTTGCAGTAGTTTTTTATGAAAATTATTTCACTTATTTCATAATTTTTTTTGTAATTTCTGTAAATTATAGTCGTCTTAGTGTCCTGTTTATCAATGTTACTTTTTTCAAATTTATCTATAAAGTAATATTTTTTAAAAAAATTATTATGCATAAGACAGTTCAAAATTTAATATCAATTCAAGGTTTGATCAAATCAAAATTATTAGACTTACAAGAAAAAAAGAGAATACCCACAATTATTGCAGTTTCAAAAACTTTCAAGATAGATCATATTTTGCCTTTGGTTGAATATGGGCATCGTGATTTTGGAGAAAATAAAGTTCAGGAAGCCTTGGAAAAATGGACAGAAGTAAAAAGTAAAACGAGTATAAATTTACATTTAATTGGTAAATTACAAACAAATAAAGTTAAATTTGCGGTGAAAATTTTTGACTTTATTCACTCTTTAGATAATGAAAAGTTAGCGAAAAAAATATCAGATGAACAAAAAAAGCAAAATAGAAAACCTAAAATATTTATCCAAATAAATCTAGGAGACGAAGATCAGAAATCAGGAATAAACAAAAATAATTTAAAAGAATTTTATAATTTTTCAAAAGATCTAGGTTTAGATATTATCGGTTTAATGTGCATCCCACCATTTGACGAAAATCCCTCTAAATTCTTTTCAAAAATGAATGAATTAAATCAACTAATCAATTTAGATGAATTGAGTATGGGGATGTCTTCCGACTACCTAGAAGCTTTAAATTACAATGCTACTTATTTACGTATTGGCTCAAACATCTTTGGACAAAGAAGTTAGATTATTTTTATTTTAGTATTTTTATTTATTAATTTTAATAATATTAAAAATTCTTTTTTTTTAAGTGCTATACATCCTTCTGTTGGTTTAAAATTCTTTGTTAAATGAATGAATATTGCACTGCCTTTACCTAACCTTGTTTGCTTTGTGTTATAATTAATTGGAATTAATAAATCATATTTACTATCTTTACGAAATAATTTTTCATGTTTAATTTTTTTACTCACTTTTATTAATTTATTATAATATTTTTTACTTTTAGGATCATCACACCATCCCATTTTTTTATTAATGGGAATACATTTTAATTTAGTTATTGGTTTTGAATTACGATCTTTTCTAAAATATAAATTTCCTAATGAAAATATACCTTTGGGGGTTTTCCTATCTCCCTCAAACTTAGTTTTTGTTAAGCCATTTTTTCCAATACAACATTTTAAAAAAAAATCGTCATATTTAAGAGTTTCTTTATTTTTTAGAATAATTGTCATATCTTGAATATATATGAATAATCAAACTTTAGTAATTTATGATTTTGATATTATGTATGATATATTGATGGAAATAGAGGGTCACCTTACTTTCGATCTGATCAAAATATCTAAAAATAATCTTAAAGATTTTAACTTAAAAAATAATAAGAAGTATTTAATTATTTCTCAAAAAAAAATAAAAGATCAAAGTAACCAGATAATTATTGATAAGTTACCAATCGAAATAACAAAGTTAATAGAAGGCATAAATATAAATTTTTTAAAAACCATATACAATCAGCAGTCAGATATAAACTTAGGAAATTACAAACTCAATTTAAATTCTAGAAAGATTATTCAGAATGGAAATTCATTAAGCTTAACTGAAAGGGAAACAGATATTATAATTTTTTTAAGTAAAGCAACAAACCCTGTTAAAATTTCCAAATTACAAACAGAGGTATGGGGTCACAACTCAAAACTAGAAACGCATACTGTAGAAACACATATATATAGATTAAGAAATAAAATAAGCAAATATTTTAAGGATGATGATTTTATCTTGAGCTCTAAGGAAGGTTATACGATTTCAAAATAATGAGATCTAAAAAAAATTATATTGCTAAAGATTTATTTACAAAAAAATATAAACCAAGAACTGTAAAACCTAAAAAAGGCAAAGGTTCTTTTAAAAGAAAAAAAAAATAATTTCTTTTTAATTTTATAGTCTGGCACCTATTTGTTGAATAACTTTTGATGACATTTCTGTACCTTTATCTAAACTATCTTTCAAAGATAAGTTATTAACGTGTCCATGTAAGAAGCCTGCCGCAAAGAGATCCCCAGCACCTGTTAAATCAACTATTTTGAGACCCTCTTTTACCCCACATTCAACAACTTCATTTCCATTAATTGCAATTGCTCCTTTTTCACCTCTAGTTAAAACAATAATTTTTCCTAAAGATTTTGAAAATTCTATAACCTCATCAAAAGATTTTGCATCGATCAAAGATATGATCTCTTGTTCATTTGCAAAAGTTATATCTAATTTATTTTTAACTAATTCTAAAAAATGTGGCTTATGTCGATCAACACAAAACTGATCAGATAAAGACATGGCAACTTTATTTGCACTTTGAATAGCCTTTTCAAATGCTTTTTTGGGTTCACCCTCATCCCAAAGGTATCCCTCTAAAAGTATAATTCCACTTTGTTTAATAGCATCCGAACTGACATCATTTTCATTTATCTTTCCTGCAGTTCCCAAAAATGTACACATTGTTCTCTCAGAATCTGGTGTAACTAAAATCAAGCATGTTCCAGTTGGTAGTTCTTCCTTTTTTTTTGAATAAAAATATTTAACATTTTCTTGTTTCAAGCCATCTTCATATTTACTACCAAGTTCATCATCATTAACTTTACCTATAAAACCAACTTCATTCCCAAGTTGAGATAAGCCGACGATTGAATTTGCAACTGATCCTCCTGATACTGTTTTTTCTATTTTAAGATTTGATAATAGTTCCTTGAACTCTTTATCATCAAAAATTAATTTCATTGTACTTTTTGTTAAATTATTTTTAGTAATAAAATCATCCTCTACTTTGCAAATTACATCTACAATTGCATTTCCAATTCCTAATATTTTCATTGATTATGCTTTCTTTGTTATAAGTGGTTTTTTTCTCTTAGGATAACAACTAGTACAGATTTTACAAGATAAACCATAGCACTCTCTTGCCTTACAGTACTCTCTTCCATAATAAATTATTTGAAGATGCAACTTATTCCAATACTTTTTTGGAAAAAGCCTTTTTAAATCTTTCTCAGTTTGGATAACATTTTTTCCATTTGTTAAACCCCATCTTTGAGCAAGTCTATGTATATGTGTATCTATTGGGAAAGCAGGATACCCAAATCCTTGAGACATCACGACACTAGCTGTTTTGTGTCCAACGCCTGGTAACTCCTCAAGTTGCTCAAATGTTTTAGGAACTTTTCCATTGTATTTTTTC
Source organism: uncultured Pelagibacteraceae bacterium (assembly GCA_902611265.1). Classification (GTDB taxonomy): domain Bacteria; phylum Pseudomonadota; class Alphaproteobacteria; order Pelagibacterales; family Pelagibacteraceae; genus Pelagibacter. The sequence goes on from CACLYY010000001.1 coordinate 64,281, forward strand.
ACTAAAGTTTTTGATAAATTATAAACGCTCTTAGCCTTAACTCTAAAAATACCAATACTTCTTATTAGCTTTTCAATTTTTTTTCTTCCAAGTTTTACAAAATGTTCTGGTTTATTATATTTTGGATATATATTTTTTGTTACATTATTAACATTTACGTCCGTACATTGTGCAGATAAAAGAACAGAAACCAATAAAGTAAACATATTTCTGTGTTTGAGAGGTATTGGTGTTTTTGGATATATTTTATTTAATATTTTAAGAACAATTTTTGCTCTTTGTTCTTCGTTCATTTAAAATTTAAAACATCACGCATAGAATATAAACCAGGTTTCTTATTCATTAGCCATTTGCCAGCTGTTAAGGCTCCTTCGCTATATAAAGCTCTATCAAATGCCTCATGATTTAGTGTAATAATTTCTTTACCGCTAGAAAACTTTACCTCGTGTTCACCTACCGTTTTACCTTTACGTATTGAGTTAAAATTAATTTTTTTTCCATAAGGAAAACTTTTTTTGTTTAGATACTTTTTTCCAATTAAATTGTAAAAATCCCTATTTTTACCTACAGCTATACCTTTACCCAGCATTAACGCTGTTCCAGATGGATGGTCTATTTTATGCTTATGATGTACTTCATACACTTTACTTAAAAAATTATTACCTAATGATTTAGAGGCAATTTCAGTTAAATACATCAATAGATTTATGCCTAAACTCATATTGCCAGCTTTTAAAATAGGAATTTTTTTTGAAAATTTTTTAATTTGAAGTTCTTCCATTTTAGAGAAACCGGTTGTGCCAATAACCACTCTTTTTTTTAGCTTCGATGCTATTTTAAGAATTTCAAAAGTACATTTAGGAATTGTAAAATCGATTATTAAATCAACACTTTTAAAAGAATTTTCATGATTCAAACTAGGTTTTATCCCAGCAATTTTTTTTTCTATTAATCTGTTTTCTGTAAGTGTGGTTAATTTAAAATTTTTATCAGTTTTAGAAGATTTCACTAATTGCTGGCCCATTCGTCCCATGCAACCAGATATCGCTAATTTTACTTTGCTCATTAATTTATTTTAATATATTTTTTAATTAATATACAACAATTATGGTTATTAAATACCTATTAAAATTTTTTCTGGTTTTATTTTTTTTTGTGTCTCACAATCATTCTAAAGCAGACTTTTTTAAAGATATTACATCTCAAATTGAAGATAATGACTTTAGACTTAGTTATGGTATTTCCGTTACGGATGTTAACCAAGACAGTAAATATGAATTTGTAGTTACCGGATTTGGATTTTCGAATTTAGCTTTAACTTATCAAAATGGTAAAATAGTAAACATTAATAAAAATGAAAGATTTGATGATGCTAAAAGAAAAACAATTGGTGTAGCTGCATGTGATATAGATCAAGATGGTTTTGAAGAAATTTATTTCTTAAACACGGACACTTATAGTGGAGAAAAAAAATATTCAGATAGATTGATTGATAATAATAGCGATAGCTTTGTAGATTTGTTTGAAAAAGATATCAATAAAAAGAACCTGAATTTAACCGCTGGAAGATCAGTTGTTTGTGTTGATAGAAATGGTGATGGAAAATATGGCATATATGTTGCGAATTATGGAGGACCTACTAGATTTTATGAACTCCGTTCTGGACAAATTCTAGATTTAGCAGAACAGCTTAAAATCAACAAAATAACTGGAGGAAGAGCAGTGGTTGCAGGAAATATTTTGTCAGGAAAAACGGATATATTTGCTGCAAATGAGAGAGGTAAAAATTTTTTATATTACAACTCTGATGGATATTTTCTGGACATTGCCGAAGATTATAAAGTTGACGATCAATACGAAAATGGAAGAGGCACAACTTTAACTGATATATTTTATAGAGGACGACTAGATATAGTTACATCTAATTGGAATGGTTATCATAGGGCCTTCGTTTTAGAAGACAACAAGTTTAGAGATATTGCTACTCCAACCTATAATATTCCAACTAAAATTAGAACTGTAATATCAGCAGATTTTGATAATGATGGCTATGATGAGATATTCATGAATAACATTGGTGAGCCAAATAAACTATTCAAAATAAAAGAAAATGGGTTTTTTGAAGAAATCAATATTAAAAATGCTTATGAAGCAAATGGTCTTGGAACAGGTGCAGCTGTAGCAGATATAGATGATGATGGAATTTTAGAATTGTTAATTGCTCATGGTGAATCTGGAATGCAACCATTAACAATGTATAAAGCTGATATTAAAAAAGATTTCAATTATTTAAGGATAAAGCCATTAAATAAATTTGGAGCTCCTGCTAGAGGAGCTACTGTAATATTAAAATCAAATTTGAGAAATCATGCTAAAACAATTGATTCTGGATCTGGTTATTTATGTCAAATGGAACCAGTGGCACATTATGGAATTAGAGATGGTGAAAAAAATATTTCTATTAAAATTATTTGGACGAATGGTCTTACTGAGACTTTAAATATTAATGAATTAAATAAAACAATAGAAGTTAACCAAAAATAATAGGACAATAAAACCCAATTAATTTTTTAGAATTAAAAGTATACTTTAATAAATTACATGAGTTTATTAAAAAAAATTAAAAACTTTATACTATTCAGTCTTTTAATAAGCTTTAGTATGTCTCAACCTACCCAAGCAACCCAATTTAATTATTATGCTGATCTAGCTGGAGATTGGTCAGAAATCTTTCCTGATCAAAATAGAAATGCAGCAGGTCCTAAATTTTTTAAACATATTTTAGGTAAAAAAATTACTTACCAGGACTTTTTGGAATATAACAAACTATATTGCGCAGTGTCTGGTTCATTGATAGACCCCAATAACAAACCTGAATTTGTGTATCTTAATAGCGTTGAAAATGAAGAGAAAATTTGTGGTTTTTATCATAGATGCTGTGTCCCATGTTCATGTGATTTGATGAAATATTCAAAAGTTAAAAAAATGAATTACACTTTTACAGATGGTGAAAAAGAATTTTTTGTTTTAACAATAAGTAATCCCTGTGGAAAAGATGACTTTCCAATGGAAGTTAATAAGAATTATTTTTGTAACGGTAAAAAACTTGATGACAAACAAGTATATGTTTTAGATGATAGGTTAGTTATTGGTTTGTTTCATAATGCATCAAAATGTAATGAACAAAGCATAGCAGCAATCGATAAACACGAGATAACTGGCCAATATTGTGCTTTTAGAAATACGGCACCTCTTGAGGAAGTAAAAGGGGGCATGGGAGATATCTTTATTAGGCTAGCAAAAGATAATTAAATTATTCCAATTCCTTCTTTATAGAAATAGGCACCTAAAATTAAAATTGCTAAAATATAAATAACTCCAAAAATAATATATTTTATTTTTTTTTTCATTTAATTTTTCCAGAAATTTTTAGCTTTTTGAAAAAATCTTTTTATACTTGGATTTGATCTATCATTTTCAATTTTTCTAAATTTTTCAAGTAATTCTTTTTGTTCTTTATTTAAGGATACTGGCACCTCAGTGTTAACTTGGACGTATAAATCTCCATAGTCTCCTCTTCTCATAAATGGCATTCCTTTGCCTTTCAATCTAAATTGTTTACCACTTTGAGTTCCGTCTGGAATTTTTATTTTTGCTTTACCTCCATCTATTGTAGGTATTTCGATTGTTGTTCCTAGTGCTGCATCTGTAAATGAGATAGGAAATTCAAAAAATAAATTTACTTCTGATCTTTTAAAAAGTTCGTGTGACTCAACATTAATAAATAAATAAAGATCTCCATTACTTGCTCCTCTTGATCCAGCTTCTCCTTTCCCAGATAATCTAATCTTTGTTCCATCATCTACACCTTTAGGAATAGTTACAGAAAGTCTTTTACTAGCTTGCTTTTTGCCTTGCCCTCCACAACTTGTGCATGGATCAGTTATTTGTTCACCAGAACCAGCACATTGAGGGCATGTTTGCTGAACTGTAAAAAAACCCTGACTTGATCGTACTTGTCCGTGACCACCACACATTGAACAAGAACTTGCACTATGACCTGGTTTTGATCCAGAACCGCTGCATGTACCACATCTTTCGGAGGTTGAAAATTTAATATCCTGTTTTTTTCCAGTATAAGCTTCTTCCAAGGTTATTGAGAGATCATATCTTAAATCAGATCCTCTGTTATTAGATCTTCTTGATCTTCTTCCACCTCCACCAAATCCTTCTCCAAAAAAATCCTCAAAAATATCTGAAAAGGAGCCTGAAAAGTCAAAGTTTCCAAAGCCTCCTCTACCACTTCCGCCATTTTCAAAAGCTGCGTGTCCAAAATTATCGTAATTCTGTTTTCTCTCTGAGTTTGATAAAACGTGATATGCTTCTGAGGCCTCTTTAAATTTTTCCTCAGCTCCTTTATCACCTTTATTTTTGTCAGGATGATATTTTACTGCTTGTTTTCTGTATGCTGCTTTTATTTGGTCGGGACTAGCACTTTTATCAACACCTAACACATCATAGTAATCTCTTTTTGCCATAACTAGTTATAGACAAATGGTTGATAGTTTAGGCGCTTTTTTCTTTATCGTCTTTTACTTCTTCAAAGTCTGCATCAACAACATTATCGTCTTTTTTCCCTTCATCTTTTGCATCTTTAGGTGCTTCACCAGGTTTAGTACTTTGTTGTGATTTGTAAATAGCTTCTCCTAGTTTCATAGAAGCTTGAACCAAATCTTGAGTCTTCTTTTTAATCTCCTCTACGTCAGTCCCTTTTAATGCATTTCTAACATTTGCTGATGCATCCTCGATAGCTTTTTTATCTGCATCAGAAACTTTACTACCATGTTCTTTTAAATTTTTTTCTGTAGAATGAAGCAAAGTATCAGCTTGGTTTCTAGCATCAACCGCTTCTCTTTTCTTTTTATCAGCCTCTTTATTTGTTTCAGCATCCTTAACCATTTGATTTATTTCATCTTCACTTAAACCTCCTGATGCCTGGATTTGAATTTTTTGCTCTTTACCAGTCCCCTTATCTTTTGCAGAGACATTTACTATACCGTTTGCGTCAATATCAAATGTAACTTCAATTTGAGGAACACCTCTAGGTGCTGGAGCAATACCTACTAGCTCAAAATTACCTAGAACCTTATTATCTGAAGCCATATCTCTTTCACCCTGTAAAACTCTTATTGAGACTGCAGGTTGGTTATCTTCTGCTGTCGAGAAAACTTGACTTTTTTTAGTTGGTATTGTTGTATTTTTTTCTATCAGTTTAGTTGAAACTCCACCTAATGTTTCAATTCCAAGAGAAAGTGGGGTAACATCAAGCAAAAGGACATCTTTAACGTCACCCTGTAAAACTCCAGCTTGAATAGCAGCTCCCATTGCAACGACTTCGTCAGGATTTACAGATTTATTTGGTTCCTTACCAAAGAAATTCTTAACTTCCTCGATAACCTTAGGCATTCTTGTCATTCCACCAACTAATATTACTTCATCAATTTCACTTGCATTTAAACCAGCATCTTTAAGAGCTGTTTCGCATGGCGGGATCGTTCTAGAAATAAGATCTTCTACGAGAGCCTCAAGTTTTGCTCTAGTCATCTTCATATTTATATGTTTTGGACCAGTTTTGTCTGCAGTTATAAATGGTAAATTTATTTCTGTTTGAGCAGCTGAAGATAACTCAATTTTAGCTTTTTCTGCCGCTTCTTTAAGTCTCTGTAAAGCTAGTTTGTCAGATTTTAGATCAATACCATTTTCTTTTTTAAATTCAGATAATAAATATTCAACAATGGTGTTATCAAAATCTTCACCACCTAAAAAAGTATCACCATTCGTTGATTTTACCTCAAACACTCCATCACCAAGTTCGAGTATAGAAACATCAAATGTACCTCCACCTAAGTCATAAACAGCAATTTTTTTGTTTGTTTTTTTATCTAATCCATATGCAAGAGAAGCAGCTGTTGGCTCATTAATAATTCTTAAAACTTCTAATCCTGCAATTTTTCCCGCATCTTTAGTAGCTTGTCTTTGAGCATCATTAAAGTAAGCTGGTACAGTAATTACAGCCTGTGAAACTTCTTGCCCTAAATATTTCTCTGCTGTCTCTTTCATTTTTTGAAGTGTGAATGCGGAAATCTGGGACGGAGAATACTTATTTCCTTTAGCTTCGATCCATGCATCACCTTTGTCTGAATTGACAATTTTAAATGGAGCAGTCTCAACATCTTTTTTTACAGATGGATCATCAAAATTTCTTCCAATCAATCTTTTTACAGCAAAAATTGTATTTTCAGGGTTTGTTACTGCCTGTCTTTTTGCAGGTTGACCTATTAATTTTTCATCATTATCTGAAAATGCTACAACTGATGGAGTTGTTCTAGCGCCTTCAGCGTTTTCTAATACCTTAGCTTGTGTACCTTCCATTACAGCAACACAAGAATTTGTAGTTCCAAGATCTATTCCTATTACTTTACTCATAATTTTAATTCCTTTCGGTCATATAAGTGCTAATTTTTATACTACAACCGTCTTTAATATTTAAATTTAGGTTGTTTTTGCTAGTTTTTTTCATCTTTTTGACTTTCTTTCTTACTTTCCTCTGTTTTTTTCTTAGAAACACCAACTAAAGATGGCCTTAATAATCTGTCTTTCATCATAAAGCCTTTTTGAATTTCTTGAACAATTGTTCCGGATTCTTTTGTATCATCTTCCACTTCCATCATTGCTTGATGAAGATTTGGATCAAGTTTTTCGTTAATTGATTTGATTGGCTCAATATTATTTTTCTTAAATATTGAAAGCATATCGTTATTAATAATATCCAAATGTTCTACAATTTTTTTGAGTGCATCAGTATTTTTTAATTTTTCGTCATTTTCTAAAGCGACTTTTGATCTCTCAAGATTATCTAACAAGTTAAGGGCTTCTTTAGCAAATGAATATCCTCCATATTCATACGCATCATCTTTTTCTTTCTCAAATCTTCTTCTTTGATTTTCCATCTCTGCAAAAGTTCTTGCAAGTTTATCTTTAAGTGCTTCTAACTCTTCCTCTGGTGTTAATCTTTCCTCTTTTTCTTTTTCCACATTATCATTACCAACTTTTTGATCCTCAACAAATTTTTCTGATGACTGGTTATCATCTTCAGTATTTAGAGTTGAATCGTTATTTTTATTTTCTTCCTTGTCCATATTTGTTTATATGGTAAGAAAATATATAATTTCTAGATGTCCAAAAAAAAAATTAAAGAAATATTTATAGGCTCAAATAACAAAGGAAAACTGAAGGAAATTGCAGATCTACTACCTAAAAGTTTAAAATTATATTCTAATTTAGACTATAAAATTCCTAGTCCTATAGAAACAGGTATCTCATTTCATGAAAATTCACTACTCAAGGCAAAATATTTTTCAAAAAAAACTAAAAAAATTTGTATGTCCGATGACTCTGGAATTGAGATTGATATTTTAGATAAAAAACCAGGAGTTTACTCTGCAGATTGGGCTGGAAAAAAAAGAAATTTTGATTTAGCCATTAAAAAAGTATACCGAGAAATTTATAAGAAGGACAAAAATTGGAAAAAGAAAAAAATTACAGCTAGATTTATCTGTGTCCTGACAATATTTTGGCCAAATGGATATTTCGTGAGTAAAATTGGTAAGATTGAAGGTCGTATATCTAACTTAAAAAGGGGGAAAAATGGTTTTGGCTATGATCCAATCTTCATACCAAAAGGAAAAAGATTAACTTTTGGCGAGCTAGACCCTAAAAAAAAATATGAAATAGATCATCGTTTTAGTGCATTCAAAAAAATTAAAAAATTTTTTTGAATTGGTTATCTTCAATACTATAGAAGTTTAATTGATGAGTAATTACATTTTTATTTATTTCAAAAATTCCTATTTTTCCTTTAAATTTATTTTTTTTGTAAAATATATTTTTTGAAATCTTAAAATCATTTTCTAAAATTAAAAAATAAACTAAGCCAATCAAATCATAACTTAAAAACGAGAGTTGATCACCATCCTCGCCATAATTATTCTTAAAATCATTTAAGAATGTTTCATAATTATTTTTATTAATTGATGGAAAATATATGGGATGAAGAGAAGTTTCTTTCAAAAGAGAATTATCAAACCATTGGTTTAATGTAATGTATTTAATTCTTTTTGAGGAAACATCTGTATATAGTAATGATGTAGCAACGCTTTTCAAATTTTCATCAAAATCTGCTATTACTACTGAGTCAAAGCCAATATTGCCCAGGGTGTCTTTTTTCTTTAAGTTTTGAATTTTTTTATCTTTATCTTTAAATGTTAAACTTTCGATCCTTTTTATTTCATCTCGCAGGTTATTTTTTCTTATTTGATATCTTGTTAGATTCTCAATTTGTTTTGTAAGTTTAGTTGGTTCTCTGTCGTAATAAAAAATGTATTTATGTTCTATCTTCGTTTTTTTAATTGCAATTTCTATTTCTTTTTTAAATTCTGACCTTGGAACTAAAAAAATACTTTTTGACAAATTACTTTTATTGTTAAATTTTTTTATTGTCTGTATTTGTGAAACCGCATTTACACCAGCACTAATAACATTTTTAGGATTATCAATTAATTTATTTGTAAATGAAATGAAAATGACATCTTTTAAATCATCAAGATACTTATTGCTTTCATTAAATACTGGTCCCAAAATAATTCTTACACCTTGTTGATATAATTCTTTAGAAACTTTTAATGCATTAATAGGATTTGATTTTGTATCCCTTGGTAGAATCTCTATTTTTTCATCATCAATCTTATTGATTGCCATTCTAATCGATTTGATGATTTTTTCACCAATTGCAGAATTCTCTCCACTTAGAGGAACGATTAATCCAATTTTAATTTTTTCTTTTGAGTAAGCACTTTTGTTTAAAGCGAGGATTATTATAGCTCCACATACAAGTAATTTAATAAAAGTTTTCATTTTAGTTTTAATAATATAATTAAATAAATAATTTAAATGAATTTAAATAATAATAAATTTAAACCTGGGCTATATTGTGTTGCTACACCAATAGGAAATATGGGTGATATTTCTTTTAGAGCAATTGAAACCTTAAGAAAATCAGATTTAATTTTATGTGAGGATACTAGAGTCTCAAAAAATATCCTTAAAAAATTTGAAATAAAAAAAAAAATTATTTCTAATCATAAATTTAACGAAACTAAAAATTTAAAATCAGTATTAGAACTTCTTAAAAATAATAAAATAGTATCATTAGTTTCTGATGCAGGAACACCAGCTCTTTCAGATCCTGGAAGAATACTTGTAAAGGAATGCGTAAAAAATGGAATTGATGTTTTTCCAATTCCTGGTCCATCAGCAGTAAGTGCAGCAATATCAATAAGTGGATTTTCTGACAATTTTTATTTTTGTGGATTTTTACCTGAAAAACAAAATCAAATTAAAAAATTATTTCAGAATTTATCAAGTCTTGAATGTTCAATAGCATTTTTTATATCACCTAATAAACTCAGTAAAAGAATAAATGATATTAAAGAATTCTTTTTGGATAGAGAAATACTAATTTGTAGGGAAATTAGCAAATATCACGAGGAATACATTAGAGTATCGGTAAATGAATTATCAAAAATTAATTTTTCAAGAAAAGGTGAAATAACTGTTGTTATTTCTGAGATGAAAAAAGAAAGATTAAGTTTTAAAGAACTTGAAGAATCAGATAAAAAAAAAATAAATAAATTAATTAAAAAAATGTCTATTAAAGATATCGTAAAAAAAATTTCAGAAGAAAAAAAAATATCTAAAAAAGTTATTTATAAATATTGTATAGAAATTAAAAATGAAAATTAGAAAAATTCTATTTTTGCTAAGTTTTGTAATTCTTTCGAGTTGTGTTGGTTATTCTTCAACAGGTGTTTTAGGTACTGGTGTTTCAATTGCTTTAGACCCTAGAAGCTTAGGAACCCAGATAGATGACTCGATAATGCAGCAAAATTTGAGAGCAAAATTATTATCAGCAGACAAAAGTTATATCATTACAGTGAAAACAAAAATTCTTGATGGAAGGATATTCCTTACAGGAAAAGTAAGTTCAGTTGAGGACAAATTAAAAATTACAAAATTAGCTTGGGAAATAAAAGGTGCAAGATCAGTTAAAAATGATTTAAGAATAAAAGAAGAGTTTAATTTTAAAAGATCTGCTAAAGATTTACTTTTAACATCACAGCTTAGAGCGGCTTTAATAGCAAATAAAAAAGTAAAATCAGTAAACTACAATATAGATTCTTATAAAAAGAAAATTTATATTTATGGAATAGCTCAAAATGATACCGAAAGAGACGAGGTGACTAGGGAGGCAAAACAAATATTGGATGTTGAAGATGTAATCACCAGTATATTTTTAGTCGATGATTTGAGAGTTGTGAAAAATTAGCTTTTATTCAAATTTTTATAATCAATTACTCCTGCTGAATATGCAGCTACCGAAGCTAAGTTCAAAATTTCAGATGTAGATGATCTCAAAGGAGCTATTTCGATTGGTTGAGCAAGACCTATTAATAATGGACCAATTACTTTTGCGTCTCCTAATGTCTTCATAATTTTATAAGAAATTGCAGCACTATGTTGGCCAGGCATGACTAGAATGTTTGCTTTACCTACTATTTCCGAAAATGGATATAAATCAGAATATTCATCATCAAGTGCTACATCTGGTTGCATATCCCCATCAAATTTAAAATCTACTTTTCTATCTTTTAATATTTCCACAGCTTCTCTAATATGTTTTGTTCTACTAGTTATTGGTTGACCAAATGTTGAATGAGATAAAAAAGCAATTTTAGGATCAATTCCAAACAATCTTACAACTCTTGCAGATGAAATTGCTATATTAGCTAATTCCTCAGATGAAGGATATTCGTTAACTGATGTATCTCCTATAAATACTGTTTTTCCTTTTCTCACTACCATGTTTAAGCCAAACATAATTTCTCCTTTACGAGCAGGTATAACTTTTTTTATCCTTTCAAGTGACTGCGAATATCTTCTAGTATTTCCTGTTACCATTGCATCTGCATCTCCACATTCAACCATGCATGACGCCCAAATAACTCTGTCATTTCTAATCATCCTATCACAATCTCTCTCAAGTAAACCTTGATCTCTATGCATTTTTTTAAATAGAAATTTTGTGTATTTGTCTCTCATTTTTTTATTGGTAGAATTAACAATTTTAATATTTAAATTTTCTCCATAACCAATTTCTTTTAACCTTTGCTTAACTATGTTTTCTTTTGCAACAATTATAGGAGTTCCTAAACCACTATTTTTAAATGCAATTGCAGCTTTTAAAGTATTTTCATCCTCACCATCTGCAAAAACAACTGTTTTCTGATTTTTCTTAATTTTAGAATTAATTCCTTGAAGTATAGTTACTGAGGGGTCTAACCTTTGTTTTAATTGATCAGAGTATATACTAAAATTTTCAATTTTTTTTCTCGCCACTCCAGTTTTCATCGCAGCTTTTGCTACAGCTACTGGAATTACGCTTATTAGTCTTGGATCAAATGTAGAGGGAATAATATAATCTTTTCCATATTTTGGTCGATCTCCACCCATAGCTGCTGCAACTTCATCAGGAACTCTCTCTCTAGCTAATTTTGCAATTGCATTAGCAGCGGCCATTTTCATTTCCTCATTTATTGTTTTTGCTCTTACATCAAGAGCACCTCTGAATATATATGGAAAACCAATTAAATTATTTACTTGATTGGGATAATCTGATCTACCGGTTGCTATGATTGCATCCTTTCTTACTTTATAGACATCCTCAGGTAATATTTCTGGATCTGGATTAGCACAGGCAAATATTATTGGATTTTTTGCCATTCGTTTAACCATTTCTTTTTTCAGTATACCAGCTGAAGACAGACCTAAAAAAACATCTGCATTTTTTAACGCATCATTCAAATTTTTGTTTTTTGTTTTTTTTGCATATTTTAATTTCCACTTATTCAACCCTTTTCTATTAGAGCTAATCACACCCTTACTATCTATCATGGTTAAATTTTCTTTTTTTACACCTAATTTAATAAACAAATCTGAGCATGCCATCGCCGAGGCTCCTGCACCATTTACAACAACTTTAATATTAGAAATTTTTTTTTTTGTAATATGAATTGAATTAATTAATGCAGCAGATGTAATAATTGCTGTTCCATGTTGATCGTCATGAAATACTGGAATATCAAGTATTTCTTTTAATTCTTCTTCAATAATAAAACATTCTGGAGCAGCAATATCTTCAAGATTAATACCTCCAAAACTAACAGCAAAGTTTTTTATACTGTTAACAATTTCTTTAGGATCTTTATTGTCAATCTCTAAATCAATAGCATCTATATCTGCAAATCTTTTAAACAAAACTGCCTTACCTTCCATCACAGGCTTTGAGGCTATAGCTCCTAAATTGCCTAGTCCTAAAATAGCGGATCCATTACTTATAACTGCAACTAAATTTCCTTTAGTTGTATAATCGTAAGCTAGTTCAGAATTCTTATAGATTTCTTTGACCGGTGCTGCCACTCCAGGTGAATAAGCTAAAGCCAAATCTCTTTTTGAAGTCATTGGTTTTGATGAATTTATCTCAATCTTTCCAGATTTGTTTAAATTATGAAACTCAAGGGCTTCTTTATCTGAGTAGTGTTCAATCTTATTTTTTTTCATTTCTTAAATTATTTATACTAATAAGCTAAATTTAAGACTAATATGATTTATGAATCTTATTAAGTCAACAAGCACATTTAGCATATTTGTTTTATTAAGTAGAGTTCTTGGTTACGTAAGAGATTTTTTCATAGCAATATATCTTGGATCAGGTCCACTTGCAGATGCTTTCTTTGTAGCCTTTAGAATCCCAAATACATTTAGAAGACTATTTTCTGAAGGAACTTTTAATGCAGCTTTTGTCCCTTCATATTCTTCAGAATTAGTCAAGGGAAAAAAAAATGCAAACTCGTTTGCTAACACAATTTTTAACTTATTATTTTTAGTTTTGTTCTTCACAATTCTTATAATTGAAATTTTTATGCCATCATTTATTAAAATAATTGCCCCAGGGTTTTCAAATGACACTGAAAAATTAAACATTGCCATAAATTTAACCAGAATTACTTTTCCGTTTTTATTTTTTATTAGTCTGGCTTCTTTTTTTTCAGCAATATTAAATTCTCATAATAAATTTGCAGCAGCAGCAGCAGCTCCGATAATTCTTAATATATTGTTGATAATTTGTTTGTTGTTTGCTGAGGATTTAAATAACAATTTAGTATATTATTTGTCCTACACAGTCTCTATTGCTGGTCTAATTCAATTTATCTTCTTATTAATATTTGTAAAAAAATATTTCAAAATAGATATTAGCTTTAAATTTAAAATTAACGAAAAGGTTAAAATTTTTTTTAGTAAACTTTTACCTAGTATTTTTTCATCTGGTGTAACCCAAATAAATATTCTAGTTGGAACAATTATTGCGTCATTTCAGGCAAGTGCGGTTTCTTATTTATACTATGCAGATAGAATTTATCAGATAAACTTAGCAATAGCAGGGATTGCAATAGGAACTGTGATACTTCCAAATTTAAGTCGACATATTAAAAAAAATGATAATTTTAAAACTATCAAACTGCAGAATAAAGCTCTAGAGCTAAGTTTATTTCTAAGCTTGCCAGCAACATTAGCTCTCATAGTTGGTTCAGAACAAATAACATCTTCGTTATTTGGATATGGCTCATTTAATCAACAAAGTGTATTTAACTCTGCAGAAGCCCTGTTTTATTTCTCTTTTGGACTTCCTGCATTCTCACTGATTAAAATATTTTCAACTTTTTTATTTGCAAGAGATGATACGAAAACTCCATTTAAGTATTCTCTTATTTCAGTAATCTTAAATATATTAATAAGTTTAATATTTTTTTCAAAGATAGGTTTTATAATAATACCAATAGCAACAACAATCTCCTCATGGTTTAATGGGATTATTTTATTGATTTTTGTAATTAATAAAAACTACTTCAAATTTAGTCCAAATTTTCTTAAACAAATGTTAAAAATTATTTTTTCAAATATTATAGCAATCTCTATTTTCTATTTTTTGTTAAATTCTCTATCATCTTACTTTGAGTATGGAAATAGTTTGAAATTTTTATATATTATTTTGATTGTGTTATTTACCTTCGTTTCATACGTCGGAGTCTCAATTATTATAAAAGCCTTTAAAATTTCAGATATTAATTTAAAGTATTAACTGATGTCCAAAATAATATTTTCTGGTGTTCAACCTACAGGGAACCTTCATTTAGGTAACTATCTTGGAGCTATTAAAAATTTTGTTGAATTGAATGATGATAAAGAAAATCATTGTATATTCTGTGTTGTAGATTTACATGCAATTACTGTTAAGCAAAACAAAGATGAATTAAAGAATAACATTCGTGAAACAGCTGCAACTTTTATTGCAAGTGGAATTGATGTAAGTAAAAGTATTATTTTTAATCAATCTGAAGTTCATGCGCATGCCGAAGGATCCTGGATTTTAAGTTGTATGGCTCCAATGGGTTGGTTGAATAGAATGACACAGTTTAAAGAAAAAGCTGGAAAAGATAAGGAAAAAGCATCTGTTGGTCTTTATATTTATCCTATTTTGATGGCTAGTGATATATTACTTTATGATACTACCCATGTTCCCGTTGGGGAAGATCAGAAACAACATTTAGAACTAACAAGAGATATAGCACAAAAATTTAACAAAGATTTTAATTGTGAAAATTTTTTAAAAGTTCCAGAACCATTAATTAAAAAAAGATTTTCAAGAATAATGAGTTTAAAAGATGGTTTAAAAAAAATGAGTAAATCAGACCCATCAGATCTTAGTAGAATAAATTTGACAGACTCCAAAGATGAAATTGTTAACAAAATTAAAAAAGCAAAAACCGATTCTTATCCTATTCCAAACGAAGAAATTAAATTAAAAGATAGACCTGAAGCCCAAAATCTTCTTGGAATTTATTCTAGTATTTCAAATCAAACTTTGGATGAAACATTAAATGAATTTGGAGGTAAAAATTTTTCAGATTTAAAGGTTAAATTAGCTGAAATTTTATCAAATAAAATTTCTCCTATAACAGAAGAGATAAAAAAATTAACTAATGATAAAAAATATTTGGATAAGATTCTATTAGAGGGTGCAAGTAAAGCAGAGGAGATTGCAGGACAAAAGATAAAAGAAATGAAGAAAATAATTGGTTTCTAGAAATCTTTAAATATTTAAAATTATGACTATATAGATATTATGTTCATACAAACGCAAAAAACGCCAAATCCAAACTCTTTAAAATTTTTGCTTGGCAAGAAAGTTTCTAATGATGGTCCTCATGAGTTTTTAAACGAAAATCAAACAGAAATTCCAGTATTAAAGCATATCCTCTCTATAAATGGTGTGACAGGAATTTTTTTAAGTGAGGATTTTGTTTCAGTAAATAAATCTCATGAAGAGAAGTGGGAAAATATAAAACATATAATAATATCTTATTTGAATGAGTACTACGATCAAGGAAATGAATTCATAATAAATAAAAAAACAGATTTAGATTACGCCAAAAATTATGGAGAAATTGAAAATAAGATAATTAAGATTTTAGAAACTAAAATTAGACCAGCTGTTGCAAGAGATGGGGGTGATATAACATTTAAAGAGTTTAAAGATGGAAAAGTTACGGTTGAATTAAAAGGAAGCTGTTCAGGATGCCCATCTTCAACTTTAACTTTAAAACAGGGGGTACAAAATTTACTTTGTCATTATATTCCTGAGGTTAAAGAAGTTTTAGCTGTATAAATCAATAATATCAATTATAAATAGACCTTAAATTAATCATGACAAAAAAAAAAATAACAAAATTAAATGATAGTGATTTAAATTTTTTTAAAACATTGTTGATAAGTTTTTTTTTAATATTTTTTTTCTCAATCTTACCAAGTTCAATTAACTTTATTAAAAAAAGTTTTAAATCAAATGAGGTAGTTTTAAATTCATCAAAAAAAAATTTTGATGAAATTTTGGATAAACAAAAAAAAAAAACTTTAAATAATTCAATTAAAGGTAGGTTAAGTTGGAATATTTTTGAAGATATAGAGGTTTTTGGAAAAAATGAGGAGAATAATGACCCTCAGCGCCTAAGTGCATCAACTATTGAACAATTGTTTAAAGATAATGGATATAATCTTGATAAAGTCAAAGAAACAAAATTAGTCAATGTAGGAAATCAACTTACCAGACTTCCAAAAGAACTTAAAAATATAGAAAGCTCAAAGAAAAGAAAAAACTTATTTATTCAGATAGTATTACCTTTGATTATTGAGGAAAATCTTAAAATTAGATTTGATAGAAAAAAACTTTTCGAAATCCTAAACAAAAATAATACAACAAAACGTGACAAAGCATGGCTTAATCTAAAATTTAAACAATATGGCGTAAATAATAATGATTTATCAAAACTTAAAATCAGAATGGATGAAATTCCAGTTTCACTTGCAATTGCACAAGCGGCTAAAGAAACTGGGTGGGGAAGCTCAAGATTTGCGCAAGAGGGAAATGCTTTATTTGGTCAATGGACTTGGTCAGGTGATGGTATAAAGCCCTTGGATATAGAAAAAGGTCAAAAACATAAAGTTGCAAAGTTCAAAATATTAAAAGCATCAGTAAGAGCATATCAAAGAAATTTAAATACTCATTCAAGTTATAAGAAATTTAGAATTGAGCGAGCAATTCAAAGGGATAACGATGAAAAATTAGATAGTTTAAAACTTGTAAACTTTTTAGAAAAATATGCAGAAACTGGAAAAGAATATACAGAAATTCTAAAAAAAATAATTATACAAAATAATTTGATAGATTTTGATGATGTTGAGATTTTACCAACAAGTCTAAAAATGAAAAATTTAATTTAATTAAGCGTAAACTGAGTACCAAACCATCGCCAGCCATCTTTATCTTTTAAAGAACAATTAATTCTTCCTCTTCTTGGTATAAACTTTTCTGATAAGAGAATTTCAATTTTATTGTTAATAATTTTTAATTTAGAATCCTTCCAATCTCCACCCTCATTTGAAAAACAATTGATCAAATTTATGTTTTTTTGCTTTTCAAAAAACTCAATCATTACAGAAGGTGGGTTATTAGACTCTAATAAGAGTTTATCGGCTGGTAACAGCACTTTATATTGAATTGGTAAAAGTTTAATTATAAACTTAAATCTCTCAAGATCTCCATACTTTTCATTTATTGGAAATCTTGGAAGCTCATATCTATCTTTATTTAAATCTATGACGCCTGAATGTTGTCCAAAAGCATAATCAAATTTATTAGAAATATATTTTTTTTGTTCTAAACTATATTCTCCAAAAGGATATGAAAAAAAATTAGGATTATAATTAAGTTTTTTTTTAAATAACTTAATAGACTGATCAATATCTTTTTTAAAATCATCAAATTTATATTTTGTTAAATATTCATGTGAGTGAGAATGATTGCCAATAGTAACAAATTCTTTCTGCGAAATTTCAGTAATTTCGTCCCAAGTCATATAACCTTTTTTATCAACAGTATCTGTTGATACAAATAAAATAAATGGAATTTTCTCTTCTTTTAGAATTGGCCATGCGTTTATGTAAAAAGAGGTGAATGCATCGTCGATGGTTAGTAAAATTTTTTTTTTTTCACTAATTTTATTAAACTCATTGTCAAAATTTTTTGGATTTAAAAATTCAATATTATTATCTCTAATGATATTTAAGTGTTTTTTGAAATCATTAATTTTTATATTTGTTGAAGGATATTTATTCTCTTCAAATCTATGGTACATTAAAGCCAATATACCTTTTTCATTATGATAATATTTTTTGTTTACAGTTTCAGCATTAGCATTTAAAAAAAAAAGGAAAAAAATGATTAATTTAATTATTGATGCTGCAAATGAAAAAATTGTTTTTGCCATTGTTACTGAGAAACAATCATACACTACCACATATATAAACAGTAGAGAAAACTTTGACAACTTTATGAAACTAATCCAGAATTTTTTTAACAAAAAAAAAATAAAAATAAGTGATTGTGACACAATTTATGTGAATTTGGGGCCAGGAAAATTTACTTCTCTTAGAATTGCCTTATCAATAGCAAAAGGAATTTCTTTATCAAATAAAGCTACTTTAATTGGTTTCAAATCTGATGATTTAATTAACAAAAATTACAAAAATTTGATCAAATTTTATAAAAAAAAAATATCAATTAATAGTTTGATAAAACCTATATATTCGAGTTAAAATAAATAATGACTGAAACTATAGAACAAATCTGTCAAAAAAAAGGAGTAAAACTTACTGACCAGCGAAAGATAATTGCCAGAGTCCTCTCTGAGTCAAAAGAGGTTTATGGAGAGTCTGATCACCCTGACGTTGATGAACTTTACAAAAGAGTTTCCAAATTAGATACTAAAATAAGTATTGCTACTGTTTATAGAACAGTTAAGCTTTTTGAAGAATCTGGAATACTTACTAAACATGATTTTAAGGGCGGAAAAGCAAGATATGAAACATTAGTCGAGAGCCATCATGACCACTTAATTGATATTAAATCTGGTGAGATTATAGAATTTGTGGATGAGGAAATAGAAAAATTACAAAAAAAAGTTGCAGAAAAATATGGATATAAACTTGTGGATCATAAATTAGAGTTGTATGGGGTAAAAAAAAAATAAATGTAAAACCTTTAAGTATTCTGAATTAAAAATTTAAAACATGTTAGAAAAAAAAATCTTCATTAAAACTTTTGGATGTCAAATGAATGAGTACGACTCTAACAGAATATATGACTCTGTCAGAAAATTAGGGTTTACTAAAACTTATGACCAGTCAAGTGCAGATTGTTATATTTTAAACACATGTCATATACGTGATAAAGCAAAAGATAAAGTTTATCATGAAATAGGAAGAGTTAAAAAATTATATAGAGACAAAAAAAAACCAATAATGGTTATAGCAGGATGTGTTGCTCAAGCTGAAAATGAAGAAATGATAAAAAGGGAACCGTATATAGATATCATTCTTGGTCCTCAGTCATATCATAAAGTTAATGATCTATTAAAAAAACATATTATAAATTTAAAACAAGAGGAAACTGAATTTGATACTATTTCAAAGTTTGGATACTTTGATCAAATAAAAAATGAGGATAGTAAAATATCATCTTTTCTTACTATTCAAGAAGGATGTGATAAGTTTTGCAATTTTTGCGTAGTTCCTTTCACAAGAGGTCCAGAATATTCCAGACCATTTAATAAAATAATATCTGAAGCAGAACAACTAATAGAGAATGGAGTAAAAGAAATAACTTTGCTGGGTCAGAATGTTAATGCCTATTCTTATTTAGAAAATTCTAAAGAATATAGACTCTCTAATTTAATTAATTATTTAAATCAATATTCAGAGTTAGAAAGAATAAGATATACAACCTCACACCCTAGGGATATGACTGATGACTTAATTGATTGCTATTCATCAAGTAAAAAGTTAATGCCATTTGTTCACCTGCCTATCCAAAGTGGATCAAATAGAATGTTAGAATTAATGAATAGAAAACATACTGTTGACGATTATTTAAATATTTATGAAAGATTAAAAAAAATTAATAAAGATATAGAGTTTTCAAGTGATTTTATTATTGGTTATCCAGGTGAAACTCAAAAAGATTTTGAGGAAACATATGATCTAATAAAAAAAATTAAATTTATTAATTCTTTTTCATTTATTTTTAGTCCAAGACCTGGAACAAAAGCATCAACACTGCAAATGATTGAAAAAAAAAATGCTAAAAAAAGACTAACATTAATTCAAGATAGGTTATTTAATAATCAGAAAGAAATTAATAAATCAATGGAAAGTCAAATTATCGATGTGCTTGTCGAAAATAAAATGGAAAAACAAAATAAATATTTTGGAAGAAATAAGTACATTTCACCTGTAATATTTGGAGCAGATGACAGTCAAATTGGTAAAATTGTTAAAGTAAAAATTCATACAAGTAACCAGAATTCTTTATTTGGTTCAATACATAAAAATATGAAAGCAGCTTGAATTGAATAGTTTAGATAAAAAAAATATTATATCTGAGTTGAAATATGTATATTCAGAAAATAACTCATTAAGTATAATATTTCAAAATAATGATTTATTGCTTGGTGTAGCAGGTGAGTTCAATAATAATCTAAAAGAACTAGAAAAAATAACTGAAACTAGCTTATATTCAAGGGGAAACTCTATCCTTGTAAAGAGTGATCCAGAAAAAAATAATCTTGTTAAAAACGCTATTCAATTTTTGACTGAACAATATTTAAATAATGGAACAATTGAAAAAAAAGATATAATTTCCTCTATAAATAAATTTATGATTAACGAAAAAAATAATTCTGAAAAAAAAATTGAATATATTATTAAAACACCAAAAAAATCTGTAATTCCTCGTTCTGAAAAACAGAAAGATTATGTAAGAGCTTTGAAAGAGTCAGATATAATTATTTCAGCAGGTCCAGCTGGAACTGGTAAAACTTTTTTAGCTGTTGCTGTAGCATTAACAATGTTGTTAGACAAAAAAATAGAGAAAATAATTTTATCAAGACCCGCTGTTGAAGCGGGAGAAAGACTTGGTTTTTTGCCAGGTGATATGAGAGAAAAAGTGGATCCTTATCTAAGACCACTATATGACTCTCTGTATGATTTATTAGACTTTGAAAAAATACAAAAAAAAATTGAAGTAGGCGATATAGAAATAGCTCCTTTAGCGTTTATGCGAGGTAGAACATTAAAAAACTCATTTGCTATACTTGATGAGGCACAAAATGCAACAGATACCCAAATTAAAATGTTTTTAACCCGAATAGGAGAAAATTCTAAGATAGTAATAAATGGAGATCCATCACAAATTGATTTACCTAATAAATCTCTTTCTGGATTAAGTAGATCAAAAAAATTATTAGGTCATCTAAAAGAGATTTCAGCTATAGATTTTAATCATAAAGATGTAGTTAGGCATCCACTTGTTTCAAAAATTGTTAAGGCATATTCGGATCAAAGCGCTGACTTATGATAAAGGCCAATGTGATATCTGGTCACTCAAGGTGGAAAAGATTTATAAAAAAACCTAATGATTATCTCAAAAAAAGACTAAAGATACTTTCCAAGACATCATATTTTAAAAAGAAAAATCACGAATTCTCCATACTTTTAACCAATGATAAAGAGATGAAAAAATTAAACAATAAGTTCAGAAAAAAAAATAAAACCACCGATGTGCTTTCTTTTCCAATCAAAATTAAAAATAAAAATAGTTTATATGTGGGTGACATAGCAATTAGTTTTGACATAATAAAAGATAGATCAAAAGATTCCAATTTTTTTCTAGAGTTTGATAAAATGTGGATTCATGGATATCTTCATTTGGTTGGCTATGATCATAAAAAAATGAGTGATTTTCAAAAAATGCTGAGAAAAGAAAAATTAATATTGAAATACTTTCATTAAGTAAATTGACTTTATTATCAAAAAATAAAATTTTATTATACTCATTTATTTTTTTATTAGGTTTACTATCTTCATTTGGACTTCCGCCCTATAATTTCTTTTTTGTAAATTTTTTTTCTTATTCAGTACTGTTATGGATTTTGTTATTTTACTCTAAAGACAAATTTACCTCATTTAATATTGGATGGATGTTTGGGTTCGGTTATTTTATATCCAATTTGTATTGGATAACTAATGCACTTACATTTGAAGATATTTTTAAACCTATAATACCATTTGCTTTACTTTTAGTACCGTTATTTCTAGGATTATTTTATGGCCTTTCAACTTTAATCTTTTCTTTAACAAACCCAAAAAAAAATATTTTATCTATTTTAATATTAACTACTTCTTTATCAATCTTTGAATACTTAAGAAGTTTCATATTTGGAGGTTTCCCATGGAATTTAATAGCTTTTAGTTTTGTAAATTATTTAGAATTTATTCAACTAATTTCTATAACAGGAACATATGCATTTAATTCGATAGTTATTTTACTTTTTACATTACCAACTATTTTATTTTTCAATTACAAAAAAAATATAAAAATAAGTATATTTACCTTTTCTGCATTAATTATTTTTATAAATTATTTTTGGGGTCATTCAAATCTAAAAAAATATGAATTAATTGAAGATAATAATTTTGGATTTACAATTAAAATAATTTCACCAAAAATTAACATTAATAGATATTTTCAGAAGGAAAACCCAAGCGAATTTATTTCAGAATTAATCAATATTTCTGAACCAGTTTTATCCAGTGAAACATTATTTGTTTTTCCTGAAGGAATTCTCTCAACAATTTATTTTGAGGACTTAAAAAAATTTAAAAATCTTTTTGCGAATAATTTTTCAGAAAAACATAAAATTATTTTAGGTATGAATATTTATGAAAACCAAAAAATTTTTAATTCTCTTTTAGTACTTGATAATGAGCTTAATATATTAGGAAAATACTACAAAAATAAATTGGTGCCTTTTGGGGAGTTTTTACCATTTGAAAAAATATTAGGTCAAATCGGATTTAAAAAAATTACTCAAGGGTATCAGTCATTTTCTGCAGATAATAATAGAGATCTATTAATGTTGAACGGTTTTAATTTTATGCCACTTATTTGTTATGAGATAATCTACTCCGGCAAATTAAATAAAAGTGATACAGATTATGATTTTATTATAAATATATCTGAGGATGGATGGTTTGGAAATTCTATCGGTCCTTATCAGCACTATTCGCACTCAATTTTTAGATCTATTGAGGAAGGTAAGTCTGTAATTCGATCCTCAAATAATGGTATTTCTGCATTTATAAGCCCAACTGGACAGGTATCTGAGAAGATTTTAACAACCGACAAGGGATTTATTGAGATTAACTCTTTTAAAAATATAAATAAAACTATCTTTAGTTCATACGGTAATAAGATCTTCTTTTATTTTCTATCTATTTATATTAGTTTAATTTTTTTTTTTAAAAAACGGGAGAATTTATGAAAAAAAATTTTTTATTTACTAGTGAGTCAGTGTCAGAAGGACACCCTGACAAAGTTTGTGACAGAATTTCAGACATGGTTGTGGATAGTTTTTTATCTTCAGAGCCAGAAGCGAGAGTTGCTTGTGAAACTTTAACAACAACAAATAAAGTTGTTTTAGCAGGAGAGGTAAGAGGTCCTGAACTTAAACAAGATGAATTGATTTCAAAAGTTAGAGATTGCATTAAAGATATTGGCTATGATCAAGATGGCTTTTCGTGGAAAGAACAAACAAAAATTGAGACACATTTGCATTCACAATCTGCAGATATTGCAATGGGAGTAGATTCTTCAGGAAACAAGGATGAAGGAGCTGGAGACCAAGGAATTATGTTTGGTTATGCTTGCAACGAAACCGATGTATTGATGCCAGCACCTATACATTATTCGCATAAAATCTTAAGGTTGATGGCTGAGGATAGAAAATCAGGAAAACTAAATGGAATAGAACCAGATTCAAAAAGCCAAATTACTATCAAATATGAAGATGGAATGCCTTCTGCAGTTACTTCAGTAGTAATTTCAACACAACATTCTAAAGATGTAAACTTAGCTCAAGTGAAAGAACTTTGTTTACCCTATATAGAAAGATCTATTCCCAAAAATCTATTAGGAAGCCTTGATGAAAAAGAAATTTATATAAATCCAACTGGAAACTTTGTTATTGGAGGACCAGATGGTGATAGCGGTTTAACAGGTAGAAAAATTATCGTAGATACATACGGTGGTGCCGCTCCTCATGGTGGAGGAGCATTTTCGGGAAAAGACCCAACAAAAGTCGATAGATCTGCAGCTTATGCCTCAAGATACTTAGCTAAAAATGTTGTTGCATCCAAAATTGCAGATAAATGTTTAATCCAATTAGCTTATGCTATTGGGGTATCTAAACCATTGTCTATTTATGTAGATTTATTTGATAATGATGAAGAAAAGAACGTACATGTGGAAAAACTTATAAAAGAAAACTTTGACCTAAGTCCAAGAGGAATTAGAGAAATGCTTGCTTTAAATAAACCTATATATGAAAAAACAGCTGCTTACGGACACTTTGGGAGAATACCAGAGGAAGATGGGTCTTTTTCGTGGGAAAAAACTGATAAATCTGGGGTTTTTAATAAGTAAATATTGTTGAAAAGCTAACAAAAATAACTATATTTCAAGCACATTGTTGAAATTTCAAAATGGGCTAAGGCCCATTTTTTTTTGGATAAAAAAAAATGTTAAATAAAAGAGCAGATAAACTTGAATTATTAAGAATTGCGGAAGCAGTAGCTTTAGAGAAATCTATAGATAAAGAGCTGATTATTGGATCAATGGAAACAGGTATTGCAAAAGCGGCTAAGTCAAAATTTGGCTCTGATAATGAAATCAAAGTAGAAATAAATAGAGATAATGGAGACATTGGAATATTTAGAAAACTTACCATTGTTGAGAAACCTGAAAACTCAAATATTGAAATTACACTTGATGATGCGATAAAACTTAACAGTTTAAACAAAGATAAAAAAATTGGTGATGAAGTTTTGCAAACTTTGCCTTCATTTGATTTTGGAAGAATTGCAGCTCAAACAGCAAAACAAGTAATCAGTTTTAATGTAAGAGAGGCTGAGAGAGAGCGTCAGTTCAATGATTTTATTGATAAAAAAGATACAATTTTAAGTGGTATAGTTAAAAGACTTGAATTTGGAAATGTGATTGTTGATTTAGGACGAACTGAGGCAATAATTCAAAAAAATGAAATGATACCTCGAGAAAATATTAAAGCTGGCGATAGAATTAAAGCATATTGTTTAGATGTAAGAAGAGAGCCTAGAGGTCAACAAATTTTTCTGTCAAGAGCACATCCAAAATTTATGGATAAACTGTTCGTCCAAGAAGTTCCAGAAATATACGATGGTTTAATAGAAATTAAATCCTCATCGAGAGACCCTGGTAGCAGGGCAAAAATATGTGTTAAAGCTATAGATACATCACTAGATCCAGTTGGAGCATGTGTTGGAATGAGAGGAAGCAGAGTTCAAGCGGTTGTGAATGAACTACAAGGGGAGAAAATTGATATTGTAAATTGGTCAGAAGATCCTGCCATAGTTGTGGCCAATGCATTGTCTCCCGCAGAAGTTCAAAAAGTAAATGTAGATAATGAAGGAAAAAAACTTGATGTAATATTAACTGAGGAGAATTTAAGTAAAGCGATTGGAAGAAGGGGTCAAAATGTAAGACTTGCAACAAAATTATTAAATTATGAAATTAACATAATGACAGAGCAAGAGGACTCTGAAAGAAGACAATTAGAATTTAAAGAGAAAACAGATAACATTGTTAAAAATCTTGAGCTTGATGAAACACTAGGGCAATTGCTAGTAGCAGAGGGCTTTTCTTCAATTGATGACATTAAGGATAGCTCATCTGATGCTTTAACAAAAATTGAGGGTATTGAAGAAGATACAGCTAAAGAACTAATTGAAAGAGCCAAAGAGTTTTATGAAAAAGATCAAGAAGAAATTTCAAATAGAATAAAAGATCTTGGACTAGATAATGATTTAATTAATCATAAGGGACTAACTCCGGGGATGTTAGTAACCTTAGGAGAGCAAAAGGTTCTTAATTTAACCGATTTAGCTGATTTAGCCTCAGATGAACTAACAGGCACTTATGACGTAGTTAAAGGTGAAAGAGTAAAAATTAAAGGATATTTAGAAGATTTCGCTTTATCAAAAAATGAAGCTGATGAATTAATCATGTCAGCAAGAGAAAAAGTTTATAAAGATTGAGAGATGGAAAATGGAGAAAAAAAAATTAAAGTTATCGATATCAGGTACATCAAGAAAAACTTTTAGTAGTATTGAGCAAGCTAAATCAAAATCTAAAAATACGGTAGTAATCGAGAAAAAAAGTTCAAAATTTCAAGGAAAGCCGCATTTTCCAAGATCAACGCAAAATAATAGTAGTTCTGTTGTAAATAAAAATATTTCCTCAAAACCTTACAACCACAACAGATCAATATCTGCACCTTCTTCAGATTTTGAAAAGCGAAAGTTAGCCGAGCAAAGAGCTACAAGAAGATTAAAAGGCGAGTCAACAATTAAAGAAAACAAAACTAACAAGGTTGGTGGAAAGAGAAGGGAATTAAAATTAACTATATCTAGAGCTTTGAGCGATGAACATGCTGAAACAAAAGCAAGGAGCCTTGCTTCTTTAAAAAGAGCAAAACAAAAAGAAAACAGAAATCTAAATCAAATAGATAATAAGGAAAATTTCAAACAAATTAAGAGAGAAGTTAATTTGCCAGAGGTTATAACAATTAGGGAGCTTGCAAACAGAATGGCTGAGCAATCTAGTAGCATCATAAAGCACTTGCTAGGTATGGGTGTAACTGTAACTATTAATCATACTATTGATGCTGACACAGCAGAATATTTAGTAAAAGAATTTGGACACAATCCTATACGTGAAAAAAAAGCAGAGGAAATAATAAAAAAAATAAAAGAGGTTAAATCTGAAAATTTAAAAAATAGACCACCTATTGTTACAGTAATGGGACATGTTGATCATGGAAAAACATCTGTTTTAGATGTTCTAAGAGAAGCTAATGTAGTTTCAGGCGAATTTGGAGGCATAACTCAGCACATTGGAGCATATCAAATAAATCATAAAAATGATAAAATTACATTTATCGATACACCTGGTCATGCAGCATTTACTGAGATGAGAGCCAGAGGATCAAAACTAACAGATATAGTTGTATTAGTTGTTGCAGCAGATGATGGGGTTAAGCCACAAACGGTGGAGTCAATAAAACATGCAAAAGCAGCAAATGTTCCAATAGTCGTAGCTATAAATAAGTGTGATTTGCCTGAGGCAGATCCTCAAAAAATAAAAAATCAACTTCTAGAGCATGAATTAATTGCTGAGGATTTGTCTGGAGACACCTTAATGGTTGAAATTTCAACAAAAACAAAAAAAAATTTAGATAAATTGATTGAGTCTATTCTGTTACAAGCAGAGTTATTAGATTTAAAAACTGACTTTGAAACTAATGCTAAAGGAATTGTATTAGAGTCCAAGATAGATATTGGAAGAGGGCCAGTTGCAAATATCATTGTTACGACAGGTACGTTAAAAAAAGGAGATTTTTTTGTCAGTGGTTTGAAATGGGGAAAAATAAGAGCAATTATAAATGATCATGGTAAAAACATTGAAATAGCTGAACCAGCTACTCCAATTGAAATTATTGGGATAAATGGCGCCTCTAAATCAGGTGATGATTTCATTGTTTTATCAAATGAAAAAGAGGCTAAATCATTATGTGAGGTAAGAGTCCAAGAGTCAAAAGACGACAAGATACCATTAAATTTTGTTACTCAAGAGTCTGCTTTTCAAAGCCAAATTTCAGAGGAATTAAATATAATTATTAAATCTGATGTACATGGTTCCTCTGAGGCGATTAAGAATGCAATAGATCAAATTAAACACGAAGAAGTAAAACCAAAAATTCTTCTATCAGATATAGGAATGGTAACAGAAACTGACATAACATTAGCAAAAGCTTCAGATGCAGTAATAATTGCATTCAATGTGAAGCCAAGCAAAGAGGCAAAAAAACGAGCCGAACAAGAGAAAATTTTAATTTCATCTTTCAATATAATTTATGAAGTATTAGATTTTATTAAAAGTAAAATGGGTGGATTATTATCTCCAGATGTAGAGGAAAAAGTAATTGGTAGTGCCGAGATACTTGAGATTTTTAAAGTTTCAAAAGTAGGTAAAGTTGCAGGCTCTAAAGTTGTTGAAGGTGAGATAACCCAAGACTCGAGTGCAAGAGTTATTAGAGATGGTGCCATTATATTTAGTGGAAAAATAGGCTCTATTTTCAGAGAAAAAAATCAAACCAAACAAGTTTCAGCTGGTTTAGAATGTGGAATTACATTAAAAGATTTCGCTGATTTTCAAAAAAAAGATATTATAGAAGTCTATAATGCAACAGTTACAGAGAGAAGTATTTAAATGAAAAATTTAGGAAAACCTATCACACAAAGACAGTTAAGAGTTGGAGAAATGATTAAACAAGCTTTGGGAATATTGTTTATAAGAGATGAAGCTAAGATACCAAATTTATCAACCAAAGAAGTTACAGTTACGGAAGTAAGAATGTCTCCAGATTTAAAAACAGCAAAAATATTTGTAATGCCTTTAGGTGGAAAAAATACAGATGAAATCATAGAAAAATTAAAAATATCATCATTTATGATTAGAAAAGTTTTGTCAAAAAAGATAATTATGAAATTTTTACCAAAACTTTTTTTTGTGAAAGATGAGTCATTTGATTATGCAGAGAAAATAGAAAATTTAATTAAACAAACAAATAAATAAGGAAAAAAATGAGAGAAAAAGCAAAAGAACTTCAAATTCATGACAAAGATACTGGATCATCAGAAGTTCAGATTGCTCAATTAACAGGAAAAATTGAGAATCTATCAAAGCACATTAAGCAATTTAAAAAAGATAAACATTCTTCTGTTGGTCTTTTAAGAGCAGTCAACAGAAGGAAAAAATTATTAGACTATTTAAAAAAAAACAATATCGAGTCTTATAAAACAATATTAACAAAATTAAATTTAAGGAAGTAAATGTTCAAAGTAGTAAAAAAAGAAATTGATGTAGGCGGAAAAAAAATTAGTCTAGAAACAGGAAAAATAGCAAGACAAGCAGATGGTGCAATTATAGCTCAATGTGGAGAAACAGTTGTTTTAGCAACAGTCGTTGGTGCAAAAAAGGTAAACCCAGATATGGATTACTTTCCATTATCTGTCAATTACCAGGAAAAATATTATGCAGCCGGAAAGATACCAGGTGGATATTTTAAAAGAGAAGCTAGACCTACAGAAAGTGAAACTTTAATTTCAAGATTAATTGATAGACCTATTAGACCGTTGTTTCCAGATGAATTTAAAAACGAAGTACAACTATTACCAACAGTAATATCTTATGATAAAGAGAATGAACCAGATATTTTATCTATAATTGCATCTTCAGCAGCCTTAGCTGTCTCAGGAATGCCTTTTATGGGTCCTGTTGGTGCTTCTAGAGTTGGCTTTATTGAAGGAAAATACGTCCTTAATCCATCAAAAACTGAATTAGAGAAATCTAAACTAGATTTAGTTGTAGCAGGAACTAAGGATGCTGTTTTAATGGTTGAGTCTGAAGCAAATGGTTTAACAGAGGAAGAAATGTTGAATGCTGTTAAATTTGGACACGAAGGTTTCGTTCCAATAATAGAAATGATTGAAGATCTTGCGAAAGAATGCAGAAAACCAGAGTGGACAGTTGAGAAAAAAGATCTTTCCGAGATAAAAAAGAAATTAGAAGAAGAATTTACTGAAGATCTCAAAAAAGCATTCTCTACTAGAGATAAACAGGATAGATCAAATCAAATTTCTGAAATAACGGAAAAAGCTAAAAAGCTTTATGAGGAAAATGAGAACTATACCGATCTAGATGTAAATTCTCAACTTAAGGACTTAGAGAAATCGATTGTAAGAACAGATATTTTAAAAAATAAAAATCGTATTGATGGACGAGGTCTTGCAGATGTAAGACCAATCATGTGTGAAGTGGGAATATTACCTAGAGTTCATGGCTCTGCTTTATTTACTAGGGGTGAAACTCAAGCAATTGTTACAACTACCTTAGGTACATCAGATGATGAACAAAGAATTGAGAGTTTAGATGGTCTTCAAAAAGAGAGATTTATGTTGCACTATAATTTTCCACCATTTTCAGTAGGTGAAACTGGTAGAATTGGAACAGGCAGAAGAGAGATTGGTCATGGTAAGTTAGCATGGAGAGCAATTAACTCATCACTTCCACCAAAAGAAAGTTTCCCATATACTTTTAGAATTGTGTCAGAAATAACTGAGTCTAATGGCTCATCTTCAATGGCAACTGTTTGTGGAACTTCACTTGCTCTTATGGATGCAGGAGTTCCTATTAAAGAACCTGTAGCTGGAATTGCAATGGGTTTAATTAAAGAAGGTGATGATTTTACGGTCTTATCAGATATTCTTGGCGATGAAGACCATTTAGGGGACATGGATTTCAAAGTTGCTGGAACTAAAGATGGCATCACATCTTTACAGATGGATATTAAGATAACTGGAATTACATTTGAGATTATGGAGCAGGCTTTAAATCAAGCTAAAGATGGGAGAATTCATATTTTAGGTGAAATGAATAAAGCTCTTTCTAAATCAAGAGATAATGTTGGTAAACACACACCAAAAATGGAAAAAATCAGAGTTGATAAAAAAGATATCGCAGCAGTAATTGGTAAGGGTGGTGCAACAATAAGAGAAATAGTTGAAAAATCTGGAGCAAAAGTTGATGTTAACGATGAGGGTGAAGTAACAGTAGCAGCACCAGATGAAGAGTCTAGAAATGTGGCGATGCAAATGATTAAAGATATTACCGCTAAAGCTGAATTAAATAAGATTTATAACGGTAAAGTTATGAAAATTATGGAATTTGGTGCTTTTGTAAATTTCTTAGGAAAACAAGACGGATTAGTTCATATTTCAGAGCTTGCAGATAAAAGAGTTGCCAAAGTTACTGACGTAGTCAAAGAAGGTGACGAAGTTAAAGTAAAAGTTATTGGATTTGATAGAGGAAAAGTAAAACTATCTATTAAGCAAGCGGCTATATAGCTTTTAACTTTCTGGCACGAATAATAAGCAAAGACCGTTGCTACAATATCTTTTTCCTCCATCAGGACCATCATTGAAAACATGGCCATGATGAGCGCCGCAATTTGCACAACTATATTCTGTTCTTTTCATGCCGAATGAATAGTCAACTTTTGTTACAAATACTCCTGGTATTGCCTCAGTGAATGAGGGCCAACCAGTTCCACTGTCAAATTTAGCAGTGGACTCAAATAATTTTACACCACAGTTAGCACAATGATATGACCCTTTTCTTTTCTCATAGTTTAACTCACTAGTACCAGCACGCTCAGTACCTTCCTCAAACATTATTATTTTCTGTTCTTCAGTAAGATCAGGATTTATTATATTGTATTCACTTTCATCTTTTTTCAATTTTTTTTTAAATCCAACTAAGTTGTTAGCTAAAGAATTTAAAGGATGGATCAGTAATCCCAATAAAGATGTTGCTGCAATTTTTAAAAAATTTCTTCTCACAATAAATTGATCTTATTTAACTTTTCTTTTTCCTAATTTATTTATTAAGAATAAAGCTATTGCAGTCAATAGGGCAAAAACTTCTAATGCATGACCAGAACCTTCAAGAATTAGTTGTACTATAAAAAATATTATACAAACTACAAACCAAACTAATATAAGCATAATAATTGAATTTAAGATATATTTTTAGGATCTGGCATTCCTACTTTGTTATAGCCAGCATCCACATAGTGAATTTCACCAGTCACACCACCTGCCATATCACTTAGAAGATATAGTGCAGAGTTTCCAACATCTAAATTATCTACATTTCTTTTTAAAAATGAGTGATCAGCATTCCATTTATATAAAAATTTAGCATCTCCAATTGCAGATGCTGCTAAAGTTTTAATTGGTCCTGCGCTTATTGCATTAACTCTTATTCCTTTAGCTCCTAGATCGCGTGCTAAATATTTTACACTAGACTCCAATGCTGCTTTGCAAACACCCATAACATTATAGTTTGGAATGGCTTTGTTAGCTTCATAACTTAGAGTGATCATGCTGCCACCCTCTTTCATAACTTTTGATGCTTCCCTTGCAACTTCTGTGAACGAAAAACATGAAATTAGCATACTTCTTTGAAAATTTTCTCTAGTAGTATTTAAATATTCTCCGGACAATTCAGATTTGTCTGAAAATGCGATTGCATGAACAACAAAGTCTATTTCACCCCATTGGGATTTAATATCTTCAAATAGTTTGACTACTTCTTCTTTTCTTTCGACATCACAACTAAATGTGACATTTGAATTGAGTTTTTCCGCTAAGGGTACCACTCTTTTTTTGAGAGCATCACCCAAATAAGTAAAAGCTAATTCTGCACCTGCCTCAGCAAGTTTTTGCGAAATACCCCATGCAATGGATCTTTCGTTAGCAACACCCATTATCAGTCCTTTTTTACCCTTCATTAAAGACATGAATTAAACTTTCTCAAAAATTAGTGTTGCATTTGTTCCACCAAAACCAAAACTATTAGACATAACTGTATTTAAAGTTGCCTCTGTTTCTGTTTTAGCAACGATTGGAAATTTTTTAGCCTCTTCATCCATTTCACTGATGTTGGCTGATCCAGTAATAAAATTATTTTTCATCATAATTAAACAATATATAGCTTCGTGAACGGAAGCCGCTCCTAATGGATGACCTGACAAAGATTTAGTTGAACTTATTTTTGGAATTTCATTTCCAAAAGTATCTTTCACTGCATTTAATTCTGTAATATCTCCAACCGGAGTAGATGTTCCATGAGTATTAATATAATCTATTTTATTTTTTGACGTTGCCATCGCCATTTGCATACATCTTACTGCTCCTTCACCAGATGGAGCTACCATATCGTATCCATCTGAAGTTGCTCCATAACCAGTTAATTCTGCGTATATTTTAGCTCCTCTCGCTTTTGCGTGTTCGTAATCTTCGAGAACAAGCACCCCTGCACCTCCTGCAATTACAAAACCATCTCTAGTTTTATCGTAAGCTCTTGAGGCTTTTTCAGGCGTATCGTTATATTTCGAAGATAGTGCAGTCATTGCGTCAAACATAGCTGTCATTGCCCAATGTATTTCCTCACTACCACCTGCAAATACAATATCTTGTTTACCCATTTGAATTAATTCCATTGAATTTCCAATACAGTGACCACTTGTTGCGCAAGCAGAACTCATCGTATAGTTAGTACCTTTAATTTTAAAAGGAACAGCGAGCGTTGCGGACGCAGTACTTGCCATTGTTCTTGGAACTATAAAAGGTCCCATCAATTTCGGAGTTTTAGCTCTTGTTTTATCAGCTGCTAAAATAACATTTTCTATTGAAGGTCCACCTGAACCCATAACAATTCCAGTTTTAAAATTACTTACTTCACTTTCTTCTAGTCCAGAATCTTCTATTGCTTCTTTCATTGCAATGTAATTATAAGCTGATCCTGAGCCCATAAATCTAATTGTTTTTCTATCTATGTGATCTTCAAGTTTTATATTTGGCTTTCCATGGATATGACTTTTTAAATTGTGTTCTTTATATTCTTCGGAAAAAGAAATACCTGACTTAGAATTTAATAAAGATTGATGAACTTCTTCTTGATTATTACCTAAACAAGAAACAATCCCTAAACCTGTAATTACTACTCTTCTCATTATTTAAATAATCCTACTTTTAGA
This sequence comes from uncultured Pelagibacteraceae bacterium, assembly GCA_902611265.1. Taxonomy (GTDB): domain Bacteria; phylum Pseudomonadota; class Alphaproteobacteria; order Pelagibacterales; family Pelagibacteraceae; genus Pelagibacter. The sequence continues at coordinate 97,886 of CACLYY010000001.1, forward strand.
CCATCAGCTGAGTAAATCTTTTTATCATCTGCCAGAAGAATTCCATTTGCTAAGCCAACAGTTGTTTCACCTTTAATTAATATTCTTTTCATATCAATTATATATGTTGCCATTTTGACATTCTTTAAAACTTCTCCAGTAAATTTCACTGTGCTTACCCCTAAAGCTCTTCCTCTTCCTGGGTTTCCAAGCCACCCTAAGTAAAATCCAACCAACTGCCACATTGCATCTAGACCTAAGCATCCTGGCATAACTGGATCTTCTTTAAAGTGACAATCAAAAAACCATAAATCATCTTTAATATCAAGTTCAGCTTTCATCAATCCTTTGCCAAAAGCACCCTTATTTTCATCAATTTCAGTAATTCTGTCAAACATAAGCATTGGAGGAGATGGTAATTTTGCATTACCAGGGCCAAAAAGCTCACCATTAGCACAACCTATTAATTCGTCATAATTAAAGGAATTTTTTTTCATAGATTTGTAATCTTATTACTTGATTTACCAACATTATAATATAGATATTCTTTAGAATAATTATAATTAGTAATGGCTTACGCAGTGCAGTATATAGATAAACTGAGAAAATCAGGACTTCGACCTACAAAACAAAGAATAAAAATTTGTGAGGTATTATTTGATACTGATAAAACCTTTCATTTTACAATCAAAGAATTGGTTAAAATCATTGAAAATCAAGCAAATATCAAGGTATCTTTGGCAACTGTTTACAATACTGTTCATGCATTTATCAAGAAGGGCTATTTAAAAGAGATTCCGCTAAATGCTTCACAAAGTTATTACGATACAAATGTAACTCATCACCACCATTTCTTTGACGAAGAAGAAAATAGATTAATTGATATTCATCAAGATGATGTTGATGAGGTTAATATTAAAAAAACAATCCCAGGAAAAAAAATAAAATCAGTAGAAGTTATTGCTAAAATTGTGAGTGATAATCAATCTCAAAAATAATTTAATAATATCAATAGTTTAAATAATACATTATATTTATTCTAAACTGTTGACATATATTTTATAACGACTATATAAACTCTACTTTAGAATCATTATTATAAGTAGGAGTAAATATGTCATTAAAAGGTAGTAAAACAGAGGAAAACTTAAAAGAAGCATTTGCTGGTGAAAGTCAGGCAAATAGAAGATATCTTTATTTTGCTCAAAAAGCTGATGTTGAAGGTTTTAACGATGTAGCAGCAGTATTCAGATCAACTGCAGAAGGTGAAACCGGACACGCACATGGTCACTTAGAATATCTTGAAGAAGTTGGTGATCCAGCAACTGGAAAGCCAATCGGTGAAACAAAAGCAAATCTTGAGTCTGCGATTCAAGGTGAAACACATGAGTACACAGATATGTACCCAGGAATGGCTAAAACAGCCAGAGATGAAGGCTTTGATGAAATAGCTGACTGGTTTGAGACTTTGGCAAAAGCTGAAAAATCTCATGCCGGAAAGTTCCAAAAAACTTTAGAAAGTATTTCTTAAACAAAATTTGTGGACGAAACCCTCTCGTCCACAAACACTAAAATAATTTATATGAGCAGAGAAGGTAGTACACAAGCACCTACAAGACATCCATTAAAATTTAGAGACCCAGATTTTATAAACCCTGAGAAAATTGATCAGGAGATGAGAAGGGTCTTTGATATATGCCATGGATGTAGAAGATGTTTTAATTTGTGTGATAGCTTTCCAAAGCTGTTTGATTTTATAGACGAAACAGAAGGTGGCGAAGTATCAGATCTTTCAAGTGATAAGTTTAAACCAGTTGTTGATGCTTGTACTCTATGCGATATGTGTTTCATGACTAAATGTCCTTATGTACCACCTCATGAATTTGATTTAGATTTCCCTCATTTAATGTTGAGATATAGGACAGCTCAAAGAAAAAACGGTGATATTTCAAAAACTGCAAATCAATTAACTAAGATCGATAGAAATTCAAAAATAGGAATATTTTTAAACTTTTTAATAAATTGGATTACTGATGTAAAAAATAAATTTGCTAGAAAAGTTTTAGAATTTTTCACTGGTATAGATAAAAGAGTGATTTTACCAAGGTACAACAAAGAAACATTTTCAAAGTATTTTGAGAAATATAAAAAAAATATTTTAAAAAAAAATAACGAGAGAAAAGTAGTAATTTACTCAACATGTTTTGTTAATTTCAATAAGAAAAAAACTGGTGAGGCTGCTTTAAAAGTCTTACACCATAATAATGTAGAGGTAGAACATTCTTATGCGGGTTGTTGTGGTATGCCTTACCTAGAGCAAGCCGATTTAGATCAAGTTACAAAACAAGCGCAACTAGTTTCAAGAGAACTAAATAAATATATTGAAAAAGGCTTCAAAGTCGTAACTTTAACAGCTAGTTGTGGGTTAATGTTGAAGTTTGAATGGCCTTTGTTAATGCCAAATGATGGAATAATCAAAAAACTTTCTCAAAATACTCTTGATATTGACGAATATGTTATGGATATTGCCAACAAAGAGGGTTTGGTTGATGGCCTAAAAGAAATTGACGGTGGAGTAACTGTTCATAATGCTTGTCATGCAAGAGCTCAAAATATGGGTAATAAAGCAAGAGACATGCTTAAACTAATTCCTAACATTAAACTGGATGTTGTTGAAAGATGTGCGGGGCATGGTGGAACCTTTGGAATAATGAAAGGAACTTATGACATTGCAAACAAGGTGGGCAAAACTACCGCAAGCACTGTTAAACGAAAAAAAAATAAATATATGGCATCTGACTGTCCATTGGCTGGAAAACATATTAAGCAGCTAGCTGAAGATACAAATATAGTAAGTGATGAAGCTGTGCATCCAATTGAAATAGTCTCAAAAAGTTATGGATTATAGAATGTCAAAAGAACAAAAAATAATTACGAAAGAAGATCTTTTGCCTTTAGATGCTTATACAAAAGTTAGAAGGCAAATGAGAAAAGAATTAGTCGAATTCAAAAAGAATAGAAGGATCCTTCTAGGACCTTATGCAACATTTTATTTTGAGTGTTATGAAACAATGATAGCCCAAGTTCAGGAAATGCTTTATATTGAAAAAGGTGGTGATGAGCAAATTGCTGATGAGTTAGCTGCATATAATCCTCTTGTACCTAATGGTAAAGAATTAGTCGCGACTTTAATGTTTGAGATCGACAATCCAGTGATAAGAGCAGAATTTCTTGGAAAATTAGGTGGAGTAGAAAAAAATATTTTTATTAAAATTAATGATGAAAAAATATACGCTGTCCCAGAGATGGATGTAGATCGAACTTCAGATGATGGAAAGGCTTCATCTGTACAATTTATACATTTCAATTTTTCAAATGATCAGGTAAATAAGTTTAAGGATCAGACTAATATTATTGAAGTTGGTATTGATCATAAGGAATATTCACATACAACTAAATTTTCAGAGGATAATATTAAAGCTCTTTCAGCAGACTTTAATTAACTATACCCCAAATATTATTATCTTTTGTAATCCAACCCGAATGGTCATCGGTTTTAATGTTACACCATTTTTCTTCACATTTAATGACTTTTAGTAGACGTCCTTGATCTAATTTGGCCAGTGGCTTTGAGTATTTTGTTGAGTTTTTAAAAAGTATCTTTTCATTTGTAGTGATTAATGAGCGAGAAGGTCTTAGTTGAGAAATATGGATCCAACCACTATTTTTTTTATGATCAATTATTCTTCTAAAATTTTCTTTTTTATCAATTACCTTCACAGGTAAATCAATTTTTCTATAAATATATTTAACAGGATGATCCAGGCTCGGACCATATCTTACATTTACTTTTTTATTTTTTAACATGAGAAAATAATTATTTTCTTGAGCTGTAGATGAAATTGGTAAAAGAAAAAGAAATGAAAGTACTAAATATTTTCGCATATACACCCTTTTCTTTTTTTAAATAACACTTTTCTAAATTTAAGATTTAATAAATCTATAATAAAAATATGTGAGCTTAAATTTTTCCCAACAACTAAAATTGATTTCAAAACTTCATTTGCTTGTAGGCTACCAGTAATAACTGCTGTTGGCCCTAATATACCGTCAGTTTCACAATCTAAAACTCCCTCTGATGGTTCTCCTTGATAAAAACATTTCAAACATGGACTTTTTTCTAAACTAAAATCAAATGTAAAAATATGTCCCTCAAACCTACTTATTGCTCCAATAATAAGTTTTTTTTTATATTTTATTGAGAATTCATTTAAAAGAAATTTTGCTTTAAAATTATCCGTACCATCAACAATAACATCATATTGTTTAAGGATTTTCCCTAAATTTTTATCTTCTGCTTTAACTCTATAAGTTTTTACTCTTACCTTTTTATTTATTTTATTAATTTTTTTTTTTAAAATATTAACTTTATATTTTCCAACATCATCAAAAGTGAACATAACTTGTCGATGTAAATTTGATATACCCACCTTATCATGATCCATCATACCAATTTCACCGATACCTGCTCTACAAAGTAAATCAATCACAGGTGTTCCTAAGCCGCCACATCCAACAACTAGAATTTTAGCACTTTGGATTTTCTTTTGGCCTAAAATACCAACTTTTTTTAAAATAATCTGTCTTGAATATCGATCTAGGTCTTTGTTACTAAACATTTACTACTTACCAGTCGATCCAAATCCTCCGGACCCTCTAATTGTCTCTGGTAATTCATTTGTTTCTTCACTTTCTACTTTTAAAATAGGCATTAAAACCATTTGAGCAACTCTATCTTCATCATTTACAATGAATTCATCTTTACCATGGTTAAATAAAATAATTTTTAGCTCTCCTCTATAATCACTGTCAATAGTGCCTGGTGTATTTAGAACAGTGATACTTGATTTTGCAGCAAGACCTGATCTTGGTCTAATTTGAACCTCTGTATTTTCAGGAATTGCAATTGCAATACCTGTTGGTACCAATTTTGACTCATTTGGTTTGATTGTAATAGGTTCATCTATACATGCCATCAAATCCATACCTGAAGATCCACTAGTTTTATAACTTGGAATTTTTGCTTTTCGGTTAAGTCTCTTAAATAAAACTTTTACCATTACTTAATTAAGCTCAGAGATAACTCTATCCACTATCTCAGATGCTATTAAAGATTTTTTCTTTTTAAATAATTTTTCACTTTCTTTATTTTTATAAAATATAGAAACTTCATTATCATCTGAGTCAAAACCTATTGTTTTATCAGAAACATCATTTGCAATAATCCAATCACAATTTTTTTGGTCTAATTTTTTCTTTGAATTTAATTCAAGATTTTGAGATTCAGCTGCAAATCCAATTGTAATTTTTGGCCTTAGTGAATTATGATTTGATATATTTGATAAAATATCAATATTTTTTTCTAACTTAAGATCCAGATTTTCACTTTTTTTAATTTTTTCACTATTTATATCTTTAACTTTAAAATCAGCAACTGCTGCATTAAAAATAGCTACATCAGCTGGTAAGTTGTTAAGAGTTTCCCTAAACATTTCTTCTGCAGTTTTAACAGAAATAAATTTTACTCCTTCAACAGGGTCTAAATTTGTTTCTCCAGAAATAAGTGTTGTCTCAAAACCATTATCTCTTAAAGACTTTGCTATTTCATAACCCTGTTTTCCACTTGATTTATTAGTTATAAATCTTACTGGATCTATAAACTCCTTAGTAGGCCCAGCAGTCACTAATGCCTTAAATTTTTTATTTTTTTCGATATTTTTTAAATAATTTTCTAAAGTCTCTAATATATATGAAGGTTCTGACATTTTTCCTTTGCCATACTCTCCACACGCCATATCTCCAATTTCAGGTCCAATTATCTTATAACCATAGCTTTTCAATTTTGATAAATTATCTTTTGTTGATTTGTGTTCCCACATTCTGACATTCATAGCGGGCGCTAAAAATACTTGTTTATCTGATGCTAAAACAACTGTGGAAGCTAGATCGTCAGTTAAACCATAACTTAATTTTGAGATCGTATTTGCTGTTGCAGGCACAATTAAAATTAGATCTGCCCATCTAGAAAGTGAAATATGATCCATTTCTGCTTCGTTTTCTGCACTGAATATGTCTTCGTATACTTTTTCTTGCGAAAGTGATGAAATAGACAGAGGTGTTACAAAGTTTTTACCACTTTTTGTAAGTATTGTTTTAATACTTACGCCTCTTTTTTTTAAACCTCTTATTACTTCTAAGCTTTTGTAAGCAGATATTCCGCCACATATGATTAGAAGTATTTTTTTATTTTTCATGAAGAGAATTAAAATACCAATAGAGTTAAAATTACAAGAGATAATAAGCCAATAATAGATTGGTTTCTAAATGACTTCATTTCTTCTTTTTTAGTGTTTAATTCATTATACGAGTTTGAATTTTGAGGTATTTGACCACTTGCAAGATAATTAAGTGCTTGATTTGCTTTATCCATTACCTCAGGTAAATTTGGAAGGCGTTTTAATACTTCCACAGAGTCTTTTAATGTTTCGTTAATTGAATTTATAGGATCTTTAGTTTCTTTTAACCATTTTTCTAGAACAGGTTTTGATGTCTCCCATATATTTGTTTCTGGGTTTAATCTTCTTGCAACTCCTTCAACTACCACCATAGTTTTTTGCAACATTAGTAGCTGAGGTTGAGTTTGCATATTAAATTTTTCTGTAACATCGAAAAGTTGTTTTAGCAACTTACCGCCAGAAATATTTTTTATAGAGTGTCCAAAAATTGGTTCTCCAATAGATCTAAGTGCTTGAGCAAGATCACTTACAGGCACGTTATTTGGAACTAAACCTGCTGCAAGATGTACCTCTGCAACCTTTTTATAATCTCTTTGTATAAAACCAAATAAAATCTCAGCTAAAAATCTTTTACTCACATTGTCTAACCTTCCCATAATACCAAAATCTATAGGAACAATTTGGCCACTTTCATTTACAAAAATATTTCCCTGATGCATATCCGCGTGAAAAAAACCGTCTCTTACAGCATGTCTTAAAAAATGCTGAATTATATCGCTGGCAATTTTTTTTGTATCAATTGACCTTTTCTCTAGTTCTTCCGTCTCTCTAATAGATACACCGTCAATCCAATCAAGTGTCATAATATTTTCACTAGTATAATCCCAATAGATTTTAGGAACTTCAAAACCTGCATCATTTTTGGTATTTTCTGCATATTCGTTAGCTGCAGCGGCTTCAAATCTTAAATCCATCTCAAGACTGGTAATTTCTTTCAATAAAAAAACCACCTCAACCAGCTTTAATCGTTTGGTTTTTTTGATTAATGACTCAATAACATAGGCAAAAAGCATCAAAGCATCTACTTCTTCGTTAAAAATTTTTTTAATATCTGGTCTTAATATTTTTATTGCTACGTCTTTAATAATTCCATTCTCGTCAATTTGAGCTTTATGTACTTGAGCAATTGATGCGGCTGCAACTGGTTCACTTATATTAATTATTGAGTTATATAGTTCATTACCTAAATCTTTTTTAATCATTTCTTTAGCTTTTGATTGTGAAAAAGGCGGAAGTTTATCTTGTAAATTTTCTAGTTCCTTTGATAGTTTATCACCTATTATGTCAGGCCTTGTAGCTAAAAACTGACCTAGTTTAATAAATGTTGTACCCATAGATGCCAATGAATTAGATAATTTTTCACCTTCACTTAAATTATCAAATGACACATCTTTTTTAGTAAAAGAAAAGGAAAGTAATTTAAATATTACAGTTATTAGCAAAGGTGGTTTATTAAATTTTGATAAAATAGTTAAAACATCAGATTTTGCGAGTTTTCTGCCTAGTTTAAATAATGTAATTAATCTTTTAAACATTATATTTTCCAACCAGAATGAATAGCTACTATTCCGCCAGATAAATTTCTGTACGAACAATTATTAAAATTATTTTGTTTCATTAAATCGATCAATTCTTCCTGATTAACAAATTCTTCTATACTTTTTGTCAAATATTCATAAGGTTCTTTATCACCAACAACTGCTTTTCCTATGTAAGGAATTAATTTTGAGTAATTTTTGTATAAAAAGTCTAAATTAGAATTTTGAATTTTTGAAAATTCTAAACACATATATCTTCCACCGGGTTTGAGAACTCTATATGCTTCTGATAAAGATTTATCTAAATTTTTTGTATTTCGTAAACCAAAACTTATCGTATAAAAATCAAAAGCATCATTTTCGAATGGTAGCTTTTCTGCCTCTGCTACAACCCATTTTATATTTTTATACTTTCTTAGTCTTTTTTTACCTTTATCAATCATTTTTTTGTTAGAATCTGAAGATATAATTTCTCCATTCTCGTCTGTGTAGTCTAAAAATAATTTTCCCAAATCACCAGTACCGCAAGCAACATCCAAATATTTTTTGTTTTTAGTTGGACTCATCCAATTCATGAGGTTTTTTTTCCAAATTCTATGAATTCCAAATGACATAAAATCATTCATCAAATCATATTTATCGTATACCCTATTAAATACACCTTCGACAAGACCTGCTTTATTTTGAAGATTTTGTTGCATATAAATTATATTAAAACATTAATATAGTATGAAATGCCTGAATTACCAGAAGTAGAAATCGTCAAACAATCTTTGAATAAGAGTATTACAGGAAAAATTATTAAAGACATATTAATAAAAAATAGGAATTTAAGGTTTAAGATCCCAAAAAATTTCGAAAAAAATATATTAAAAAAAAAAATTACTAAAGTAGATAGATTTTCAAAACACTTGATACTGAAATTTGAGGATAGTTCTAATTTAATGATTCATCTAGGAATGTCAGGAACTATTCATTTAATTAGTAAATCCAGAAAAAAAAATTCTATAACAAATACTAGTTTTTATCATTCTCCATTATTGCCCAAAAAGCATAATCATGTCGAAATGAAAATTGATAACTTTAAATTAATTTATAACGACCCAAGAAGATTTGGTTATTTTTCTTATTTTAAAAGTGATGAGCAAATAAATAATAACTTTAAAAAATATGGACCAGAACCTTTTGATCCTTTGTTTGATAAAAATTATATTTTTAATTATTTTAAAAATAAAAAAAAAAATATTAAAAATTTTTTAATTGATCAGAATTTTGTTTCTGGCATTGGTAATATTTATGCTAGTGAAATATTATTCTTATGTAAGATTTTACCATCAAAGCAGGTAAGTTTGCTTAGCTTAAATGATTGTCAAAAGATTTCTTATTTTTCAAAAGTAGTCTTAAAAAAAGCAATAGATGAAGGTGGCTCCAGCATAAAAGATTTTAAAAATATAAGTGGAAAACAGGGTTCTTTTCAAAAAAATTTTAATGTTTATCAGAGAGAAAATAAAAAATGCTTAAAATATAGTTGCAAAGGGATAATACATAAAAAATTTATTTCAAATAGGTCGAGTTTTTTTTGTAATTTATGTCAAAAATAAAAGATTATTGTATTGACCCAATCATTATCTGAAGATATACACTCACGCTTATGGCAAATACCAAATCAGCAATTAAACGAACTAGAAAAATTAAAAGACAAACAGCTGTTAATAGATCTAGAAAAAGCCGTTTTAAAAGTGCATTGAAAAAAATGAACTCAATTATAGATAAAAAGGATAAAAAAGAAGCTTTAGCTTTTCTTCCAAAGTTAAATTCAGTATTGATGTCAATAGCAAAAACAGGAGTTATAAAAAAACAAAATGCTTCAAGAAATGTATCAAGAATAACAAAAAAAATTAACTCTCTTTAACAACCTCCAGTAAGCAAACTTTATTTCTAATACAACTTTAACGTACAATTCAAGACGAAATTACTACATCTAAATCTTTTTAAAAATAAATTACTAGATATAGAATTTAAAAATTTTTTAGATTTAAATTTTCTACTCCACTAGGTTGAAAATAAATTTTGTAAAAATTCAATTAAAAATTTATTCAATCATAAATTTTATTTTTTTTTATTTTTGCAAATAAACTTATTGCAAAATTTTTTGAGAGGTTTTAAGTGGAATTCCTTCATGAAAAATAATTTGCAAAACAATAATCCAGCAGAAAAAAAAATTGACTGGGAAAATATCAAAAAAGAAATGCGTTCAAGGTTTGGAAATGATATTTTTGAGAGCTGGATTAACAAAATTGAACTGGTTGAAGAATATCATAACTATATTTTATTCTCAGTTTCAACCAGATTCATTAGAGATTGGATTGTCTCAAGGTATTTAGATCAAATATTGAAAATAATTAAAGAACACAAAAAAGATTTAATAAGGATAGAATTTATAATTAAAAACAATAAAGATGTTGAGGCAAGGGATACAAATCCCCCAAGCAAAACATACAATGAGATAAATAAAGATAATATCTCGTTTATTAAAGACTCTTATCTTCAATATAATAGAATTGACCCAAATAAAAACTTTGAAAATTTTATTACAGGTGAAAGTAATAAATTAGCATTTGAAGCTTCAAAAAAAGTTTCTAAAGATATAGCTCACTATAATCCATTATATTTGTATGGAGGAGTAGGTATGGGCAAAACCCACTTATTAAATGCTATCGGCTTAGTATTAAAGGAAAAAAACAAAGTAATGTTTATATCCGCAGAAAGATTTATGTATCAATTTGTTAAGTCAATAAAATCAAATGATATGGTAAAGTTTAAAGAGTATTTTAGAAATACTGATATTTTGCTTATTGACGACATTCAATTCATGAATGGCAAAGAAGCAATGCAAGAGGAATTTTTTCATACATTCAACGCATTATTGGATAAAAATTCACAAATCATTATTTCAGCTGACCGACCACCTAATAAACTCTCTAGAATTCAAGAGAGAATTAAATCTAGATTTTCTGGAGGTTTAGTGGTTGATATTCAAAATACTGACTATGAGCTCAGATATAAAATAATCAAGTCGAAAACCGAAGAGCTAAAGCTGTCCTATTCAAATCAAGTTATTATTTCTGAAGAAATACAAAATTTTTTAAGCAAAGAAATCAGAACAAGCATAAGGGAATTAGTTGGTGCATTGAATAGAATTGTCTCATTTACAAGAATCTATAATAAAGTTCCAAGCTTGTCCGAGGTAAAAGTCATTTTGAAAGATTTATTAAATCTTACTGAAAATAAAGTGGATATTGACACAATTCAAACAATAGTATGTAAATTTTATAAAATTAGTAAAAATGAGATGCTTTCGCCTAGAAGATCAAGATACCTTGTAAGGCCAAGACAAACTGCAATTTATCTTTCAAAAATGTTAACCTCAAAATCTTTGCCAGAAATAGGTAGATCATTCTCTAATCGTGATCATACAACTGTAATTCACTCAGTTAAAACAATTGAGAGATTAAGGAAAGAGGACAGTGAATTAAATATTAATATCGATAGTTTAAAAAATAAGATTTTATACAATAAAGAAAATGAAGTTTAGTGTTAATCAGCAAGATCTTCAAAAATCTTTAAATTATTGTCAAGGCGTAATTGAAAAAAGAAGCACTTTGCCAATTCTTTCAAACGTAATGTTAGATGCCAGTAATGGAAAACTTACAATTACAGCGACTGATCTTGATTTAATTTTTATTCATCAAATTCCAAATGTAGAAATATTAGAAGAAGGTAAAACCACTTCTTCTTCATCAATAATCTATGATATTGTAAGAAAATTTTCATCGGGGAATAAAATTAACTTTTCCAATCCTAGTGAAAATAAACTACATTTAGAGTCTGATAAATCCGTTTTTAATTTAAATTGTATTAATGCTTCTGAATTTCCATTAACAGACGAAAATTTTAATGATAATGAGTTTTTGATTAAGTCAAAAGAATTATTAAAACTTTTAAATAAATGTAAATTTTCAGTATCTAACGACGAGACCAGACATTATTTAAGTGGAATTTTTTTTCATCAAACAGAAGTTGATGATAAAAACTTTTTAACTGCTGCAGCTACAGATAGTCATAGAATGTCTGTATCAAAGATAAGACTACAAAATAAAGTAAAATTTGATCAGATAATTTTACCAAAAAAGACTATTTTTCAGCTTTGTTCATTATTGGAAGACTATGAAGGTGAAGTTAAAATATCAAATATAAAATCTAAAATTAAATTTGAAATTAACAATAGTACATTGATATCCAAACTTATTGATGGAAAATTTCCAAATTATGTTCAGGTAATACCTAAGGAAAATCAGAAAAAATTAGAAGTAGATTTGAAATCATTTTTAAATTCGGTTGACAGAGTCGCGTCGGTATCTCTAGATAAAAAGGATGGAGTTAAGTTTAATCTTTCAAAAGATAATCTTGATCTTTCAGTAAACAATACGAATAGTGGTGATGGTAAAGAAAGCTTAAGTGTTAAGTTTGATCATGATTTAGATATAAGTTTTAATTCAAGGTATTTAATTGATGTTGCTTCGCAACTTGATGGAGATAATATCGAAATATATTTAAAGGATACAGGTTCTCCAGCTCTAATAAGAGATCCAGCTGATTATGATAGCATTTATGTTGTGATGCCAATGAAAGGCTAATTCATTAAATTTAATTCATTATAAATTTTATCTTCTATAAAACTTACAAAGTCTGAAGGAAGCATACCAGGTTTTATTGATGGGAGGATTGATATTATTATTGTTCTATTTGGGTACATTCTTCCATTTTTCGGCCAAACATTTCCAGAGTTTATAGCTACAGGTTGGCAATTAGTTTTTAACTCATCATAAATTCTCCCAACTCCTTTTTTAAAAGGAGTCTTTTCGTTTGGTAAAACCCTTGTCCCTTGTGGAAAAATAATTAATGGTCTTTGTGAATTGTTTATAGAATTTTTTATTTTATCAATTAGACCTAAATTATCTTTACTTACTTTATTTCTATTAATTGAAATTGAACCAATCTTTTTTAAATACCAACCAAAAATTGGTATTTTGACTAACTCTTGCTTTAAGATAAATATTGGTGCATTAAAAATTGTTTGTAAGTAAAAAGTTTCAAACATAGATTGATGAGAACAAGCGATAAAAAATTTTCCATTCTTAATAATATTATCTCTACCTTTAACAATTATTTTTGTTTGTAAAAAAATTTTTAAGCATAAGGCAGCCCATTCTCCCATCATTTTTCCACCAAATAAAACTATTTTAGTAGGCATTACCAAGGAGGGCAGGAATACAATTGAAATTATGGATACGCCTAGAAAGAAAAAAAATAAAAAAAGGAATTTTCTTATCATCTTTATCAAAAACTAAATAATATCTTTTAGTTTCTGTCTTTTTTTGATCACATTTATTTTTGACCCTCTGATTAATATTTCAGCAGGTTTTGGCCTTATATTATAATTTGAACTTAAAGATGAACCATAAGCTCCTACATCACAGATTATAATATAATCCTTCTCATTTAATTTTTGAAATTTGTTTGTTGTTAAGAATTTATCTGTGGTTTCACAAATTGGACCAACAAAATCATAGGTTTTTTTGGTCTTTTTATTTGTTTTTTTTAATGGAACAATCCTATGCTTGGCGCCGTATAATGCAGGTCTCATCAAATCATTCATTGCTGCGTCTACTATAATAAAGTCTTTTTTAGAATTTTCTTTAATATAAATAACTTTTGAAATTAAAATTGCTGTATCACCTATAATTGATCTACCGGGCTCAAATATAATTTTTGTTTTATTTTTTTTTAAAAATTTTTTAATCATTTGATTATATTTTTTATAATTAAATTTTTTATTGTCTTTATTATAATCAATTCCCATTCCACCACCCAGATCTATGTACTCAAAATTGTAGTCAATTTTTTTAATTAATTTTTGTAAAACGTTAAGCATTTTTTGGTAAGGTTTGTGATCTAGAATTTGACTTCCAATATGAACACTTAAGCATTTTAAATTTAAAAACTTTGAACTTTTTATATATTCTAAAACCTCTATAAATGTTTTTTCGTTAATACCAAATTTATTTTCTTTTTTACCAGTTGAAATTTGTTTAAGTGTTTTTGCATCAGTATTTGGATTTAATCTAATTCCGATATCTACTTTTTTGTTTTTAGATTTTGCTATGCTTTCAATTTCTAAAATTTCACTTTTAGACTCACTATTAATTAATAATATGTTTTTTTCTATTGCATAAATTAATTCTGATCTTGTTTTACCAACGCCAGAAAAAACAATTTTTTTTGAATTTATTCCGGCTTTTAGTGCAATCATTAATTCACCTTTTGATACCACATCAGCACCTAATCCGTTGCGTTTAATCAGCTTAAGTATTTCTAAGTTGCAGTTTGATTTTGTTGAAAAACATATTACTGGAGAAAATGATTTAAAATTATTTCTAAAATTTATTATATTTTCGGTGATTTTTTTTTCAGAATAACAAAAAATCGGAGTTTCAAACTTTTTTACTACTTTATTTAGCTTACACTTATCAACCGTAAAAATATTTTTGTTATATTTCATTTTTCTTTGGAATATCCAAATTATTAATTGAGTCTTTAAAAATCATAAATTTTACATTTGATGATGTCTCATATTTTGGATCATTTTTTCTACCACATGACACCAGTATGATTAGACACATACAAATTAATATTATTTTTTTAAACATACTTATTTCTTTTTGTAACTTAATATCATCTTCTTAATATTGTCGAAAGAAGTTCCTCCATATGAAACTTTAGAATTAACTGATTTTTTTAATTCAAATACTTTGAGAACATCAGATGTTAAACTTTTTTCAATTTTATTTATTTCTTCAATTGTAAGTTCTGATAGTTTTTTTTTACTTTTTTCAGCAAAATTTATAATTTTAGCTGTTTGTAAATAGGCTTTTCTAAAAGGATAATTTAATTCTCTAACCATATAATCAGCTAAATCAGTTGCAGTAATAAATCCACTCTCAGCAAGTGCTAGCATTCTCTTTCTATCTGGGGAAAAATTTTTAAAAATTTCATTTAAAATAATTAATGAATTTTTTAGTTGATCAAATGACTTAAAAACAATTTCCTTGTCATCCTGTAAATCTTTAAAATAAGACAAAGGCAAACCTTTTAAAGTTGTTAACATTGAAAAAAGATTTCCAAACATAAAACCTGTTTTACCTCTTAGGTATTCTAAAGGATCAGGATTTTTTTTTTGAGGCATGATTGATGATCCAGTAACAATTTTGTCATTCAATTTAATAAGTTTAAAAGCATCTGAATTCCAAATAATAAATTCCTCAGCAATTCTAGAGATATGAACAGCACATGCAGAGCAAGAATAAAGAAAATCAATTACAAAATCTCTGTCAGAGACTGTATCAATTGAATTTTTGGTTGGTCTTTGAAAACCTAATTTTTTTGAAGTATAAAACCTATCAATCTTAAATGATGTTCCTGTTAAAGCAGCTACTCCTAATGGACTTTCATTTAGGGAGTCTAAATTATTATTAAACCTTTTTTTGTCTCTGTTAAACATCTCCAAGTATGCCATCAAGTAATGAGCAAAGGAAACTGGTTGTGCGTTCTTTAAGTGCGTGAAACCAGGCATAATTGTATCAATATTTTTTTCGGCTTTCTTTAAAATATTTTTAATTGTTACATCAATATTTTTAATAATTTCTTTATTTGCATTTCTTAGCCAAATCTTAAAATCTGTGATTACTTGATCATTTCTTGATCTAGCTGTATGAATATATCCAGCATCTTCTCCAATCAATTCAAAAAGTCTGTGTTCTATATTCATGTGAATATCTTCAAGTTTATAATCGAAAAAAAATTTCTTTTTTATAATTTCATTTTTTATTCTATTTAAACCCCAGATTATTTTATTTTTAATTTTAAAATTTATGATTTTTTGTCTAAATAACATATCAACATGAACAATTGATGCTTCAATATCCTCTCTAAATAATCTCTTATCGATTGATAATGACCCACCGACCTTTTTAAAAAGAGTTTTTGAATTTTTCTTAATTCTCGTATTCCAAATTGGTTGATTGTTTTTATTTTTACTCATGATATTTATTTAATTTAATTTTATGAAAATCATTTTTTTAAAAAATCTTATAATTATATTTTACTTAATATCATCTAGCGTTTCATATTCAATAGAACGTCCAGAAATTAAGAATCTTATTATACATAAAGATAAGAAAAAAATTGAAAATATAGAATTTACTAAATCTGAGGCCCAAAAAGTGAGTTTAAATAATTACAAGCAGAATCCACTAATAATAAACTTCTGGGCCACTTGGTGTGCACCTTGTAAAAAAGAAATGCCTTCTCTAGATAATTTAAAAGCATTAAATGATTTTAAAAATTTTAATATAATTCCTATAAATATTGGTGGAGATAGCTATGAAAAATCAAAAAAATTTTTTGATGAATTTAAAATTGAAAATTTAGAAATATTTACAGGATCTGGTCCAGAGTTTTCTCAGTTATTTAAAATACGTGGATTGCCCACAACAATATTAATTGATAGAAATGGTTTTGAAGTTGGAAGAATTGTTGGCTATATTGACTTCAATGATCAATCATTACTTGATTGGTTATCAAAAAATTTATGAAATTTTCCCTAAATACAACGGTTATTAAACCTGAAAATGATGAGGAAATTAAAAATGCAGTAATTTTACTTCATGGGTATGGCGGTGATGGAAAAGATATCAGTATGCTTACACTTAATTGGAGACGATTTTTAAAAAATACTGTTTTTTTATGTCCGGATGCACAAGAAACGTGTAGCATAAATCCAATAGGTTACCAATGGTTTGATCTAAATACAGAAGACTCTAAATATATACTTCAAGAGTCCAAAAAAGCAGAAAATATTTTGAAAAATTATATATTTGAAGTGAGTGATCATTTTAAATTAAATTATTCACAAATATGTTTATCCGGGTTTAGTCAAGGATGTATGATGTCATTAAATGTTGGTTTAACATCAGAAAAAGAATTTAGTTGTATTGTAGGATTTTCCGGAAAAATTATTAATATGCAAGATCTATCTTCTAGAATAAAAAACAAAACAAACATTTTGATGATACATGGTGAAAATGATCCAATTGTACCACCAAATAACTTATTAGAAGCTGAGGATTTTTTTATTAGAAATAAAATTAAAATTGAAACATTAATGATCAAAAACTGTGATCATCATATTCCCATTGAGGCTTCAAGTGCGGCATTAAACTTTATTAAAAAAAAATTAATAAGTTAATAAATCTTAGAAATATAATTAGTGGTGTTGATTAAAAAAATATTTAATGTATGTTTTAGTTATGATTGAGTTAACTGATCAAAATATTTCTTTAGAAAAGTGCCCTGCATTAGTTTTAAATGCAGATTATAGACCTTTAAGTTATTATCCGCTTTCGTTATGGAGTTGGCAGGATTCGATAAAATCTGTTTTCTTAGATAGAGTCACGATTGTTAGTTACTATGATAGGCAAATTAGAAGTCCGTCTTTTAGCATGAAACTTCCAAGTGTTATTGCACTTAAGTCATATATAAGACCACAGTCTAATCCAAACTTTACTAGATTTAATGTGTTTTTAAGAGACAAATTTAGCTGCCAATACTGTGGTAGTAAAAATGAATTAACTTTTGATCATTTACTTCCAAGATCAAAAGGAGGTAAAACTGATTGGGATAATGTTGTGACTGCCTGCTCGGCATGCAATGTAAAAAAAGGTGGGAGATTAATCAAGGACTCAGGTATGACACTTAATCAATGGCCTTTTCAACCTACTACAGAAGATTTACATAAAAATGGTAAAAATTTTCCACCAAATTTTTTACACAAAAGTTGGATGGATTATTTGTACTGGGATGTTGAATTGGAACCTTAACTAAATTTTTTCAGAGATTTTTATTGCTATCTTCGAGCCTGTTTTTATAACTTTGTCCATGATCGAGTATAAGCCTTTTTTTGTAGCACCTTCTTCATAAGCTATGTCTTTATGGTTTAATTCATCCTGCCTAAATTTTATAATTTTGTCTTTTAATTCTTTCTCATCTACTTCTATTTGATCTATTTGATTTTTATAGTGTTCATCAATAACCTCTTCAACAGATGCTGTACATAGCATTGCAGCTTTCTTTCCAAGTATAGTAGAGCCAAATCCAAGACCTAATCCAAGTAAATCCCACAATGGTAATAATTTCGTTGGTTCTATGTTTCTTTTTTCTATTTCATTTTCAAAAAAATTTGAATGCTCCTCCTCGTGTTTCTTCATATCAATGATCATTTTTTTTAAATTATCATTCTTTATTAATGTGTTTAAGGCTAAAAGTTGACCTTCGTAAATTTTTATTGCACCTCTCTCACCTGCATGATCTACTCTTATAAATTCTTCTAATTTTTTTTTGTTAGTTTTCTTCATAACTTAATGTTCTAACTGAAATAATAACAATTAAAATTGATAAAATGGCGTTAATTGCCGCTAGCGATACCCCTAAAATTTGAAAAGTCGCATCTTTACAGTTAACTGGCATGTTTTTACCAAGGGATTCTAATAATTCTTTCTTGTTCAATTGGTCTAATGAGTTATTAGCACAACTTGATAGCTCATCAAAAAAACTATTTTCTATTCCAAAGTGATATCCAGAAATAATAGCACTTAATATGAATATGATTATTAAAATTATTAAAATATTATCGTTTTTATAATAATTAAATCCAATAAAACTGATAAATATTGCAGTTAGATAAGGAATCCTTTGATAAATACATAACTTACATGGTCTAAATTCTAATACAAACTCTACATACAAAGCAAAAAGAATAGAAGTGACTGAAATTAGAAAAATAATTAAATAAAAATTTTTTCGATTAGGAAATAAGTTCATTTTTAACTAATAAAATTATTTAAGAATTTATAAATAAAAAAAGCAAAACTAATTAATATTATAGATAAAATAATAGAAAATTTTAGTAATTTTTTCTCTATAATTTTTTTCATTGTTGGTCCAAAATTTCCGATCAGAAAAGCAATTAAAAAAAAACGAGACCCTCTTGTCAATAGGCATATAATTATGAAGTAAAATAAATTGAAATGGATAAATCCACTAGTAATTGTCAAGAGTTTAAAGGGGACGGGTGAAAAACCAGCAATTGCCAGAAGGGTAATCCAGGCAATAACACCTCCTTCAGATGAAACTTTATTTTTTAAAAAAGAGGTGTCATCAACTCCATAAATTTCAAATATTTTTAATCCAATCTCATTGAAAAATACATGTCCAATAAAATACCCTAGGCATGCTCCTAAAACAGATCCTACAGTTGCGACTAAGGCAATTTTTATCCATTCTTGCCTTCGAGCAATTGTCATTGGTATTATCAATACATCGGGAGGTATTGGAAATACAAAGCTTTCAATAAAAGATATAAATCCTAAAATTGATTTAGATCTTCTATGCCCTGCAAGTTGAATTGTCTTATTGTAAAGCTCTTTAAACATATTTTCTTTTATTATAATTAGTGATCTAATACTATGAGTTAAAATATATTAGTTCTGGGCGAATGGCGGAACTGGTAGACGCGTTGGACTCAAAATCCAATAGTAGCAATACTGTGAGAGTTCGATTCTCTCTTTGCCCACCAGAAATTTATGAATACAGAAAAAGTAAATAATCTTGTCGAATTATTTTTTGAAAATTATCAAAAACAAAATAAAAATAATAAACTTCTTATATCTTTAAAAGATCAAAATAATCAATTTACCTGGAAAGAAACTTTTAATTCTATTAGAAAAGTTTCTTCTGAAATAAAAAAATACTTAAAAAAAGGTGATAGATGTTTGTTAATATCTGAAAATAGACCAGAATGGTTTATTACTGATCTTTCTATAATGTCATCAGCTGGAATAACTGTTCCAGCTTATACAACTTATGCAGAACGTGATTATGAGTATATCATTAATGATTGCACTCCAAGGTTAATGTTTGTTTCTAATCAGGAACAATTTAACAAGGTAAAAAACATAATTAATAAAAAACAATTTATTGAAAAAATATTTTCGTTTGAAGAGTTAGATTTAGATAAAAACAAATATATTAATTTAAAAGAGTTACTTTTAAATTTAGACCATGGTGATGAGAGTTTTCCAAAGTTAGATTTAAAAAGAATAGATCCTGCGTGTATTATTTATACCTCTGGCACACAAGGCAATCCTAAAGGAGTGATTTTAAGTCATGGTGGTATTTTAAATAATTGTGAAGGTGCTTTAGATATTTTGAAACCTTTAATTACAAATCAAACTAGATTCTTAACTTGGCTACCTCTTTCACATTCTTATGAACATACTGTGCAATTTGTACAAATTAGTATCGGAGCAAAAGTATTTTATGCTGAGAGTATAGAAAAGCTCATTAAAAATATGAATGATTGTAAACCTCAATTGATGACAGCTGTTCCTCGTTTTTATCAAAATTTATATCAAAAAATAAATGCTAGTTTTAATAAAGCTACTGGACTTAGAAAAAAATTGATACTGAAAATGTTAGAGCTTGGAAAGAAAAAAATTCTAAAGCAGAATTTGTCATTGTTAGAAAAAATAATCGATAACCTTCTTGATAAGATTGTAAGAAAAAAAATAAAAGCCCAATTTGGAGGTGAACTTAAAACATTTGTGTCAGGGGGTGGGGCACTTGATAAAGATATTGGAGTTTTTCTGAATGCAATAGGCCTGCCTACTTTACAAGGATATGGACTAACTGAAACCTCACCAGTAGTCAGTTGTAACCCAATACACGATATCAGAGTTGAGACTGTAGGCCCGCCATTTAAAGGTAATGAAGTAAAAATAGCTGAAGATGGAGAAATCTTAGTTAAAGGAGAAAATGTAATGTTAGGTTATTGGAATAATGAGGAAGAAACTAAAAAAGTCCTTAAAGATGGCTGGTTACATACAGGAGATATTGGAATTTTTGAGAATGGTTATTTAAAAATTACTGATAGAAAAAAGGACATATTAATTACCCCAGGTGGAGATAATATTTCACCTGTTAAAATAGAAAATGAGTTATCAAATTCAAATTTAATTGATCAGTCAATTGTCTATGGAGATGATAAACCTTATTTAGTGGCTCTATTAGTTTTATCTGAAGAAAATATAAATATTTCTAATGAACAAATA
This sequence comes from uncultured Pelagibacteraceae bacterium, assembly GCA_902611265.1. Classification (GTDB taxonomy): domain Bacteria; phylum Pseudomonadota; class Alphaproteobacteria; order Pelagibacterales; family Pelagibacteraceae; genus Pelagibacter. Next base: position 119,045 of record CACLYY010000001.1, read on the forward strand.
GAAAAAGAAATTAGCAAAGTGAATAAAAAACTTTCAAAAATAGAACAAATAAAAAAATTTTTTACAATTAGTGAAAAATTTTCAATTGAAAATGGAATGCTAACTCCAACTTTAAAACTTAAAAGATATAAAATAGTTACAAAATATAAAAATCAATTTGAAAAACTTTATTAAAAAGTTTTAAAAAAACACTTTATTAATAGCGAATTATTTAACTTTTTTATATTTAAAAAAAAAAATAAAAAATAAAATTATTTTTCAAATTTTTTTTAAAAATTATATGTTTGACATAAGTAAGCAAAAAAAATAAAAATTAGTTATTAACGAATCATAAAGATTCGTTTATAAAAAAAGGGAGCTAAAGATGGCTAAAAGAAGAAAAAAAGCTGCTAAAAAGAAAACTAAGAAAAAAGCTAAGAAAAAAGCTAAGAAGAAAAAAAGAAGATAGTTTAGTATTCTTTTTAACTGATAACGCTTCTCATGGCGCTTGCGTGGGGAGCGTTTTTTTTTACTCTGCTATTTCTGTATTATTCTCTTCCTCTGAGGGTAATTTATCCTCAATCTTTTGAATTTGTTTTTCCAAATTCCTTTTTAAAGCTTTATCAAGTTTTTTTTGGGCATCTTCTAAGTTTGAACCCATTACTATTTGGAATTCTGTTAAAAGCCTCTCGTAGGCTTTTTCAAATAATTGTCTTTCACTATAAGATTGATCAATCATTAAATCATCACCTTTATTAAGGTCTCTAACAACTTCAGCTAAATCATAAATTTTTCCAGAGGAAATTTTAGCCTCATATTCTTGAGCTCTTCTACTCCACATTGAACGTTTAATTTTTGGTTTACTTTTTAAAATACTCACACATTTATTAATTTGGTTGATAGTTGCTAATGGTCTTAAATGTGACTGTTTATTAACTGGTACCATACCGTTTGCCTTATCTTTTTCAAATTTTAAAACATATGTCTCAACATCAATTCCACCAATATTGATTTTTTTTGTCTCAGTAATTTGGCCCACACCATGTTTTGGATAAACTACATAATCTTTAATTTTAAATATTTTTTTTTCAGTTTCTTGTTTTTTTACTTTTTTGATCTCAGGTTTTTGCTCATTATTTTTTGTGATTCTCAAGGGATCTGATTTAACATCAATTTTATCTTTGTCCTTTTTTCTTTGATCTTTTAATACCTTTTTTTTAATTGGTTCTTTTTTAACAATCTTTTTAATATTCTTTTTAGTTTTTGCTTCTTTTTTTGTTTGATTTAATTTTCTAACTTTTTTTATTTTTTTTTTAACTACTTTTTTTTTTTTCTTTTTATTCAAGATTTTCTTTAAAATATTTTTCATATTTATCTTTTACGTCTTTAAATTGTTCGTGATCCGCTGGAGGATCTTTTTTTTCACTAATGTTTGGCCAAATTTCTGCATATTTTTTGTTTACTTCTAACCACTTACCACTGTTATCATCATTATCAGATATTATGGCGTCCACCGGACATTCTGGCTCGCAAACGCCACAATCTATACACTCATCCGGTTTAATTACAAGCATATTTTTACCTTCGTAGAAACAATCAACAGGACATACTTCAATACAATCCATTAATTTACATTTGATGCATTTATCATTTACCAAATATGTCATACTTTTTTTTTACTAACTTTCTCTTTAATATCACCAACAACTTTTGGATCTAGATATAGTAAACCTGATATTCTTCTCATTAAATTAGTTTCATACATGTCAGCGTCTTCATCAGAATAAATAATATCCCACAAAGCCTCTATTATTATTTTTTTATCTTCCTCATCAATATTTTTAATCTCTCTTGTAAAATCCAGAATTTGATTAGAGTCTTTCTCTTTTTCTTCAGCAACTTGAATTATTCCATCAATTTTCTCAGCATTAGCACCCATTTCAATAATTGCATCTTTAATAATTTTTTTTTCTTTATCAGTATAATTCTCATCAATTTTGGCAGAATGAATTAATAAACATGCAACCGCTATTATTGATGGGTGATTACTTTCCTTTTCAGTGTTTTCTTTTTTAAAAATATTGAACATTATTTTAGGTTAAGCTGTGACAGAACTCTAAATGGATTATCCTCGAAATTCTTATCGTTATCTTTCTTTATTATTTTTTTGAATGGGATGTACTTAAAGTATAAGTCTTTATTTTTTTCATAAGTTTTATAATTCATTTTTTTAATTAATTTCACAAAATTTTCTTTATTACAACCTAACAAATTGAGCATTTCAGGAATTAACTTTACCTCTTTAGTCTTATCATCTGATTTAGTATTAAAAATCATAAGAAATAATCTCTCCAAAATATCTATTCTAACATATAATTTTTCAAACTTTTCAAAACCACATAATAGCATTAAATTTTTATTGAGTATTTTTTTTTCCTCTAAAAAGTTCAATCCAAATGTTGGAGGTATAAAATCTAAACTTTTTTCGTTAAAGATTTTCCATAAAAGAATTCTTAATGATACCGAACTTGGTTTAAATAGTTTAAATAAAAAAACGTGGTATCTACCAAACTTTACCCCTAAGTTTCTCATTTTTTTTCTTTCATCTTGATCAAGTTTATTTAAGTAGCCCAATACATCAACTCTCTTAACAACTCCATTATTTTCATAAAGATGATAAGCTAAAGCTCTTAACTCTGAATTATTATCTTTAACATTTTTTAAATCTATTAAACTTTTCAGCTCAGTTTCAATTTTACTACTTATCCAATGCTGCAGATAAGAGTTTAGTCTTAATTTCTCATCATTTTCGATCATTTCATCAATAATTAATTGAATTTGGGGATTTAAATAATCAGAACCAGGTATTAATTTTGCTATCTGATTATTATTCCAATAAATTCTAAAATCTTCTTTTAGTTCAATTAAACCAGTTTCAATTATCTGTGTAATTCTTTTAATAATTTCAGGACCAACATTTTGCCTAGCAGCCTTTTTTAAAGATTTAATATCTGCATCTAATGTATCTACCTTTAAATCTAAGTCTAATTTGAGACCCTTTAATCGTCCAATAAATTGTTGGTTTATCATTACTTTTTCATCATTAATAATTTCAGTTTCGAAAATAATATCTTGCTTCAAACCCTTTGCCAGAACGCTAGCTCTTTTATCAATAAATGTTTTTGTTAATTCTTCGTGCAATCTGTCAGAAAGTCTGTCCTCAAGGTTTTTTGTTCTCTCTATCCAATAGTCTTGATTTTCAACCCAATTTGACTTGTTTGATACGTAAGCCCAAGTTCTAACATTTGCAATTCTATTTGATAAAGAATCTACATTACCATCTAACTTATCTAATAAGGATAGTTGCTCTTTCATATATTGGTTAGGAACTTTTTTATTTCCATTTGTTAAAAAGTTAAATATTTTACTCACTACTTCAAAATGATGACCATACGTTTTCTTTACAAAATCAGGTATTTGACAACATTCCCAAAGTATTTTTAAGATTTCAGGATTATCTTGTATTTCTAAATTTGGAGCTTCTTTCAAAAAATATTTTAATACTTTTTCGTCTTGGCACTCATTAATCCTTCTTAACCATTCCTTATAAGGTTTTTCATCTAAAGATTTTATTAAAGAAACTTTATTTGAAAAATTTAATTTTGAGTTTCTCCAAAAGATTGTCTGTATGTCTGGAAAGCTATGTGTTTCTAATGCTTCAATTTCATCTGGTCCAATCTCTTTGCATTCACCTGTGGTTCCAAATATACCATCATTTAAATATCTTCCTGCTCTTCCCGCAATTTGACCGATTTCAGAAATATTTAAATTTCTCAATTTTTTACCATCAAATTTTTTTAAATTTGAAAAATAGATATTATTAAGATCCATATTTATTCCCATACCAATCGCATCAGTGGCTACTAAATAATCAACATCACCAGATTGATATAAACTAACTTGAGCATTTCTTGTTTTGGGGCTTAGAGAACCCATCACAATAGCCGCCCCTCCTTTTTGACGTCGAATTAGCTCTGCTATAGCGTACACTTCCTCAGTAGAAAAGGCAATTACAGCACTTTTTCTCTCTATCCTTGAAATTTTTTTGTGACCCCCAAATGATAATTTAGACAGTCTTTCTCTATTTTTAAATTCAATATCATCATCAAGTTTTTGAACAATCTTTTTAATAGAGTTAGACCCCATTAACATTGTGAGTTTTTCACCTCTCATATTCAACAATCTATCTGTAAAAATATGACCTCTTTCGTGATCATTGCACATTTGTATTTCGTCAATTCCTACAAAATCTAAATTTTTATCTAATGGCATTGACTCAACAGTGCACAAAAAATATTTTGCATTTATTGGAATAATTTTTTCTTCACCAGTTATTAAAGCCACTTTTGATGTATCAACTTTCTTGATAATTTTGTCATAAACTTCTCTAGCCAAAAGTCTTAATGGAAAGCCGATCATCCCCGAGTCAAAAGAAAGCATGGTTTCAATTGCTAAGAAGGTTTTTCCGGTATTTGTAGGGCCGAGAACTGCTGTGATCTTATTTTTTTTCATTTCTAGTTTTGGTATGATTTTTTTAACCAGTACTATATATTGTTACCTCTGTAGAACAAAAATGGGCTAAAACTAGTCCGAATCATTAAAGAAAAAGTTCTCATTTTTATTATTTAACATATTAAGGTTATCATAATTTTAAAAAATTAAATATATTTTTTATGTCTCAGAAACTATGGGAAGCTAATTCTCAAACAAAAGCGAAATCAAATTTATTTGAATTTGAAAAATTTTTAGCAAAAAAATTTAACTATCTGCCTAAGAAAAATTATAAAAAATTGTTTGATTGGACAATTAAATATCCCAAATTATTTTGGTCTTCAGTTTGGGATTATTCAAATATCAAAGGTATTAAAAATGAGAAATTTCATTTTCCTGAAGAAATTATAAAAAGTAAATTTTTTGTAAAATCTAAATTAAATTATGCAGATAATTTATTATCAAAAAATGATAACTCAAAAGCTATTACGTTTGTAAGTGAAAATGGTTTCAGGGAGGAAAAGTCTTGGAAAAAATTGAATGATAATACCTTAAAATTAATTAATTTTTTTAAAGAAAATAAAATAAAAGAAAAAGATAGAATTGCAGCATATACAGTAAATCAAATTGAGACAGTTGAGAGTTTTTTAGCTACTAGTGCAATAGGAGCTGTATGGTCATCATGTTCTCCAGATTTTGGAACACAAGGAGTTATAGAAAGATTTTCTCAAATTAAACCAAAACTTTTAATTATTACCGATAGATATTATTACAATGGCAAAGAAATAAATGTAATTGAAAGACTACCGTTCATTCTAAAAAAAATTAAATCTATAAAAAGTGTACTTATCACAAATTATCCAGGTAAAAAAAATTTAAAACAATTAAAGTTAAAGGGGGTAAAAATTTACTATTATAAAAAATTAAAAAATAAAAAAATAAAACAGTTTTCATTCAAAAAATTTGATTTTGATAAAGAATTAGCAATTTTATATTCAAGTGGAACTACAGGCAAACCAAAGTGTATATGTCACAGAGCCGGTGGCGTTTTACTTCAACATTTAAAAGAACACAAACTTCACTGTAACGTAAAACCAGGTGATAATGTATTTTATTTCACTACTTGTGGATGGATGATGTGGAATTGGCTAATGACTTTTTTAGCATCTAAGGCCTCAATAGTTCTTTTTGATGGTTTTCCAATGTATAAAAGAAGTGATTTGCTTCTAAAAATAGCTGAAAAAGAAAAAATTTCCCTATTTGGCATAAGTGCAAAATATATTGATCAATTAAAAAAATTAAATTTAAATATAAAGACTAAGTATAAACTAAAATATCTTAAAACTATTTGTTCTACTGGATCACCGTTATCATCTGATGGCTTTGATTATGTTTACAAGAATGTAAAAAAGAATGTTCATTTAGCGTCTATTGCAGGTGGCACAGACCTTGTTTCATGTTTTGTATTAGGAAATATTTACTCTCCTGTTTTTAGAGGTCAAATTCAAAATAACGGATTAGGAATGAATACAGATGTTTTTTCTGAAAAAGGAAATTCTTTAGTTAATAAAAAAGGTGAATTAGTTTGTAAATCACCATTCCCTTCAATGCCAATTTATTTTTGGAATGATAAAAATAATAAAAAATATAAATCTGCTTATTTTGAAAAATATAAAAATGTTTGGCATCACGGAGATTATGCAGAAAGAAAAACTAACGGTGGATATGTTATTTATGGAAGATCTGATGCAACACTTAATCCTGGGGGTGCTAGATTAGGTACTGCAGAGATTTACTCTATTGTTGATAAATTCAAAGAAGTAAAAGAGTCTATAGTTATTGGACAGTCGTGGGATAATGATGTGAGAATCATATTATTCATAGTTCTAAAAAAACCTAAAACACTAAATGAGATTTTATCTCTTAAATTAAAAAAGGCTATTCGTCAGAATGCATCTCCACGCCACGTACCAAAAAAAATAATTGAGGTCTCAGATATTCCTAGAACAAAAAATGGAAAAATAGTTGAACTTGCAGTTAAAAACATCATTGAAGGAAATAAAATAAAAAATATTCAAGCATTAATTAATCCATCAGTTTTATCTGAATATAAAAATATAGAAGAACTTAAAAAACCATAATTTTATTTAAATTTATATAGACAACAATATTTGATTGTTATTAAATAGGTCTAATAACTAATAGATTGGAGAAAATATGTTTAAAAATTTATTTAAAAGTTCTCTAATGATTTTATTTTTGATGATAGGTTTATCAGGTAAATCATTTGCACAAGAACTTAAATTTTTTACAATTGGTACAGGTGGTACCGCTTATACTTATTATCCAGTTGGTGGAATGATTGCTAATGCAATTTCAAAACCACCAGGATCTAGAGAATGTGGTAAAGGTGGAAGCTGTGGAGTACCAAATCTGATTGCATCAGCAGTTTCATCAAGAGGATCAGTTGATAATGTAAATGCAATAATTTCAGGATTAAGAAATTCAGGCTTTGCACAATCAGACGTTGCTTATTGGGCCTATACTGGCACTGGAACAATGGAAGGAAAAGAACCTGCTAAAGACCTGAGGACTATTGCAGCTCTTTTTCAAGAACATATACATTTAGTAGCACTTAAGAAAAGTAATATTAATTCAGTGAAAGACTTAAAAGGAAAAAGAGTTTCACTAGATGAACCTGGATCTGGAACATATGTTGATGCTAAGTTAATATTAGAGTCTAATGGATTAAGCACAAGCGATGTAAAAGCTGAAGCTTTAAAAGGTAAAGCTGCAACGGATGCTTTAAGAAATGGAAAAGTTGATGCAATTTTTGTTGTTGCAGGCTATCCAACTGGTGCAATTGTTGAGCTAGCGTCTGCAGTTGATATTAAATTAGTACCAATTGATGGTGCAGGAGCTAAAGCACTGACCTCAAAATATGGTTTTTTCTCAGAAAGCCCAATTCCTTCAGGAACTTATGAAGGTGTGGATCAAGTTAATACTGTAGCAGTAGGTGCTCAATGGTTTACGTCAGCTAAAGAAGATAGTGAATTAATTTACCAAATTACAAAGGCTTTATGGAATAAAGAGTCAAGAAAGCTTATGGACGTTGGTCATGCTAAGGGAAAAACTATAACACCTGATACAGCTCTTTCTGGAGTAGGTGTACCACTACATCCTGGTGCAGAAAAGTTCTATAAAGAAGCAGGACTTTTAAATTAAATCTTAAAAATCAATTTGCCCTAGATCAATTAGATCTAGGGCATTATTATGTCTCAATTTAATATTTCACCAGATGAAGTTGCAAAACTTGAAGATAAATTTGAGATAAAAAGTAATGAAAGAAAGTTAAAAAATTTCTTAAAAAAATTGACCTTTGTTGCTTTGGTTACAATGTCAATTTACCATTTTTATGCTTCAGGATTTGGAACTATAAGAGATATTCTTCATAGAGGTATTCATATTTCTTTTGTTGTTGGTCTTGTATTTTTATTTTATGGATGGAAAAGTTTTGCAGATAAACAATCTAAAAATAAAGTTCCCATAATAGACATTTTTTTTTCTATATTAGTTGTTGTAACCGCACTTTATTTGCCATTATTGCCCCCAGAAATATTAGCTAGCAGAGTCGGAAATCCTTCCAACACCGAAGTTATTATGGGTTCAATTCTTATTATTTTAACATTAGAGGCTGCAAGAAGATCAATAGGATACACACTACCATTAATATGTATAATATTTATGATTTTTGCACTTTATGGTCCTATTTTTCCTGGAGCTTTAAAACATGGTGGTAGTAGTTGGGCTGGTTTTGTAAATCATATTTATATAACCAATCAAGGAATTTATGGAATTGCTGTGGGAGTCATGGCTCAATATGTATTTTTATTTATTCTATTTGGTGTCCTTGCAACAAGAATAGGTTTAGGTCAATTATTTATTGATTTAGCGATGGTAATAGCTGGAAGATACTCTGGAGGACCAGCAAAAGTTGCAATTTTTTCCTCAGCTTTTCTTGGAACTATATCTGGCTCTTCAATTGCAAACACAGTTACAACTGGTTCTCTTACAATTCCAGCAATGAAAAAAGTTGGTTACCCTCCACATTTTTCTGGTGCCGTTGAAGCCACAGCTTCTACTGGAGGACAAATAACTCCACCTATTTTAGGAGCTGCAGCTTTTATCATGGTTGAATATTTAGAATTACCCCTAAGAGATATTTTGGCGGCAGCATTAATTCCTGCTTTACTTCATTATTTTGGAATTTTTGTAATGGTTCATTTAGAGGCAAAAAAATTAGGTCTTAGAGGTTTAAATGAAAGTGAAGTTCCAAAATTTTTTAAAATAATAAGAGATAATTGGCTAGCAATTGTTCCTTTAATTTTACTAGTATATTTAATTTTGATTGGTCGGACACCAGATTACGCCGCAGTAAATGGTATCATTGCTTGTGTAGTCATTGGATTTATAAGAAAAAAAAATAGACTAACTTTAAATGATTTATTTGATTGCCTAGCAAGAGGTGCTAAAAATACTTTAGCAGTTGGGGCAGCTGCTACTTCAATAGGTATAATAGTTGGTGTAGTTACATTAACAGGAGTCGGATTTAGATTAGGATATGTAGTAATACAAACAGCAGGAGATGTTGGTGGCTTCTTCTTAAATTTTTTACCATTTAATTATTTTACACTTCAAGATCTGACGTTATTTTTTTCTTTAATATTAATTGCAATATCATGCATATTCATGGGTACAGGAGTTCCAACAACTGCAACTTATATAATTCTTGTTGCTGTTGCAGCGCCCGCTCTTACTCAATTACAAATTGAACCAATAGTTTCGCATTTTTTTGTTTTTTATTATGGAGTTTTAGCAGACATAACTCCACCAGTTGCTCTTGCAGCATACGCTGCAGCAGGTATAGCTGGATCAAATCCATTTACTACTGGTAACACGGCTTTTAGATTAGGTATCGCAAAAGCGCTTGTGCCCTTTGTGTTTGTCTATTCACCATCATTATTATTGGTTGCGCAAGGATTTAACTTCTATGACTTCTTTGTAACTTTAATATCTGCAATGATTGGTATTGGATTAATTGGAATTGGTTTCACAGGATATTTGTTTAAATCAGTATCAACTTTTCAAAGATGGTATCTTGGAATTATTTCATTATTATTTATTGCACCAGGTTTAAGTTCATCAATTATTGGCTTAGTTTTAGTTTTGCCAGTGTTTGTGTTTCAAATAAAAAAATAAAATTTATCCACCCAAGCCAGCATTTGGAAGTGGTCTTCTTAAAATTTTCCAAATTCCAACTGCACTTGCAACAAGTTTGGTTTTGCACTTTAGTTTACAATTAATAAATACCATTGATTTAGTAACTTTTTGAATTTCAACTATTCCTAATAATTCATCTCCCAGGTTAGAAGGAGCTATAAATTTAATATCCAACGATATAGTTACACAGGGTTTGTTGCCACTTGCTTTGTGACAAGCAGTTCCTGCTCCAGCATCAATTATTGTGCATATATAACCACCATGGGTTATCCCGGCTTTATTTAAATGTGTTTTTTTGATTTTTGTTTTAAACTCAAATTTTTTTTTGCTTATAGATCTAAATAACAAACCACCATTATGTTTCATGTAACTTGGTTTATTACTTAATTGTTCAAATTTTTTCATTAAAGGATTATTGACATAATTAATATAAATAACAAAACCAAACAAAAGAAATATATTACAGATTTTTCAAGTGATATTTTCATTTATCCTTTCGTTTTGGTGCGCCTGCTAGGAGTTGAACCCAGAACCTCCTGGTCCGTAGCCAAGCGCTCTATCCAATTGAGCTACAGGCGCAATTTGTACAGTTTTTATACATAATTAATAATGTAAATTATTTTTTTAGCAAATATTGATATATATATAATAAAAAAATGAATTTAGATTTATTAGTTCCAGACATTGGAGATTTTGAAAATGTTGAAATAATTGAAGTGCTTGTAAAAAAGGGCGATAAAATCAACAAAAATGACCCCGTCGTAACACTGGAAAGCGATAAATCGAGTGTTGAAGTACCATCAAATTATGAGGGTACAGTAGAAAATATAAAAGTTAAAATTGGTGACAAAGTTTCAAAAGGTGATTTGATATTATCACTATCTTCAGACAATAAGGATGAAGAGGAAAAAAATACTAAAACTTTAAGTGATAAAATTCCACCTTCAACAGAGAAGCTAATTGAGGAAGCTGAAACTGCTATAAAGCCTGATATCAAAGCTGAAACAAAAGTTGTTGAGCCAAAACAGATCAAACAAACTAGACTAATAAATGAAGTTAAGATGGTTAGTAGTAATGATGATATTGATCCTGTTGAAACAAAAGAATGGTTAGACTCTTTAAGCGCAGTTCTACAAAACGATGGTTCAGAAAGAGCACATTTTTTAATAAAACAATTAATTGATCAATCCTATAAAGCAGGATCAAAAATTCCCCATACTCAAACTACTCCATACGTAAATACTATACCTCCTGAGGAAGAAAAAAGATCTCCTGGAGATCAAAATATAGAACGTAAGTTAAGATCATTAATAAGATGGAATGCTGCAGCCATGGTAGTGAGAGCAAATAAAAAATACCCTGAACTCGGTGGGCACATTGGAACATTTGCATCTGCAGCAACATTATATGATGTTGGAATGAATCATTTTTGGAGAGCAAAAAATAATAAATTTGGAGGTGATCTAGTATATTTTCAAGGTCATAGTGCACCTGGTATGTATGCGAGGGCTTTTCTTGAAGGAAGATTAAATGAAAAACAATTAGATAGATTTAGACAAGAGGTAAAAACAGGTGGGCTTTCATCGTATCCTCATCCTTGGCTAATGCCTAATTTCTGGCAGTTCCCAACTGTTTCAATGGGTATTGGTCCAATGTTAGCAATATATCAAGCAAGATTTATGAAATATCTTATTAATAGAGGATTAATTAAAGACGAAGGAAGAAAAGTCTGGGCATTTCTAGGTGATGGAGAAATGGATGAGCCCGAGTCTCTTGGTGCAATAGGGTTAGCAGCTCGTGAAAATTTAGACAATTTAATATTCGTTGTTAACTGCAATTTACAAAGATTAGATGGTCCAGTTAGAGGAAATGGAAAAATAATTCAAGAATTAGAGGGAATTTTTAGAGGCGCAGGTTGGAATGTTTTAAAAGTTATTTGGGGTTCTTATTGGGATACTCTTTTAGCAAATGATAAGACAGGACATTTAGTAAAAATTATGAATGAGACCGTGGATGGTGAATATCAAGCTTTTAAAGCAAGAAATGGACTTTATGTTAGAGAGAAGTTTTTTGGCAAATATCCTGAAACAACTGAATTAGTTTCATCGATGTCTGATACTGATATTTGGCGATTAAATAGAGGAGGTCATGATCCTCATAAAGTTTATGCTGCTTATGATAAAGCGATCAACCACAAAGGAAGTCCCACAGTTATTATTGCTAAAACGATTAAAGGTTATGGTATGGGAAAAAGTGGAGAAAGTGTAAATACTACTCACCAGCAAAAAAAATTAGATGTTGATGATTTGATGTATTACAGGGATAGATTTGATGTTCCATTAACAGATGCCCAAGTCAAAAATATTGAATATTTCAAACCAGACGAAAATTCAGAAGAAATAAAATATTTAAAAAAGAGAAGGATAGAATTGGGTGGTTTTATTCCAGAAAGAACATCTTACTCAAAACCAATTAAAGCTCCAAGTAAGGATATTTTTGATTTTATGAAGACTTCTACTGGTGAAAAAGAAATGTCTACAACAATGGCACTAGTCAGAATGCTAACTAATCTTTTAAGAGATAAAAATGTTGCTCCTAAATTAGTACCAATTATTCCAGACGAAGCTAGAACTTTTGGAATGGAAGGTTTCTTTCAAAAAATAGGAATTTATGCTCACGAGGGTCAAAAGTACGAGCCAGAAGATTCTGCACAACTTTCTTCTTACAGAGAAGAAAAAAGTGGTCAAGTTTTAGAAGAAGGAATTACGGAAGCAGGTTCTATGTCATCTTGGATTGCTGCAGGCACTGCTTACACTAACCATGACGTTGAAATGATACCAATTTATCTTTTCTATTCTATGTTTGGTTTTCAAAGAATTGGAGATTTTGCATGGGCAGCTGGAGACAGCCAAGCAAGAGGATTTTTAATTGGTGCAACAGCTGGAAGAACAACTCTTGCAGGAGAAGGACTTCAACATCAAGATGGGCATAGTCATTTACTCGCATCTACAATTCCAAACTGTATATCCTATGATCCTACATTCCATTATGAATTAGCTGTAATTTTTAGAGAAGGTTTAAGGAGAATGCATGAAAAAAATGAAAATATTTTTTACTATATTACTACAATGAATGAAAATTATTCTCATCCTGAAATGCCAAAAGATTGTGAAGATGGAATTCTCAAAGGAATGTATAAAATAAAAGAGTCATCAAGTTCAAAGGAAGCTAAGATCCAATTATTGGGCTCTGGCACAATACTTAGAGAAATGATGGCGGCATCAGATATACTCAAAAAAGAGTATCAGATAGACAGTGAAGTTTGGAGTGTTACAAGTTTCAATGAGTTAAGAAAAAATGGAATGGAAGTTGAGAGACAAAATCTATTAAACCCCTCAGAAATAAACAAAAAATCGTATATCGAGGAATGCTTGGGAAAACAGCAAGGACCCATCCTTGCAGCTACTGATTACATGAGAATTAATGCAGATCAAATAAGATCTTTTACAAAAAAAAGTTTTTATTCTCTTGGTACGGACGGATATGGAAGAAGTGACACACGAAAAAATTTAAGAAGTTTTTTTGAAGTAGATAAAGAGCATATAGTTGCTTACAGCCTTAGTGTTTTAGCCAAAGAACAACTCATTACATCAAAGTATGCTGAAGATGCAATTAAAAATTATAATATCGATAAAAATAAACCTATGCCAACAAAGATGTAAATGTCTGATCAATATAACAAAACATCTGCAAGTCCAAAAGTTAGGAAGTTTGCTAGGGAATTAGGTGTTGAGATAAGTAATGTTAAAGGTTCTGAAAGATTAGGTAGGGTTACAGAAAAAGATTTAAAAGAATTTGTTTCGTCTAATATTAATCAAAACATTGATACAAAAGATAGTAAAAATGAAAAAGTTGTCAAAAGTGAATTTCAACACTCAGATTTTGGAGAAGTTGAGGTTAAAGATATTCCTAGAGTTAAAAAAATTGCTGCTCCTCATCTAGTTAACTCTTGGACTAACATTCCACATGTAACAAATCATGATGAAGCTGACATCACCGAAATGGAAGAGTTTAGAAGTTCACTTAAAGATAATTTCTCTGGGAAAAAAATAAAAATTACTCCACTTGCATTTATTATAAAAGCATTAGTAATATCACTTAAAAAATTTCCATCTTTTAATTCATCAATTGATGATATTGAAAATGGTAAAATTACATTTAAAAAGTATTTTCACATCGGCATCGCAGTTGATACCCAACATGGACTTATGGTACCTAAGATTAGAGATGCTAATCAAAAAGATATAAATGACTTAAGTAAGGATTTGAAAAAAGTAAGTGATGATTGCAGAAATCTAAAAATTGATAAAAAAGAATTCTTCGGGGGATCGATGACTATTACTAGTTTAGGTGGAATTGGGGGATCGTTCTTTACGCCAATAATTAATTTTCCTGAAGTTGCTATCCTTGGAATAGGCAGAAGCTATAAAAAACAGGTATTTAAAGACGGAAAATTTATCCCAAGAACTATGTTACCTTTATCATTATCATATGACCATCGAATTATAGATGGAGCAGAGGCTGCTAAATTTAATAATGAGTTAAAAGATAATTTAGGAACAAATTTTGCTTACAATCTAAGTAAATGATTACAAAAATTGAAATATTACCCGATGATCTTCATATCCATTTTAGCGGAGAAAACTCAGAAATTTTTCCAAATATTTGGTTGCGAGATCATGCAAAAGATGAGCAAAATTGGGATAAAAGGTCTAGTCAACGAAAGACTTTTACAGCATCTTTAGATCTAAATTTAAAAATAAAAAATGCTGAAATATTAGAAAATGGCAAATACTTGAGCATTTCCTGGCCTGATCTAGAAAAACCAGTGCAATATTCATTTGAATTTCTAATTAATAACAAAGTAGATAAAAAAAGAGAAACAAAATCAAATTTAAAAATTTGGGGATCAAATGAAATTCACCAAGAAGTATTTGTAGATTATAATTCTATCTTATCAAATGATGGATTTAAAAACTTTTTAAAAAGTCTACATACTTATGGTTTTTTAGTAATTAGAAACTGCGAAAAAAATTTAAAATGTGTTGAAAAAATTGCTAATAAAATTGGATATGTAAGAAATTCTATTTTCGGAGGACTGTGGAGTTTTGAGTCTGACGAAAATAAGGCTGATAGCGCTTATACTCAAGAAGAGTTAAGACCACATACAGACTCAACATATAGTAATGATGCTCCAGGGTTACAATTATTATTATGTTGTGATTATAATGCTACGGGCGGTGACTCAATAATGGTTGATGGATTAAAGATTGCCGAAACAATCAAAAAAGAAGACTGGCAAATGTATGATTTGCTTACAAAAATTAATGTAAAAGGTAATTACATTGGTGATGGAGTTTTCCTTGAAGCTGAAAGACCAATATTTAAATTAAATAAAAATAATGAAATTATTCAAGTAAGTTTTAACAATTATGATCGAGCGCCTTTTAGATTTGAAAAGGATTTAACTTTAAAGTTTTATGAAGCAATTAAAAAGTTTGACTTACTTGCAAACAACAAAGATTACCAATGGAGACATGTACTGAAACCTGGAGAGCTTTTAATATTTAATAATTGGCGAATACTTCATGGAAGAGGATCATTTAGTGGAGTAAGAAAAATGTCTGGATGTTATATAAACAAAGAAGATTTTGATAGTTCTTGCAAGATGAACGGAATAAATTAATTTAATAGTTTAGTTTAATAAAATGACAAAATCTCTTTCTATGGTCTGTGCAATAGTTACAACTTTTATTTGGGGTACAGCTTTTATTGCACAAGATACAGGGATGGACAATATTGGTCCTTTAACATTTAATTCAGCAAGATTTGTTGTAGGATTTTTGACTATTTTACCACTTGCGTTACTCTTTGAAAGGAAGAAAATCAAGTTTGAGATACTCTCAAAATCAAAACTTTTTATAAAGTATTTAGTTTTTATGGGAGTTTCACTTTTCTTAGGAACTTTTTTACAACAAGCCGCCCTTCAATACACTAATATTGCAAATGCAGCATTTTTTACGGTATTTTATGTTCCTATAGTTCCAATTTTATTATTTTTTATTTATTCAAAAAAAGTTCATTGGAGTATTTGGCCTGCAATTGGGCTTTGTGTTTTAGGCGTATATCTTCTAAGTGATTTTTCTAATTCAGAAATAATGTTAGGTGATGGTTTAGTTATTTTATGTTCCGTATTTTGGGCATTGCACATAATTTTTGCAGGTAAATTCATGGAAGAATTTGATATTCCAATGTTCTACGCAGCATTACAGGCTTTATTTGTGGCAACGCTCTCAATAATTTTTTCATATGCATTTGAGGAAATTAATATTTCAAAAATTTTAATGGAAAGTAGTTCAATACTTTATGCCGGTGCATTATCGGGTGGAATTGCCTTTACATTGCAAATGTTTGCTCAAAAAAATATAGAAGAGGCACCTGCTGCAATTATTTATTCGTTAGAGGGAGTGTTTGCAGCAATTGCTGGATGGGTAATTCTCAACCAGTTTTTAACTACGAATAATATGATTGGATGCTTTTTAATATTAGTTGCTGTAATTTCTTCTCAAATTTCTCCGAGCACCAAAACTTAAGAATATGCAATTACAAAAAGAATCAATGCAAGAAATGTTCTGTAATAAACGAAAATGTTTAAATTAAAATTTCTCACATAAATCAAAAAATATTTTATTGTTAAATAAGAAATAACAAATGATAATAAGACTGCAAATATAAACAAAAAATTCATATCTATATTTGTATTAATTATATCTTCCATACTCAGTACACTAGCTCCACCTAATGCAGGTATGGATAAGTAAAAAGATATTTTAGAGGAATCAACTCTATCAAAATTTAAAAATCTTGATGCAGTAATTATAATTCCAGATCTACTAACTCCAGGTATAATAGCCAACATTTGTAAAATACCTATTAGTAAAATATTTTTAAGATTTAAATTATTATTAATTTTATTTTTAATTTTAGATCTATCTGCAATAAACAACAATATTCCAAAAATTAATGTAGTCCAAGCTATCACTTTTAAATTTCTTAAATTTTCAATTAGTCCCGATGAATAAAAAAAATAGCCAACAATAATTAATGGAATTGATCCTAGTACCATTAAAAGGAATAATGATTTATTTTTGGTTATATTTAATAAATCTTTTCTAAAATAAAAAATAATTGCTAAAAGTGAACCTAAATGGAGGCTTATATCTAATTGAAGTGAGCTAACATTAAAATTAGAAATCTTTGAAATTATAATGAGATGAGCAGAGGAACTTACGGGGATAAACTCAGTAAATCCTTGGATGAATGCTAATATTGATGCTTCTATATATTTTGAAATCATTTGAGAATTAAATAGATAGTTAAAAGATTACTTAAATAAGGCAATTACTATTACGCATAGCTACTATGCAAATTTGAAAAAAATTATGAAATAAAGGGTTTTTTAAAAATATACGTCAGAATGTATTACCTAGTTATACTTTCTACATATTTCAAATTCGTATATAAGCCGACTCCTATGACAAACAAAATGCTTCAATTTGTGGATATAGGTCAACAAAATCCACCTAAAAGAGATAAATCCCAAAGGAAAGAGGATTTTGGCGAGATATATCAAGAATTTATACATGATAGGGCCAAAGAGCAGTCTAGCCGATGCTCTCAGTGTGGTGTCCCCTTTTGTCAAGTTCATTGTCCTTTAAGTAATAATATTCCAGATTGGTTAAAACTCACTGCAGAAGGAAGATATGAAGAGGCATATCACTTATCACAAAGCACAAATAATATGCCAGAAGTTTGTGGAAGAATTTGTCCTCAGGACAGACTATGTGAGGGAAATTGTGTAATTGAACAGTCAGGGCATGGCACTGTTACCATAGGATCAATTGAAAAATATCTAACCGACAAAGCATGGGAAAATGGATGGGTTAAACCAATAAAAGTACAAATTGAAAATGAACAAAGTGTTGGAATTATAGGTGCAGGACCAGCAGGGTTAGCTTGTGGAGAAGAGCTAAGAAAAAAAGGATATCAAGTAACAATATACGATAGATATGATAGAGCTGGTGGATTACTTATTTATGGAATTCCAAACTTTAAACTAGAGAAACATGTAGTTGAAAGAAGAATTAAACTTCTGAAAGATGGAGGTATAAATTTTATAAACAATTTTGAAGTTGGTAAGGACTCTACTTTAAAAGAACTACAATCAAAACATGATGCAATATTAATTTCCACAGGTGTTTACAAACCTAGAGAAGTAAATTTACCAGGAAATGATCTAGGTAATATTTTTCCTGCAATGGAATTCCTAACAGCATCAAATAAAAAAGGTTTAGGTGATAAAGTTGAAATGTTTGATAACGGTACACTTAATGCTGAAGGAAAAGATGTTGTAGTTATTGGTGGAGGAGACACAGCAATGGATTGTGTAAGAACATCAGTTCGACAAAAAGCTAAATCTGTAAAGTGTTTATACAGAAGAGATAGAGAAAATATGCCCGGATCTGCAAGAGAAGTAGGAAATGCAGAGGAAGAAGGTGTTGAATTTATCTGGTTGAGTAATCCAAAAGAATTTAAAGGATCTAATAAAGTTAAGAGTATTATAGTAGATAAAATGAAATTAACTGACCCTGACGAGAGTGGAAGAAGAAAACCAATAGTAGAAGAAAATTCAGAATTTGAAATAAAAGCAGATTTGGTGATTAAATCTCTAGGATTTGATCCAGAGGACTTACCTATTCTTTTTCAAGAGCCAAGATTAAAAGTTTCACAATGGGGAACTATTAAGGCTGACTTTGATACCTTAGAAACAAGTATTCCTGGTGTATTCGCAGCAGGAGATATCGTTCGAGGAGCATCATTAGTAGTGTGGGCTATTAAAGATGGAAGAGATGCAGCAACTTCAATCGAAAGTTTTCTTCAATCAAAACAAAAAATGAAAGTTGCATAATGGATATCCAAAAAAAAAATCGTGAATTGTTAAAAAAAAATCACGTTTATGATGAGAATATGGAACATGATGCATGTGGAGTAGGTCTTGTAGCTTCAACTGAGGGGCTAAAATCAAGAAAAGTAGTTGAATATGGAATTGAAGCTTTGAAAGCTGTTTGGCACAGGGGTGCTATTGATGCTGATGGAAAAACAGGTGATGGAGCAGGAATACATATTGAGATACCTAAAGATTTTTTTGCAGAGAAAATAGAAATTACTGGACATAAACACGATAATTCAGATTTATGTGTAGGAATGATCTTTCTTCCAAGGAACGATTTTGGTGGTCAAGAGCAATGCAGAACAATAGTAGAGAGCGAACTTACAAAAAAGAATTTTAATATATATGGATGGAGACAAGTGCCAGTTGATCCATCTGTGCTCGGTGAAAAAGCTGAATTAACAAGACCTGAAATTGCCCAAGTATTGTTTACTCATAATGATAAATCAATTGTTGGCAAAGATTTAGAGAGAATACTATACGAGACAAGAAGAAAAATTGAAAAAGAAGCTTTAAAAAATCAATTAAATAATTTTTATATTTGCTCATTTAGTTCAAAATCAATTATTTACAAAGGAATGTTTCTTGCAGAAGCTTTGTCAGACTTTTATACAGATTTAAAAGATAAACGTTTTATTTCAAGATATGCAATTTTTCATCAGAGGTTTTCAACTAATACAGCGCCAAGCTGGGATTTAGCTCAACCGTTTAGAGCAATCGCTCATAATGGTGAAATAAATACACTCAAAGGTAACGTTAATTGGATGAATATACACCAAGAAGAAATGTTTAGTCCATTGTTCGATGATATGGAAAATTTGAAACCGGTTATTCCTGCTGGAAATTCTGACTCTGCATCATTGGACAATGTTTTTGAATTACTAAATATATCTGGTCATTCAGCACCTTTGGCAAAACTTATGTTAATTCCAGATGCGTGGTCAAAAAAAAGTAAAGTTTTGTCAAAAGATCATCAACAATTGTTCAATTTTTTGAATAGTACTATGGAACCTTGGGATGGGCCAGCTGCAGTTGCTGCTACAGACAATGAGTGGGTAATTGTGGGAAGTGACAGAAATGGTCTAAGACCACTTAGATATACCGTTACTAGAGACAAACTTTTATTTGCTGGATCTGAAACAGGCATGATTGATTTAAATGAAAAGAAAATTGTTTCAAAAGGAAGACTTGGCCCTGGTGAAATATTGGGTGTTAGAATTGAAAAGGGAAAAGTCTATTCTAACAATGCAATTAAGAATTATTTAGCAAAAGAATTTAAAAAGTTTAACAACCAGATCATTGATCTTGATAAAAAATTTCCAATAGAAAATGAAAAAAACCAATATTCAGGCTCTGATTTAAAAAAAATACAACACTGTTTTGGCTATAGCCTTGAGGATTTAGAACTAATCCTTCATCCTATGGCTGAAGATGCCAAAGAAGCAACTGGATCCATGGGTGATGATACACCTCTTGCTGTATTATCTGATAAATATAGGCCTCTTTACCATTTTTTTAGACAGAACTTTAGTCAAGTAACAAATCCTCCAATAGACTCTTTAAGAGAAAATAAGGTTATGAGTTTAAAAACAAGGTTTGGAAATCTGGGTAATATTCTTGATTTTTCAGATCTTACTGAGGAAAATATTTATGTTTTAGACAGTCCTATCCTCTCAAACAATCAGTTTGAAAAATTTGTAAAGTATTTTGGTGATAATTATAGAATTTTAAATTGTATATTCGACAAAGACGAAACACTAGAAAATTCAATTGATAAATTAAAAAGGGATGCAGAGAAAGCAGTCAGAGAAGGCGTAACACAACTGATTTTGTCAGATAAAAATATATCTGAAACAAAACTGCCAATGCCAATGCTTTTATGTATCGGAGCAATAAACACTCATTTAATAAAATTAGGCCTAAGAGGATATGTTTCTATCAACGTTCAAACAGGAGATGCTCTTGATACACACTCATTTGCTACACTCATAGGTGTTGGAGCAACAACTGTAAATCCTTATCTTGCATTTGATAGTCTATTTCAAAGATATTCCAAAAAACTTTTTGGGAAATTTTCTTTTGATGAATGTGTGAGTAGGTATATTAAATCTGTTAACTTTGGCCTGTTAAAAATAATGTCAAAGATGGGTATTTCTGTTTTAAGTTCATATAGAGGAGGATGTAATTTTGAAACTGTAGGATTAAGTAGAACAATTGTTAAAGATTATTTTCCAGGTGTAATATCTAAAATTTCTGGAATTGGATTAAGTGGTATAGAAAAAAAGATTAGAGGTATACATAAAAACGCTTTTGACATTCATTCAAATATTTTACCCATAGGTGGAATTTATAGATATAGAAAAAATGGAGAAACTCACCAATATCAAGGAAAATTAATCCATCTTTTGCAAGCTGCAGTTGGATCAAATTCTTATGATACTTATAAAAAATACACTAAAGGAATCTACGGCTTAAAACCAATTAATTTAAGGGATTTAATTGACTTTAAAAATCAAGATGCAATAGCAATTGACGAAGTTGAGCCAATAAGTGAAATCATGAAAAGATTCGGAAGTGGAAGTATGTCTCATGGTGCTTTATCAAAAGAAGCTCATGAAACTCTTGCTGTGGGTATGAATAGGATAAAGGGTGCTTCTTGTAGTGGTGAGGGCGGAGAAGATGAAAAGAGATTTAAAGTTTTAGAAAATGGAGATAGCGCTAATTCAAGAGTAAAACAAATAGCATCTGCAAGATTTGGAGTAACTATAAATTATTTAAATAATTGTAATGAAATTGAAATTAAAATTGCACAAGGTGCAAAACCTGGTGAAGGGGGTCAATTACCTGGGTTTAAGGTTA
Source organism: uncultured Pelagibacteraceae bacterium (assembly GCA_902611265.1). Classification (GTDB taxonomy): domain Bacteria; phylum Pseudomonadota; class Alphaproteobacteria; order Pelagibacterales; family Pelagibacteraceae; genus Pelagibacter. The sequence continues at coordinate 140,784 of CACLYY010000001.1, forward strand.
CAGAAGAAATAGCTAAATTAAGACACTCTACTCCAGGAGTGACACTAATTTCACCTCCTCCACACCATGATATTTACTCTATCGAGGACCTTGCACAACTAATTTATGATTTAAAGCAAATCAATCCTAAGGCTAGGGTTGGTGTAAAATTAGTAGCTTCATCTGGAATAGGAACTATTGCAGCAGGAGTTGCTAAAGCAAAAGCTGATATCATTTTAATTTCTGGTCATAATGGTGGAACAGGAGCTACCCCTCAAACAAGTGTTAAATATGTTGGTATCCCATGGGAAATGGGACTGACAGAAGCAAACCAAGTCTTGACTTTAAATAAACTACGACACCTTGTTACTCTGAGAACGGATGGAGGAATTAAAACTGGAAGAGATGTAGTTGTGGCAGCAATGATGGGCGCAGAAGAATTTGGTGTAGCTACTACAGCGCTAGTTGCAATGGGATGTATTATGGTAAGACAATGTCACTCTAACACTTGTCCAGTCGGTGTATGCACTCAAGATGATGAACTTAGGAAAAAATTTACTGGTACACCAGACAAGGTAGTGAATTTATTTTCTTTTATAGCGCAAGAAGTAAGAGAAATTCTTGCAAGTTTAGGCTTTAAGTCTCTTAATGAGGTCATTGGTAGAACTGACTTATTAAGACAAGTGAGCAAAGGTTCACCAAATTTGGATGATTTAGATTTAAATCCTTTATTTGTACAAGCTGACCCCGGTAAAAATAAAAGATATTGTGAGAAACCTATAATTAATGAGGTTCCAGATACATTAGATCAAAAAATTTGGCCAGAGATAGAAAACTTAATAGATAACAATTCTCCATTAGATAAAACATATGAAATAAAAAACACTGATAGAGCAGTAGGTACAAGAATTTCTTATCATTTATATAAAAAATTTGGAAATAATAAATTAGAGGAAAATACTTTTTCACTCAATTTTAAAGGTTCAGCTGGACAATCATTCGGGGCATTTGGGATTAAAGGAGTTAAATTAATTTTAAAAGGAGATGCCAATGATTACGTTGCTAAAGGTTTGTCAGGCGCATCTGTAATAGTTAAACTTCCTGAGGAAAGTAATTTAGTATCAAATGAAAATACTATTATTGGAAATACAGTCTTATATGGAGCAACATCGGGAACTTTATTAGCAGCAGGACAAGCGGGTGAAAGATTTGCAGTAAGAAACTCAGGAGCAACTGCGGTAGTTGAAGGTTGTGACTCCAATGGATGTGAGTATATGACAGGAGGATCGATTGTAATATTAGGTGATGTTGGAGATAATTTTGGAGCAGGTATGACAGGTGGAATGGCTTTTGTATATGATCTTAATAATGAATTTCCAAAAAAAGCAAATCCGGAGACAATTATTTGGCAAACACCTGAGACAGAGTTCTGGAAAAATAATTTAAAGGAACTAGTCTTAAAACATTATCAAGAAACAGATTCTATTGTTTCCAAAAATATACTCGAAAATTTTGATGTGGAGATAAATAATTTTTTACAAGTTTGCCCTAAAGAAATGATAGATAAACTTGAAAATCCAATTACTAATAAAAGTATTGTTGGTAAAGCTAGTTAATTTTTTCAATTATTTTTTGTAGCTCTTTACAAATTATAATTAAATTTTTACTTGAGGAAAGACTATGATCTCCATTCTTTATTATTAGAAGTTTTTTATCTGCTTTAGGAAAAGTTTTTAAAACCATTCTTGAGTATTTAACAGGCACTACTTCATCTTTTTGTCCGTGAACCATTGTGACAGGGATGGTATTATTTAATTTTTTATTAAGAACTTTATTTCTAGCTTTTTTTCCATCAAAAATAAGCTGTTTAGTGATTAAGTATTCATAATCGCCATTTTTAATTTTAGATATTCCCTTTTTGATGATTTCATCCTTTGTTTTTTTTGGAAATTTTTTCCACATAATTCTTGTAAGAAACTCCGGTGCAGATCCAATACCCAGGAAGCCTTTAATTTGAGAACTAAAATATTTATGCATTATCATCGAAATCCATCCACCCATACTGGAGCCAATTAGAATAAAATCATTTTTTTTTACTATTTTATTAATTGCAGTCTTAGCATCATTTGACCATTTTGTAATATTACCTTTTGTAAACTCTCCTGAAGACCTTCCATGACCAAAATATTCTAACGCTAAAAACCCTAATTTATTTTTAATGCTAAAGTTTAAAAATTTTTTAGGTTTGTCCCCATCTATATCTGATGCAAAGCCTGGCAAAAAAACTATGTAGAGATTTTTCTTATAATTATTTGCGATATATCTTAGTTTTTTAGATTTAGAAATTCTTAGAAATTTATTTTTTTTCATATAAAGTAACCATATTGACTAGGTATATATTATTATCACATGCAGTCTAAATTAAAAGTACTACAGGTAATTCCTAAGTTAGGTTATGGTGGTGCAGAAACCGGTTGTTACGACATTGCACATTACTTGCCAGAAAATAATGTTGGATCATATCTAATTACAAGTGGTGGTGAACTCCTACAATATATAGACAGAAAAAAAGTCAAACTCATAAAACTTCCTGTTCACTCAAAAAATCCTATACTTATTTTTATAAATTCACTAATTATTTCTGCAATAATTTTAATAAATGGGATAAATATTGTTCATGCTAGAAGTAGAGCACCTGCATGGTCGTGTTTAATTGCAACAAAAATTACAAGAAGAAAGTTTGTTACAACTTTTCATGGAACCTATAATTTTAAAAGTAAATTAAAAAAACTTTATAACTCGGTTATGGTTAGATCAGATCTAATTATTGCTGGATCTAACTTTATTTTTTCACATATCAAAGAAAACTACGCAGAATATTTCTCAGATAAAAAAAAATTGCTCTCTATATTTAGAGGTATAAATACAGATTATTTTGATTCTACCACTACATTAGAAGCTGATGAAGATAAATTATTTAAGTCATGGGATTTGATAGTTGGAAAAAAAATTATTTTGTTGCCAGGAAGACTTACACCTTGGAAGGGGCAAGAGATGTTTTTAGAAGCATTAAGTAAAGTAAATATTCAGTTAGGCAATGACTCTTTCATTGCTGTAATTTTGGGCAATGACCAAGGTAGAGATCTATATAGGAAAAAATTAATTAGACTCGTTGAACAATATAGACTTACTAAACAAATTAGATTTATAGACCACTGTAAAAATATGCCATTAGCTTACAAAATATCTGATATTGTTGTCTCTACCTCAATCGAGCCCGAAGCCTTTGGTAGAGTTGCAGTAGAGGCCCAATCTATGAAAAAATTAATTCTTGCCAGTAATATTGGTGGATCAAATGAGACAGTTGTTGATGGAAAGTCTGGAATATTATTTGAAGCAGGTAACCCTGATGATTTATCAAAAAAAATTATACAAGTAATGAACTTTGATCCTAATGAACTTTCAAAAATGGGTAATTTTGGAAGAGAAAATGCAGTAAAGAAATTTAATGTTGAAAAAATGTGTTTTTCTACTTATTCAGAGTACAAAAAACTATTTAATTAATGCCAAATATTACATTACCAGACGGAAAAAAAATAAATTTTGAAAAAAGTATTTCAGGTCTTGAGGTTGCTGAAAAAATTAGTAAATCTTTATCAAAGCAGGCATTATTAATCAGTGTTGATGGAGAATTAAAAGATTTAAATCATAATATTTCAAAAGACTCCTCAATTAAGATATTTACTTCAAAAGATAAAGAGGGATTGGAAACTATAAGGCATGATACTGCACATATATTAGCTATGGCAGTTCAAGAATTGTTTCCAGGTACACAGGTTACAATAGGCCCTGTTATTGAAGATGGATTTTATTATGATTTTGCTAGAAAGGAACCTTTTACCTCTGAAGATTTAGAAAAAATAGAGAATAAAATGAGAGAAATCGTAGATAGAGACGAAAAAACTTACAGAGAAGTTTGGAAAAGAAATGATGCAATTGAACATTTTAAAAAAAAGGGAGAAATATATAAAGCAGAAATAATAGAGAGCATTCCAGAGGGCGAGGAAGTATCCTTATATTTCCATGGTGATTGGCATGATTTATGCAGAGGTCCCCACTTAACTTCAACTGGTAAAATTGGAAAATATTTTAAATTAACAAAAGTCTCTGGTGCATATTGGAGAGGCGATTCAAATAATGAAATGTTACAAAGAGTTTATGGAACCAGTTGGTCCACTCAAAAAGAGTTAGACGATTATTTAACAAGAATTGAAGAAGCAGAAAAGAGAGACCATAGAAAAATTGGTAAGGAAATGGATCTGTTTCATTTCAGAGAAGAGAGTCCTGGATCAGTATTTTGGCATCAAAAAGGATGGAACTTATTTCAGAAACTTATTTCTTATATGAGAATGAAGCAAGAAACTGCGGGATATCAGGAAATAAATACTCCAGAAATATTAGATCGATCTCTTTGGGAAAAATCTGGTCATTGGGAAAAATTTGGAGCAAATATGTACACTTCTACTACTCCTGATGAAAAAGTTTTTGCTATAAAACCAATGAATTGTCCTGGTTGCGTTCAGGTCTTTAATCAAGGTTTAAAAAGTTATAGGGATTTACCATTGAAAATGTCAGAATTTGGAAAAGTTCATAGATATGAACCTTCTGGAGCTCTTCACGGATTATTACGTGTTAGGGCATTCACCCAAGATGATGCACATATTTTTTGTACAGAAGAGCAAATCACAGAAGAATGTTTGAGCGTAACAAATTTAATTTTGGAAATTTACAAAGACCTAGGATTTGAAGACGTAATTTTGAAATATTCTGACCGACCAGACTTGAGAGTCGGGGATGATGAAGTTTGGGATAAATCAGAGGCAGCATTATTGGAGGCTATTAAAGCAACAAAATTAGAATACTCTATAAATAAAGGTGAAGGTGCTTTTTACGGTCCTAAAATAGAATTTGTTTTAAGAGATGCAATCGGAAGAGATTGGCAATGTGGAACTTTACAAGTTGATCTTAATTTACCAGGTAGATTAGGTGCATCGTTTGTAGATAGTGACGGAAACAAAAAGGTACCAGTTATGTTACACAGAGCTTTATTTGGATCTTTAGAAAGATTTATAGGAATTTTAATTGAAAATTATTCTGGAAAGTTACCGTTTTGGCTTTGCCCAGTTCAAACTATAGTTATCCCAATCTCAAGTGATTTTGATGAATATGCAAAACAAGTAAACAATGAATTAAAAAAAGTCGGTTTAAGTTCTGAAGTTGATTTAAAAAATCATAATTTGAATTACAAAATTAGGGAACATTCATTAACTAAAGTCCCAATGCTACTAATATGTGGAAAAAAAGAAGTTGACAGTAACACAGTAACTATTAGAAGATTGGATTCTAAAAAACAAGAAACTATGGAATTAAAAGAATTCTTAAAAAAATATTCTGCTTTAAATAAAGCACCTTCAATTTAAGTGGCAGATTTCAAACAAAACTACTTTCAGAAAAGAACTAAGCCAAAAGGTCCTAGAACTAACCAAAGGATAACCTCTCAAGATGTTCAAGTCATTGCAAGCGACGGAGATAACTTAGGTATTCTAAATTTACAAGATGCAATTAGTAGAGCAAAAGAAGAAGGTTTAGATTTAATTGAAATTGCTCCAAATGCAAAACCTCCGGTTTGTAAAATAATGGATATGGGAAAATATAAATATGATGCTCAAAAAAAAGCAAATAAAGCAAAGAAAAAGCAAAAAAAGATTGAATTAAAAGAAATTAAATTAAGACCTGTTACAGAAGTTCATGATTATACTTTTAAAATAAAAAATGCTCAAAAATTTATAGCTAAAGGAGATAAAGTAAAATTTACAATAAGATTTAAAGGGAGAGAGTTACAGCATGCAAGCTTAGGGAATGAGTTAATGGATAAGATAAAACAGGATATGGAGACCGTTGGAAGAGTTGAGCTCCAGCCTAAGTTTGATGGTAAACAGATGATCATGGTTATTCAGCCTTTATAAGCTTTATTTCAGGTTGTAAATCAATATTAATATTTGTATAACCCCTCAAAAATTATGCCAAAATTAAAAACAAAAAGTTCAGCAAAAAAAAGATTTAAAATATCAGCTAGAGGTAAAGTTATAACTGCTCAAGCTGGTAAAAGACATGGTATGATTAAAAGAACAAATTCACAGATTAGAAAGCAAAGAGGAACTACGGTAATGTCTAAACAAGATGGTAAAATTGTAAAATCTTACATGCCGTATAATCTAAGAGGATAATATGGCTAGAGTAAAACGAGGTGTAACAAGCAGAGCTAAACATAAAAAAGTATTAAAAGCTGTAAAGGGACAGTGGGGTAGACGAAAAAATACAATAAGAGTTGCCAGACAGGCAATGGAAAAAGCTATGCAGTATGCCTATAGAGATAGAAGAAACAAAAAAAGAGATTTTAAGTCACTTTGGATTCAAAGAATTAATGCTGGAGTAAGATCTGAGGGTCTAACTTATTCTAAATTTATAAACGGCCTGAGCAAAACAGGTATTAAAATAGATAGAAAAATACTTGCTGAAATAGCTTATGACAATCCAGAAGCATTTAAAACTATAGTTAAAAAAGCTCAAGCAGCATTAAACTAATTTTCATTGTTGTTTTTCTAGAGTTAACAAATATTCTACGAATATGTCCGATATAAAAAAAATTAAAGATGAATATTTAAAAAAATTAAACAACAATCTAGACATAGAAAGTGTAAATCAAATAAAAACTGAATTGTTTGGTAAAAATGGACAAATTTCTAATTCTTTTAAAACATTAGGCTCATTACCCAATGATGAGAGAAAAAAATTTGCATCGGACTTAAACTCAATAAAAGATGAATTACAAGAAAAAATAAATTCCAAACTTCAAGAAATTGAGATTAAAGAGATTAACTCTAAACTTGAGAATGAAAAATTAGATGTTACTTTACCTGAGAGAGAAATAAATCAAGGAAAAATACATCCTGTCTCGCAAGTTATTGATGAGATATCCTCAATATTTTCTGAAATCGGCTTTAGTGTAGAAGAAGGGCCAGATGTAGAAAGTGAACATTATAATTTTACTGCATTAAATACTCCTGATAATCATCCAGCAAGAGACATGCATGACACTTTTTATTTAGACAACAAAAAAGAAATACTATTAAGAACCCATACATCTCCTGTACAAGTCAGGACAATGTTGAATGGAAAACCTCCATTTAAGATCATAGCTCCTGGAAGAACATATAGATCTGATAGTGATCAAACACATTCACCAATGTTTCATCAAGTTGAAGGACTTCATATTGATACAGATATAAATATGGGTCATTTAAAAGGCTGTTTAAACCACTTCATAAAATCTTTTTTTGAAGTTGATAAAATTAAAATGAGATTTAGACCTAGTCATTTTCCTTTTACTGAACCATCTGCAGAAGTAGACATTGGTTACGAGTTAAAGGACGGAAAAATAGTTATTGGCGAAGGAGATAAATGGTTAGAAATTCTTGGATGTGGAATGGTACATCCAAATGTCTTGAAAAATGTAAATGTAAATCCAGATAAATATCAAGGTTATGCTTTTGGTATTGGAATTGATAGACTCGGAATGTTGAAATACGGTATAAATGATTTAAGAGCTTTTTTTGAGACTGACTACAGATGGCTCAATCACTTTGGTTTTGATCCATTGGATGTTCCTTCAAATTATAGAGGTCTAAGCAGATGAAATTTACAATGAGTTGGTTAAAGGAACACCTTGAAACCAAGCATAAAGATAATCTGATTATTGATAAATTGACGGATGTTGGACTTGAAGTTGAAAGCTTTGAAAATATTAGCTCTGAATTAGATGATTTTAAAGTGGCAAAAATTATAAATGCTGAACAACATCCAAACGCGGACAGACTTAGTATATGTGATGTTGATATAGGACAACAAAAAATTGTTAAAGTTGTTTGTGGTGCGCCAAACGCTAAAAAAGGTCTTTTGACTGTTTATGCTGGCCCTGGATCAGTAATTCCAAAAAATAATATGAAACTTACAGTCAGTAAGATTAGAGGAGTAACTTCATATGGGATGTTATGCTCAGAGTCAGAATTAAAATTATCAGACGAAAGTGAAGGAATAACAGAGCTGAAACCAAGTAAATATTCAGACAAAATAGGTAAAAATTTTTTCAAAAATAATACTGAAAAGATTGTTGATTTATCAATAACCCCAAATCGACCTGACTGTTTAGGGGTGAGAGGAATAGCTAGAGATTTAGCTGCAGCAGGAGCTGGTAAATTAAAAAGTATATCGCATAAAAACATTAAGAAGGATGGATCTCAAAATATAAAAGTTTCAATCACTAAAGATAAAAACCAAGGTTGTACAATTTTTGGGAGCTGTCTAATTAAAGGGGTAATTAACAAAGAAAGCCCAAAATGGTTGAAAGAAAAAATTGTATCTCTTGGTCAAAAACCAATTTCAGCAATTGTAGATATAACTAATTATGTCATGCTAGATTTAAATAGACCTCTACATGCGTATGATGCAGATAAAATTGATAAAGAAATTATAGTAAGAAACTCAAAAAAAGGTGAAACCTTTGAAGCTCTAGATAATAAGGAATATAAATTAGAGGATGATATGTGTGTTATTTCTGATCATTCTGGTGTATTAGGCTTGGGAGGTGTAATTGGAGGAACACGTTCTGGAACTGAGTTAAAAACTAAAAACATTTTATTGGAGTCTGCATACTTCATTCCTAGATCAATAAGAAAAACTTCAAAATTACTTAACATTGATACTGATGCTAAATTTAGATTTGAAAGAGGAATTGACCCTCAATCAGTAGAGACAGGTTTGCTAAAAGCCTCCCAACTAATATCAGAAATTTGTGGAGGAAAGATTAGTAAATTTGATATTCAAAAAATTAAACAATATAAAAACTGCGAAATTAAATTTAATACGTCGTTATTCGAAAAAATAACAGGTTTTAAAGTAAAAGAAAATGAGATCATTAAAATTTTGAAAGATCTAGGTTTCGAGGTTTCAAAAAAGAAATTAGAATTAAACCTAAAGGTTCCTTCTTGGAGACCCGACATAAGTCAACCGATAGATATAGTTGAAGAAGTTGTTAGAATTAAAGGATATGAAAATATTCAAACTATAGAGCCAAAGAAAAATAGATTAAAAGACACATTAAATAAACAACAAAAACTCTTTCATTTTTTACAACGTTCTGTAGCATCAAAAGGTTATCTTGAGACTGTTACTTGGTCCTTCACAGATTCAAAAATAAATAATTTTTTTAAAGAAAATTTAAAAGAAGTTAAAATAGTAAATCCTATAAGTTCGGATTTAGATGTATTAAGAAATTCAATTTTTTCAAATTTAGCCTTTTATTTAAAGAAAAATTTAGACAGAGGTTTTAAAGATATTTCGCTCTTTGAAATTGGACCAATCTTTAAAAATAACCAGCCTGGAGACCAGTTAACTGTAATAGGTGCAATAAAATCTGGGAAGATTTCAAGATTAAATTGGAATGAAAAAGAGAGATCAGTTGATATTTTTGATGTGAAAAAAGATTTAATTCAAACATTAATGGAAGCTGGGTATGATAAACAAAGTTTTTTTATTAGAGATAAATCTCCTACTTACTATCACCCAGGAAAATCTGGTTCAGTTTATCTAGACAAGGATGATATTGATCCCGTTGCATATTTTGGAGAACTACATCCAAATATTGTTAAGAAGCTCGATATAAAAACTGAAGGAGTAGTTGGTTTTGAAATCTATCTCGATTATTTAAAAGATAATAAAATAAAATTAAAGGATCAAAAGTCTAATTTTGAATATTCGGACTATCAAAAATCAGAGAGAGATTTTGCTTTTGTTGTAGATAAAAATTACAAAGCACAAGATTTAATAGAAATCATATCATCAATTGATAAAAATTTAATAAGATCAATTAAAATTTTTGATATTTATGAAGGTGAAAATATTCCAGATGGAAAAAAATCGATAGCTCTCAATGTTACAATTCAATCATTTGAAAAAACATTAGATGATAGTGATCTTGAAAAAATCAATAAATTAATTGTTACAACTGTCGAAAATGAGTCTGGGGCAAAAATTAGATCCTAAATGTCTACTGAAATTCATAATATCAGAAATTTTGCAATCATTGCTCATATCGATCACGGTAAATCAACAATAGCAGATAGAATAATACACAGATGTGGTGGATTAACAGATAGAGAAATGAAGGCTCAAGTCCTAGACTCAATGGATATTGAAAGAGAAAGAGGTATAACAATTAAAGCTCAAACAGTAAAATTAAATTATAAATCCAAAGATGGAAAAAATTATATTCTTAATATTATAGACACCCCAGGGCATGTTGACTTTAGTTATGAGGTGAGCAGGTCTTTGTATGCCTGTGAAGGATCAATATTAATTGTAGATAGCACACAAGGTGTAGAGGCTCAAACTTTAGCAAATGTTTATCAAGCATTAGATATCAACCATGAAATTATTCCAGTTTTAAATAAAATTGATTTACCTGCATCTGACATAGATAGAACAAATAAACAAATTGAAGACGTTATTGGCATAGATACTTCAAACGCCGTACCATGTTCAGGTAAAACAGGTGAGGGTATTGACGACATTTTGGAGCAAATTATTCAAACACTACCTGGACCCAAAGGTGAAAAAGATGAAAAATTAAAGTGTTTACTAGTCGACAGTTGGTATGACACTTATCTTGGAGTAGTAATTTTAGTAAGAGTAATTGATGGTAAAATAAAAAATAATATGAAAATTAAAATGATGTCTTCTAACAAAGAGTATTTTGTTGAAAAAGTCGGTGTTTTTACCCCTAAACCAAAGGATATTGACGAACTTAATTCAGGAGAAATTGGATTTATAACAACTGGAATAAAAGTTTTATCTGAAACAAAGGTTGGAGATACAATTTGTGATGCTTCAAAACCATTAACAGAGATACTTCCAGGCTTTAAACCAAGTAAGCCAGTAGTTTTTTGTGGATTGTTTCCTGTAGATAGTTCTGAATATCAAAAGTTAAAAGATGGTTTGGCTAAACTTAAATTGAATGATTCTAGTTTTTCTTTTGAGGCCGAGTCTTCCTCTGCGTTAGGCTTGGGTTTTAGATGTGGTTTTTTGGGTTTGTTACATTTAGAAATTGTTACAGAGAGACTTGAAAGAGAATTTGATATTAACCTACTTACTACAACTCCAGGCGTAGTTTATAAAATCCATTTGAACAACGGTGAAGTAAAAGACTTACAAAATCCATCGAGTTTACCAGATCCAACTTTGATAAAATTTATTGAAGAACCGTGGATTAAAGCCACAATTATTACTCCAGATCAGTTCCTTGGACCAATAATAAAAATATGCCAAGATAAAAGAGGAATTCAAACTAATTTAAGTTACTCAGGCAATAGAGCAGTTGTAAATTATGAATTACCATTAAATGAAGTAGTATTTGATTTTAATGATAGATTAAAATCTATGACAAGTGGTTATGCTAGTTTTGACTATGAAATAATAGGACATAGAGAAGGGGATCTTGTTAAAATGAGTATACTAGTAAACAGTGAACCCGTGGATGCCTTAGCAATGATGATTCACAAAGACTTTGCTCAAAAAACTGGCAGGGAGGTTTGTGAAAAATTAAAAGATTTAATTCCAAGACATAATTTTATGATACCGGTTCAAGCAGCTATAGGAGGAAAGATTATTGCAAGAGAGACAATTAAAGGTTTTAAAAAAGATGTACTAACAAAAATCCATGGTGGCGGAGCTGTTGACAGAAAAAGAAAATTACTTGAAAAACAAAAAAAAGGAAAAGCCAGAGCTAAACAGTTTGGTAAAGTTGAGATACCCCAGGAGGCCTTTATTGGTGTATTAAAAATAAGTAAAGAAAAATAATATGAATATTTACGATTGCTTTATGTATTGGGATGAGGATCTATTACTTGATTTAAGGATGAATATATTAAATAATATTGTAGATTATTTTGTTATAGTAGAGGGAAACAAAACTTGGCAAAATAATCCTAAAAAATTTAAGTTCGATATAAAAAAATTTAATAAATTTAAAAAAAAAATTATTTATATTAAAGTAGACGACTTACCAAATGGAAAAAATCCTTGGCTAAGAGAAAATTTTCAAAGAAATTGTATTACAAGAGGGCTAAAAAAAGCCAATGAAAACGATATAATAATGGTTTCTGATCTTGATGAAATTCCAAACCCTTTAGCAATCAAAAAATTCGACAAAAAAATGAAATACGCGGTTTTTGAACAAAATCTTTATTATTATAAAATAAATCTACAATCAGAAAAAAATCCATTATGGCTTGGAACTCGAATTTGTTTAAGAAAATATTTGAAATCACCTCAATGGTTAAGAGAATTAAAATTTAAAAAAAGACCATTTTGGAGAATCGATAAAATTAGACTAAATAATATTTTGATTAATGGAGGGTGGCATTTTTGTAACCTAAAATCTGCAAAAAATCTGTTGTACAAATATGAAAATATTTGCGAAACAAACGACCAATTTGTTTTTAAGAATAAAATTCAAAAAAAATATTTGAATGAAAAAATTATAAAAAATAATATTAAAAATGGCCTTGATATAATGGGAAGAGATGAAAAATATAGTCCAAAAAGACTTGATAAAACCTTCCCCACATATTTGCTTCGAAATAGAAAATTTTATAGTAAGTGGATAATATAAAAAATATTTAATATGACTAAATATGATAAGATTTTTTTAAAAATTATATTGAACTTTACACAAGGTTTCACTCAAGTTTTTAAAAAACACCTTTTTTTTAAATTTAATAAATCAAAAATTTCAATAATAAACAATTGGTGCAATTAAAAGATATCACTTTTTTAGTAGTCACATATCACAGTGAAAAGGTAATTTATGATTGTCTTGATTTATTACCAAAAGAGTCGAAAAAAATAATTATTGAAAATTCTAACAATTCAGATTTAAAAAAAATTTTAGAATTTAAATACCCTAATTTAAAATGTCACTTGATGAATGAAAATTTAGGATATGGAAAGGCAAATAATATTGGCATAAGATTATCTAAAACAGAATTTATTTTCATAATTAATCCCGATGTAAGATTTAAATCTACAGATCTAAATAAATTTTTAGAGCTGTTGAAACACGAAAAATTTGTTATTGCAGCTCCCACAAGAATTGAAGAATTTCATGAAAATCCTGACATAAAAACTATTCAGGACGTAAATTTTGTTCATGGATTTGCCATGCTATTAAATAAAAAATTTCTAGCAAACATTTTTTTTGATGAAAATATCTTTTTATACCTTGAGGAAATAGACCTTTGCAGAAGAGTTAAACTTAATAAAGGAAGAATAATTAAAGTAAATGTTCCCGTCATACATTTGGGTGCGCTTTCTCATGGAGACCAAGAAAATTTTGAAATGGAAATGTCAAGAAATTGGCATTGGATGTGGTCTAAATTTTATTTTAAAAGAAAATATAATGGTTATTTATTTGGTATGCTCTCCACATTACCAAGTTTTTTCAGTTCGCTGTTTAAATTTTTATTTTATAGTCTCTTAAAAAATAAATTAAAAAAAGATATTTATAAGATGAGATTTTCAGGTCTTTTCAATTCTTATTTATTAAATAAATCTTTTTATAGACCAAATCTTAATAAGTAATTAAATAGTTTTTTTTGTCCAAGTTTTTGGTGTTATTTCAGATTTTATTTCAACAGGGAGATCATATATAAATCTTTTGACTCCCATTCTTCTTATATAATCAGCTGTAAACTTTACTGAGTCTTTTAATGATGTTTTTGTTTTATAGCCAAGAAGATTTCTTGCTTTGTTTGATGAACAGGATGCTTCTCTTACCTCTTTCGGCCGACCAGGAACATATATTGGTTTATCATTATATCCAGTTTCATTAGCTACTAGCTTAGCAAGTTCATTTATTGTTATGGTCTCTTCATCTGGTCCAATATTTATTATTTCTTTATTTATATTTTTATCGAGAGCCAACTTTTCTAAGCAATATATTACATCGTCTATATAAGAGAAACATCTTTTTTGATTACCATCACCATAAATTATTGAAGGTTTTTTTTGAAGGTTTCTATTAATAAATATCGACATGACATTTCTAAATGGGTCATCATACTTCTGATTAGGTCCAACTATATTATGCGGAACAGCAATATTATATTCCATTGAATGAACTTCACATAATAATTTAAGTGTCTCTTCCACAGCTACTTTCGCAATTCCATATGGATCCTCAGGTTTTGGAGACATGTCCTCATGGAAAGGAGCTTTCTGATTTCCATATCTTGCCATAGAAGAGCAAAAAACAAATCTTTTTACTTTATTTATAATACTTGCAGAAATTAAAGATACGCTGGCTTGATATATATTTTTTGTAATAAAGTTAGGTGAAAAAACTGACAAACCCTCATGTGCTGTTGCGGCACAGTGGAAAACTATATCAAAACCTTTTAAATTTTTTGTCATTTCCTCAAAATTGCAACAATCTGTTTTATGAAATTTTATATTCTTTGGGAGATTATTTAAATCTCCTTGTATCATGCTGTCATTTCCTGAAACTTCATGTCCTAAACTTAAAAGCCTTTTTGCCAAATGACTTCCCAAAAATCCTGCAATACCTGATATATATATTTTCATTTATAAAAACTAAAATACTAGTTTATAAAAAAAAATATACTGTAAATTTTTTAGGAGAGGTGGCCGAGTGGTTGAAGGCGCACGCTTGGAAAGCGTGTATAGAGGAAACTCTATCATGGGTTCGAATCCCATTCTCTCCGCCAAAACCTAATAATTTTTAAAATAATAATCTTTCTTTCCATCACTTTCAATCATATGAATTTTGTAAAAATTTTTTTCTTTTAAAATTTTGGTCATAACGTCAATTTTTTTATCAAATATTTCAATTTGCATCAAAATATTATTTTCATTTAAGTTATTACTTAAACCCTCAATTACCTCTTTTTCATGACCTTCAGCATCAATTTTTAAAACTAAATTTTTGTTTTTTAGATTTAATATATCATCACCTTTTTTAAATTCTGCATATTCAGTATGTAAATTGTTTAAAATTTCACCACTTTGTGCCACTCCGAATCCACCTGTTTGTATATAATTTTTTTTTTTTAGAGATTTCATAAGTAAATTTGAATTTCTATTAGAAAGTCCGAATTCGAATATTTCAATATTTTTAAGGTTTTGATTAAGCTTAATATTTTCTCTAAACTTCATTATAGTTTTTTTAACTGGTTCAAAACTTTTAATTTCAATATTACGGTCATTTTTTGCAACAATCATGCTATAAAGACCTGAATTTGCACCAACATCTATGAAGTAGTCAAATTTTGAAATTTTCATTAAATTTAAAAGATAATCTATCTGATGGTTTTCATATTCATGAAACAAAAATATTTCTTTATCCATTGGTTCATTAATATTTCCTTTTAATTTTAGACCAAAGTATTCATAATTAATTTGTTCAATCTTAAAATAATTATAAATTTTTTTTATAGTAGATGGATAAATTCTTTTTATAATTGGAATTTTTTTTAACAATCTTTTAATCATTATTAATGATTCTTACACAATTATGATAAAGATGACTAAAAATATTAATATTTTGCATAAATTGGAATAAATAAAAAATTAATAATAATCTATGTAATAAGTCCTGTATTTCTTCATTTATTTAAGTAAAAACTCAATACAGATTGTATTTAAAATTATAAAAATGTTATAATAATTTTTTCAGAAAAATAAATGAGCAAAAATAATAACACTTATCAAGCTGACTCAATTAAAGTTTTAAAGGGTCTTGAAGCAGTAAGAAAAAGACCCGGTATGTATATCGGTGATACAGATGATGGAACTGGTTTGCATCATATGGTCTATGAAGTAGTAGATAATTCCATTGATGAGGCTTTAGCAGGTCATTGTAAAAACATTGAGGTAAGTATGAACTCTGATGGGTCAATTACAGTTGAAGATGACGGTAGAGGAATACCAGTTGACTTTCACAAAGAAGAAAAAAAATCAGCAGCAGAGGTAATAATGACACAATTGCATGCTGGTGGTAAATTTGATCACGATTCATATAAAGTTTCGGGAGGTCTACATGGTGTTGGAGTTTCAGTAGTTAATGCTCTTTCACAAAAATTAGAATTATATGTAGAAAGAGATGGAAAAAAATATTTTGTCAAATTTATAAATGGCGAAGCTAAGACACCGCTAAAAATAACAGGTAAGTCAAAAAATACTGGTACAAAAATTAATTTTTTACCTTCAAAAGAAATTTTTTCGTCTACAAAATTTAGTTTTGCAATTATCCAAAAAAGAATGCGTGAATTAGCTTTTTTAAATAAAGGAATTAAAATTATATTAAATGATTTAACTCAAAAAAAATCAAAGTCTCTGGAATTCAAATTTGAGGGAGGGATAAATGAATTCGTCGAATATCTTGATGGAAAAAGAGAAAAATTAAAAAATAAGAATGATAATGATTTGTTTAGAAAACCTATTTATATTGAGGGAATAAGAAATAATATTGATGTTCAATGTTCATTAAAATGGAATGCAGGATATAATGAGGATGTTTTACCCTATACTAATAATATTTATCAAAAAGATGGAGGGACTCATCTTTTAGGATTTAGAAGTGCATTAACAAGAGTTGTTAACAAATATGCGTCAGAGCAAAATTTATTAAAGAAAAGTAAAGTTTTACTCTCTGGAGATGACATTAAAGAGGGTCTGACATGTGTTCTTTCTGTAAAAATCCCAGATCCTAAATTTTCTTCTCAGACAAAAGACAAATTAGTTTCCTCAGAAGTAAGAAATATTGTTGAGGGTATAGTTAATGAAAAATTATCAATTTGGTTTGACCAAAATCCATCAGTTTCTAAAATAATTCTAACGAAAATAATTCAGGCTGCAGTAGCAAGAGATGTTGCCAAAAGAGCAAGAGAAAATGTTAGAAGAAAAGGGGCTTTAGAGCTCACTGGATTGCCTGGAAAATTGGCAGATTGTCAAAATTCAAAACAGGAGGGAACAGAATTATTTATTGTTGAGGGAGACTCGGCTGGAGGATCAGCTAAACAAGGTAGAAATAGAGAGTATCAAGCAGTGCTACCATTGAGGGGAAAAATTTTAAATACGTATACCGAGATAAATGGATCTAAAAAAAATGTAAATCAAGGTGACCTTAGAACAAAATCATTATCAAAGATGATTTCTTCGAATGAAATTGTTACATTGATAAATGCTCTAGGATTAGATCCTAAAACAGAGGAAATAAATCTAGAAGATTTAAGATATGGAAAAATTATAATTATGACAGATGCAGACGTTGATGGTTCGCATATTAGAGCGCTACTTTTAACTTTTTTTAATAATATTCCTTTTAATAAATTAATAGAAAAAGGTCATGTCTATTTAGCCCAACCACCTCTTTTTAAAATAAATAAAGGCTCTAAAGGTATTTACATAAAAGATGAAAAAGATCTCGAAAATTATATAATTAATAATTCTAAAGATATAAAAAAAATTAAAAAAAATTCTAAAGAATTTGATAAAACTATTCAATTAGAAAAATCTAAACTTAACATTCAACGGTTTAAGGGTCTCGGAGAAATGAATCCTGAGGAGTTATGGAATACTACTTTAAATCCAGAGACAAGAAATTTACTTCAAGTTCAATATTCAAAAAATCTTCAAAAAGATCAAAACCTTATACAAACATTAATGGGTAACGATGTTGCCTCTAGAAAAGATTTTATTGTAGATAACGCAATAAATGTCATTAATTTAGATATTTAATTAATGGAGTTATCTAATAATTCCAAATCATCGCATCTAAATAAAACTACATACGTCAATTTAAGATGGATAGGTGTAATTGGCCAATTTATTACTATAAATATTGTTACATTCTTATTTAAATTTGAATTTAATTTTTTACTTGCAAATATTATAGTTTTAGCAGGCGCTATAAGTAACATTTTCTTATTTTATTATTTTAAAAAAAATCAATTACAAGAAAAAATATCTTTAACTTTTCTCACACTTGATATTTTACAATTAAGTTTTTTACTTTATTTAACCGGTGGTATAATAAATCCATTCTCAATATTCTTGATTATACCAAGTATATTTGCCTCAAGTAGCTTAAGTATTAGAACAAATATTTTATTAATAATTTTAACAATCTCTTCAATTATTTTACTTACTTTTTATCATCAAGAATTACCTTCACCATTAAATGAATATATTTTTAGTAATTACTATTATTATTCAGTTCCTTTAGCTTTAATTATTGCACTCCTTTTCCTGAGTTTTTTTGCTTTAACATTTGGAAATGAGTCAAAAGTTAGAAAAGATGCATTAGATAAAATTCAGGAAGTTATTTCTAAAGAGCACGAATTGGTATCTTTAGGTGGGCAAGCCGCAGCTGCTGCTCATTCATTAGGCACTCCATTATCTACTATAAAAATTATATCTCAAGACTTATACAATAATTTTAAAAATAATAGAGACCTTAAAAAAGATATTGAATTGCTAGTAAGCCAAGTTGACAGATGTAATGAAATATTAAAAAAGTTATCTTTAAACCCTGTAGTTGAGGACGATTTTATAGATAAGAATGTAAGTTTATATGATTATATAAAAGAAATTGTCAATTCTTTTAAAGAGATATCAGATAAAAATTTTATTATTAATATAGAGCAAGATTATAATTCATTTGAAATTTCAAAATCGATTGAAATAGTTTATGGGATAAGAAATTTTATTGGTAATGCAAATAAATTTTCACAAAAAAATATTTTCATATCAATAACTAGTGACAGTGAAAATTCAACAATATCAATAGAAGATGATGGACCAGGTTTTCCTAAAGATATACTTACGAAAATTGGAGAGCCATATATTAAGTCAATTCAATCTAAAAATAAGTCCAGAGCAGGACTTGGTTTGGGGATATTTATAGGAAAAACTTTGTTAGAAAAAAATAAAGCTAAACTTTTAATAAGAAACTCAGAAACAAGAGGTGGTGGTGAAATCAAAATTGAATGGTCAAATAAAGATTTAAAAAATATTTAGTGAAGTTTTTTATTTTCAAATAGACCGCTCAATTGGTCGATCATTACATCACCTAGTTCTTGTACATCTGAAATTTTGATAGCTTTTTTATAATATCTAGATACATCATGGCCAATACCAATTGCTAATATTTCAATCTCGCTATTTGTTTCAATAAATTTAACAATTTTTTTTAAGTTCTTTTCTAAAAAATCGCCTGAATTTACTGATAAAGTTGAATCATCTACAGGTGCTCCATCAGAAATAACCATTAGTATTTTTCTTTCCTCTCTTCTTTTTTTAAGTCTATTAAAGGCCCATGTAATGGCTTCTCCATCAATATTTTCTTTTAACAATCCCTCTTTTAACATTAATCCTAGATTCTTTTTTGATTGTCTCCAATGCGAGTCAGCGCTTTTGTAAATTATGTGTCTAAGATCATTTAGTCTTCCAGGATTTTTTGTTTTTCCTAATTTATTCCATTCTTGTCTACTTTTTCCACCTTTCCAATTTTTTGTTGTGAATCCAAGTATTTCTACTTTGACAGAACATCTCTCTAAAGTTCTAGATAAAATGTCAGCACAAATAGCCGCTATAGTAATTGGTCTTCCTCTCATTGAACCAGAGTTATCAATTAATAATGTCACTATTGTATCCTTAAAGTCTAAATCTTTTTCTTTTTTAAATGATAAGGAATTGTATGGATCAATAATTATCCTTGGTAACTTTGAACTATCTAATAACCCTTCTTCAAGATCAAATTCCCAAGACCGATTTTGTTTTGCCATTAATTGTCTTTGTAATTTGTTTGCTAATTTTGTAATTAAATCTTGAAAGCTAGTAAGTTGCTGGTCTAAATTTTTTCTGAGTTTTTGAATTTCCTCAGCAGTTTCTAAACTTTCAGCTTTGGCGATTTCGTCAAACTCTTTAGTAAATATTTTATATTCTTTATCACTTATACCTAAATTCTTTTTTTGGATCACATTTTCTGACTCCATATCATCGTTATTTTCATTAGCAAGTTGATCATCTAGTCTAAACTCATTAACATCATCCTCACTATCCATACCCTGTGTGATATTTTCATCCTCACTTGACTTACTAGACTGTTCATTATTTTCATCCTCATTGTTATTTGGATTATTTTGATCATGGGTATCATCTTTTTCATCATTTTCTTTATCGGTGGTGTCATCATTTTCAAATATATCCATACTTTCTAAAATTTCTGAAAATTTGTTATTATAAACCTCTTGATTTTCTAAATTTTCTTTTAAAAATTTCAAATGATTGCCTATAAACTTATTAAAATCATTTTCCCAAAATTGAAGAATTTCTTTATTTCCGGAACTTAATTCCAGATTAAAAAACTTGTTTGTCATATAAATTTCAAAAGCATCAATTATATTTGTGTCTTCTTTTTTTGTTGTCTTTTTTTGTTCAAGAGACTGGAGCCTATATTTGTAATTATCTTTAAAATTTTTTGAAATTCCTTTTAACATTTCTGAACCTAGTAACTCATATCTTATTTTTTCTGAAAATTGATAAAGGTTTCTACAAGATGGATTTTTTGGATTATTTTTGGCTAGTAAATTTTTATCTGAAAACCTCTTTTTTAAAGCGTCAGAGTCTGTCTCGGCTCTTAGTTTTTTAAACTGATTTTTATCGGTAATATTATCTATTTCACCAACACTATAAATTTTTTCCTCTTTTTTCTTATTTCTATCTACTTTATAATCATCTGAGATAACTCTGTAAGTTGATTGTAGTGCTTGTTTGAATTTCTCTTTTCTATTATCTTCTTTGTTCATTAAACTTGAATATTAATCATTGACTCTGGCAATTCTTCACCAAAACATCTTTGATAATATTCAGCAATAGTATTTTTTTCTGCATCGTCGCATTTGTTTAAAAATGTAACCCTAAATGCATACCCTATATCTTTGAAAATTTCTGAATTTTCCGCCCAATGCAAGACCGTTCTTGGACTCATTACTGTAGATATATCACCAGCCATAAATCCTTTTCTAGTTAGTGAAGCTACTTTAATCATATTTGATACTTGTTCTTTTCCTTTAGAATTATTTAAATTTTTATTTTTACCTAGTATTATTTCCATCTCTTTTTCTAAACTAAGATAGTTCAAAGTGGATACGATATTCCATCTATCCATCTGGCCTTGGTTTATCTGCTGAGTTCCATGATATAAACCTGTTGTATCTCCTAGACCTACAGTATTCGTTGTTGCAAAAAGCCTAAAAAACTTATTTTGTTTAATGACTTTATTTTTATCTAACAACGTAAAACTTCCCTCTGACTCGAGAACTCTTTGAATAACAAACATTACATCTGGTCTTCCAGCATCATATTCGTCAAAAACTAATGCCACGGGGTTTTGAATTGACCAGGGAAGAATACCCTCCTTAAATTCAGTTACTTGTTTACCTTCTTTTATCACTATGGAGTCTTTTCCAATTAAATCAATTCTGCTTACATGACTATCAAGATTAATTCTTATACAGGGCCAGTTTAATCTAGCAGCTATTTGTTCAATATGAGTAGACTTTCCTGTACCATGGTACCCTTGTATCAGAACTCTTTTGTTAAAAGAGAAACCTGACAAAATAGCTAATGTTGTATCCTTATCAAACTTATATGTTTTATCTATCTCTGGCACATATTCACTTGACTTAGAAAATGCATCCACTTCCATATCACTTTCAATACCAAAGGTTTGTTTAATAGATAATTTAATATCTGGGGTATGGTTAATATTTGGTGTCAATTTTCTCCTTATATGTATTTTTTAATTGAGTATAAGCTAAAGTAATTACTTTTAGCTTGTCTTCAAATTTTTTATTCCCAGCATTCATATCAGGGTGAAATTTTTTGACAAGTTTTTTAAATTTTTCTTGCACTTTTTCCCATTTCAATCCCACACTAATTCCTAATATATTAAAGGCTTTTATATCATTATTGTTAAATTTAAACTTATTCATGTTATTAAAATCATTATTAAATTTAATTTTATCCATTTCATCTTTTAATGCATTACTCCACAAAACTTTAAAAAAATTGTCAGAAGAACTAAAGCTTTGAGTTGGTTTATGCCAAGTCATATCTGAACGTAAAAATTCAACTATTTGTTGATCACTCATGCCTCTAAAATAATTCCAGTTTTTATTAAACTCTTTTATATGGTTTAAACATAATAATCTGTAATCTTTACTATTATCTCGCTCTTTAGGTGCTTTATACATGCCCTCTTCAGTACAATTATTCCAATCACAAATATTTTTCATAGTATATAATACTTTATACTATGAAAATTAATGAACTTATAAAAATTATAGAAAAAAAAATTTTGTCGCAGGATTGTATTTCAAATGTAAAGGTAGAAGATAAGTCATTTCTACACAAAAATCACAAATCGAACGAAAAAGGAAAATTTCATATTTTACTGTTAATTCAATCAGCTGAATTAAAAGAAAAAAATAAATTATATTCTACAAGATTTATCTACAAAATTTTAGATAACGAATTAAAAAACAATATTCATTCTTTACAAATAAAATTACTTTAGACTATTAAAAATATATCTCTTTAAAATTAAAGGATTGATTTGAAAATCTATTTTTATCTTACCAAAATTTTTTATTAGTATTAAATTAATTCTCTCAGAATTATTTTTTTTATCACTTTTCATAAAATTTAAAATCTTATTAGTATCTTTTTTTTTAAAAAAATTATTTATATCTGTTTTCATGCCAATTCTATTTATATGGTTCATGATAATATTTAATTTCTTTTTTGATAGAGTTCTATTTTGATAACTAAATTCAGCTGCGCTTTTTATACCTAAAATAACAGCTTCTCCATGATTTAATTTTTTGGAAAATCCTAACGTTGACTCATAAGCATGAGCAAAGGTATGACCTAAATTTAATACTTTCCTAAAATTTTTTTCATTTACATCTTTTTCAACTACAATTTTCTTTAAATTACATGCTTTAAAAATAGAACTTTCAATAAAAGGTGATTTTAGTTTTAAAATTTTTTTTATGTTTTTATCGAGATATAAAAAATTTTTATAACTATCTATAATGCTACTTTTTAATATTTCAGCATATCCACAAATAATTTCTCTTTTAGGCAAAGAATTTAAAATATTAATATCGGATACAACTAGATCTGGTTGATAAAAACTACCAACTAAATTTTTTCCATATTTATTATTTATGCCTGTTTTTCCACCTATTGATGAGTCTACCTGCGAGAGTAGAGTTGTTGGAATATTTATAAATTTTAAACCTCTTTTAAAAGTACTCGATGCAAATCCAACTATATCTCCAATTATACCTCCACCAAAAGAAATAACACAATCTGATCTGTTAAATCTTTTTTCAAATAAAATTTTATGAATTTTTTCAATTGTTATAAAATTCTTATTTTTTTCTGATGGTACTAATTCAATCTTAAATATTTTTTTAGAGTCGATTTTTTTAAACAACGTTTTTTTAAACGCGCTAGGAATATTCTTATCTGTAACAACTAAGCATTTTTCGAAAGTTATATTACTATCTTTTAAAATTTTATTTATTTTGTTTATTAAATTTCTTCCAATAAGAATTGAGTAATTTTTTGTATTTGTTCTTATATTTATTTTATTTATTTTCATAAATATCTAATATCTTATTTATAATTTGAACTTTGTCTAATTTATCACAATTTATTTTATAGTTCGACAATTCGTAAATTTTTGATCTTTCTTTGATTAAATTATTTATTTTATCTTTGGTGAGGTTAATCACCATTGGTCTTTTTTTACTCTTGTATATTCTTTTTATAATCGTTTCATTTTTCCAATTAAGCCAAAAAGATAAGCATGTTCTTTGACATAATTTTCTTATGGATGAATTGAGAAATCCTCCACCACCTAAAGAAATTACGTTTTTTTCACATTTAAGATATTTCAAGGAAACTTTTTCCTCAATTTTTCTAAAATAGTTTTCTCCTTTTTTTTTAAAAATATCTGAAATACTTAATGACTCAACTTCCTCAATCTTTCGATCAATATCTATAAAACTGATATTTAATTTTTTTGATAAAATTTTTCCAATAGAGGATTTACCAGACCCCATCATCCCAATTAATACAATGTTTTTTTTTGATTTCATGAGTTTCTATATTGAAAAAACACAAATATGTCTTATTTTGAAATTATTAAATTATATGCAATTTACAAAAAATACAAGTAAAGCAAAATTCTTAAGTTTAGGTTTTGTTTTTAAAATTTTAATAGTCATTTTTATAATTATATTTGGCTTTATTTTAATTAATCAGATTAATTTGCCTGCCCCAGTAAAACAAATTGAGAAAATCTTACCAAATGAAAATTTCAAAACAATTAAGTAAGATTTTAATTTTAACATCTTTTATTCTATTAGTTCAATTTGCTAAGGCGCAGGAAATAAAGGAGATTTGGTCTGAGATAGAAAAAAAAGAGATCTCCGAAAATGAATCAGTCAATAATGAAGACAGTAAAAGTGTTGTAAATGAACTTGAAGGTGTTGAAGTAAAATTTTCTGATGAAAATATTTTAGTAGAACAAAATTTAGATAGCTCTAATATATTGTTGTCTGGATTATTTGACCCCGATGATAACGACTTAAAACTTGATATGTGGTCAAAAACAGATGGAATTGAAATTAAAAAGCAGCTTGAAAATATACAGTCAAAAAATTTATCTAGTTTCTCTGAGAGATTAATGGACGTAGCATTATTAACAAATTCTTATATTCCAAATCAAAATTTCTCGCTCGATGAATTTGAAAGTTATACTCTCGATCATCTAATTAAAAAAAAGGATTATAAATTAGTCGAGCAATTCATTCAAAAAAATTCATCAATAAAAGATAAAGAAAGACTTATAAAACATTTGGCTGATTACTATTTGTCATTAAACAAAATAGAAAATTCATGCTTTGCTATTAACAGATTAAGCATGATAACAGATGAATACTTAACGTACTATAAAATATACTGTTTAATTACCCAGGATAAAAAAAATGAGGCTCAATTATTATTTGATCTTAACTCTGAGGTAGACACTTTAGATAATTTTTTTGTGCAAAAGTTTGAAGTGCTAATGGGATATGAGGACAGTAATTATATATTATCCGATGAAAATGTTCTTTATTTCCACTTATCTCACAAAACAGATAAAAAGTTAATATATTACCCGTCATTAGAGTCCAAAGAATTTATTTGGAAATATTTATCTAACTCGAATTTACTTAAAAATTTAAACGATTTTAATCTAAGTGATATTGACCAGGTAAAGTTTTTAGAAAAAGCAACCAGTGAAGGTATTTTTGAGGAAAAGGATTTATTGAATTTGTATAAAAATTTTCAATTTGAGATCGATGACTTAATTAATTATGAGAAAGCATACAAAAATTTACCTGATTATGAGGGAAGAGCTTTACTGTATCAGAGGTTTCTGCTTACAGATAATATTGAAAAAAAACTTTCATTGTTATCAAAATTGAATGGTTCTTTCGAAAAATCAAATTTAAGCAAATCATTTGATGATGAGTTATCTAAATTGCTGAAAAAAATAAATAAAGAGGAAATTCCCTCAAAATTTTCTTCTTTTTACCAAAAAAACCTAATAACTGACGCAAACAAAAAAAATAAAATTAAGTTTAATGATGAAGTTTTTCATCAGTCAAAAGTGTTAAATTATTTTTTGAATAAGCAAAGCTTGCCAAAAACTCAAAAATTGACTGACAATTTATTGTCAAAAATGAAAAAAGATAAAAACTATTCTTTTGACTTTAAAGATATAGTTTTGTTGCAATCTCTAAAATCAGATGGAATTCAAATAGGTGAAATTGATGAACTCTCTCAATATAAATCTGATTTAAACCCTGAATTAGATAAAATGATAGATAATAATGAGTTGGGCATGATATTATTAAAACTAGTTGAAATTATTGGTGATAAAGAATTAGATGAACTAAATAGTAGATCATTGAATTTTATAGTCGAAATTATGAATAGAACAAAATTAATTAGCCTTAGAAATGAACTATTGTTGGAAATTCTTCCATTAAAAGTTTAAAATACTTTATTCATCATGACAATTAAGACTATTATAACAGAACCAAACGAGATTTTAAGACAAGTTTCAAAACCAGTACTAAATGTTGGTAATGAAGAAAGAAAGCTAATGGATGATATGTTAGAAACTATGTATGCAGCCAATGGTATTGGTTTGGCAGCTATTCAAATAGGAATTCCAAAGAGAATTATTGTTATGGATATTTCAAAAGATGGGAATAAAAATCCACTATTTTTTGTAAATCCAATAATAAAAAATAGAGATAAAGAAAAAACAACATATGAAGAAGGATGTTTGTCCGTCCCTAATTATTTTGCCAAAGTAGATAGACCTAAATATTGCGAGGTAGAATATTTAGATTATAGCGGAGAAAGTAAAATTTTAAAAGCCGATGGACTTCTTGCAACCTGTATACAACATGAAATGGATCATCTTGAGGGGATACTTTTCATAGATTATTTATCTAAATTAAAAAAAACAATGGTTGTCAAAAAATTATCAAAGAAAAAAAATAATCCTGATCGCATTATTGTTTAATGAGCAAAAAAATTGCTTTTATGGGTACACCCAGTATTTCGGGTCAAATATTGAAATCATTGTATCAAAATGGTTTTGATATTGAAATTGTATACACCCAGCCACCTATTGCATCAAAAAGAGGACATAAGTTAAATAAATCTCCTGTTCACATCATGGCTGAAATATTAAATATTCCAGTTAGAACTCCAGTAAAATTAGATAATCTTGAGGAAAAAACATTTATTAAAAATAAAAATATTGATTTAGGTATAGTTGTTGCATATGGCCAAATTTTAAAAAAAGATATCTTAGTATTGCCAAAATTTGGATGGATAAATATCCATTATTCACTTCTACCAAAATTGCGAGGTGCAGCTCCAATCCAAAGGGCCATTATGAATAATGAGAATTTAACAGGAATTTCAATTATGAAGATGGATGAGGGTTTAGACACAGGTCCAGTTTGCAATCAATATCCAATAAATATATTAGATAATGAAAATAGTGAGGATTTATCTAAAAGATTGAGTAATTTAGCCTCTGAAAAAATTTTAGAAAATATTGATAATATTTTTGAAAATAGAGCTTTATTCAAAGATCAAGATCATAGTCAATCTTCATATGCAAAAAAAATCAAAAAAGATGAAGGAAAAATAATTTGGCAAGAAAATAATAAAAAGATTATAGGAAAAATAAATGGTTTATATCCAAATCCAGGTGGATGGTTTGAGTTTCAAGGAGAAAGATATAAAATCCATAAAGCTGAATTATCAATTAATACTGGAAAAGCAGGCTACGTTTTGTCGGATAATTTAGAAATTGGTTGTGGTGAAAATTCTATTAAAATTATTGAAATTCAAAGACAAGGAAAAAAAGTCCAAAAAACTGGGGAGTTTTTGCTAGGTAGTCAAATTAAGAAGGGTACCAATTTGAATTAGATATGTTTCGTTATCAAATTTTAATTGAGTATGTTGGTAGCTCTTTTATAGGATGGCAAGTTCAAAAAAAAGGTAAAACCATTCAAGGTTTAATTCAAAAAAAGATTTCAAAACTTCTAGATGAAAAAATAATTGTTACTGGTTCTGGAAGAACAGATGCTGGCGTTCATGCTATTGAACAATCTGCACATTTTGACTGTATAAATAAAATTAAAAATTTAAAAAAGTTTTTAAATTCTATTAATTATTTTCTTAATAAAAACGAAATATCTATTTTGAAAATTAGAAAACAAAGTTTAAATTTTCACGCACGTTTTTCAGCAAAAGAAAGAGTATATAAGTATGTTATTTATAATCAATCAACCAAGCCTATTATTCAAAATAATCGAGGATGGTTTGTTATAAAAAAACTTGATTTTGAAAGTATGAAAATGGGAGCAAAAAAATTAATTGGAACGCATGATTTTTCTTCATTTAGAGCTTCAGGATGTAATGCAAAAAGTCCAATTAAATTGATGAAATTAGTAAAAATAAAAAAATTAAAAAGTAAAATTGAATTTGAATTTAGATCACAATCATTTTTAAAACAGCAAGTAAGGTCGATGGTAGGATGTTTGAAATTTATTGGAGAAAAAAAATGGTCTATTAAAAAATTTGTGAATGTTATAAAGTCAAAGAATAGAAAATTATGTGCTCCTCCTGCACCTGCCGAAGGATTGTATTTAGTAAAAGTAAAATACTAATTTTTTTTATTACTCATTGCGAATTTTTTGTTTATTCTCCACCTAGACTCTGCTCTTACAATATAGCCACAACAATTTTTTGATTTACATTTACAAGGAAATTGTTTGTAATCTTTATCATAGCCAAAACCATAGTCACAAGTCAGTTCCTCACCTTTTTTTATATCTTTGATTGCTTTAACCCATATCTTAAGCCCTTTACCGTCATAATCACAATTATTTTCACAAGAATGATTTATTAGTCCGGCTGTATTCCATGGAAAGTCTCCATCAAGATCATATTTTTTATTTACAGTAAATAAATATATCGGTTTACTATTATCGTATTTATCAGACTCTTCTGTTTGTTTCTTTGTAATTAATTTTCCTATATAATCTATTATCTTCTCACCCTCTTTTATATCCCGTGTAGCGTAAAGTCCTTTACCTTTTTTATCTATATCTGACTTTTTAATTTTATATGGTTTCATATTTCTTTACTTATTATTTAGAAAAAATTTATCAATTAAATTCTATTAATGCATCAACATGCCGTTTAGTACTGCTTTGTAGTGCTCTTAAATCGTAGCCTCCTTCAAGAATTGAAACTACTCCTCCTTTACAAAAAGACTTTGAACACTCTAATGTTCTTTGAGTAATTTTGTAAAAATCTTCTGAACTCAGCATAAGTTGAGCTAAAGGATCATCAATATGCGCATCAAAACCCGCAGAAAACAATAGAAATTCTGGTTTGAATGTCTTTAATTTATTTAAAACGATTTCGTAGGCATTTAAATATTCTTCTGAGGTTGTCCCAGCTTTTAATGGAATATTTAAAACATTATCAAAATTTCCCTTTTCTTTTTCTGACCCTGAACCTGGATAGTATGGATATTGGTGAGTTGAAATATATAAAACTTTTTCGTTATCGTAGAAAATATCTTGTGTTCCATTACCATGGTGAACATCGAAATCAATTATAGCAATTTTATTATATTTATATTTTTCAATTAAATAATTTGCACCAACAGCTACATTATTGTAAATACAAAATCCCATAGCTTTATCTTTTTCAGCATGATGACCAGGTGGTCTGACAGCACAAAATGCATTATTAAATTCTTTATTTTCTACTCCATCTATTGCTGCAATTATTGAGCCAACTGCATCTTTTGTTGCATCTTTACTTCCAGGAGAAATGATTGTATCTCCGTCTAGAAATACTAAACCTTTTTTAGGAAATGACTTTTCTACTTGATTAACATAATCCTCAGAATGAGTTTTATTAATAAGAGATAAATTAAATTTTGATGGTTTTTTCCATATAAGATTTTTGTCATCTATTCTTTTAAAATTCTCAATTACCGCAGTAACCCTATCAATTTTCTCTGGATGACCATTTCCAGTGTTATGATTTTTATAGGTATCTGATATTATAAGGCCAGTCTTCACTTAAAATAATGTTTTAGAATATTTAAATAAATTGAGTTTAATTTTTTCAAATCATTCAATGAAACTGCTTCATCAACTTTATGCATTGTTTTTCCTACTAATCCAAATTCTAAACACGGTGCAATTTTTCTTATAAATCTAGCATCTGAGGTACCCCCAGTTGTTGACAGTTTTGGTTTTATTTTGGTTATTTCTTTTATAATTTTTTGTATCATAAAAGTTGTATGATTTGGCTTTGTGAGAAAAGCCTCTCCTGAAACAGCATAATCAATTTTATATTTAGATTTAGTTTTATTGCAGACTTTTTTCAAAATCTTTTCGATCTTATTTTTGATTGAATTTGAAGTATGCTTATTATTAAATCTTATATTAAATGTAGCATAAGCAATGCCAGGAATAACATTATCAGCCATATTATGTATATTAATCTTTGTAATTTCCAGGTTTGTAGGTTGAAAATCTTTTGTACCTTTATCAAATTTGATATTTTTAAGTTCATTTAATATTTTTACAATGGTTGTAGAGGGGTTATTTGCTCTATGAGGATAAGCTACATGCCCTTGTATACCGGTAATTGTCAATCGACCAGTCATGCTACCTCTTCGCCCAATTTTTATCATTTCTCCTAATTTATTTGGATTTGTTGGCTCTCCAACTAAGCAAAAATCTATTTTCTCTTTTCTCTTTTTTAAGTAATCAACAACTTTTTTAGTTCCATTAATCGCAACACCTTCCTCGTCTCCCGTAATCAAAAGACTTACAGATCCATTAAACCCTCTATTTTTTTGAGTAAAAATACTAACAGCAGACACAAATGCAGCAATTGAGCTTTTCATATCATTTGCTCCTCTACCAATTAAATGACCTTTCTTAATTGATGGTTTAAATGGGTTTACCGTCCAATCATTTAAATTTCCAGCAGGGACAACATCTAGATGTCCTGCATAACAAAAATTAGGACCTTTATTTCCCAATCTTGCATATAGGTTTTTAACTGGTTCACTTCCTTTTTCTTTAAACTCAAGAATTTTAGTTTTAAACCCAAGTTTTTTTAGCTTCCTTTCCAGAAATTTCATAACTCCTGCATCTTTAGGAGTTACAGTTGGAAATCTAATTAGCTCCTTTGCTAATTGTAATTCATTTATAATTGTCATTTAAATTATTCTCTCAAGAGATCGTTAATAGAAGTTTTTGATCTGGTTTTCTCATCAACTTGTTTGATTATTACTGCACAATACAGAGAGGGCGCAGATGAATTATTTTTATCTGGAAGTGAACCTGGAACCACAACTGAATAAGGAGGAATTTTTCCGTAAGTAATTTCACCAGTTTTTCTATTAACAATTTTTGTAGATTGTCCAATGTACATTCCCATACTTAGAACCGATCCTTCTCCTACAATTACACCCTCTACAACTTCAGACATTGCACCCAAAAAAACATTATCTTCTATAATTGTCGGAAGTGCTTGTGCAGGTTCTAATACTCCACCCACACCTGATCCTGCAGAGATATGACAATTTTTTCCTATTTGGCTACAGCTTCCTGCTCTTGCAAATGTATCAATCATAGTACCTTCATCAATATATGCGCCGATATTAACGTAGCATGGCATTAAAACTGCATTTTTGCCTACAAAACTTCCTTTCCTTACTGGAGAGTTAGGCACCATTCTAAAACCAGCTTTTTCATGATCTTCTTTTGTCCATCCTGCTGTTTTACCTTTAAGTAAATGTGATTTATCATACCAACTACTGTAAGGACCATTCAAATTTTCCATAGGATACAATCTGAAACTCAACATGATTGCTTTTTTTAAATGTTGATGAGTTACCCACTCACCATTTATTTTCTCAGCCACTCTCGATCTACCACTATCTAAATCATCGATAACTTGATTTATTGTATCTTTAAGAGACTGTTCAGAAGACGGGTTTACTTGATCTCTATTTTCCCAAGCATCATTTATAATATTTTCTATACTCATAATTTTACGAGTTTTTTAATAACCTTATTTCTTTTAAAAATAAAGAGAGATTTTCTATTTTGTAGTCAATATATTCTTTGTTAGATTCCTTTTTTCCCCAATACTCGTTATTGATTAGCCAAACTGTTGTAGCTCCTCTTTCTTTTCCAATTGACAAATTTTTTGCAATATCTTCAATATAAATCGTCTCTTTTGGATTAATATCAAATTTCTTAACCATTAAATCGAATGCTTTAGCGGCTGGTTTTGGATGATAATCAGCATCAACAATATCAAATACGCCATCAAATAAGTCATCTATACCTAAGTGTGTAGTAATATTTTTAACATGTTCCTTGCTTCCATTGGTAAAAACAAATTTTCTTAGATCTAATTTTTTTATTTCTTCTCTTAAAACAATGTCTTTCTCCATAAAAGATAGATCAATATCATGAACAAATTGTAAAAATTCTGTCGGGGGAATATCATGGTGTATCATTAATCCGTTCAGACTTGTATTGTATTTGTGAAAATAATTAGTTTGTAGCTCTTTTGCTTCTTTTAAATCAATCTTTAATTTTTTTGAAATATACTGAGTCATTCTTTTGCTTACTTGGCCAAATACTGCCTCTAGATCTTGATAAAGAACACCGTCACAATCGAATAAGATATTTTTTATATGCTTCATTTTCTTATTAATGTTCCTGCACCTTTATCTGAAAATAATTCGAACAAAATTGAATGTTTTTTTCTTCCATCTATGATTCCTACTCCTGTGACCCCGTTCATTACTGCATCAAGGCATGTATTTATCTTGGGTATCATACCCTCTGTGATTGTTTCATTATTTATCATTTCTAAAATTTCTGAAGAGCTAATCTCTTCGATAAGTTTTTTTTCTTTATTTAAAACTCCTTCCACATTAGTCATTAATAATAATCTTCTACATTTTAGAGACTTTGCTATAGCTCCTGCGGCTGTATCCCCATTAATGTTATATGTTTGATTATTTTTCCCCAGACCTAAAGGAGATATAATTGGTACTGCATTTATTTTGATTATATCCTTTATTATGTCGACATTTATTTTATTTGGAATACCAACAAATCCTAGTTCCTCTGCCTCTGGAATAACTTCTATAGCATTGTTTTTCTTTGTATTTAGAGAAACTGCATTTGCACCTTTTTCGACTAAAGAATTTACAATATCCTCATTAAAGTCGATAAGGACATTTTCAACTATGTTAATAATTTTTTCATCTGTAACTCTTAATCCTCTTATAAATTTTGATTGAATATTCGATTTATCTAACTCTCTTTTAATTCTAGGCCCGCCTCCATGAACTATAATTATAGAAAGTCCTAATTTATTTAAAATACTAATATCTGAAATAAAATTATTAAAGATGTTTCTATCAATAAAAACATTCCCCCCATATTTAATTACAATTAACTGATCTTTATATTTATCTATGTATTTTTTAAATTCATCGATTGTAGGACCGTTTTTGGGTACAATTTTCTCTATTTCCATTTTTAAACGGTTTTGACAGTCGTTCTCTTAATGATGATGTACTGTTGAGCCATTGTTAATATGTTATTTATAGTCCAGTAAATGACTAGTCCAGCTGGGAAAGGAGCTAATATCACTGTTAAAAATAAAGGAAAAAACATAAATATTTTTGCTTGGACAGGATCAGGAGGTGTTGGATTTAGTTTTTGTTGCATCCACATTGAGACACCCATTAAACACGGCCAAACACCAATAAGTAAAAAAGAAGGAGGGTCCCATGGAATTAAACCAAACAAATTAAATATAGAAGTAGGATCCCTTTCACTTAAATCTTTTATCCAACCAAAAAATGGTTGATGTCTCATTTCAATAGTTACAAATAAAACCTTATAGATGGCAAAGAAAAATGGAATTTGTATGAAAATTGGAAGGCACCCGCTGATTGGATTAACTTTCTCTCTTTTGTAAAGTGCCATCATTTCTTGCTGAAGTTTCATTTTGTCTTCTTTGTGTAACTCTTTGAGCCTTGTCATCTCTGGTTGGAGAACTTTCATTTTAGCCATTGATTTAAATGAGTAATTAGCAAGTGGAAAAAATACTAATCTAATACAAGCAGTAATCATAATAATTGCAATTCCAAAATTTCCAGCAAGATTAAAGAAATATTGAATTGCAAAAAATAAAGGTTTAACGATAAAGTAGAACCATCCCCAATCTATAGCCAAATCAAACTTGCTAATATTTTCAGTTTCAGCATAGCCATCGATAACATTTACTTCTTTTGCCGCTATTATTGCTCTGATAGAATTTGTTTTTATTTCATTAGCACCAATTTCAGTTGCATCTGTCTCTATAAAATTTGCTCTAAATTTATTTTTATAATCAAAATCAGACCTGAAACTTTTCCCATTTTCTGGAATAAGACTAGCAATCCAATATTTATCAGTAATGCCCAGCCATCCAGTATCCGCATTTATAGAGTATTTTTTTTCCTCTATATCATCATAATCCTCTTCAACTAACTGATCGTCAAAGACACCAATTAGTCCCTCATGCAAAATATAAAAATTTGTTACTTCTGGTGCAATGTTTCTTATGATTTGACCGTAAGGATAGAAATTATAAGTTTTATCAGACTTATTTTCTATAGTTTGTTTAATGTCAAAAAGATATTGATTATCAATACTAATTTCTTTTATAAATTTGATATCCTGATTATTTTTCCAACTTAATTTTACAGACGAATTTGGTGTAAGTTTCTTATTTCCTTCAATCTCCCACAATGTTTTCGAATTTGGTAGGTCAATATTTTTATTAGTTGTTGCCCAACCAGTTTCTACATAGTATCCATTTTCAGACTGTTTAGGATTTAACAGTACAACATTATCATCTCCATTTAGAGTGTTTGTGTAATTCTTAAAAGTTAAGTCGTCTATAGATGAACCGAGCAATGAAATTGAACCTTTAATTTTATCATTTTCGAATAAAATTCTTTCATTCTCCTCCAAAGCTTCATCTCTTGAAATCTTAATTATTTTCTCATCTTGAGCTAATGAAGGTGCATCTGATGAAGAATTTTGACTTGAAGTGTTTTTATCATTTGAGATATTTTTTTGATCCACGACAGGAGGAGCGAAAAATAAACTGTAAAGTATTATGACAGCTGCACTTAAAGATATCGCTGCAATTACATTTTTTGTATCCATAAACTACTTTTTCTTTTTGATAGGATCAAATCCTTCACCACCACCTAAAAATTTTACAGGGTGACAACTTAGAATTCTTTTGAATCCATTAATACTTCCTTTAAAAATTCCGTACTCTTTTAGACTTTCTATAAAATAATCTGAACATGTAGGAAGATATCTACAGTTGTTTCCTAAAAATGGGGATATTACTATTTGATATAATTTGATAGTTTTGATCATTAAATATTTTATAAGTTTAATCATTTAATCTTTTTAAAATCCTCAAGTGTTACTATTTTTATTTTCTCATAAGGATCATTGTTAACAGATATTCTTGCAATTAATAAATAGCAATAATTTAGATTAATATTAATTGTTTTTAAAGCATCATTCATTATATTTCTTAATCTTCTTTTAATTCTGTTTCTAATAACAGCATTTCCTAATTTTTTTTTGGCTACAAAGCTTATATTTAATCTGCTTGTATTTTTATCTGAAAGTTTTTTAAAGAAAATTGTTAAATACTTATTAGAAATTTTTTTTCCACCAAGAATTGATTTAAAGTCCTCATTTTTAGAAAGGCTAACAATCTTTTTTTTCATTAAGCGTTTGTTAATTTTTTTCTTCCTTTGGCCCTTCTTCTTTTTAATACTTTTCTTCCACCCTTAGTTTTTCTTTTAGCTCTAAAGCCAACAGCTTTTTTTCTTTTTCTATTACTAGGTTGATATGTACGTTTCATTGTTGTCAAATTAATGTTAAATTTCGGTAGTTATACAAATATATGTATATAAGTACAGTGATTTTTAATAAGTTAAAAAATCAATGAATAGAGAAAAAAAAATTAAAGTATTTTTAGGTTCTGCTTACATTTTGATAGTATTTGTTTTTTTATTGTTTTTTTTTAATAAATTTTCATTTCAGGATTTTTCTAGTTATGAACTAATAAGAGAAAATAGAAATGCTTTAGAAGAAATTAAAAATGGTAATATTTTTATATCAAGTATTATTTTTTTATTAGGTACTATATTATGGGTTCTATTGTTAGGATTTGGTTCACCTGTATTTTTAGTCGGTGGTTTTATTTTTGGAAAGTGGTTAGGAACTTTGCTTATAGTATTTGGATTATCAATAGGTGCAACACTTTTATATGTATTTGCTAATTACTTTTTTAAAGATTTAGTTGAGAAGAAATTTTCATCACGTTTTAGTAATTTGACTGAAAAATTTAAAAAGAATGAATTTATTTTTTTTCTAATTTATAGATTTATTGGTGGTATTCCTTTTTTTATTTCAAATATTTTACCAACAATTTTTAATGTTAAAGTTAGAAACTTTTTTTTAGGTTCAATAATTGGAATGACTCCACAATTATTTGTTGGAGCATCTCTAGGAGCTGGTTTGAATAAGATTTTAGAAGAAAATGCTGAGGTTCCAACTATTCTTGAACTAATTTTTACTCCAGATATTTATTTACCAATTCTTGGTATTATAATTTTAGTTTCAATTGGATTAATATTTAAAAAAAAAATTTACACAAAATAAAACTGGTGCCCTCACCCAGAATTGAACTGGAAACTCATCCTTACCATGGATGTGTTATACCATTTAACTATAAGGGCAATATTTAACTCAAATTAGTGTATAAATTTAATTTTTTCAAATTATTGCCTTAATTTTTTTTTAAAATAAGTTATATCTAGCAAAGGAAAATGTTATGGGAATTCACTACACATATGGAGCTAATAAAAACGCAAAGCTCATGGAAAAAAAAGCAAAAAGAGAAAAAAAACTTGCAGAAAAAAGAGCTAAGAAGCAAATCAAAACTGGACCAGCAAAAATAGAAGATGATAAAACAATTCCTATTGATCAAGTTATCACTCTAGATCATCTTACAAATCCTGACAAAAAATAAATTATGACTTCAAAGAAAAATAATTTAAGTAAACTTGAACTTGCTTTAAGAAAAAATTTAA
This sequence comes from uncultured Pelagibacteraceae bacterium, assembly GCA_902611265.1. Taxonomy (GTDB): domain Bacteria; phylum Pseudomonadota; class Alphaproteobacteria; order Pelagibacterales; family Pelagibacteraceae; genus Pelagibacter. The sequence goes on from CACLYY010000001.1 coordinate 177,850, forward strand.
GAAAGAGAAAAGAATTCCAAAAAAAAACAAAGAAAAAAAATAAATAATGTCAGTTCAATCTGATAAGTGGATTATTCAAATGGCCAGAGATAATGATATGATTTCTCCATTTGAAGATAAACAAGTTCGAGGTGATAAAATATCATTTGGTGTATCATCATATGGTTACGATGCAAGGGTCTCTGACGAATTTAAAATTTTCACTAATGTCAATTCTGAAATTGTAGATCCAAAAAATTTTAAATCTTCTAATTTTATTACTAAAAACTCATCAGAATGTATAATACCACCTAATTCTTTCGTGTTAGCAAGAACAGTAGAATATTTCAAAATTCCAAAAAATGTTTTGGTAATTTGTTTAGGAAAATCTACCTATGCAAGATGTGGAATAATCGTTAATGTTACGCCTCTTGAGCCAGGATGGGAGGGTCATGTAACTTTAGAATTTTCAAACACAACCCCATTGCCAGCAAAAATTTATGCTAATGAAGGTGTTGCACAATTTGTGTTTATCAAAGGAAATGAAAATCCATTAGTTTCATATGCAGATAGAAATGGCAAATATCAGGGCCAAAAGGGAGTTACACTTCCAAAAATATAATAATGGACAAATTTATTGTTAAAGGCCCTAGTAAATTAAAGGGAGAGATTGCAATTTCAGGTTCTAAAAATGCTGCTTTACCAATACTAGCATCAACAATTTTATTTGAAAAAGAAGTTGTAATTAAAAATTTACCAAGAGTGAAAGATATAGATACAATGATTAATCTTTTAAAATCCCTTGGGTCAATAATAAAATTTAGTAAAGATAAAAAAACTGTAAAAATAACAAAGAAAAAAAAACATAAATTTTTTGCCTCATATTCTCTTGTTAGAACAATGAGGGCTGGAATTTTAGTTTTAGGTGCCCTGGTTGCTAAGTATCAAAAATCAATTACCTCTTTGCCTGGAGGCTGCTTAATTGGAGCAAGACCTATAAATTATCATTTAAATGCACTTAAAAAACTTGGAATGAAGTATGAAATCAAAAAAGGTTACATACATGCAAATTCTAAAGGAAAACTAAAAGGCGCAAAAATTAGATTTTCAAAAATCAGTGTTGGGGCAACTGAAAATACAATTATAGCGGCATGCTTAGCGAATGGAATTACAATACTTAGAAATTGTGCAATTGAACCAGAAATAATCGATTTAGTAAATTTTTTAAAGTCTGGTGGTGCTAACATAAAATTTATTGGTAAGCGGACTGTGAGGATTGAGGGAGTAAAAATTTTAAAAAGTACTATTTACTCAGTTATGTCAGATAGGATAGAAACCGGAACTTTTTGTGTCGCAGCATGTTTGACTGGTGGTAATTTGAAGATTAATAACTTTGATCCTAAAATTATAAAAGCAGAACTATCTTTACTGAAGAAGGTTGGAGCTAAAATTAAAACAAGTAAAAATCAAATCCATATACTAGGTCCGAAAAAAATTAAAAATATCACCAATTTGGTCACAAAAGAGTACCCAAATTTTCCAACAGATTTGCAAGCACAATTCATGGTTCTTTTATGCAAGGCAAAAGGAAAAAGCTCAATAACGGAGAGTATTTTTGAAAATAGATTCATGCATGTTGCTGAATTAAGAAGACTAGGTGCTGAAATCATAATAAAAAAAAATAAGGCTTTAATTTTAGGCAGCACAAATTTTAAGGCTGCAGAATTAATGTCTAGTGACTTAAGAGCATCAGTTGCATTAGTTCTAGCAGCACTTGTTGCCAAAGGGACATCTATTATTAATAGAATTTACCACTTAGATAGAGGATATGAAAATATAGAAAATAAACTCAGAAAAGTAGGTGTAAAAATAAGACGTATTAGTTGATGGAAAATCAATACTTAAAAAAGATAATTGCACAATCTCCTGAGGATCTTAATGTCATTTCAGCTTGCTGTTCTGAAGGGAGAGTGAATATAAAAGACGTTAAGTATTTAGCTTCTAATAAGATTTTTCTGATGTCTATATTAAGACTTAGCAAAGAGGAGGAAAATAAAAATAAGCAAATAAACAGTATTATTAAATTTGAATTTATAAATTCTTCTAAATCAAAGAATATAGACCAAAAAGACCAGAATCTTTCATTAGAACTCTTAACTATTGATATTTTTAAGAAAGAACAAAACTTTGAAATAATTATGTTATTTTCGAAAAATAGAATTATAACTCTCTCCGCTGAGGTAATTGAAGTAACACTAGAGGATCAAAAATTAGAAAATGATAAAACAAATTAATTGTAATAAAAAAAACTATTTAGATAATTTAACAAAATTCCTAGACGTAAGAAGGTCTTCAAAAAAACCTGAAAACAAAATTATATCCAAGATTCTTAGTGATATTAAGAAAAATAAAAATAAAGCACTTATAAAATATGAAAAAAAATTTAGTAAAAATAGTCAAATTAAGCCGAGCATTAAAGAAATAAATAATGCAATTAAATTTCTGGATCCTAAGATAAAAAAAGCAATTGATTTTGCATCAAAGAGAATATTCAATTTTCACATTAAACAAAAAAACAAGAATATTTTATATAAAGACAGTTTAAATAATAAAATAGAATATAAATATGTACCAATCCAATCAGTAGGAATATATGTTCCAGCAAACTTGCCATCTACATTATTGATGAATGCAATTCCTGCAAAAATTGCGGGCGTAAAAAAAATCGTACTAGCAAATCCAAAAAATAATGGAAAACTAAATCCAGCAGTTTTATATGCAGCAAAAAAACTAGGTATAAATGAAATTTATTCTATGGGAGGAGCGCAAGCCATAGGTAGTTTAGCCTATATTCAAAAAGTAAATAAAATTGTTGGCCCTGGTAATATCTTTGTTGCTGGTGCTAAAAGGCAGGTATTTGGAGATGTAGGAATTGAAGGAATGATTGCAGGTCCATCTGAAATAACAATATTAGCAGATGGCAAAACTAATTTGAATGAAGTTACAACATCAATGATTGGTCAAGCAGAGCATGATATAAATTCACAATGCATATTAATTACAAAAGACTCAAATTTAATTAAAAAATTCAAAAAGGATTTGATCTCTAAATTAAAAAAAATACCACGACAAAATATTGCTTCAAAAAGTATTAAAAATAATGGACTTATTCTAAAAGTAAATAATGATAAGCAGATTATAAATGTAATTAATGAAATAGCTCCTGAACATTTAGAGTTAAATGTAAGTAACTACAAAAAATATAAAGATAAAATTTTTAATGCAGGAAGTATTTGCATAGGTAAGTACTCTCCTATGGCGTTAAGTGATTATGCTGTTGGCACAAATCACGTATTACCCACAAATTCATCTGCTAAATTTTCTTCAGGATTAAGTCTTAGTGAATTTTATAAAAAAATCAGCCTAATAACACTCTCAAAAAAAGGTGTTGAGAAAATAGGAGAATACGCTAAACATCTCGCTGAGTATGAAGAATTAAAAGGTCATGCTTTGAGTATAAAATCTAGAATAAGGAGAAGGTAATATTGGCAAAACAAGACTTGTTAGAGTTCAAAGGAAAAGTAATCGATCTTCTTCCCAATGCAATGTTCAGAGTACAATTAGATGAAAATAAACAAATTGTTACTGCACATACTGCTGGGAAGTTAAGAAAAAATAGAATTCGAGTTTTGCAAGGTGATAATGTTACTGTTGAGATCAGTCCTTACGACTTATCAAAGGGACGAATTATTTTTAGATTTTAAATTTTGGCTTCGTAGCTCAGTTGGTAGAGCAGAGCCCTGAAAAGGCTTGTGTCGCTGGTTCGAGTCCCGCCGAAGCCACCACAAACTGTAAAAAGTGCGCTTGATTAAAGCTTGCATTCAATTTTAAAATCTAATAACTATCCCGCTAGCTGAAGTTTAGCTAAGTTTAATACAATAAAGAAAGAGTAAACAAAAAGTATGAGTACATTAAAAGGTAAAGTAAAGTGGTTCAACGGTAAGAAGGGCTACGGTTTTATAGAAAGAGAAGACGGAGAAAAAGATTGTTTCGTTCATGCAAGCGCAGTTCGTGAAGCAGGACTTCGTTTTTTGAATGAGAACGACGCTGTAGAATTTGAAATTCAGGATGGAGATAAAGGTCCTAGCGCTGTAAATTTAAAGAAAACATCTTAAAATTTATTTCATTTAAAATTTTGTATAGGAATATAGTAGGTAAGCCTACGAATATTCCTATACAATACATGCTTGCATTTTAAGTTTAAAGTGCTATTTAATTCCCATGATTAAAAATAGTTACATTCTTGCATCTCACAAAAGACATCATTTTCATGCTGGCTTGCAGCTAGCTATTTAACTATTTATAAATTTTAATTTAACTCTAATTAGTATAAAATAATATTAAGCCCTGGTGGTGAAATGGTTATCACGTCAGTTTGTGGAACTGAAATTTTTGGTTCGATCCCAAGCCAGGGTACCAAAAGATGAAGAAAGAAAATAAATTAATACCTGGATTACCCTCAGGGTTTGAAGATCGTTGGGATAAAAAACTCCTTCTCAAAAAAAAGCTTTTATCAGCAATTGAGAATGTTTTTATAAAGTTTGGTGCTGAGCCACTAGAAACCCCATCTTTTGAGATAAGTGAAAATATTGGATCATTTTTGGCAGAGGATGAAACTAATCCTATGTCTGATGTATTTTCATTTAAAGATGGAGATAAAAATATTACTCTTCGATATGATCTATCAAGTCCCTTAGCAAGATTTGTTGCTCAAAATAATCAAGAGTTACCCTCAATCTATAAAAGATACGCTATTCAAAATGTATTTCGTAATGAAAAGGCAGGAAATGGAAGATATAGAGAATTTTTGCAAGCAGATTTTGATATTGTTGGAAATGTTAATTCCTCACAGGCTAATGCTGAGCTTTGTAATTTAATTTCAGCAGCATTACTTGAATGCGGGCTAAAGAAAGATCAATTTACAATCAATGTAAGTAATAGAAAAATAGTTCAGGGACTATTAGATGATTTAAAAATATCTGAAGAAAAACAGTTAAAAGTTATTAGAGCAATTGATAAACTTGATAAGCCTGGTTTTGGATTAAAAGGTGTAGAAGATCTCTTAAGAAAAGAAAGAAAAGATAACAGTGGAGCCATCACAAAAGGTGCTGATTTAAATGATGAGCAGGTTGATCAAATATTAAAATATCTGAAAATTAAGGAGTTAAAAGAGTTAAAACAAAGCTTAAAAAATCCATTGTCACAAGAGGGAATAAAAGAGTTGGAAGAATTTTTTGTGGTTCTTGGGTATGGATCAAGTCTAGATCAAGTAAAAACCAACTTCACAATTGTGAGAGGTTTAGCTTATTACTCTGATTTTATTGTAGAAACAAATTTAAATTTTAAAGTTACAAATAACAAAGGTAAAGAAGTAGATATCGGTAGTATTTGCTCAGGAGGAGCTTACTCAAAGCTTATATCAAGATTTAAAGGTGTAGATATTCCAGGAACAGGTATAAGTTTTGGTGTAGACAGACTTTTGTTTGCATTAATGCAATTAGATCAAATTCAATTAGATGAACAAAAACCTGTTTTGGTATGTGTAATGGACCAAAAATATTTAAAAAATTATTACGAAATTTTAGACCTCTTAAGAAAAAACAATATTAATGCTGAAATATTTTTAGATTCTAAAAAAAATCTTGGTAAACAGCTTACTTTTGCAAATAAACGCCAATTACTAGTTGCCATTATCTGCGGAGAAAATGAGTTTAAAGATAATACGGTGACAATTAAAAATTTAAAAGGTGTTAAGGGAGAGAATAATAGAACTTTTTTAAAGAAAGATTTAATTAATGAAGTCAAAAAACTTATCTGAGAATATTCTTAAATCTTTAAAATCGAGTGGATTTGATTATATCGATTTAGATACAGTAATACCTACTAACTTAATTCTTGAGAGATCTGGCGAGTCATTTAGGAGTTTAATTTTTTCATTTACTGACCAGAATGGAAAAGAAATTTGTTTAAGACCAGATTTAACTGTTGCGTCTTGTATTAAATATCTTAATCAAAAAAAAAAACTATCTTCAAAAGTTTTTTATAGTGGGCAAGCATTCAGAAAAGTTCAGAAAAAAAATGATAAAATTATTAGAGATCAAATAGGCTTTGAAATCTTAGGATCAAAAGATGAGAAAAGAGATGATAAAAAAATCATAGATACAAGTATTAAAGTTATAAATAAATTTAGATATAAAACTGGGAGTATTACAATTGGGAATGTTGAAATTTTTCATCTATTGATAAATAAATTAGATATCCCGAAAAGATGGAGGCTTCGATTACAAAGACATTTTTGGAGAGAAAATTATTTTAATGAATTGCTGAAACGTTTAGAGACAAACTCAGATGTAGACGAAACAGTAGTTGAATTGGATAAAAAAAGATATTTGAAAATGTTTAAACAAAATCAAGATAGAAATATTGCAGGTCGTACTTTAAACGAAATTTTATTAAGATTTGATAATAAAATTAAAGATCCTAGAAGACAAATAAAAGGCCAAAATGTTGTAAAAATTATTAGAGATTATTTAAAAATTAGTTGTTCTATGAGTAAAGCAGCAGCTACCCTAAATACTTTTTTTAAACAAAATAAAATAAATCTTAGTGTTGGAAAGAATTATTTTCCAATAACTACTGATAAAGTTTCAAAGTTAAATGTAAATTTTTCATCTTCATTCGGTAGACATTTGGAATATTACACAGGAATGGTTTTTAAAATTCAAACAAAGATAAAATCAAAAAAAATTGAGGTAAATGGTGGCCGTTATGACAATCTTATTAGTGATTTAGGTTCTAAAATAAAGGTTCCAGCTGTTGGAGGTGCAATAAATATAAATGATTAAAATCGGCATCCCTAGCAAAGGCAGACTCAGAAAAGATACTTTAAGTATTTTTAAAAATAAAAATCTAAAAATTTTATCAGAAAGAGGAGAAAGAGATCTTTTTGGATATATAAAAGGAAATAAGAAAATTAAAATAGTTTATCTTCATGCAAGAGAAATTATAGAAAGATTAGGAGATGGATCTTTGGATATAGGATTTTCAGGTTATGATTTATTAAAAGAATCTGAATTAAATATTCAAAATAAAGTTACCATTAATAAAAAACTTGATTATGGAAATGCTACTCTAGTTGTAGCTGTTCCTGACGAGTGGATAGATGTCCAAACACTTGCTGATTTAGAAGAAATATCTTTTGATTTTAAAGATAAAAAGAAAAGTAGGTTAAGAGTTGCAACAAAGTATCCAAACTTGACCAAAGAATTTTTATTTTCAAAAGGAGTGACTCAATTTAAATTAATACCTTCCCTTGGAGCGACTGAGATATATCCATTTACTGGTTCATCTGAGATTTTAACTGATATAACCAGTACAGGAGAGACTTTAACAGCTAACAATTTAAGAATTTTAAAGGATGGAGAAATACTTCTATCACAAGCCTGTTTGATGTCTTCTAAAAGAATATCTAAAAAAAAAAATATTCAAAGTATCGTAAAATTATTAAGTAAATAACATGCGTTGGAATAGTAAATTTAATTATCCTAAGTCAACAAGATCTATTGAAGATGGATACAGAAAATACTCTTTTGGTGAGGCTAAACTTCCGTCAGTAACAAGTATACTTTCTCTAACTAAATCAGAAGAGGAAAAAGCAGCTTTAGCAAATTGGAGAGAAAGAGTAGGCACAAAAGAAGCAAACAGAATTAAAACGGAGGCCTCGACTAGAGGAACATTAATGCACTCATATATAGAGGATTTCCTTAGAGGTAGAGTAAATGAGAGTTTTTTTGAGACCAATGAGCAATATAAAATAATGGCAAAAGAAATTATTGATAAAGGACTAAATGGCAGGCTTGAGGAAATATATGGAATTGAGGAAACTATTTATTATCCAGATCAGTTCGCGGGTACAGCAGATTTATTAGCTAAAATGAATGGTGTAGACGTTTGTATAGATTTTAAGCAAGCTAATAAGCCAAAGAAATCAGATTTTATACAAGATTACTTTTTGCAACTTGGCGCTTACACATTGGGTCATGATGTTGTTCATGGCACTAAGATGAAAGCTGGTATAATTCTTTTATGTACTCAAGATATATTGTTTCAAGAATTTAAAATAGAAGGGGCTGAGCTTGAAATGTATCAAAATTTGTTCATGGGAAGAGTAAAAAAATTTTATGAACTAAATAATATTTCTTGACTAATCTCAATTAATAAATATAAAAAGAAAATTACATTAAGCTACTTGTTTAGATGCGAAGTGTTTAGTTCCTGATAAAAATCAATTCTAAAACTCCATCAAAACAATTCTAAAGAAAGAAAACATGTTGGAGTATATTATATTAATATTTATTGCTGTCTTAGTTGTGCTAATTGTTTTGGTAATTAAGAAGCTTGACCATGCAAAAAGTAATCAAAGTAATGAAAATCTTTCTGAAAAAATAGAAAAATTAATTGAAAAAAATGCTGAGAATAATTCTGTTTTAACTGAAAAAATCACTGAAAAACAAAGTGATTTATCAGAAAAAATTACGCAAAAACAAAGTGATTTATCAGAAAAAATTACACAAAAACAAAATGAGTCAGATAAAGAAATTAGGTCGATAGTTAGCGGTTTAAATGAAAGATTGGCCAGGATTGATAAGGCACAGGAAGAAATTAATGAGATAAAAACTAGTGTAATTGATTTTAAAAATCTTTTTAACAATCAAGGTACTAGAGGAAGGTTAGGAAATGATTCCTTAAAAACAATTGTCTCCGATGTTTTAAGTAAAAAGTATTTCGATATGGAATATACTTTATCAAATGGAAAAAGAGTTGATTGTTTTTTACATCTTGGAGAACCTCATGAATGTGTCCCAATAGACTCTAAATTTGCTTGGGAAAATTATACAAAATTAATTACCGAGAAAGATGAACAACAAAAGAAAAATTATGCAAAATTATTTTCTGATGATATAAAAAAACATATCAAGGATATTTCAGAAAAATATATCATAGAAAATGAGACAGCTCCATTTGCAATTATGTATGTTGCATCCGAAGGTGTTTATAATGCTATAATGGAGGCAAAAGGAAATTTTTCAGATGAAGCAAGAACTAAAAATGTTATAATTGTATCGCCTAATACTATTTTTGGTTTTTTAAAGACATACAGACTATTTATTGACAACAAGGAAATGAGTGAAAAAGCCGATATCATTCAAAAAGAATTTAGCAAAATATTTGAAGACATCACTAGATTTTCTGAAAGATTTAGCAATATTGATAAAAGAAATACACAATTGACAGAAGATTTTAGAAAACTTCAAATATCAGTAGATGCAATTACTAATAGGGCTAAAAGAGTTAAAGATTTAGAATTTGATAAAAAAGACCTTATAAATCAATGAATTTGGCAATCTGGGATATAGAATCTTCAAGTGCTAGCACTGACTTTGGTAGCATCATAGAAATTGGGGGAATACTATTTGACGAGAACTTTAAAGAAAAAGATAGATTTAATCTTCGATGCAGACTTCATGAAACTGAGATTTTTCAAGCTGCAGCTTTAATAGTTAACAAGACATCAATTAAACAACTTACTCAAACAAATCTAAGTCACTATCAAATGCTTGGGCAGGTTGAAAAAATTTTTAAGAAATGGAGCCCTGCTATTTTCTTAGGATGGAGTTCACTAAATTTCGATGAGGAGATGATAAGAAAAGAATTTTTCAAAAGTATTAGGTATCCTTATTTGACAAATTCTGCACCAAATACAAGACATGATGGAATAAATATTGCAAGAGCTGCATATGCAGTAGATCCAACAGTTTTAGAAACTGAAATTAATGAAAAAAATAACCCAGTTTTTAAATTAGCATCTCTGGCTCAGATGCAAGGTATAGATGCAAGTGATGCTCACTCCGCGCTAGCTGATGCAGAACTTACTGCAAAAGTTTTGAAAATTGTAAAAAAAAAACAAGAACATACTTGGGAGTCTTTTTTAAGCACTGCAAATAAATCTAATACTGAGACTATTATAAAAAAAGGAGAAATAATAACATTAAACGAATATTATTATGGAAAGTCCAGGCTTCATTTAGTTGTACCGCTACATGCAAAACATTGTATGCATCCAATTTATCAAGGATGGTATTATACAATAGATCTTAGAACAGAAATTCAACCATTGATTAATAAATCTATAAATGAATTAAAAACTGAGATGAAAAAAACACCTAAGTTTTTAAGAACAGTTAGATCAAACAAAGCACCAATAATTATTGATGCAAAATATGGCTTGAATGTTGAACCTTATAATAAATTAGATAAAAACGTTATTAAAAAAAGAGCTGAATTTGTTCAAAATAATGAACAGTTTTCACAAAATATTTTAACCGCCCTTCGAGAGGTTGCAGAAGAAAAAGAACAATCAAAATCGCAAGAAGATATATATGCAGAAGAGAGCATTTATACAAAATTTACATCAAATAAGGATACCGCTTTGTTTCCAAGTTGGCATGATGCACCATGGAAAGAGAAATTAAACTTATTAGATAAGTTTGACGATGATAGATTGGTTAGTTTTGGTAAAAAAATAATCTTTCAAGAAGCTCCTGAGATACTTCCAAACTCTATGTATAAATCAATCAGAAGAGATATAGCAAAAAGAATACTAAGTGAAAAAAAAGAAAAATGGTGGACTATTCCAACTTTATATAATGAAATTGATACTTTAAGAGAAAAATATACTAATGAAAAGGACAATGAAAAATTAGCTCTTTTGGACGAGTTTAATAATTATGCAATGTCAATTCAAAAAAAGTATGAAAATGTTTAATGTATAAATCTAAATTAATCTCAATTTTACCTATTGAATATATACAAAATTAATCTATATCCATCTCATGGCTACAATAAATGTAACTGATGAAAACTTTGACGAAAAAGTTTTAAAAAGTGATAAACCAGTTCTTGTAGATTTTTGGGCAGAGTGGTGTGGACCTTGTAAAATGGTGGGACCCATTTTAGAGGAAATTTCAAATGAAATGGCTGAGGAAGTTGTAGTTGCAAAACACGATATAGATTCTCAACCTAACGTTCCAACGCGATATTCGATAAGAGGAATTCCTACTATGCTCTTATTTTCAGGTGGAGAGTTAAAAGCTACTAAAGTTGGCGCTACACCTAAAAGCGATATTGTTTCTTTTATTAAGGAAAATATCTAATTTAATTTTAAAATTTCTCCTGCAAGATAAAGTGAGCCTATACAAACAGTTATTGTATTTTTTTTTTTTGATAACGATTTTATAGCACTTTCAATACTTGGTGATCTTTTAATATTTAAATTTAAATCATTTAACTTACTTTCCAAATCTTCTTTTGATATTGCACCATCCTGATTAGGAATATCAATCAAAGTTATAGAATTAACTATATTTCTGAAAGATTTTATAAATTCTATATGTTCCTTATCTTTCATCATTCCAATTATTAGATTTACCTCTTGATTTTGGTTTTTTATCCAATTAGCAATAGATAAACTTGCACTTATATTATGACCACCGTCAACAATTAATCTATTGTTGCCTGCAATCGTTTTTAACTTACCACTTTTGATCTCTTCCAATCTTCCTTTGAGTGAAATATTTTGAATACCATTAATTATATCATTATCTTTTATATTAAATATTTTTCGTGATGCAGCAATCGTTGTACTTATATTATAAAGTTGATGATTTCCAAGAATATTTGGTTCAGGTAATACCATTTCACCTAAATAATCTTGATATTGAATAAAACCATTTTCAGAATTTGTAATATTAAAATCTTTTCCAAAAAAATATTTATTAGAAGTATTTTTTTCTAATGACCTTTCAATCTTATATCTTATTTTATTGTTGACTTGTTTATTAACAAATATATTTGAATTTAAAAGCTTAGCTGTTTTTTCATAAATTACTCCTTCAATCGATTTATTTTCAAGCCATTGGAAGTGATCGTTATGAATGACACCAATAAGTGTCATTAAATTCTCCTTAAACACATTTGTACTATCAAATTGATGAAATAATCCAGCCTCTATTATATTAATATTATCTTTGAAATTTTCGGCTAATTTTATAAAGGCACAAGTTAAAATTTCAAATAGTGTTGCATTATCATCGCCTAAAGTCTTTTCAACATCTGTCAGTAATTCTATTAAATCTTCTTCATTGATTTCTTTATCATTAAAAACGTATCTTTCTGTGTAAGAGAGTAAGTGGGGTGAGGTATAAAGATTAGTTTTGTATCCTGCTTTGTTAAGAATTGACTTAAGACTATAACACATGCTTGCTTTTGCATTAGTCCCTACAACTGTTACAATATTTTCTAATTTATCCTGGGGATTACCAAGTTTTTTTAAAAGATTAAAGGTTCTTCCTAAAGATAAATCAAGTTTTTTCTTATGATGCTTCTCTAGTTTGGATATCAGTCTCTGAATTTTCATTTAAATTTTCTAAATGTATATCAGAATTTTTTCTAAGCAATATTGATAGAAGTTTACCAATTTCTTCTTGTAAATCTTTTCTTTCTACAACTCTGTCTACAAATCCATGCTTCTCAACAAATTCTGCTGTTTGGAAATCAGAACTTAATTCTTCCTTAACAGTTGCTTGAATAACTCTTTTCCCTGCAAAAGCAATCAAGCATCCAGGCTCTGCAAAATGTATATCTCCCAACATTGCAAAAGAGGCTGTAATTCCACCTGCTGTTGGATCAGTAAAGCATACGATGTAAGGTAAATTATTATTTTTAAGTTCGTTTATTGCAAGCGTTGTTCTAGTCATATTGGCTAAAGCAATTGTTGACTCAAACATACGTTGGCCCCCACCACAAGGAAAGAACAGATAAGGCGTTTGATTATCAATTGCATGCTGTACTCCATATATTATTGCTTCTCCTTCTGCAGCACCAACTGATCCTCCAATGAAATCAAAATTAATTGCGCCTGCAGTAACTTCAATTCCATTAATTTTTCCCTTAGCAATCATTACCGCACAATTTTGGTTTGTTTTTTTTCTAGCTATTTTAAGTCTTTCTTTATAAGACTTTGTATCAACCCAATTCAATGGATCTTCAGCAGGTATTGGAGACTCTAATATTTGATAAGAATTTTTTCCAAATATTATATCAAATCTTTGTCTACAACTTATTCTATGATGCTTCCCGCAAAGATTACAAACCCACAAATTATTTTCTAAATCTTTCTTTAAAATTGGTCCTTTACAACAGCTTGTCCAATCTGAGTTTGCTATATCCTCTTTTGAGGGCCTTTTCCGAAGAACCTTCTTTATCTTTTCACCAAATTTTATAGCCTTTGTTAACCAATTCATGATATTTTTTTTCTTAGCTTACTGACCATCTTACTTACATTTATGACAGGATTTTGTCTATTGTTTAAACTTCTAGTAATTTCTTTACAAATTTGACTTCCAACTACAAGTCCATCGGTATTTTTAAATTTTGATATTGTTTTTTCAGTTATTCCAAAACCAATTACACAATTCTTTTTTGGATCAATTTTTTTAATTTTATTGTAATTAATTAATATTTTTCTTGGTGAAACTTTGAGTTTTCCACCAGTAGTAGACAACATACTAATATAATAAATCATATCGTGTGAGTCTTTTATGATACTTTTTAATCTTTTTTTTGATGTTGTTGGAGATATTAATTGAATAAAGTTTATTGAACTTTTTTTGCATTTTTTTGAAAAGATCTTATTCTCTGGCCAAGGCAAATCCACAACAATTAAACCATTAACACCTGATTTTTTACAGTTCTTTAAAAAATTGTTTTCACCATATTGATAAATCATGTTGTAATACCCCATCAAAATAACTGGTTTTGAATATTTACTTTTTTTGAAATTTTTAACTATTTTGAATACGTCGTTCATTTTAATCCCATTTTTAATTGCTCTGTAGGCACTAGTTTGAATTTGGCCTCCATCTGCTACGGGGGTATTATGTGGAACACCTAACTCTAAAATATCAGCGTAACTAGAAATTGATTTAAGTATTTCTAAAGATTGTTTGTTTGAGCTATCACCAGCAACTGTATAAGTTAGTAATGCTGCTCTTCTCTCTCTTTTTAAATTTTGAAATGCTTGTCTAATTGGATTTGACATACTTTTTCCCTAATTTTTTCTCTAAAATCTTCTTATCTTTATAAGCATCGCCACAGCTATTTATGACTACAATTGTATCCTTAGATAGTTTTTTTGCTTCTTTAATTGCTACTGAGAATGCATGGCTTGGCTCAAGAGATGGTCTCAAATTTTCGTACTTTGTAACAGTTTGATAGGCTTTTAATGCCTCTTCATCACTGGCAGCAGTATATCTAGCCCTTTTAGTATCTTTTAAAAAACAATGTAGAGGAGAAATACCCGGATAGTCAAGCCCAGCTGAAATTGACTCTGTTTCCTCAATTTGACCATCATTATTCTGATTGACATATTGAGCAGCACCATGAAGTATACCAATTTTAGAACCATAGGTTAATGGAGCCGCATGTTTTTTACTTTTAGCTGGTCCACCTGCTTCAACCCCAATAAACTCAACTTGCTTTTTATCATAATCCATAAATTCATTCCAAAACCCAAAACTAGAGGAACCTCCTCCAACACAATTATATAATTTAATTTTTTTAGGGACTTCACCAAATTCATTTATTAATTGGACTTTAAGCTCTCTAGATATTTGACTAGTACTCCATCCACATATACGTACAAAAATTGCAGGACCAACTGTACTGCCAACACACATTGCAGTTGTATCACAATTGGCAACCCAATATCTCATACATTCAGAAACGGCATCTACTAATGTTTGACTCCCCGAATATACAGGAATTACATCTGCACCATTTTTTTTCATTGCTTTAACATTTGGTTGTTGTCTTTTTATATCCTTTGCTCCCATGAAAATTTTGCATTTAAGACCAAATTTCTTAGCAGCCATGCTTAACATCTTACCAGCGTACCCGGCGCCGGTGTCTCCAATTATCACTTTTTTTCCTGACCTTTTTGCTAATAAACAATGTACAGTTGCATTATATATTTTGTGAGCTCCACCGTTAGCATCAGAAACAACCTTTGACCAAATCTGTGCTCCTCCAACATGTTTTGTTAAATTATTTAACTTAATAAATCTAGTTGGTGTTCCAATCCAATTTTTGAAATATTTATCTCTTTCTCTTATAAAGTTTTTGTCATTTTTTAATTTATTGAATTGTATTTCTAGATCTTCTATAGGTTTCTTAAGGGTCTCAGGCACAAAATTTCCTCCAAATTTACCACCCCAAAAACCGAGTTTGTCTCCTTGATCTATAACTGGAATTCCTTTTCTAAGTTTCATATAATTGTTAAGTTCAGTAGTTTATTGATTTTTTTAATATCTTTCTTGCCTTCTTCATTCTCTAATGAACCACTTAAGTCAATAAAAAAATCTTTATTTTTAAAATTAGGAATATCATCTATTTTTATATTTCCAGCAATCATTTTATTTATAGAATTTGGTAATGAATTTAATAAGTTGTGGTCAAAGCCTAATGATTTTTCATAACCCTTTCCGTCAAAAAGAAATATATCTGAAATACCAGTATAATTTTTATATTTTTCAACATCAATTTGATTAGCAATTGTAAAAGCTGAAATAATCTTAATATTGTATTTTTCTTTGATATTTTTAGTCCTTTCAGGATTTACATCATATAATTGATAATAATCAAAATTTAGATCTTTAATTTTCTCTAATTCTTTATCACTTGGATTAACAAGCACAGACACAAAGTTTGTATTGTTTTTATTAGTATTTAACAATTTTCTTAAATTTTCATGATCAACATATCTTTTACTTTTTTTATAATTAGAAATGAAGCCAATAAACTTAGCAGGATGGTCATGGTTTAAAATAAAGTTTAAAGTCTCAAGATCAGAGACCCCGCATATTTTTATACCCTTGATCATTATTTTAAATGATTAATTAAACTTTGAAGATTATTTTTAATATTTCCCTTTGTAATTGGTCTTCCTAATACCAGCCAATCAGATCCATTTCGGAATGCTTCTTTTGGAGTTAGTACTCTTTTTTGATCATTTGATTTTGAGTTAAATCTTATACCAGGAGTTATTATTTCTCTCTTAAATACTTTCTTAACAATTTTTACTTCTCTTGCACTACATACTAAAGCATCTAGCTTTGCTCTATTTGCTAATCTTGCTTGATGTAGCACTATTTTTTTAATATCTTTATTAAATCCTATATCCATTAATGATTTATTATCTAGAGAGGTGAGTATTGTTACTCCTATTAATTTCGTCCTCCCAGAAACCTTTTTAGCTGCCTTTAATGCTTCTAAACCAGAACTTATATGAATTGTTAGATAATTAAATTTTAAATCTTTAACAGCCTTTATTGCTGATGCACAGGTATTCGGTATATCTGCAAATTTGTAATCACCAAATGTTATTACATTTTTTAGCTTTGATATAAAATTTCTACCTTTCTTAGAGTTTAGAAATTCTAGACCAAATTTATATCCTATTTTTAATTTTGAATTTTTTGTTTTCTTTATAATCTCTCTAGCTTTATTTATATCTTTTGTATCGCAAGCAATAAAGATTTTATTTTTTTTCATTTATATTTTTAGACCACTCTTTTGATGTTTTAAATAATATTGTTTTTTTTTCAGGCGTATCAATTTTTTCATTAGTTTTTGGATTTCTAGACACCCTTGCTTTTTGAATTCTTGGCTCTATTGTAAATACATCTCTTAATTCCACTCTTTCACCCCTTTTTAATGACTCACGAATTTCGTAAATCATAATGTCAATAAGTTTAATTAGATCCTTTTGAAGAAAATTCGGGTAGTTATCTGATAGTTCTTTTATTAAATCTGACTTTACAAATGACAATTTTTATTCGGAATCCTTTTTATTCTTCTTATCATCTAATTGCTCAGAAAGCGATGAAAACGGAAGATTTTTTCCACTCAATGGGCTAGAATGCTCCTTTATAGCTTTAGCATTCATAATTTCTTCTAGTAACTTTATACTTAAAGCTACTTTTCTTTTTTCAAAATTTAGTTCTGAAATTGCGGCATCTATTCTTTCTCCCCCAACGAAACGTGATGGTCTTGCATCAGTTGCACTCATTGCAATTTGCGATTTTTTAATTAAAGTTTCAATTTCACAACCCTCTGGTTTAACAACTAAACCTTTGTTATCTGATGAAATTACTTTTACCGTAATTGCATCATTAACTTTTTTATCTTTAAACCAATCAAATGGATCTTTTTGCAGTTGTTTTAAACCAACTCTTACTTTTTGATCTGATTTCTTAATTTCTAAAATACGTACTTTTAATTTATCACCCTTTTTGTATTTTTTAAGTTCTTCTTCTGGATTCCCTGTAAAAGAAAGATCATTTGAATGCAAAAATCCATCAATTTCAAAATCTGCCAATCTTAAATAAATTGCATATTCGTTAGTATTGCTCACCACTCCATCAATATCGGAACCTACTGGATAATTATTTTCTAATTTTGAATAAGGATTTTCTTGCGTGAGTCTGTGTGAAATTGCAACTCTTCTTTTATCCTTGTCTATTTCTGTGATTACACAATCTATTTGGTCACCTACATTAAATATTTTTTTTGGGGATATATTTTTTTTAGTCCAACTTATCTCACTGCTATGAAGAAGGGTACTAAGCCCCGCTTCTAGCTCACAGAAACACCCATAGTCAGTAATTTTTACGACTTTTACTTTGTACTGATTTCC
Organism: uncultured Pelagibacteraceae bacterium; assembly: GCA_902611265.1. Classification (GTDB taxonomy): domain Bacteria; phylum Pseudomonadota; class Alphaproteobacteria; order Pelagibacterales; family Pelagibacteraceae; genus Pelagibacter. The sequence goes on from CACLYY010000001.1 coordinate 195,701, forward strand.
TATTTGATAATTAGAAATATGTTCAAAAGGATCAGGTGATAGTTGTTTTATCGAGCAACCAACTTGCAGTTTTTCCATATCAATTGAGATAACCTTCAGATCATGTTTTTCACCAATATTAAATATTTCATCTGGGTGATTTACTCTGCTATAGCTTATTTCTTGTAAATGACAGAGTGTGTCTATTGTACCCTCTGGTGTGGTTACTTCAAAGAAACATCCGAATGATGAATAACCTTTTACTATTGCATCCTTAATAATATCACCAACTTTGAACTTCTCAATAATTTTGGCCTTGTCCTCTTTTTTATTAAATGAAACAACTTGTCTTCGAGACACAACACTATTACCTCTTACCATATCAAGTTTTATAAGGGCAAATTTTTGTTCTACGCCAATTAAATGATCGATATTTTTGATTGGTTTGTCAGAGATTTGTGAACCAGGACAAAACATTAGAGATCCTGTCTCGACATGTTCGACTATAACTCCGCCTTTAGTTTTTTGTGTAATCTTTCCATTAATAAGTTCATTTTTTTCATAACATTCAACTAACTTGTTCCAGCCTTTAATTTTTTGAGCTTTTTGAGCTGATACAACGACATCTCCATTTTTATCTTCTATTTTCTCAAGCAAAACAGATATGGTTGAACCCTCTTTGACATCTTCATTCATTCCCATCAATTTAATTTCGTTAACATCTATGACTGGCTCACTTTTTTAAACCAGGAATGAACAAAAAAATATATTTGTTCGTAATTTTTGTAACTTTTCCCTCAATTATCTTGCCTTCTTCTATTTTATTTTTTGATAGTTGACTGTTTAATAATTTTTCAAACTGTTGGCTAGCAGGTGATGATAAATCTTTATAAATTTCCATTAATATTTTAACTTTTTGTCCATAATAGCTTTTATCTTTTCAAAGCACGCTTTCTTACTTAATTTAGTGGTATTAATCAAGATAGAATCTTTGGTTTTTTTTAGAGGCCCATATTTCCTTTTTTTATCAGATTTATCCCTGTTTTTTAGGCTTTTAAAGACATCTTTATAATTAATTTTCTTATTTAATTTTCTATATTCTTCGAAGCGCCTTTTTGCCCTCACTTCTAAACTAGCAGTTATATAAAATTTAAACATTGCATCTCTTACTTGGACTGTAATTATATCTCTGCCATCTAAAACAGAGCCTTTATATTTTTTCGGAGGATTGTAGGCACATTTTTGTTGAAATTTATGAACTATTTTTCTAATTTTTTTATCTTTAGCAATCTCAGATGCCGCAATTGCTACTTCGTTTGACAATAAAGATTTTTTTTTTAAATGATCTAATTTTATTTTTTTAATTTTTTCTTTTATAAGTTTGTAAGTAAACTTCTTCTTCTTCTTCAATTTTAATTTGCCAATAAATCTATAGATCTTTCCTGTATCTAAATAAAATAAATTATAATTTTTGGATATCAATTTTGCTTGTGTTCCAGCTCCAGCAGCAGCAGGTGAATCAATTGCTACTGTTATAATATTCTTTCTTTTTCTCAATTTATTTTAGCTCCAATTATTCTTAATGTTTTTAAAAAATCTGGAAAAGACGTATTGATAGAATCTTTGTCATTAATTTTCCATTTTCCGCCTAATGTTAATGCTGCGATACAACTCAAAAAAAATATTCTATGATCTTTTAAAAAATTTTTCATTTCATATTTTTTTGTTAAGTTTAATTCTGGATTACCATGAATTTTGATATTATTTCGATATCTTTCTACTTTAATACCAATTAATTTTAGAAACTTTATTGCTAAATCTAGTCTCTTAGACTCTTTCTTGTTCATTTCTCCTAAATCTTTAAATTTTGATATTCCTTTTGCCTTTGCTGCAGCAAGAAAAATAATTAAAAATTCGTCAATTGCTGAACTATTCAATTTTGAGGGACAATTTATTGAATTTAAATTATTTTTGCTTTTTACGTGTATATCAGCAACTTCTTCACCATTATAAATTATTTTTCTTTTAAGTTTTATTTCGGCTCCCATCATATTTAAAATAGTAATAATTCCAATTCTACTTTTATTTACGTTAACATTTTTAATAATTATCCTAGAGTTATTTGATAAAAGAGTTAAAACTATAAAAAAAGACGCAGAACTTATATCACCTGGCACTTCATACTTAAATCCTTTAAATTGTTTTAATCCTTTGATTGATATTTTCTCAAATCCTTTTTTTTTCTTAACCTTTATTGGATATTTTAAGAATTTTAGAAACAATTCTGTATGATTTCTTGAAATCTTTGAGTTTATTTCCGTAACACCAGGAGTATTTAAGGCGCTAAAAATTATGCAAGTTTTTACTTGGGCACTTCCTATATTTTCGCTATATTTAATTGGTCTCAAAAAGTCTGTTCCTTGAATTTTAATTGGCAACAATTCGTTATTGCTTTCAATATTTACACCAAAGAGTCTTAAGGGTTTTATGACTCTAGAAAAATCTCTCTTTGATAAACTTTTATCACCAATTAATTTTACTTTAGATTTTGACTTTACTAATAAGCCAAGTATCAATCTAGCTAGAGTGCCTGAATTTCCAGCATTTAAAACAGTTTTACTTTTTATATTGAAACCGTTTAGTCCATAACCCTTAATATAATAAACCTTCCCAATTTTGGAGTAATTTATGCCTAGCTTTTTTATTGTTCTTAAAGAATTTAAAACATCCTCGGACTCAAGAAGATTAGAAATCTTTGATGTTCCAACTGCTTGTGAGGCAAGAAGTACAGATCTAATAGAAATACTTTTATCTGAACTAACTTGAATTATTTTATTAAAATTTTTTAATTTTCTATTTATTGAAATATGATTTGACATTGATGAATTAATTTATTTTAAATTCATCACCAAAGTATGCTGATTTAGCATTTGAATCTTTTATAATTTCGTTAGGACTTCCTGATGCAATAATTTTTCCATTGGATAAAACAATAGCTCTATCTACGCAACTTAATAAATCTCTTGCTTGATGGTCACAGACAATTACAGTTATTCTTTCAAGTGCTTGAAGATTTACAATTATTTCTTGCAGCATTTTGATCGTCAAGATATCTAGTGCAGCAAATGGTTCATCTAGAAGCAAGATGCTTGGATCGTTAATTAATGCCATGGCTATTACAAGTTTCTTTTTTTGCCCACCTGACAAATGTTTAGCTTTGATTTTTAAAAGGGGGTCAAATTCAAACTGAGATATTATTTTTTCAATTTTTGTCTTCCTTAAATCTTTATCCTTAATGTGAATTTCACCAACGAGTTTCAAATTTTCTATAAGATTTAAGTCTTGAATAAAACCTCCGTATTGGGGAACATATCCTAATTTAAACTTTGTTGCTCTTTCATAAATAGGAATGTTTGTACAATCTACCCCATTAATAAAAACCTTACCATAGCTAGGATCAGTCAAACCAGTAATAATATGAAAAATTGTTGATTTTCCAACACCGTTAGGTCCAAGCATACCTAAAACTTCTTGCCTATTAATTTTTAAATTTAAATCATTTAAAATTTGTCTTTTATTATAGAACATTGAGATTTTATTTAATTCCAATAAAGTTTGTTTTTCTTTAAATCTTTTTATTCTAAATTTTTTTATTAATGCCATTAGTTTGTAACAATTTTTATATCAACATTTGTAGACTGTGGGTTTATATTAATATTTTTAGTTTTTAAATCAAATTCTACAATTCCAGCTTTCATATTTGAATTTGGGTCGCTAACTATGACATTATTATAAGCTATAGCTTGGCCTGTCTCCATATTAATATCAAAATTTTCACAGGTGATTTGTCTTTGTTGGTAGTTAATTATTACATTATAATAAAACTTAGAATTTGAATTTACAGAATTAAATTCAGCATAATCTGAGACAATATAAATTGTATCTCGTTCGTCAGAGGTAATTTTTCCACGTACATTTTCTAAATCTAATACATTTTTATTATTAATGTTAGATTTACCCGATTTAGCCAATAGAAAAAAATTATTTCCTTTGTCATCTATAGAATTATATTCAATATCCTTAACAAGATCTTTTTTTTCTTCTATTTTTGTTTCCTTAATTTTATCTTTTTTATTTATTGGTAATTTTTTTTTTTCTTCTAATTTAATATTTGTATCTAATAAATTTGAATTTATCTCATTGTTTTTAACTATTTTATTTTTAATATCTTTTGATGAGGCGTCTTTCTCGTTATTTTTTTTATCAATTATAATTTTTAATTCATTATTTTTAAGCTCTAACTCTGATATTTTCTTCTCCAGTTTATTGATCTTTTCTTGATTATCTAATTCAATTGAATTGATTTCTTCTACAATATTTTCATTTACGTCAAAATATTTTAAATAAACCACTGTTACTATCGAAGCAATTAACAATAATAATAAGATTTGGATAAATGACTTAATCGACATCTAAGTTATGTTTGCATTTAGGATAGTATGTATATGTATAAATCCAATAATTTTATTTTTTTTATTATTTTGATGTATACATAAACTTGTAATTTTTTTGTTGTTCATAATTGAAAGTGCTTGAGCTGCAAGCATATTTTTATCAACACTAATAGGCTTTTTTTTCATTGCTTTCTTAATTTGCAAATTTTTAAAATCTAGTTTTTGATTAGAAAGTCTTTTTAAGTCTCCATCTGTTAAAATACCTTTAGTATTATTATGCTTATCTCTGACAACTAATGCGCCGAGTCCTTTTTTTTCAATATCTTTAAGAGCAGTTTTTATGCTGATATTTTCATTCACAAAAGGAATTTTTTTTCCTGTCAGCATCAAATCTTCAACAGTTTTTAATTTTATAGACAGCGAACCACCTGGATGAAATTTCTTAAAGTCGAGCTTACCAAATTTTTTAAAATTCATGCAGGTTATCGCAATTGCATCTCCTAAAGCCATTTGTACTGTTGTTGAAGATGTCGGAACAAAGCTTCCTGGTCCCGCTTCTTTGACCGATGGTAATAAAAATTTTATATCAGCATTTTTATATAAAATAGAATCTTTTTTTGATGTAATTCCAATAAGTTTAATGTTTTTATTTCTAGATGCGTACTGTATTATATTTTTTAATTCATCGCTCTCACCACTTAGACTAATCAATATAATTACATCATTTGAGGTAATTTGCCCCATATCGCCATGGCTTGCATCCGAAGCGTCTAAAAAAAAAGATGGTGTACCTGTGGATGAAAAAGTAGCAGACCATTTCCTGCCTATTATTCCACTTTTACCGACACCGGAAATAATTATTTTACCATTTTTACAGTTTAAAATTGTTTTAATTATTTTTTCATAAGATTTACCTATGCTTGCACGAAGCTTCTTAAGTGAGTTTGTCTCAATTTCAATTACCTTCTTAGCAATATTTATTAGTTTAATGTTTTGCATTTTAGTGAGACCATATATCTTCTTTAAACGAGGCAAAATCTAAATCAACTCTTGTATTAATAAATTTTATTGTTTTTTTGTAAAGTTCAATCCTATTTTCTCTTTCCAAAATTTTTGTTAAAGCATCATTTATTTTATGTAAATAAACAACATCTTGAGCACAATATTTCAATTGTTTTTCAGTTAGTTCTCCACCAAAATCAGAAGATTGTAGTTGTTTGCTAATATCTATATTTATAAATTCTTTAATTAAATCTTTAAGGCCATGCTTGTCGGTATAACTTCTTGCAATTTTGCTCATTATTTTTGTGCAATCAACATTTTTTACATTTACACCTAAATATTTCTTTATAAATAAAAGATCTGATCTAGCGAAATGAAATAATTTATTTATACTTTCATCAACTAAAATATTTTTCAAATTTGGCGCTTCGTAATTATCTTTATTTAACTGTATAATGTGTGCATCATTTTGGCCTGATGAAATTTGTAGTAAGCAAAGTCTATCTCTCTCAATATTCAGCCCAGTAAATTCACAATCTATGGCTATCTTGTCACTGAACTTTATTTCATCTGGTAAATCTTGTTTATGTAATTTAATATCCAAATTCATTAATTAGATATATATATATGAAAAATCAGGATTCAATTTTAATATTTGGTTCTTCTGGTCAAATCGGAAAATCTTTAATAAGAAAATTTACTAAAAATAACTATAAAGTTATTGCAGTTACTAGAAGTATTCATCGAAAAGGCTATCAAATTAAAACCCAATCGAATTATGGATACTTAGAATTAGAAGAAATAAATTCATTTGATGAGCAAAATATTTCCAAATTAATGAAAAAAGCCTCAGTATGTATAAATCTAATAGGAATTTTATTTGAAAAAAAAAAAAATCAATTTAATTTAATCCATTCGAAATTACCATCTCTATTATCAAAATTAGCTTTAAAAAATTCACTAAAACAATTTGTTCATTTATCAGCTTTAGGTATCGAACAAGCTACCGATAGTGATTATGCTATTAGTAAATTAGATGGGGAACAAAAGGTAAGAAAAAATTTTCCAGATTCTATTATTTTGAAACCTTCTATCGTATATTCTGTAGATGATAACTTTACTACAAATTTAATGAGTTTGTTAAGTATGCTTCCTGTAATGCCACTTTATTACGGGGGAAAAACTAAATTTACCCCTATACATGTGTCTGACTTAACAAATATAATATTTCATATAGTTCAAAAAAAAATCCTTAGAGAAACTATAGAGTGTGTTGGTCCCCAAGAGTTTACATTTAAAGAGATGATACTAAAAATTTTAAAATCAATAAAAAAGAAAAGATTACTATTGCCAATACCCTTTATACTAGCAAAACTTAATGCTAAATTATTTGAGCTAATGCCAAAACCGTTATTGACAATTGATCAGCTTAGATTATTAAAATATGATAATGTTATTTCAAAAAAGTATAAAACTAATTTTGATATTGAAATGGCAGCGTATAAGAAATTTGATGATGAAATTAATCATTACAGTTTCAATTGGACTAGTGGAGGACAATTCTCAAAAAAGAAAGCAGACAATTTGAAATAATGCTAAGTAACATTATATATATCGTTGTATTTTTAATTTTAGTATATGTATTGTCTATTGCTGTAAAAGCAATTACTAGAGGTGTAGAAGCTAAGCAAATTATCAAAGAAGAAAAAAATTTAGATTTAAATAATGATAAGGAAAATCAAAATTTGGAAGTAATTGATCAAATAAGAGAGTTAAAAATATTATATGATAACGGAACAATTGATGAAAATGAATTTAAAAAAGCTAAGGAAAAAATATTAAAATAACTAAGCAGATTTTACTTTTTTTTCTATAAATTTTGGAACTTCATCATCTTTGTCAACAACTTCATCCTTCTTACCTTTTGGTTGAAAAACAATCATTAGATGTAAAGGACAGTAAGAAAATTTTTCAATTGTTTTTCTACCGCAAAATGATGAATTTACCTCATTAGGGTTTCCCTCCATATATTTGCAAGTATTTTCATTTAGCTCCTCTAGCTGCAAATTCTTAGCCGGTTCAAAGTTTTTATCTAAGAGAAGAGATTTAAATCTTTGCTTTCTAGTTCCTTTTTTGATGTTATTATTTAAATTTATTGCTTCACCATTATTAGTAAGTGGAATTTTAGATCTTGTTTTAATTTTTGCTGATAAGTTTAATCTGTGAGCTTTCCCAATAACTGCGTTTCTGCTCATACCTCCAATTATCTCAGCAATCTGACTTGCTGTTTTACCTTTGCCCCACAGATCCTTTAATTTATTGACTTTCTCTTCTGTCCAGCTCATTTTACTATATTTAGTATATTAAATTAATTTTACAACATTATCTTGAAATCATATTAATGACATCTAAACAAGCTTTTTTTTTTGTTTTTTAACATTTTATAAAAAAAATGTTTATTAATAAAAACTTATGGTTGAATTAAAGAAAAAATATCAAATAGGTGTAAGAAGATTTGGACTGATTAATTGGGTAGGAGCATACTCTTTATTTAAAAAAGAGGTCTTGAGGTTTTTAACAGTCTCAGGCCAAACTTTGTTTGGTCCTATATTAACAAGTATTTTATTCTTAACAGTTATTTCTTTAGCTATTGGAGATCAGAGAGCTAACGTATTAGGTGTCACTTATATAAAATTTCTAGCATGTGGTTTAATAATGATGCAAGTTATTCAACAAAGTTTTGCCCATTCAAGCTCTTCTTTAATGATGGGTAAGATGATGGGTACGATTACTGATGTTGTTCACAGTCCTTTATCGTCACCGGAAATTGTTTTTGCAATAACACTAGCTTCAGCTGCTAGAGGTATTTTGATTGCTTCAGCATCAACTTTAATTTTTATTTTTTTTATAGATTTATCAATACAAAATTATTTTTTATGGTTTGTTTACCTTCTTTTAGGTGGTTTGGTTATGGGATCGCTAGGAATAATTGTTGGTCTATATGCAGATAAATTTGATCAAATGAGTACTGTTACGAACTTTATAATTGTGCCCTTAAGTTTTTTAAGTGGTACATTTTATAGTATTGATAAGTTACCTGATTTTTTAAAAATTCTAAGTAATTATAATCCATTCTTTCATATGATAGATGGTTTTAGGTACTCATTTATTGGTCAATTAGATGGGTCGGTACCATTTGGTGTTGCATTACTTACTTTTCTAAGTGTAGCTATAACATATTTTGCTTACTTTTTAGTTCACAAAGGTTATAAAATTAAATCATAGTACAAAATGAGTTCATTAGCTAAAAATTATAAAAGAAGAAACATATCTTTTGATAAAGGTAAGGGGTCTTTTTTGTACACAAAGAAAGGAGTTAAGTTTTTAGATTTTGTCCAAGGAATTGCTGTGAATTCTTTAGGTCATGCAAACCCCAATTTGGTAAGAGCAATTAATAAACAATCCAAAAAACTTTGGCATGTTTCTAACTCCTTCATAATTCCAGAGGGAGAAGAGTTAGCTAAAAAATTAACAAAGAGAACTTTTGCTGATGCAGTTATTTTTCAAAATAGTGGAGCAGAAGCTACTGAGGCCGCTATAAAAGTTGCTAGAAGATATTTTTATTCAATGGGTCAAAAAAAAAAAAATAGAATTTTATGTATAAAAAATTCTTTTCACGGAAGAACTATCGCAGCAATAAATGCCAGTGGATCTAAAAAAATGGTCGAAGGATTTGGTCCAAAAGTGGGCGGATTTGATCATTTTAAATTTGGGAACCACAAGGAACTAAAAAGAAAGATTACAAGCAAAACAGCGGCTATAATGATTGAACCAATAATGGGTGAGGGAGGCATTAAAGTTATACCTTCATGGTGTCTTAGAGAATTGAGAGAGATTTGCAATCAAAAAAAAATTCTTCTTATATTAGACGAAGTTCAGTGTGGAATTGGCAGATCAGGTAAGTTTTTTTCTTATGAATATGCAAACATAAAGCCAGATATAGTTCCAATTGCAAAAGGAATTGGAGGCGGGTTCCCAATAGGAGCAGTGTTGATGACAAAAAAAGTGTCTAAGGCTATGGTTCCAGGTACACATGGATCTACTTTTGGCGGAAACCCTTTAGCAATGTCAGTTGGTAATGCTGTAATGGATGAAATTTTCAGAAAAGGCTTTCTTTCAAAAGTTAAAAGTAATTCAAAATATTTTATTTCAGAATTAAATAAAATTAAAACCAAATTTCCTAATATTATTAAAGATATAAGAGGAATAGGATTAATTCTAGGAATACAATTACATCATGATCAGACAAAATTCATACAAAGTTTACTGAAAAATAAACTTCTAACAATTAGAGCAGCTGAAAATGTTATAAGAATTTTGCCTCCATTAAATGTTAATAAAAATGAAATAAATTTTGCTTTAAAAATTATCAATAAAGTTTGTGAAGGATATAAAAAATAATGAAAAACTTTCTTCATATTAGAGATATTCCTCTAAAAGATTTAAAAAAAATTATTTCTGATGCAAAAAATAGAAAATCAAAAAGAAAAAAATTAAATACCCTTGATCCAGATAAAGACTCACCTTTAAAGGGTAAAATTCTTTTACAGATGTTTGAAAAATCTAGCCTTAGAACTAGACTAAGTTTTTATTTAGCTATTAAACAATTAGGTGGAGGATCCTTAACTTTAAGACCAGAGGAGTTACACCTTGGTATTGGTAGTGAAAGTATAGCAGATACATCTAAAATTTTATCAACTTATGGTAATGCTTTTATGTTGAGAACAGATTCTGATAAAAAATTAGATCAATTCAAAAAATACTCAAGTATACCAATAATTAATGGACTAAGTCCATCCTCACATCCCACTCAGGTTTTGTCAGATATTTTTACTATTCAAGAAATTAAAAAGAAAAGTATTTCAAAATTAAAACTGTGTTGGATAGGAGATGCTAACAACAATATGATGAATAGCTTAGTAGAGGCTTGTATAAAATTCTCTGTTTACCTAAATATTGCATGCCCTAAAAGCTATCAACCAAATAAAAAACTTATTTCTTTGATAAAAAAACAAAAAGGGAAAATAAAAATTTTTAATAAAAAAGAAATAGCTATTAAAAATTCTGATGTTGTAATGACTGACAAAATCATTTCTTTAAACGATAAAGTGAACAAGAAAAAGAAACTAAAATCATTTAAAAATTTCAAAGTTGATACAAAAACTATGAAATTAGCCAAGAAAGATGCTATATTTTTACATTGTCTACCAAGAGGAAATGAAGTTACAGAAGAAGTATTTCTTGGGAAACAATCTAAAGTGTGGCAACAAGCTCTAAACAGAGTTTATGTTCAAAAGAGTATTTTATTATATTGTTTTGGCAAACTAAGGTAGTTGTAATGGACTGTCAGCATTAGCATTCATATATAAAATTACTGAAGCTCTATCTTTCTCTTTTTTTAATCCTGCGAAAGCCATTTTGGTACCTTTTATATATGAAGCAGGTTTTATTAAAAAACTATTCATCTCTTGGAACGTCCAATTTTTTCCAAATGCTATTAAGGCCTTTGAATATTTGTAGTCTTCCAGAGCACCCATATTTCTACCTAGCACATTATAAAGTGCTGGACCAATATTGTTTCTTCCACCTTTTTTAATCGAATGACATGCACTACATTTCTTAAAAACTTTCTTTCCATGATCAACACTTCCCATGGCTAATAGAGCAGATATATCAACTGTTTTAACTGCTGTGGAAGCTTTGGTACTATCTGTTTCAGCAAATTCAACTTTATAAGCTGATTGACTTGGCTTCTCTACATAATAGATAATGTCTGAAATTTTAGTTATTCCAAATATAACAACAAAAATAACTACTACAGCTGCTATAATTTTATTAATTTCAAATGAGTCCATGATTTTTAATTATTAACCTCGTATAACATGTTAAACAAAAAAAAAACTAAATTTAAATTTAATTATTGCGTCTGAAAGACGCATAATACTTAGTTTATGAGCAATACAGTAATTTTAATCCCTTCAAGATTGGCCGCAACAAGGTTACCAAATAAACCATTATTAAAAATCAATAATATTTCAATTATCAATCATGTTTACAAAATTGCAAAATCGTCTCTTATTGGAGAAAGTTATGTCGCAACAGGTGATAAAGAAATATTTGAAGAGGTTACTAAGCTTGGAGGAAAATGTATTTTAACTAAAAAAGATCATAAAACTGGAACTGACAGAATTTTTGAGGCTTATCAAGAATTAAGAGATGACAATATTGAATATGTAATAAATCTTCAAGGAGATGAACCAATGCTTGATATTGAAGATGTGCATAATCTCTTAAAAAAAACTATTGAAAAAAAGTCTAAAATTTCAACATTAGCCTGTCAAATTGAAGACGAAAAATTTTTCTTAAATAAAAATATTGTAAAAGTAACTACAAAAGAGAAACTTCATCACAACAATCTATCAACAGCATCATCATTTACTAGAGAAATTGAAAATACTCAAAAAAACATTTATCACCATATTGGAATTTATATTTATAATGTTTCATATTTAGAAAAGTTTGTGCAATTAGAGCAAACTCAGAATGAAAAATTGCAAAAATTGGAGCAATTGAGACTAATAGATAATAATATTGAAATAGATGTAGGCTTAGCGAAAACTAAACCAATTGGTGTAGATACAGCCGAAGATTATCTAGAAATAAAAAAAATTATGGAATATAAAAATTAAATTATGAAAATTGCTTATCAAGGTGTTGCAGGAAGCTACAGCGAGAGTTGTGCTAAAAAAATGTATCCAGAGAGTGAAACAATACCCTGCAAAACATTTGATGAATGCTTTGAGAGATCTAGTGAAGATAATTCAATTAAATCTTTAATTCCAGAGTCAAATAAAACAACTGGGAATATTGGCGTTGAGTATTTAATTTTTAAATACAGATTAAATATTTATGCAGAGCATTTTTTTCCAATTAATCATAATCTTTTAGGATTAAAAGATTCAAATATAGAAGACATAAAAGATGTTTACTCACATGCACAAGCATTAAGCCAATCTTCAAGTTTTATTAGGAATAAAAAATTTATTGAAAATGTTAGAGCTGATACAGCTGGTTCAGCAAAATTTGTTTCAGAAACTAAAGACAAGTCTAAAGCTGCTATAGCTTCTAGTCTTAGTGCAGAAATATATGGTCTTAAAATTCTAAAAAAAAATATCCAAGATGATAAAGATAACGTGACTAGATTTTTATTATTTGGGAAAGATATTTTTCAGCCAGATTTTTCTGATGATAATCATATAACATCAATATTATTTAAGTTAAAAAATAAACCTGCTGCTCTTTATTCTGCACTTTCAGGATTTGCAATTAATGGAGTTGATATGAGTAAACTACAAAGTTTTCCTGAAAAGAACTCATTTTCCTCATATTTTTTTCTTTGTGATATTGATGGACACATAGAATCTCCAAAAATTAAAAACTCACTTGAGGAATTAGGTCTGCATTGTCAAGATATGCACGTTTTAGGTGTTTATAAATCTGATAAATTTAGAAAAAAATAAATTTATAACTTTCTTGTAGAATAGAAATTTTTATTGATATAATAAAGTTGGAGGCCAGTCAGGTGGTGTTACCACAAATCCCCTAGGATCGAAAGATAGCAAGGGTAGTGAGTATTTTCCAGGTTGATTGGTCTCCTTAGAAATGACAGAAAATTTGAAAGTACTAGCTCTAAAATATAGACCTCAAGTATTTGAGGACTTAATTGGTCAAGAGGTTATTGCTGAAACAATTAAAAATTCAGTTATCTCGGATAAAGCTGCGAACGCATTTTTATTTACTGGTATTAGAGGTGTTGGAAAAACTACTTTTGCAAGAATAGTTGCCAAGGCGTTAAATTGCAAGAATGGCGTTGAAAATCTTTGCAAAAAAGATTTTTGTGAACATTGTAATTCAATTGTTAACTCAAATCATATTGACGTTTTAGAGATGGATGCTGCAAGTAAGACTGGTGTTGATGATGTACGGGAGCTAATTGAATTTTCAAGATATGGACCAACAATCGCTAAATATAAAATATTTATTATTGATGAAGTTCATATGTTAAGCAAACAAGCATTTAATGCACTTTTAAAAACTCTTGAGGAGCCACCAAAATATTTAAAATTCATTTTTGCAACAACCGAAATCAAAAAAATTCCTGTGACTGTAATATCGAGATGTCAACGCTTTGATCTCTCTAGAGTAAAATCTGAAGAGCTTTTTAATTATATAAAAATTATTAAAGATAGAGAAGGAGGTAAGGTTTCTGATGAAGCTTTAAAATTAATTGTTAAAATTTCAGAGGGATCTGTAAGAGATGCATTATCTTTGCTAGACCGTGGACTTGTAGCCATTCAAAATGATGAGGAATTAAATTTAGATAAAGCACAAAGTATTTATGGATATTTTGATAAAAGTTCTCTCATAGAATTAATAAAAAATCTGTTCAGTGGTGATGAAAAAAAAGTTTATGAGTTGTATAGAAAAATTTATGATACTGGTGTGGATCCAAAAAATTTTTTGAATGATTTTCTTGAGGTTTTATATTATATAAAAAATATAAATTTTATAAAATTAGATGGAAATAATTTTTCTTTAAACGATCAAGATTTTAATAATCTTTCTACAATATCGGAAAATCTAGATACAAAGGACATAATTCTTTTTTGGCGATTTACACTTGATACAATTGAGGAAGTTAACATAGTTTCAAATCCAAATTTATCGGTTGAAATGTTTCTTTTTAGATTAATGAGAATTAAAGGTTTTAAGGAGAAAAATGTTGAGGAAAGCTTTGCTGGAAAAAATTCTGATACTCTAATTAATGAACCTAAAAAAAAAATTACAAGTAAAACAATAGATCAAATCAAAAATATTTCACAACAAGAAAAAATTGAACCAAATTTAAATAAAGATGAAGTAATTAATGAACTTAAAATAAGCTCGTTTGAAAGTTTGATAAATTTATGTACCGAAAGGAAAGAAGTTAAACTTAAATATGAGCTTGAAACTAATACTAATTTAGTTTCATTCTCTGAGGGTTTAATAGAAATATCTTTTAATGAAAATTTAGATAAAGGTTTTATTAAAAATCTATCTAACAAACTGTACGAATGGACTTCTAAGAGATGGATTATCTCTCTATCAAAAAACCAAGGACAAATTTCAAAAAAAGAAAAAAATAAAATTCATGAGAAAAAAATATTTGATGATGCTAAAAAATCTGAAGCATATAAACAAGTGATTGAAGCATTTCCTGATGCAGAATTAATAAATGTTAAGTTGAAAGAGGATTAGAATGACAGATTTTTCAAAATTAATGGAAAAAGCAAAAGAAATCGAAAGCAAAATGAAGGAAAGCCAAGAAAAAATTAAAAAGATCCAGGTTGAAGGCGTCTCAGGAGCTAATGATGTAAAGGTTACGTTAAATGGAGAGGGCACTATGATTGCAATTAAACTTAGTGAAAATATTTTAAAAGAAGAAAAAGTAATATTAGAAGATCTTATTACTGCTGCTCATAATAACGCAAAATCACAACTTAAATCAAAAACGGCAGAGGAAATTTCTAATGCATCAGGAAATTTTGGAATACCTGGATTTAAGTGGCCTTTGTAATTTAAATGCAAAATATTCCTGAAATAGAAAATTTAATTAAACTAATATCTAAATTACCTGGGCTAGGACCTAAGTCTGCAAAAAGAATGATTTTGAAAATGATTAACAATCGTCAAGAATTATTAAAACCATTGGCTCAGAACTTAAGTGAAGTTTTTAAAAATGTCGTAAGATGTAAAATTTGTGGAACTTTAAAATCAAATAATAGCCCATGTGATAATTGTGAAAATAAAAGTAAAAAATTTAATAAAATTTGTGTTGTAGAAAATATTTCTGACCAATGGGCAATAGAAAGTTCATCTATTTTTCAAGGTTACTTTCATATTCTTGGAGGAACACTTTTAAATAATAATAGTCAAAATAAGGAAGACCTGCTGATCAATTCCCTAGTAGAAAGAATAAATAGGGATAATATAGATGAGGTAATTTTGGCAACAAGTGCAACTGTGGAAGGCCAAACTACTGCATTTTATATTCAAGATATTCTAAAAAAAACAAATATTAAGATTTCAAAACTAGCTCAAGGTTTACCTGTAGGTGGAGAAATCGAAAATTTAGATGACGGTACTCTTATATCTGCATTCAAAAATAGAAAAAAACTAGATGCTTAACTAACTTTTTTTAATTAATCTGTTTAAGTGCAAGAGAGGTTCTGTATAGCCAGAAGGCTGTGATTTTCCATGAAAGATTAACTCACATGCTGCTTTAAAAGCAATTGATTTATCATACTTTGGAGACATACTTTGGTAGTTAGAGTCATTTTTATTCTGTTCATCAACAATTTTTGCCATTTTTTTTAAAATTTCTAGAACCTGTCTATTTGAACATAAGCCATGATGAAGCCAATTGGCAATATGTTGGGATGAAATTCTTAAGGTTGCTCTATCTTCCATTAATCCAATATCATTTATATCTGGAACTTTGGAACAACCTACACCTTGATCAATCCATCTGACAACATATCCTAAAATAGTTTGGGCAGAATTTGAAATTTCAGTATTAATTTCATCAACAGACCAATTAGGACGATCTGCAATTGGAATAGTGAGAAGATCAGATAACTTTGATGGCTCTCTTTTTAATATTGACTTTTGTTTTTCAAAAACATTTACTTCGTGATAGTGCATCACATGCAATGCAGCTGCAGTTGGAGAAGGGACCCAAGCACAATTTGCACCAGCATTTACATGTCCAATTTTTTGTTCCATCATCTCATTCATTTTGTCTGGCATGGCCCACATTCCTTTACCTATTTGAGCAACTCCTAAAAACCCACATTTTAAACCTATATCTACATTATTATCCTCATAGGTTTTAATCCATTTAGACTCTTTCATGTCCCCTTTTTTGATCATTGGGCCAGCTTCCATTGAAGTGTGCATTTCATCACCAGTTCTATCTAAAAATCCAGTATTTATAAAAAAAACTCTATCTTTAAGGGTCCTTATACATTCTTTGAGGTTTACAGATGTTCTTCTTTCCTCATCCATAATTCCACACTTAATTGTGTTTTTCTCCAATTTTAAAACTTCTTCAACTTTCGTAAAAATTAAATTGGCGAATTCTGTTTCCTCTGGCCCATGCATTTTTGGTTTTACAATATAAATTGATCCTTTTCTTGAATTACCTTTTTTTTTTAAATCATGAATACAAGCTGCTGAAGTAATGAAAGCATCCATTATTCCCTCAGGAGCTTCTGATCCATCACTTAATATGATTGCAGGGTTTGTCATTAAGTGTCCAACATTTCTCACAAGCAAAAGACTTCTTCCATGAAGTTTTGATTTTTCACCATTCAATGAAATATAACTTCTATCTGGATTAAGCTTTCTTTCTAATTCTTTACCATTTTTTTCAAATATTGATTTTAAATTTCCCTTCATCAATCCTAGCCAATTTCTATAACAAATTACTTTGTCTTCGGCATCGACTGCAGCCACACTATCCTCATGGTCACAAATTGTTGAAACGGCTGACTCAATTATAATATCACTTATACCAGCGGCATCTCTTGCAGCACTAAATGCTCTAGGGTTAATTATTATTTCAAGATGAAGATTATTATTTTTTAATATTATAGCATTTGGTTTATCCCTATCTCCTCTATGACCAATAAACTTTTCTAAATCTGATAAATTATATTCTTTATTTTCCTTATAAATTAACAGTTTTTTTTTATCTACTGCTAAGCCAGTAATATTTTTCCAGTCTAGACCATTGATAGGAAAATATTTATTTAAAAAGTCTCTAGTATATTTAATTACTTCTTGTCCTCTTAAAGGATCATATTTTTCACTACCACTTTCTTCAGACTCAATGATATTAGATCCGTAAAGACTATCATATAAACTTACCCACCTCGCATTTGCAGCATTAAGGCTATATCTGGAATTCATAATTGGAACAACTAATTGTGGTCCTGCTATATTAGATATTTCTTCATCTAAATTTTTAGTTGATATTTTAAAATCTTGCCCCTCTTTTTTTAAATAACCTATTTCTTCCAAAAATTTTTTATATTTACTATAGTCATGTTCTTGACCTCTATTTTTTTTATGCCAAAGATCTATTTCTTGCTGTAAAGTTTCTCTAAACTCGAGTAATTTTTTATTTTTAGGTGCTAAATCATGCACCACCTTATCGAAGCCTTTCCAAAATTCATCAGCACTTATATTAGTGTCCGGTAAAAGCTCGTTTTTGATAAAATCAGCAAGCTCCTTAGCTACAGATAAGTTGTTAATTTTGATATATTGCTCTCTCATAAATTGAAAATCTTATAGTAAATTTTCATTTTTGCGCAATCTAAATTACTTATTTAATATTAACAATTTATTGCCTTTTTTGTTTATAATACTGTTATCAAATGAAAAATTATTTAAATTTTGAGACGGATATAAAAAAACTCGAAGAAGAACTAGATAGACTTAAAGATCCATATAATCAGGAAGGTTTATCTGAAGTTGATACATCAAAAATAGGCAAAGTAGAGGAGGAAATAAATGAAAAGTTAGAAAAAATTTATTCCAATTTAGATCCATGGCAGACAGCATTAGTTGCTCGTCATGAGGATAGGCCAAAGGCTAAATTTTTTATTGAAAATCTTTTTGATGATTTTATTCAGCTATCAGGAGATAGATATTACGGTGAGGATAAAGCTGTTATTGCTGGTTTTGCTAAATTCAACGGTAAATCAGTTTTAGTAATTGGTCAAGAAAAGGGATCAGACCTCAATAAAAGAATAGATCACAATTTTGGAATGATGAGACCCGAGGGTTATAGAAAAACAATTAGACTTATGGAACTTGCAAATAAATTTAAGATTCCAATTATTTCTATTGTTGATACTCCAGGAGCATATCCAGGAGTTGGTGCAGAGGAGAGGGGTCAAGCCGAGGCAATAGCAAAATCTATTGAATGCTCAATGAAATTAACTGTTCCTACAATAGCGATTATAATCGGGGAGGGCGGGTCTGGTGGTGCAATAGCTTTAGCTTCATCTAATAAAGTGATTATGTTTCAAAACGCAATATACTCTGTAATTTCTCCTGAAGGATGCGCTACCATTTTATGGCGAGACCCAAAAAAAACTTTAGAAGCTGCAACTGCAATGAAAATGTCATCTAGTGATCTTTTAAAATTAAATATAATCGATGAAATAATTCCAGAACCAGTTGGAGGTGCTCATCGTGATAAAGATCTAATATTAGATAATGTAAGAGACTCATTAAAGAAAAATTTAGATTTTTTTGAGACAATGGATAAAGATGAAATTCTTACTCATAGAAAAAATAAATTTTTGTCTATTGGAAGAAATAAAGGATTTATAACACAATCAGAAGATGGAAATGATCTTTCTATGAAGGCAAGTGTACTTGAAAATATTAATCAAAATTTTAAGAAGAATTCTAAAATTTATTATGGTGTTTCTGCTATAGCTTTATTAATTTTACTTTTAAGTATTTTTTCATAAAGCTCCATGGCAATGTTTATATTTCTTTCCAGAATTACAAGGGCAGGGTTCATTTCTTCCAATCTTTTTTGTTGAAAGCTCATCAAATTTTTTACTTAAATTTTCATTACTTTGTTCTTCTTGGTTATTTTCTATGAGCTTTAAATTAAACAAAATTGTAATTAAATCACACTTAAGTTTAATTAATAAATTTTCAAAAAGTGTAAATGCCTCTTTCTTGTATTCTACTAAAGGATCTCTTTGTCCATAAGATCTTAAGCCAATTACTTGTCTTAATTGCTCTAAATATTGAATATGTAATTTCCAATTTTGATCAATTAATTGTAAAAAAATTCTTTTTTCTATTTCGTTATATTGCTCTACATTTAATATTTTTATTCGTTCTTCTATTAAAATGTTAAATTTATTTTTAATTTTTTCTTCAAACTCATTATTTTCAAGATTAACTAGTTCATTAATTTCACTTTCTTCAAATGATTTACCAAATAAAGATTTTAACTGCATATGGATTTCATTTGATCCTGCATTGGCTAACTTTTTTGTTTTCTTAAGTTTCAAATCACCAATAATTTCATCTAGAAAATTTTTGGAATATTGATTAGGGTCTTTATTTTCTATAACCTCATTTCTTTGTGAAAATATTACTTGCCTTTGATCATTTAAAACATTGTCAAACTTCAAAAGAGTTTTTCTTATATCAAAATTTCTTGCCTCAACTTTTTGTTGTGCTCTCTCTAATGCTTTATTTATCCATGGATGGTCTATGCTTTCCCCATCTTTAAGTCCAAGTTTTTCAAGTATATTATTCATAGACTCAGACCCAAATATTCTCATTAAATCATCCTCTAAACTTACATAGAATATAGAACTACCTTCATCACCTTGTCTGCCCGATCTTCCTCTTGCTTGATTGTCTACTCTCCTACTTTCCATTCTTTCTGTACCAATTACAAACAAACCACCTAGTTTTTTTATTTCAGCTTTATCATTCTCATCTTGACCTCCCAATTTGATGTCGACACCTCTACCTGAAATACTCGTTGTGATAATTATTGAATTCCTTTTTCCGGCATTTGCAATAATTTCAGCTTCACGCTCGTGATTTTTGGCATTTAAAACTGTATGTTTGATTTTTCTTTTATTTAATAGATTGGAGAAGTGTTCTGATTTATTTATACTTGAGGTAAAAACTAATAATGGTTGTCCTTTTGTATTACATTCGACAATCTTACTAATTATAGCTTCATCCTTTTCTTTACTAGTTCTAAATATTTGATCATTCGAATCTTTTCTTATCATCTTCTTATTAGTAGGAATTGATACTACTGGTAGATTATAAATTTCAAAAAACTCTTCTGACTCAGTCAATGCTGTACCAGTGCATCCAGCTAATTTTTTATAAAGTTTAAAGAAATTTTGGTAGGTAATTGATGCTAAAGTTTGATTTTCAGAATTTATTGATAAATTTTCTTTTGCCTCCAGACTTTGATGAAGACCATCGCCAAATCTTCTTCCTGGCAATTGTCTTCCTGTTTGCTCATCAATTATAATTATTTGCCCATCTTTTACAATGTAGTCCTTCCCATTTTGAAAAAGATGGATCGCTCTTAAAGATTGATTAACTAAATGTACAATATGCAAATTTTCTGGATCATAAAAATTTTTATTTTTTAGTATTCCAGCATTTGAAAATATATTTTCAATATTATCCACACCTTTATTGGTTAGTAAAATATTTCTATCTTTTTCATCTATTTCAAAATCCTCTTTTTTTAAATTTTTTACTAATTTATCAACTGCAATATATTGATTAGTTTTATCTTCTGTTGCTCCTGAAATTATTAGAGGTGTTCTTGCTTCATCAATTAAACAAGAATCAATTTCATCAACAATCGCATAATTATGTTCTCTTTGAACCATAGTTTCTTTAGAAAATTTCATGTTATCTCTCAAATAATCGAAGCCTAATTCGCTATTAGTAGAATAAGTTATATCTTTTGAATAATTTTCTTTTCTTACCAAGTCATCTTGTCCGGTATTAATATATCCACAAGTCAAACCTAAAAACTCGTAAATCTTGCCCATATTTTCACTATCTCTCTTTGCTAAATAATCATTTACAGTTACTATGTGTACTCCCTTTTTTTCAAGAGCGTTAAGGTAAGCCGCAAGAGCTATGGTCAAAGTTTTACCTTCTCCAGTTTTCATTTCTGCAATTTTATTCTCATGAATTACAACACCACCAATTAACTGAACATCAAAGTGTCTTTCATTTCTAATTCTTTTAGAAGCTTCTCTCACCATTGAAAAAGCTTCGGGTAATACGTCATTGAGACTTTTGCCATTTTTTACTTCTTCAATTAGCTGCTTAGTTTTTTTTGGGAACATTTCGTCAGATAAAATTTCTAAATCTTTTTCTAAAAGATTAACTTTATTAACTATTTGTTGAATTCGGCCTAGTTCCTTTTCATTTCCGCTTTTAATGAGCTTTGAAAATATTTTAAGTGGGTTAAACATTTTGATATAAAATTAAATATTAGAAATATATAGTAATTAATTAATTATTTTAAATATCATGAAATTTAACATAAATAATTTTATAAATACTAGTAGTCAAAGGTCCAAAATTGTTGATTTTCAGGATTTAGATCATATTGATGGTGTTTCAATTTCCGCAGTCAGTGCTGGTTTATACAATTATAAGAGAGATGATTTAGTTTTATTTTATTTTAGAGATGGAGCAAATTATGCCTCTTTATACACCCAATCAAAGTTAATATCAGAAAATTTAAAATGGAATAAAAAAATTAAATCAAAAAAAATATTTGCATTATTAGTTAACACTAGAAATGCCAATGCATTAACAGGTTCACAAGGTTATAACGCATTGAGGGAAATTTCCTTTGACTTATCATCAAAATTAACTGAGATACAGAAAAGAGATGAAGATACTCCAAAACAAATTTCTTCAAAAGAAATACTTTTTGGTTGTACAGGTACAATAGGAGAAAAATTTCCAATAGAAAAAATTAAAAATTCATTACCAGAATTGGTTGATAAAATAAAATACTCACAAAATAAATTAATCTGGATGAAAGCCGCAATGGGTATAATTACAACAGATTTAAAACCCAAAGTCTCAATGGTCGAAACAAAAATTGGTTCATCAACAATCAAAATTTATGGAATTGCAAAAGGCTCAGGTATGATTTATCCAAATATGGCAACTACGTTGTGTTATTTATTTACTGATGCAAATCTACCTTCATCTGTTTTAAATGATGTCTTAAAAAACAATATAAAGACAACATTCAATGCAATTTCATGTGATGGTGATACAAGTACCAATGATATGGTTTCTATATTTTCTACAAGGAAAGTTAATCATTCAGAAATTAAAAAACATAGTGATAATAAACTCAAAAATTTTAACAAAGCAGTTCATGAAATTTTATTAAATTTAGCGAAACAAGTTGTTTTAGATGGAGAAGGGGCCTCTAAATTTATTTCTATCGATTGTATTAATTGTAAAACTGAAAAAGATGCAAAAAATATATCTTTTAAAATAGCAAACTCATTACTAGTAAAGACAGCTATTGCGGGAGAAGATCCTAACTGGGGTAGAGTGGCTATGGCGATTGGCAACAGTGACATAAAAATTAATGAACAAAAATTATCCATTTCTTTTGGACCTTATAAAATTTATCAAAAAGGATCTTTAAGCAAATCTTATGATGAAGAAAAAATTATGGAATACATGAAAGGTAAATCAATTGAAATACAGGTTGATATTGGCCAGGGTGTTAAAAAATTTAAATCTTACACTATGGATTTAACCAAAAAATATATTGACATTAATGCTGATTATAGAACCTAACTATATTGAAATTTCATATATTAATATTTAAGTAACAGTTATGATTAAGTATTTGTTAAAGTGTAAAGATTGCGAGAAAGAATTTGAAAGTTGGTTTAGTGCCTCCAATGAATACGATAGATTGCTTAAATTAAAACTTTTAAATTGCCAATCCTGTGATTCAGTAAATGTCGAAAAATCCTTGATGTCTCCTAATTTATTGAACACTAAGAAAAAAGAAAATTTAAATGAAATAAAGAAATATAAGGAAGTTCGAAAAAAACTTTCTGACTACAAAAGATTTGTAAAAGATAATTTCGAGTATGTTGGAGAAAATTTTACTTATAAAGCAAGATCGCTTCATTACGATAAAAAAAAACCTAAAAAAGGTATTTATGGAAGTGCTTCTCTTAAAGATGTGAAAGAATTGAGAGAAGAGGGAATAGAGACAGATATAATTCCGTGGATTGATGACGAAAAAAATTAAGTTTTTTTAAATTCAGAAATATAATTTACAGATTTGTCAGAAGAAATAGACCACTTATTTAAAATTGGATTAAAAGTCATACCGTCAATTTTTTTTAAAGTAAGTGAATTTTTACAACAAATTTTGATTAAATACTCTGGTTTTACAAATTTTTCCCAGTCATGAGTGCCTATCGGTAGCCATTGTAAAACATACTCTGCACCTATAATTGCAAAAAAATAAGATTTTAATGTTTTATTCAAAGTAGCAATAAACATCACGCCTGATTTTTTTAAAAACTTAGAGCTTTCTTTTATAAAATTGTCAACATTATTAACATGTTCAACGATCTCCATATTTAAAATGACATCAAATTTTTTTTTTATTTTTAAGTTTTCTGGAGATGAATTATAATAATTAATTTTAAGCTTACTTTTTTTTAAATGATATTTGGCAACTTGAATATTTTTATTCGATGCATCTATTCCAGTAACTTCTGCTCCTAACCTTGCCATAGGCTCTGAAAGCAATCCTCCACCACAACCTATATCTAGGATACTTAAACCTTTAAATGGTTCATGATCTTTTTTTATTTTAAATTCTGAAATGATTGTATCTCTTATGTATTTAATTCTAATTGGATTAAATTTATGTAAAGGCTTAAATTTTCCATTAGGATCCCACCATTCTTCAGCAATTTTTGTAAATTTTTCTATTTCTTTTTTATTTATTGTGTTATTTTTCATTGTTTATTGACTTTACAATTAAGATGTATTTTATCAATATATTTTAACTTAAATTAAAAACTATTATCAATGAAAATAATCGTTCTTAAATTTGGAGGTACTTCAGTAGGTACAATTGAAAGAATTAAAAAAGTTTCAAAGATTATTTCTAAATTCAATAAAAAATATGGCGTAATTGTTGTATCTTCTGCAATGAGTGGTGTTACTAACAATTTAATAAATTTATCAAAAAAAATTAGCAAAAATTTTTCAGTATCTGAATATGATGTTTTAGTTTCATCAGGAGAACAAATGTCTTGCGCACTTATTGCAGCAGAACTTATTAACAAAGGTTTTAATTCAAGATCTTGGATGTCATGGCAAATACCTATAAATACAGAAGGAAAGCATAAATTTTCAAGGATTAATAAAATTAATAAAACTCAAATTTTAAGTTATTTAAAAAAAGGGGGAATACCAATAATCACAGGATTTCAAGGAATAAATAATAAAAATAGAATAACAACTATTGGCAGGGGTGGATCGGATGCAAGTGCGATTATGCTTGCAAAGTTTTTTAATGCAGAAAAATGCATAATATTTACAGATGTAGATGGCGTTTATTCTACTGATCCAAATAAACTTAGATCAGCTAAAAAAATAAAAGTAATTTCTTATGAAGAAATGTTAGAAATGGCTTCACTTGGAGCAAAAGTTATGCAACCCCACTCTATACAAGATGCAAGATTAAACAGGGTTAATATTGAGGTGAGATCTTCCTTTAATGATAAAAAAGGCACTCTTATTACAAAAAGAAATAAAATAATAAATAATAAGATTATAACTGGTATCACAAGTACAACAAATGACGCTAAAGTAACTCTTTTAGGTGTTAGGGATAAGCCAGGTATAGCAGCCTCAATTTTTAAACCATTATCAGAAAATTCTATCAATGTTGATATGGTAGTACAAAATATTTCAGCTAATGGCAAACAAACAGACTTAACTTTCACAATAAAATCAGAGGATTTAAACAAAACAAAAAAAATAATTTCACAAAATAATAAAATACATTTTAGAGATTTAATATTTGATAAAAATGTTTCAAAAGTTTCAATCATAGGTGTTGGTATGGTCACTACACCTGGAGTTACATTTAGAATGTTTCAATCGCTAGCAAAACAAAAAATAAATATTCAAGTAATCTCGACTTCAGAAATTAAAATTTCTGTTTTAATTAACAAAAAAAACGTTCAAAAGGCGATATTGTCTTTACACAAAGAATTTAAGTTAAATATATAATTAATGAATATCAGACCCTTTAGAGAAATAAAAAGAAGAAAAACAAAAGAGATAAGCGTTGGTAATGTAAAAGTTGGAGGAGATAATCCAATAACCGTTCAGTCAATGACAAATACACTTACAAAGAATGTTAAAGCAACATTAAATCAAATTGATAAAATTGCAGCAGCCGGAGCTGATATTGTAAGAGTTTCTTGCCCAGATGTAGACTCAACGAAAGCTCTTAAAGATATAATTAAGCATGCTCCGGTACCAATAGTTGCCGATATCCATTTTCATTATAAGAGAGCAATTGAAGCGGCAGAAAGTGGAGCGGCTTGTCTAAGAATTAATCCAGGAAATATAGGAGATAAATATAAAATTAAAGATGTTATATCAGCAGCTAAAAATAATAATTGTTCAATTAGAATTGGAGTAAATGCAGGATCTCTTGAAAAAGATTTATTAGAAAAGTTTAGAGAGCCTTGTCCTGAAGCTTTAGTCGAAAGTGCTTTAAGAAATATAAGTATTATTGAAGATTTAGATTTTAACAAATTTAAAGTAAGCGTAAAATCCTCAGATGTATTTTTATCTATCGAAGCATACAGGCAACTCTCCAAAGTAACTGATTATCCCTTACATTTAGGTATAACAGAGGCTGGAACTTTTCTACCTGGGAGTATAAAATCATCGATTGGTTTTGGATCGCTTCTTTTAAGCGGCATTGGTGATACCATAAGAGTTTCTTTATCCGATGATCCAGTAGAGGAGATAAGAGTTGGAAATGAAATACTTAAATCATTGAATTTAAGAAATAGAGGTGTCAAAATTATTTCTTGCCCGTCATGTGCTAGACAAGCTTTCGATGTTATAAAGACTGTCAAAACGCTAGAGGAAAAATTATCCCATATTAAGACACCAATTTCGTTATCAATAATCGGATGCGTAGTGAATGGTCCAGGTGAAGCGGCACAGACCGATATTGGAATTACCGGAGGTGGAAAAGGAAATAATATGCTTTATTTAAAAGGCATTGAGAGTAAAAAAATATCAAGTGATGAAATGATTTCTACGGTTGTAAAATTGGTTGAAGAAAAAGCAGAAGAAATCGAAAATACTCAATAATGGTTCCTTTATCAAAAGTTAAAGAATTAATAACAAAACATTCTAAATTGGAAAAAGAACTTTCCTCACAAGAAATAGATAAAAAATTATTTGCAGAAAAATCAAAGGAGTACTCATATTTAAATGATATTATTAAAGAAGCTAATTCTTATTTTAATTTTAAAAAAAATAAAGATGAATTGGAAAAACTTATTAATGATCAGGATACAGATAAAGAGATGAGAGACCTTGCAGTGAGCGAACTAAATAATCTCGAAAAAAATAACGAAGATAATGAAAAAAAAATTAAATTGTTCCTATTACCTAAAGATGAAGCTGATACAAAAAATGCAATAATAGAAATTAGAGCTGGAACAGGGGGTTTAGAAGCAAGTTTATTTGCCTCAGACTTGTTTAAAATGTATGAAAAAGTAAGCCATAAAAAAAAATGGTTACTTGAGGTAATATCAATATCTAAAAGTGATGCTGGTGGATTAAAAGAGGTAATTGCATCTATCAAAGGTAAAAATATCTACTCATCCTTAAAATATGAGAGTGGGGTTCACAGAGTTCAAAGGGTACCTGATACAGAAACTCAAGGAAGGGTTCATACCTCTGCCGCAACTGTTGCAGTAATGCCAGAAGCCGAGGAAGTTGATGTTAAAATTGAAGATAAGGATTTAAGAATTGATGTATTTAGAAGTAGTGGACCAGGAGGCCAAAGTGTAAATACAACAGACTCTGCTGTTAGAATTACCCACATACCATCTGGAATAGTTGTGAGCCAACAAGATGAAAAATCTCAAATAAGAAATAAAGAAAAAGGTTTAAAAATTCTAAGATCAAGAATTTATGAGCTGGAGAGACAAAAGCGAGATGAAGAAAGATCTAAAGATAGAAAAAGTAAAATAGGTTCTGGAGATAGATCAGAAAGAATAAGAACCTATAATTTTCCACAGGGCAGAGTCACTGACCATAGAATAAATTTAACTTTACATAAATTGACTGAATTTATGGAGGGTGAAATTTTTGATCAAATGATTGAAAATTTGGTCATTCAAGCACAAGAAAATGAATTAACTAATGAAATATAAGTATGAATTATCATGAGATTTTAAAAGAGGGAACAAATTATTTAAAAAAAAATAATATAAAAAATCCCAATCTAGATACAGAGTTGCTTTTGTCAAAAATTATAAATAAAAAAAGAGAAGAGGTATTATTAAATATTTATGATAAAGTAAAAAATAAAGAAATAGAAGAATTCAAATACTATTTATCTAGAAGAAAGAAAAAAGAGCCAATAGCATATATTATTGGTTATAAATATTTTTGGAGGCATAAGTTTTTAACTGATAAATCAGTTTTAATTCCAAGACCCGATACCGAGTTAATTATTGAGGAGACTTTAAATTATTTACCCGTCGATAAGTCGAGAAAAATACTAGATATTGGAACTGGTTCAGGCTGTATAATAATTTCTTTAATAAAAGAAAGGCCAAAATGCAATGCAACCGCATTAGATATATCGTTAAAAGCTATAAAAGTTGCAAAAACTAATGCAAAATTACATCAATTAGAAAATAAAATTAATTTTATAAATATCGATATTGACAAATATAAATCTTCTAACTATGATTTAATCATATCTAATCCTCCGTACATAAATAGTATTGATTTAAACAGATTAGAGGATGATATAAAATCTCATGAACCTAAATTAGCATTATCAGGAGGTTCTGATGGATTTAGAAATATTAACAAAGTAATAATTAAAAGTAAAAAATTATTGAAGATAAACGGAAAATTAATACTTGAGATTGGGCATAAACAAAAAAATCAAACTATAAAAATGTTAAAAAAGAATAATTTTTATATAAATAAAATATCAAAAGATCTATCCAAAAAGGATAGGTGCATAATAAGTACTAAATTACAATAATGAACAGTTTCAAAAATAATAATAGAAGAGGACGATTTAAACCAAATGGTGATAGAAACTTCAGAAGAAACGGTAACGGACATAAGTCAAGTGGAGATTTTAACAATGGATCTTCATTTAAGAGAAGACATCCAGGAAAAAATAATCAAAATGCGGCAAAACTTGTTGAGAAATATAATGATCTAGCACGTGAAGCTCTCTCAAATGGAGACAAGATCTTATCTGAGAATTACTTACAGCATTCAGAACATTTTTCTAGAATTTTAATGTCTCAAGAAAATGCAAAAAATCTATCAGAAAAACTTGCTGAGGCAAGTGTTTCTGGTCAAATGAAAGTTGAAGTCGAGAACAAAGAGACAGAAGAGACAAAAATAGAATAAATTACATTTTAGAAATTAGATTAGACTTTAAAACGTCTATCTTTATTTTCTTTACCTCAAAATTTTTACGTTGATCACCCTTTAAAATTTTTCCAGATGGTAATTTAAGCTTTTGAGAATTAATTTTTTTTCCATTTTCAATCACCTCGTAATGCAAATGTGGACCAGTTGAAAGACCAGTTGACCCAACGTAACCAATTATTTGCCCCTGTTTTACTCTCGCACCTTTTTTAATACCTCTTCCAAATTTAGACATGTGTGCATAAACAGTTTGATATACTCTGTTGTGCTTGATTTTAACACAATTTCCTCCCCCTCCACACCATTGAGCTCTTACAACAAGACCATCTCCTGATGCTAAAATCGGTGTACCTAATGGTGCAGCGAAATCTGTTCCAGTATGCATTTTTGTAAATCCTAAAATTGGATGTTTTCTCTTTCCAAAAGAGGAAGATAATCTTGCCCCATTAATCGGTGTCTTCATTAAAGTCTTTCTCATACTTTTTCCATTTTCATCAAAGTAATCAATCTTATTTTTTTCATATTCATGTCTGTACAGTTTCAGATCCTCATTTTGTAAATTTAAGTTAGCAAAAATTATATTTCCTGTTTCAATTATATCTCCCTCTTCATTTAAAAATTCTTCATAGATGATTTGAAAACTATCATTTTTCCAAACATCTCTTTGGAAATCTACCTGAAAACCATAAAGTCTTGCAAATTCAATAATAATATTCGGTTTAATTTTTAATTTTAATGCACTTTGATATAAACTATTTGTTATTATGCTCTCCTTATAGGTAACAACTTTTTTTAAATTTTTCTCTAATAATTCATATTTAAAATTTTTAGCTTCTAGATCTCTAACAAAATGGATTTCTTTTTTTTTATTTAATTCAATTGTAAATTTAATTACTTTTGGTTCATCCTTTTCATCAATTTTAAAAGTTATTTTTTGTTTTGGTCTTAATATTTTTGTCTCTTTATTTTTTTTTATAGTTTCAAGAAATAACTCTTTTTCTTTTTTTGATATTTTTATTTGATTAATTATATTTTCGAAATTATCACCCTCTTTTACAAGATATTCAAATTCAACATATCGATTTCTTAAGACAGATGTTATATTTGAAATTGTTTTTTGAAAATAAAGATTATTTAGAGTTTTTTTTAGATTTTCATATTGATAGACTTTATTTTTTTCATAAAAGTTTGTAACTAAAATGGAGATAATAACTAATAAAAAAAACCAAAGAAAATGGGAAAATGATTTTACTTTTTTTTTAAAATTTCTTAGCATTATGCTCCCAATCGGTAAAAAAATGTTGATATATATGACTTTTTAACACAATTTTTTTTATCTAAAAACTTGATTTATAAAATATTTCTAATATAAGCGTCACACTCAACATGTAAAAAATGTTATTTATTGGGCAAAATTGCTCAATTAGCTATTTGAATTGTTAATATTTTAAGAAGAGAAGTGTGGACGGTTAAGGTTACCAAAATTTGTCGTACATACTTCAATCATTATACAGATATTATTCTTAGTATTTGTATAGAAGCTAGTGTGCGCCGTTTTTAAACTTGAGAGTTTGATCATGGCTCAGAACGTACGCTGGCGGCACGCCTTATACATGCAAGTCGAACGAAGTAGCAATACTTAGTGGCAGACGGGTGAGTAACATGTAGGTATCTTCCCTTTGGTGAGGAATAACACGAGGAAACTTGTGCTAATACCTCATAAGTCTTTACGGAGAAAGCTTTATGCGCCGAAGGATGAGCCTGCACTTGATTAGTTTGTTGGTGGGGTAATGGCCTACCAAGACTTTGATCTATAGCTGATCTGAGAGGATGATCAGCCACATTGGGACTGAGACACGGCCCAAACTCCTACGGGAGGCAGCAGTAGGGAATATTGCACAATGGAGGAAACTCTGATGCAGCGATGCCGCGTGAGTGAAGAAGGCCTTTGGGTTGTAAAGCTCTTTCGTCGGGGAAGAAAATGACTGTACCCGAATAAGAAGGTCCGGCTAACTTCGTGCCAGCAGCCGCGGTAATACGAAGGGACCTAGCGTAGTTCGGAATTACTGGGCTTAAAGAGTTCGTAGGTGGTTAAAAAAGTTGGTGGTGAAATCCCAGAGCTTAACTCTGGAACTGCCATCAAAACTTTTTAGCTAGAGTATGATAGAGGAAAGCAGAATTTCTAGTGTAGAGGTGAAATTCGTAGATATTAGAAAGAATACCAATTGCGAAGGCAGCTTTCTGGATCATTACTGACGCTGAGGAACGAAAGCATGGGTAGCGAAGAGGATTAGATACCCTCGTAGTCCATGCCGTAAACGATGTGTGTTAGACGTTGGAAATTTATTTTCAGTGTCGCAGCGAAAGCATTAAACACACCGCCTGGGGAGTACGACCGCAAGGTTAAAACTCAAATGAATTGACGGGGACCCGCACAAGTAGTGGAGCATGTGGTTTAATTCGAAGATACGCGCAGAACCTTACCAACACTTGACATGTTCGTCGCGACTTTAAGAGATTAAAGTTTTCGGTTCGGCCGGACGAAACACAGGTGCTGCATGGCTGTCGTCAGCTCGTGTCGTGAGATGTTGGGTTAAGTCCCGCAACGAGCGCAACCCTCACTTTTAGTTGCCATCATTTAGTTGGGCACTCTGAAAGAACTGCCAGTGATAAGCTGGAGGAAGGTGGGGATGACGTCAAGTCCTCATGGCCCTTACGTGTTGGGCTACACACGTGCTACAATGGCATTTACAATAGGAAGCAAGATGGCGACATCAAGCAAATCCTAAAAAGATGCCTCAGTTCGGATTGTACTCTGCAACTTGAGTACATGAAGCTGGAATTACTAGTAATCGCGGATCAGCGCGCCGCGGTGAATACGTTCCCGGGTCTTGTACACACCGCCCGTCACACCATGGGAGTTGGTTCTACCTTAAGGCAAGGTTTAAAACCCTTGACTACGGTATAGTCAGCGACTGGGGTGAAGTCGTAACAAGGTAGCCGTAGGGGAACCTGCGGCTGGATTACCTCCTTTCTAAGGATGATTAAGGATTTTTTCTTAATCTAAATAATATAACAGGTTAATGTTGACCGTCCTCATTTCTCTTTTTAAAATTGTGTTTCTCCTTTTGCACAAAGGGGCCGGTAGCTCAGTTGGTTAGAGCACACCCTTGATAAGGGTGGGGTCGAAAGTTCGAGTCTTTCTCGGCCCACCATTTTTCTGGGGGATTAGCTCAGCTGGGAGAGCGCCTGATTTGCATTCAGGAGGTCAGCGGTTCGATCCCGCTATCCTCCACCATGAAACACCTAGTTATTTTAATTGTAAATATATTTAAATTATCAATATCTATATCCGATTGTTTAATAAATAATTTTTTGAACAATCATAAAATATTCGAAAAGATGAATATTTTTTTTTAAAAATTTGATTCAACATAGAATTTTTTTCTGTGCATAAATCAAGCGTTTAAGGGCGTGTGGCGGATGCCTTGGCACTGAAAGCCGATGAAGGACGTGGTATACTGCGATAAGTTGCGGGGAGCTGTATGCAAGCTTTGATCCGTAAATTTCCGAATGGGGAAACCCACCACTTTATGTGGTACTTTAAATTGAATACATAGATTTAAAGAGACAACCCGGAGAACTGAAACATCTAAGTAACCGGAGGAAAAGAAATCAATTGAGATTCCGTTAGTAGTGGCGAGCGAAACCGGAACAGGCCAGTAGATTTGCTAAAAAAATTTGAATAGTTTGGAAAAGCTAACCACAGAGGGTGATAGTCCCGTATGAGTAATGTTTAACAAATTTCTTGAGTAAAGCGGGACACGTGAAATCCTGCTCGAATATAGGGGGACCACCCTCTAAGCCTAAATACTCTTCAGTGACCGATAGTGAACTAGTACCGTGAGGGAAAGGTGAAAAGAACCCCTATTAGGGGAGTGAAATAGAACCTGAAACCGCATGCCTACAATCAGTCGAAGCTCTTTTTAGAGTGACGGCGTACCTTTTGTATAATGGGTCAGTGACTTAATTTATAAAGCAAGCTTAAGCCATCTAGGTGTAGGCGTAGCGAAAGCAAGTCTTAATAGGGCGAATAGTTTTATGAATTAGACCCGAAAACGAATGAGCTTACCATGAGCAGGTTGAATGCAAGGTAACACTTGCTGGAGGACCGAACCAGTTGACGTTGAAAAGTCTTTGGATGACTTGTGGTAAGGGGTGAAAGGCCAACCAAATTCGTAGATAGCTGGTTTTCCGCGAAAACTATTTAGGTAGTGCGTTGAATAAATATGTATTTAGAGGTAGAGCACTAAATGGGCTAGGGGGAAGAGATTCTTACCAAACCTAATAAAACTCCGAATGCTAAATGCAGTTCTTCAACAGACAGACTGTGGGTGCTAAGGTCCATGGTCGAGAGGGAAAGAGCCCAGACCACCAGATAAGGTCCCAAAATTGTGATTAAGTGTGAAAGGATGTGGAAATTCCATAACAGCCGGGAGGTTGGCTTAGAAGCAGCCATCCTTTAAAGATAGCGTAACAGCTCACCGGTCTAATAGAGTTTCTGCGCCGAAGATGTAACGGGGCTAAAATCACATACCGAATCTGTGGGTTTATAAAGTTTTCGAACTTTATAAGCGGTAGCGGAACGTTCTGTAAGCCTGTAAAGGGATACCCGTGAGGGATCCTGGAGGTATCAGAAGTGCGAATGCTGACATGAGTAACGATAAAAGAAGTGAAAAACTTCTTCGCCGAAAATCCAAGGGTTTCTGCGCAAGGTTAATCCGCGCAGAGTTAGTCGGCCCCTAAGGCGAGGGCGAAAGCCGTAGTCGATGGAAATAAGGTTAATATTCCTTAACCAGATGGTAGTGACGGATTTTGTAAGTTGTTTGTTCTTAATGGATTGAACATGCCGCGAAAAAGTCCCAGGAAATAGCTCCATCATTAGACCGTACCCTAAACCGACACAGGTGGATTAATAGAGTATATTTAGGCGCTTGAGAGAATGATGTTGAAGGAACTCGGCAAAATGCTTCTGTAACTTCGGGATAAAGAAGACCTTTCTGTAGGCAACTATAGGAGGGTGGCACAAGCCAGGGAGAAGCGACTGTTTATCAAAAACACAGGGCTCTGCTAACACGTAAGTGGATGTATAGGGTCTGACGCCTGCCCGGTGCTGGAAGGTTAATGCGATGGGTGCAAGCTCATTTCTGAAGCCCCAGTAAACGGCGGCCGTAACTATAACGGTCCTAAGGTAGCGAAATTCCTTGTCGGGTAAGTTCCGACCTGCATGAATGGCGTAACGATTTCTCCGCTGTCTCCAACATCAACTCAGTGAAATTGAATTCTCCGTGAAGATGCGGAGTTCGCGTAGTTAGACGGAAAGACCCCGTGCACCTTTACTGCAACTTTACATTGGTATTAGGAAAAACATATTTAGTATAGGAGGGAGACATTGAAGCGATGGCGTTAGTTGTCGTGGAGTCACCAGTGAAATACCTCTTTTGTTTTTCTTGATATCTAACTGATAGCCGTTATCCGGCATCAAGACATTGTATGGTGGGTAGTTTGACTGGGGCGGTCGCCTCCCAAATAGTAACGGAGGCGTGCGAAGGTAAGCTCAGAACGGTCAGAAATCGTTCGTAGAGTGCAATGGCATAAGCTTGCCTGACTGTGAGACT
Source organism: uncultured Pelagibacteraceae bacterium (assembly GCA_902611265.1). GTDB lineage: Bacteria > Pseudomonadota > Alphaproteobacteria > Pelagibacterales > Pelagibacteraceae > Pelagibacter. The sequence goes on from CACLYY010000001.1 coordinate 230,235, forward strand.
GACAAGTCAAGCAGAGTCGAAAGACGGTCATAGTGATCCGGTGGTTCTGAGTGGAAGGGCCATCGCTCAACGGATAAAAGGTACGCCGGGGATAACAGGCTGATACTGCCCAAGAGCTCATATCGACGGCAGTGTTTGGCACCTCGATGTCGGCTCATCACATCCTGGGGCTGGAGCAGGTCCCAAGGGTTTGGCTGTTCGCCAATTAAAGTGGTACGTGAGCTGGGTTCAGAACGTCGTGAGACAGTTCGGTCCCTATCTGCTATGCGTGTAGAAGAATTGAGAGGAGCTGTCCCTAGTACGAGAGGACCGGGATGGACGTACCACTGGTGGACCGGTTGTAGCGCCAGCTGCAGTGCCGGGTAGCTAAGTACGGACGAGATAACTGCTGAAAGCATCTAAGCGGGAAACTCACCTCAAAACTAGTTCTTCCCATAGAGCCGTGGTAGACCACCACGTTGATAGGCTGGGTGTGGAAGCGCAGTAATGCGTGTAGCTGACCAGTACTAATAGCTCAATTGGCTTGATTTATGCACTGAAAAAAATTTTTATAAGTTATTGAAATCTTAGATTTTTTTAAATTTTTTAAATATCTAAATAAAATTTGACTGTTTTATTTAACGTCCAAATTATATATTTCTTGCCAAGCTTTTGCATGGTTTTTCCCTAAAATTGTTCCTTCAGCGTTACAAGTTGTGCAAGGATTATCAACCCTTTTACCATTCAATAGATTTTTTCTATATTTAGTAATAATCTTATTTGTCCATATACTAAAAATATTTTCTTGCATCATGTTGCCCATAGTAATCCTTCTATGCCAATCTTGGGGACATAAAAATATATCTCCATTCCAATCAATAAGAAACTGGTAAGATGGATAAAAACATTTTTTATATGTACCAACTTTTTCTTGATTGCCAATATTTATAGTTCCCGTTCTATTTGTTAATTTTAGACCAAAATCTGTTTTTGCATCATACCAGCGATCTCTTAAAATAACAAAATCTTCTGGTACATTTGAGTCTTTTATCATTTTTTTAAATTTTGAAACTTGATGTTCTCCGTCGTACATACTAATTAGTAATTTATTCACATTGTTTACAAACAAATCATGAATTTTTTTAGGATTAAGTGGATCACCATTTGTAACAACTTCAACAAATGCTGCCTCTGAAAGTTTTTTACAAATTATGTTTATTTCTTTATGCAACATTGGTTCACCATATCCACATAAAGTAACAGATCCTTTATATTCTATCTCTTTAAGTTCATCTGTTAATTTATTTATCAAATTCATTTGCATTCTTTGATAAGTATCAGGAGCAATTTTATGGTCTGACTTTGGACAGAATGAGCAAGATCTATTACAAACATCTATTATACTTAGTTCAATCCAGCTTGGTATTGGATACCCCTCATGAGTTGACATAATATCATCAACAATAACAGTTCTACGCTTTATGTTTGTTTCAATAGTTTTAAATAAAGGCTTAGTCCTTCTAACATTTTCCTCTATTGTTTCCTCAAAAAATGCACTGTTGTGACCTATTCCAACCTTTTCAATTTTATTTCCAAGATCTAAGTCTGTTTTATTATTTTTTTTAGTTTTAGAAATAATTTTTTCCAAAACTTCAATATTTTCAATGACTAAATTCTCTGCAAATTCATTTTTTGCTGATATCCCTAAAGAGGTAATCCTGTAAGAAAAAGATTTAAGTTTATTAGTTTCATTTAAATTTAAAATTTCTATGAATTCTTTTTTTACTAGCTCTTTTAAACTGTAATTCAATTTCCCTATACTAAAGCCCAATTTTGTTGACAGGTTTTTTTGTGAAATGTTTGGGTCTGTTGATATACATTTTAATATATCAAAATAATCCTTACTTAATTTTGTTTTATCGTTCATTTTTTGAATGTATATCATTCAATTTTTGAACGACAATGAAAAAGTTTGATTTTTTCTTTAGATTACTTAATTTCCCGAATTTTATTAATATGTATTTAAAATAATTTAGGATGATCAATTTTTAGCTAATATCATCATTTTCATGAAAAAACATGAGAACATTTTCTGAACTTATTATAGAACATATATTATTTATATTATGAGATTAATTAAGACCAAAGAAAGTAAGTTTTGATTATATGCTTTGGAGAAAAATTGTTAAAATTCCGTTTAAAAATGTCAAAACTTGTCTTAATCAAGTAAAAAAAAAATCAATTATTAGTCCCTGGATAGAAGATATTTTTTCAAAAAAACTGAATAAAAAGTATGACAATTACACAAACTTTGAAATTCACAGATTAACACTAAGGGAAATTGGCTTTAAAAAGGCAACAAGATTAAAAAATGTTTATAAGAAATTTAAGATACTTAAATTTGAATTAGTTCCACCAGAAATATCTATATATCTCAGACTTATCTATTTAAATCAACCAAGGGGAGAATGGCTAAGAATTTCTGTTCCTTTTGACTCAATGATAGACAGTGATAAAGTTCCTCATCTTCCAAAATTAGGACGTGCTTTAGGAAAGAATTTTTTAGAGACTTATTGGTCTTACCCTGAAGCAATTTTTCATCCTCATAACGATTTTTTAGTTGCAAAATTCAATGATAAAAAAAAAGATAAAGTTAAATAATAATATTTTATCAAATAGAATAATAGTTTCACCAATGTGTCAGTATTCATCTATAAGGGGTTCGCCTTCCAATTGGCACTACAAGCATTTATCAAACTTAATTTTATCAGGTGCCTCAATGCTAGTACTTGAGTCAACTGCTGTAAGTAAAATTGGGAGAATTACTTATAATGATCTTGGGCTTTTTAATAAAACACAAGAGAAAAATTTTTCAAAATTAATTAAATTTTTAAAATCAATTAAAGATATACCAATTTGTCTTCAAATATCACACTCAGGTAGAAAAGGTTCATGCAATATACCCTGGGTAAATTCTGGAAATCCTTTAAAGAAAAATAAATGGAAAACTATTTCATCATCAAACCTTAAAAGAGACATAAATTGGCCAGCACCTAAAAAGGCCAGTCTTAATGATATAAAAAAAATAATTTCAGAATTTGAAAATACAGCTAGTAGAGCAATAAGAGCAGGTTTTGATGGAATTGAGATTCATATGGCTCATGGTTATTTAATTCATCAATTTATATCTCCTATCTGTAATGTTAGGAATGATGAATATGGCGGATCTGTAAAAAAAAGATGTCGTCTTAGCTTAGAAATAACAGAAAGGATTAAAAAGAAATTACCAAAAAACAAAATATTAGGAATAAGATTAACTGGGTCTGACCACCTAAATAAAGGTATTAGTTTAAACGACTCAGTTTACCTAGCAAAGAAATTAAAAAATATTGGTGTAAATTATATATGTATTTCATCAGGTGGCATAATTAGAAAAACAAATTTAAATATTAACAAACAAGCATTCCGAGTAGCAATGACTAAAAAAATTAAAGAAAATCTTAAGAATGTATTGGTTGGTACTACTGGAAGATTAGAAAATTTGAAAAATTTAGAAAAAAATATTTTATCTAAAAAATTAGATTTAGCCTTTATTGGACGGCCATTTTTAAAAAACTCTAATTGGTTATATGACTCTTTAGATAAGAATTATATCCCAAAACAATATGAAAAAGCTTTTGAGAAAAAAGATAAATAAGTGATATGTATAATTTTTGTAAAGCTATGATACAAATTAATAAAATAATATTATAAGTTATCATTTTATGAAAAAAGCTTTAATTACTGGAATTACTGGTCAAGATGGATCATATCTAGCAGAATTTTTAATTAAAAAAGGTTATATTGTTCATGGTATTAAAAGAAGATCTTCATTAATTAATACAGATAGAATCAATCACTTGTACCAAGATCCTCATGAAGATGACCAAAAATTTATTCTACATCATGGAGACCTGACAGACTCAACTTCTTTAATAAGAATTATCCAAGAAGTACAGCCTAACGAGATTTATAACTTAGCTGCACAAAGCCATGTTGCCGTCTCATTTGAGGAGCCAGAATATACGGCAAATTCTGACGCATTAGGCACTTTAAGAATTTTGGAAGCAATTAGAATTTTAAAAATTGAGAAAAAAACAAAATTTTACCAAGCTTCAACCTCAGAAATGTTTGGTACAGTTAGTGAGATACCTCAAAATGAAAATACGCCTTTTTACCCAAGGAGTCCATATGGCGTGGCTAAGCTATATGCGCATTGGATAACTGTAAATTATAGAGAGGCCTATGGTGTTTTTGCTTGTAATGGAATATTGTTTAATCACGAAAGCCCGGTTAGAGGTGAAACATTTGTTACAAGAAAAATTACAAGAGGACTAGCAAGTATTAAACTAGGCTTACAAAAAAAACTATACATTGGAAATCTCGAGGCTATGAGAGATTGGGGACACGCCAAAGATTATGTTGAAGCTCAATGGTTAATTCTTCAACAAGATAAACCTGAGGACTTTGTTATTGCTTCTGGAAAACAATATTCTGTAAGAGATTTTATTAACAAAGCTGCAGAATTCTTAAATATAAACATCGAATGGAGAGGTAAAGGTCTTAAAGAAGTCGGATATGTTGATGGAGAAGAGGCTATAATAGTAGACCCCAGATATTTTAGACCAACAGAAGTTGAAAATCTACTAGGAGACGCTTCAAAAGCTAGAAAAAAATTAAAATGGACTCCTAAAATTAGCTTTGATCAACTTGTTAAAGACATGGTTGAAAATGACTTAAAATTAGCAAATAGAGCTGAGATTAAAAATAAGAAAAAAACATAAGTTAAATTTTATATGCGTAGTGTTAGGGTATTTGTAGCAGGACATAAAGGGATGGTAGGATCTGCCCTTGTCCGTTCACTTAAAAGAAAGAAAAAATTAAGAATAATTACCGTAGATAAAAAAAAACTTAATTTAATAAACCAAAAAAATGTTCAAACATATTTTGAAAGGAATAAATTTGATCAAGTTTATCTATCAGCTGCAAAAGTAGGAGGTATTTACGCAAATAATACTTTTCCGGGTGAATTTATTTATGAAAATATTATGATTCAAGCGAATGTTATAAATAGCGCTTTTTTGACTGGAGTGAAAAAATTATTATTTTTAGGTTCAAGTTGTATTTATCCAAAAAGTGCCAATCAACCCATCAAAGAGAGTGATTTACTTTCTGGGAAATTAGAACCAACTAATGAACCTTATGCAATTGCAAAAATTGCTGGTCTTAAATTGTGTGAGAGTTATAATAGACAATATGGTCTTAGCCACGGCATCGATTATCGCTGTGTAATGCCCACAAACTTGTATGGAACTGGTGACAATTATCATCCAAAAAATAGCCACGTTATTCCAGGTTTAATTAATCGTTTTTATGAAGCTAAAAAAAGTAATAAACCCAAAGTTATAGTGTGGGGAACCGGCAAACCTAAAAGAGAGTTTCTTTTTGTTGATGATATGGCTGAAGCTTCAATTTATTTAAATAATTTAGACAAATCAATTTATGATAAATTTACAAGACCATTATCTAAACATATCAATATTGGAAGTGGTAAAGACTTTACAATTAAGCAATTAGCACAAATAGTAAAAGAAGTTACTGGTTATAAAGGAAAAATTGAATTTGATAACTCTATGCCTGACGGTGTACCTCGTAAGTTACTTAATAGTAAACTCATAAATAAATTAGGTTGGAAACCTAAAATAACCTTAAAAAAAGGTTTAGCTCTAACCTACGCAGATTTTTTAAAGTCAAAAAAAAATGATTAAAAAAATGATAAAACTTTTTACTACAAGAGAGCTTAGGCAAGCCTCTTTATTGTTATTGATGATTATTTTTATGGCTCTGTTAGATACAATTGGCGTTGCATCTATCATGCCATTTATGGCAGTCTTAAGTAATCCTGATGTAGTTGATACAAATATTTACTTAAATAATACTTTTAATTATTTAAGTAAATTTGGTGTTGAAACAAAACAACAATTTCTATTTTTTTTAGGTATTACAGTTTTTTTTTTACTTATTACATCGCTTACTTTCAAAGCCCTTACTCTTTATGTTCAGTTACGTTTTACTATAATGCGAGAGTATAGTATTGGCAAAAGATTAGTTGAAAAATATTTGCATCAACCTTACGAATGGTTTTTGAAAAACCATAGTGCAGATTTAGGTAAAACAATTCTATCAGAATTAAATTTAATTATAGCCCAAGGTATTAAGCCATTATTTTTTTTAATTGCTCAGAGCGTTGTTGCCTTTTTTTTAATATTATTATTAATAATAGTAGATTTCAAATTAGCTCTAACAGTTGGGTCCATACTAAGCTTTTCCTATGCACTTGTTTATAAATTGAATAGTGCTTTTCTTAAAAGTATTGGTAAAAAACGTTTAACTGCTAATCAGTCACGTTTTACGATATTAAATGAAGCATTTGGAGCTTCGAAAGAAGTAAAGATTGCTGGTCTAGAACAATCATATGTTGAAAGATTTTCTAATCCAGCAAAAATTTTTGCAAGATACCAGACGCTTTCACAAATAATTACTCATTTACCACGATTTGCACTAGAGGCAATAGCATTTGGCGGACTATTATTTATAATTTTATATTTGATGAAACAAAATCAAGATTTTTACAATATTTTACCGACTTTATCTCTTTATGTTTTTGCTGGTTATAGATTAATGCCAGCTTTACAAAAAATATATAGTTCTTTTACTCAAATTCGTTTTATAGGTCCCTCAATAGATTCAGTGATAAGAGATCTTGAGATGCTAAAAATAACTGAATTAAAAAAAGATTATAATAAAATAAACTTCAAAAATTCAATTAGTTTAAACAAAGTTTGTTACCAATATCCAAATTCAAAAGAAAAAGTTCTTAATGATATAAATTTAAAAATTCCAGTTCTTAACACTGTAGGTTTGGTCGGGGCTACTGGTAGTGGAAAAACAACAACAATAGATATTATACTTGGATTGTTTGAACCACAAAATGGCACTTTGGAAGTAGATGATCAACTAATAAATAAAGAAAATCGTAAATCTTGGTTTAAATCAATTGGATATGTACCTCAAAGTATTTATTTGTCAGATGATACTGTTGCAGCAAATATTGCTTTTGGAGTTGAGACCAATGATATAAATATTAAAGCAGTGAAAAATGCGGCCAAGGTTGCAAATTTACATAATTTTGTGATGAATGAACTTTCAAATGGCTATGATACCACTATTGGTGAGCGAGGAGTAAGGCTCTCTGGAGGGCAACGTCAGCGTATTGGGATTGCAAGAGCATTATATAACAATCCACAATTATTAATTTTAGATGAGGCCACAAATGCATTGGATAATCAAACTGAAAAAGCTGTTATGGACGCTGTCCATAACTTAAGCAACAAAATTACTATTGTAATAATTGCACATCGCTTAACTACTTTAAAAAAATGTGACAATATATTTGTTTTAACTAATGGCCATATATCTGATCAGGGCAATTATGACTATCTTTTAAAAAATAGCAGGGTCTTTAAAAAAATGGTAGAAGCATCTTCTGATTAGATATTTCTCAAAAAATAGTATGAATAAAAAATTACTTTTAGTTTCTGGATGTCCCCGGAGTGGAACAACTTTAATGAACATAGTTCTTAATACACATCCAGAAGTCGCAATTACAAATGAAATTAATTTATATTCTATAATAAATAATATGGATAATATTTTTTTTAGACGTGAAAAAAAAATAAAAAAAATGATTTTTTTAGAAAAAGAAATCCAAAGAGAAAAAACAATCAGGGAAACCTGGGATGCAAATGAATTACTAGAGTGGATTCCAAAAAAAAACCAATGTAAAAAAAATATAATTTATAATTTATGTAGTTCTATTAAAAATTCAAAAATTAATATTTATGGTGATAAAACACCAACATATTATAGAAACGATCTTTCGCTTTTAGCAAATGATCTTAATCAAGAATTATTCGTGATTCATATTTCAAGAGATCCATTTGAAGTAATTTCCTCTATAGAAAGACGAATAAAAAATAGCAGAGAAAACAAAGACTATTGGAAGTCAATTTTAGACCTTAAATCAGCGATCAATGAATGGATATTTGCTTGGAATTCAAGAAAAAACTTATCAAAATTCAATAGAGTTAATTTGTTAGATTTAAATTATAATGCATTTATAAAAAATCCAAAATATGGAGTAGAAATTATTTCAAACTTCTTAAATATAAGAAATGAGTTTGATATTAGCATGGTAAATAACTACGAACTAAGTCACTCTATTACAAAAAATAATATAATTGAAGTTGCACCACAACTTAAAGAAATCATGAATATCTGGGATAAATTTGAAATAATACTTAATAGATATGACGAAATAGAATTATTAAAAGATAATATATACACAACATTTAAAAAAAAACTTATATCAAAATTAAAATATTTTAAAAATCTTGGAACATCAAATTACAAAAATGATTAGAAAGCTATGTTTCAAAATTCTAAACCTTATCGGAATAAAACATAGAAATAAAATATATTTAAATAACTCACCTTTAATAAGAAATATAGCAAAGTTTATTATTAATGAATGTGTTGTTGGGGATTACTACGAGTTTGGTGTTTATAGAGGACAAACATTAATATCTTTTTATAAAACAATTCAATCAATTGCGAAAAAAAGAATTGAAACTGGAAATATAATAGGTGTCCAAGATAATACACTTCAAAAGAGGGAGAAAATTCTCAATGGCATGTCTTATCATGCTTTTGACTCATTTGAGGGCTTGCCAGATTTGACTTTAAATGATGAATTAAGTGAGGACTTCAGCAAAGGCCAATATACTTCATCTGTTGAAGAACTAATGCATATGGCAGAAAAATATAAAATACCAAAAGATATTATCAAAATCCATCCCGGTTGGTTTAATATAACTTGTAATGAGTCGTACGCAAAAAAAAATAATTTGCCTAAAGCATCTATAATATGGTTAGACTGTGATCTTTATAGTAGCGCTAAAGATGCATTGAATATTTTCGATACTATAGTACAAGATGGAACAATAATAGTTATAGATGATTGGTTCAATTTTAAAGGTCATCCAGATAGGGGAGTTCAGAGAGCATTTAATGATTGGAGATTTTCAAAGGAAATATCAAATAAATATATCATACATGAGTACAACAAAGATTCTTGGAGTAGAATTTCGTTTATAATAAGCAAAAGATGAATATTAAAAAAAATAAAGTTGTTTGTTTTGTCCCAATTAAGTTGGAAAGCAAAAGAATAGAAAGAAAAAATTTAAAAAAACTTAATGGAAAACCACTTTATAATTATGTTTTAGAAACACTCTCAAATGTTAAAAATATTGATAAAACCTATGTATTTTGTAGTGATGAAAAGTTTAAAAATAATTTACCTGACAATGTAGAATTTTTAAAAAGGGATAAAATATTAGATAATGATGATACTCTTGGAAAAGATATTTATGATTCATTTACAAGCATAATTGATGCTGACGTATATGTCCTTGCTCACACCACCGCACCATTTCTTAAGTCAACCAGCATTGAAATATCAGTAGATAAAGTTTTAAATGGTAATTATGACTCATCCTTATCGGTGTATCAAAATAAAACTTTTGCTTGGTATAAAAATAAACCAATAAATTATTCAACAAATTTAGTACCAAAAACTCAAGATCTTGAACCTATTTATACTGAAACTTCTGGTTTTTATGTTTTTACAAAAGAACTTTGGATAAGTGAAAAAAAGAGAGTTGGTAAAAACCCATATAAATTTTTAGTAAACAACATTGAGGCGATCGATATTGATGATGAAAATGATTTTAATCTCGCAGAAATTATAGCCAAAAATTCTGATGTTTGATGAAAAAAGATTTTTTAGAAAAAAAGAAAGAAACAGTTTTAGTTCTTGGATCCAAACCAAGTGCGAAAATACCAATAACTGATTATACCTATTGTGCAAATGCTTCTGCATCTTATTATTCTGAAGAAATAAAAAAACGTAAAAACGTAATATCTATTGTTTCAGCAAGCGAGGTGATTTTAGGAACAAGGAATGCTTCAAAAGAAAAAGATGAATGGGTAAAAGACAGAACATCAAGGATTGCCAATCTTTTTTCTAAAGAAATTATTTTATATGCAATAGACAATTTTCCAGATGCTATAGAAGTATTAAAACAAAATAATTGCAAAATACCAATCAAATTGGTTACTTCTAGTCAAATGTTTTCATTGATAAAACATTTTACTGGAAAAAAAGTTCCAATACTCACAATTAATCATTTTAAAAACAATAACGTATTAATAATTTTACTGAGATATTTAAAAAACTTATTACGTCTTTATTTTTTTAGTGCTAAAAATATTCACGGTATATTTAGACCATCAACAGGAGTTGCAACTTTAATTTATGCAATTTCAAAACATGGTAATGATGCTGAATATATAATTTCAGGTATAAGTATAGAAAAACGTGGTGACTATCCAGATGGATCAAATAATACCTGGACCCCTAAAAATAACTTAAAAAAAAACCACATAATTGTTGATAAGGAAATTTTAACTTTCTTATCAAAAAAATTTAAACTTAAAAGTTATGATATTGAATTGGAAAATATTTCTAAACTCAATAAATATGTGAAAGATATATGAAAAAATTACTATTCTTAATTGAAGATATACTACTACTCTCTGTTGCCTTATTTTTAAAGATTTTTGACATAAGACATTTTTTTAATTTTAGAAAAAAATTTAAATTAAAGAAAGTTAGTAAAATCATAATTATGGGAAATGGGCCATCTCTTATAAAGGATATTAAAAAAATACCAAAACCAAAAAATTCTTTAGATATTTATGCATTGAACTATTTTGCTTTAACTAAAAGTTTCAATAATATAAAACCAAATTTTTATTTTATTGTCGACACTGTTTTTTGGAGAAAAGATATTAATAAAAACTTTAAAAAAGATAATTCAAAACTTTTTAAAAATTTAATAAAAATAAATTGGGATATGACACTCTATTGCCCTGAGAGCGGTTTACAATTTATATCTAATAAATTAAAAAAAAGTAAGAATATAACTATTCAAAGTGTAAAACCTAGATCTATACTTTTTAAGTCTGAAAGATTAAATGTTTTCTCTATAAAAAATGGAATAACAAAACCAGTTTTTAATAATGTTCTTATATTTTCATTGTGGCATGCTTTAACCAGGGAAGTAGATAGTGTTGAGATTTATGGAGCAGATTTTTCAAGTTTTAAAGACTTTACAGTAGATCAAAAATCGAACAAATTGTACTCGTCACCAAAACATTTTTACAAGAATACAAAAGCACAATTAAATTCTCATTATAAATATATAAATCAAAATCAAAAGAAAATTCATACCAGACTTTATAATGTTTCAATTTCTTTTCTTCAGATTTATTTGTTGTCAAAAGTGGCAAAAAAACTTGGAATTAAATTATTAAATTTTTCAAGCAAGTCCTATTTAGATTCTATTGAAAGGCCAAAACTTTAAATATGATCAAAGCTGACGTTATATCTAAATATGTTTATAGATCATTTTTTAATACCTTAAAAAAATTATTTTGTCTTAATGTGCTTAATAATGTCGAAAGAAAAGGGAGAATTTCAAGTTTTACTAAGCTTAAAATTTTTCCCAACACAAATATTGTTTTACCATTTGAGCTAGGAAGAACTATAAGAGGCTTATCATTTAGAAAAAATCTTGACAAAGACCCATTCGCTTTATTTGTTATGGAATTAAATAAGGGAAAAAATAAAAAAGATTTAATAAAATATTTAGTCACCCTTTATAAAATTGAAAAATATCTTAATGCTGCAAGCATTATAAAGCTAAAAAAAAATTTAATTTTATCGAAATATCCCGCATGGGCTCTTATTATGCCTTGGGATGAATTGAGTATAGAAGAAAAATTTAATAATTATTCAAATATATTTTTAAATAACCGATTTAAAAATATAATTAATTCAAAAAAATTCAAAAAAAAAAAAAACAATAATGTATTTTATTCAATTAAAAATGCTTATTCTCAATTTTATCAAACAAAGGAATTGCTTCGTAGTATCAAAAAATTTGGAATTAAAAAATCCAGATCTTTACCTAAAATTAATATTCTCGTTGATGGAAGTAAGTGGAGATGGTTTATGACTGATGAGGGAAATCATAGAGCTTATATAGCATCAATTAATGGTGATATTGATTTTAATTGCGAGGTAAGTAGGATAATTTATAAAAAAGATGTAGCTAGTTGGCACAATGTTAAAAATGGCCTTTACAAAAGAGAAGAAGCTTTATTAGTTTTTAAGCATTTTTTTTTAGGTGATAAATGTTTGAGAGGAGTTGTATAAATCTCTGAAAACTATTTAATTAAGTTAATCTACTCTTTGGAAAACTGTGTTCAAAATACTTTTGTTGTTTAGTTTAAAATTTTTATTTTTTATCAAATATTGATTTGTTTCAACAATTTTTTTAAATCCATTTTCAATGAAAAAATTATGAATTTCTTCGTAACTTTCCTTAAAGCTTGGATTCAATTCAATTTGAACTTCTTTCAATTCTTTTTTTAAAAAGAGTTTTTTTGCACCATTTAGTATCTCACGCTCGATGCCATCTACATCAATTTTCATGTAATTTGGTGTCCTTAAAATTTTATTTTCTAATAGATAATCAATAGAAGTACCTAACAAAGTATACTTATTTTTTATATTTTCTTCCAAAATACGATTCCCATGTTGGTCAATTCTATTATTAAAATTAGCCCTTCCTCTTCCTTCTCCAAAATTAATCTCCTCAAAATTTTTATAAGTATTTACTTTATCATTGAGAGCAAGTTGACAAATTTTTATTTTGTCCGAAAAGGAATTTATGAAAATATTTCTACTTAAAACTCTTAAATTTGATGTCCCAGGTTCAAAAGCTACAACTTCAATATTACTAAATTTTGCTGATGCATATAAAGAATATAATCCTATGTTAGCACCAATGTCCCAAAAGACTAAATTTTTTTGATTATAATCAAATTTATCTATCCACATTAAGGTTTCTGGTTCTTTGGTGAAAAGTGTATTTACTCTTTCCATTGTTTTTGACGAGGGACAAAAAAAATTAATTTTTTTATTATTTATTATTTTATGGGTATATTGGTTTTCCTCTATTTTATCATGTAAAAGTTGAAGAAAGTTTTTTTTTTTAAAAACCTTTTTAATAATTTCATCTAAAATCTTTAAAAACGAGAATATTGTATTTATTAAAAAATTTTTCATTTTTTTTTATTCATAATTTATTAAAAGTACTTATATCTTTCTAAATCATAATCCTTCATGTGTTGTTTTAATAATATATTATCATCATTATAAAATTTCATGATTTTACTCGATAGATCGGGCGGTGGATTATTTTCAAAATAAACCTTATTTCTTTTTTTTTCATACGCTCTATCAATATATAAAAGAAATGATGAAAAATTTGAAAGCATTTTAATAAAAATATTTGATAACAGTGAAAATTTTGAAATAGATTTACGATTATATGTTATTAGTCCCTCAGATAGTCTAAATCCAAATCGTCCTACAAATGAAAATCGATTTGCTATTTTAATTCTATTATTTATTTTCTTTGTATTCACTTCTTTTAAAATAATGTCACCAACCTGATCTTCATTTAATCTAAATGTATCAATTATAAATTTTCTTACGTTCCCATCTTCACTTAAGAGTTCAAAAGGAACCATTGATATTGACCATTTTTCATCACATATTAATTTGTACATCAAGAAACACTCATTATAAAATAGTCCTGAAAACACTCCCTCATCTCTATTCATCCTTTCCTCAATAAATTTACTGAAATTTCCACTTAAATTATGATGGTGATGAAAAAAAGACCACAACCAATTATCTTGTCGTCTAATGGTTAAACTTAAACAACATTTTATTTTATTCTCCCCAATTTTTTCTCTAATGTAATTTCCAATTGTATTTATTAGGGCCACATTGTATTCAGCTGTGTGGTTATAATAATCGCCAATAGCTTCATCTGATATTATGATAGATTTTGCTTCTGGATTATTCTCAATGCGTTCTAGAATTTGTTCAGCAAACTTTTTAACTTCAACATACATACTTTTAGTGTAATTTCTAGTTCCACCATATATATCTCTCCTAAACGGTTTAAAAATAGCACGATAGTTTTCGTCTAAATCCTTTACTCGCTTGTTATATTTGTTTTTTTTATAATTTACGCCAATATATTCACAATTAATTATTGAATTAACACAATTTTGAAGAAATGTAGATGCAGTTTTTGGTCTCCCGATGTGAAAAATTAATTTTTTCATTTTTATTTATTGTCAACTAGTGTACCTATAATTTTAATTATTTTCATAGATATTATAATTTTTCATTAAAGTTTTATAAAATAATTAAATGAAAAAAACAAAACTTAAATTAGCAGTAATAGGTCTTGGTTATGTTGGGTTGCCATTGGCTGTAGAATTTTCAAAAAAACGGAATGTAATAGGTTTTGATATTCAAACAAAAAGAATTAAAGAATTAAAAATTGGTATTGATAAGACAAAAGAAATATCAACAAAAGTTTTAAAAAAATCAAAAAAATTATTTTTGACTAGCAATAAAAAAGATTTAAAATCTGCAAATTGTTTCATAATAACTGTTCCAACACCAATAAATAATTTTAAAAAACCTAATCTAAAACCCTTGTTAAGTGCAAGTGAAATGGTAGGAAAAATATTAAAAAAAAATGATTTAGTAATTTATGAGTCAACTGTTTACCCTGGATGCACAGAGGAAAAATGCGTTCCCATTTTAGAGAAATTTTCAAATTTAAAATATAATACTGATTTTTACTGCGGATATAGTCCCGAAAGAAGTAACCCTGGAGATAAAAAAAATAAGATTTCAAATATTAAAAAAGTAACATCAGGCTCAAATAAAAAAATAGCATATTTAATTGACAGTCTATATAAAGAAATAATCAAAGTCGGAACATATAAGGCACCCAGTATCAAGGTAGCAGAATCATCAAAAGTAATTGAAAATACTCAAAGAGATTTAAATATTGCTTTCATGAATGAATTATCAAATGTATTTGATAAATTAAATATCGATTTTGGAGAAGTTTTAAAAGCAGCAGAAACCAAATGGAATTTTTTACCTTTTAGGCCTGGATTAGTTGGAGGTCATTGTATTGGAATTGACCCTTACTATCTCATTCATAAATCAGAGACATCAGGATATAAACCAAATGTTATATCCTCTGCAAGAAACTTAAATAATAAAATGGGAAATTTTGTTAGTAAAAAATTTATTAAAATGTTCAAAAAAAAATCAATAAAAATTAAAAATTCTAAAATTCTTATAATGGGATTAACTTTTAAGGAAAATTGTCCCGATTTACGTAATTCAGGAATTTCAACAGTTATAAAAAATTTGAAGGAATATGGTTTTAGCTTAGATTTTTATGACCCATTGATAACAGATACAGAAGTAAAAAAAATTTATCAAAAAAAACCCATAAAAAAACTTACAAATAGAAAATATGATGGAATAATAATATCTGTAGCACACGAAGAATTCAAAAAAATGGGAATAAAATATATTTCTAAACTAGGAAAAAAAAATAAAGTTATTTTTGATTTAAAGTCTTTATTTGAAAAAAAATATTCAGATTTGAGATTATAATTATTATGAAAGTTATTCATCTTAGTACTTCTGACATTGGGGGAGCAGGAACTGCTACGTTAAGAATTCACAAATCTTTGTTAGAAATTGGTGTAAACTCTGAGATGTGGGTCAACATATCTAAAACTAAAGAAAAAACAGTTTTTCAACCAGATAATAACTTTAAAAAATTTCTAGCATTTTTTCGTCGGTATTTAAGGATACCTTTAGTAAAACTTTTGAAAACCAAAAATCCAATTTTACATTCACCTTCAATTCTTCCATCAACTTGGATCAAAAAAATTAATGAAAGTAATGCAGATATTATTAATTTGCATTGGATTCAACATGAAATGATATCAATTTCAGACATTTCAAAGATAAATAAACCCGTAATTTGGACTTTACATGATATGTGGGGTTTTTGTGGGGCAGAACATATTTCATGGGATAACCGTTGGGAAACTGGATATAAAAATAATAATCGTCCATCTCACGAGCAAGGTTTTGACTTAAATAAATGGACATGGTTGAGAAAATTAAAATATTGGAAAAAGCCAATTCAAATTGTAACCCCAAGCAAATGGTTAACAACATGTGTAAAAAAAAGTAAGTTAATGCATGAATGGCCTAGTGAAACAATACCCAATTCTATAGATACTTCATTTTGGAAAGCTATAAATAAAAAGACTGCTAGAAATAAATTAGCTCTCCCTGAAAACAAATTAATTTTAGCATTTGGAACCTCCAATGCTAACCAGGAGTATCACAAGGGGTTTGATTTACTTCTTGAAGTTTTAAAAAAAATTAAGGAACAAAATCTTGATTCTTTTCATTTAATTCTTTTTGGACAAAAAAAATTACAGAAAAATTTAAATCTAGATATACCCATTTATGATTTTGGATTTCTTGATAATTTAAATTTAAAAATGTTGTACAGTTCTGTTGATGCTATTTTAATTCCATCAAGAGTAGAGTCTTTTGGTCAAATTGCATGTGAGGCAGGTGCCTGTGAAGCTCCCGTTGTTGCATTTAAAACTGGTGGAATTCAAGATATTATTAAACATTATTGGACTGGATATTTGGCAGAACAGTTTAATACCGATGATTTTGTGAATGGTATAAAATGGGTTTTAAAAAATTCTAAAAATAAATCACTAGGCTCAAATGCTAGAGCACATATTAAAGATAATTTCGATGGCAAACTAGTAGCACAAAAATATTTGAATATTTATAATAAAATCTGTAATTCATAAATCTAAAAACTTTGTTATACTATGAATTATGTTTTAAACTGAACAATTAATTATTTATGATAAATGTAATTATTCCCGTACATAATAGAGTAAATTATACTGTTGCTTGTATCACATCCTTAAAAAAACAAGATTGTGCAAGTAATTTAAAAATATTTTTAGTTGATGATGGTTCTACTGATAATACTAGGGATATAGTATCTAAAAAATTCCCTGAAATTAAAATATTTGACGGCGACGGATCTCTTTTCTGGGGTGGAGCTGTAAACTTTGGGGTTAAAGAAGTACTTAAAAAATCAAATAAAAACGATTGGGTTTTATTGGTAAACAATGATGTTGAATTTAGCCCAGACGCAATATCTAAATTAATTAAAATTTCAGAAATCTATAAAAGAAGAGCTATTTTGGGAGCAATATCAGTTTCATTTAGTGACCAGAAGACTATTATTAAATCTGGTACAATTGTAAAAAATTGGTTTCTTAATATAACTTCACATGTTTTTTTAGGTTTAAATATAAAAAATCTAGACAATAAAAGCCATGTTGAAGTAGATTTTCTTACAGGCAGATGTTTGCTTCATCCAGTAGAAATATTTTACAAAGTGGCATATGACTCAAAGAAATTCCCACACTATGGTGCAGATGATGAATTCTCTATGAGAGTAAAGAAATATGGATATAAAACAATATTATGTCCTAGCAGTGTTGTGTATTTAAAAGATAATCAGAGGAAAATTAAAGGGAACTCGACATTTTTTTTACGACTGTTTAGAGCTCTTTTTCATATTAAATCAAGTGCAAATATTATAAATAAGTTTAATCTCTCATTAAAAGTGGTACCAAATCATGCAAAAATTACTTTTTTTTTTGTGGGAGTAATAAAATCATTCTATATTTTTTTGAAAAATGATAGGCAAAAATAATTACTTTTCATTCATATCAATAATCTTAATTCTAATATTGTCAGCGGGATTTGCCATATCTCATGGTTTGGGCTTATATGGTTTTGGTAATGACTTTCACTCATCATACTATATACAAAATTATAAATTTGGACATATCTTCAATAAATTAGGTTGGATAATTGCTACATTTTCATTCAATAATTTTCATTTAGGCGTATATTTTACAACATTTATCTTATCGGCAAGTTTTGGTTTTCTTTTAAAAAAAAATTTTGAAATTAAATATCTCAATAGTTCAATATTTTTTACTCTCATATTTTTAATTGGGTTACATACTTGGCCAATTATTATGTCCACGTCAAATGCAATGAGGCAAGGACTTTGTATGTCAATGGTGTTTTTAGCTCTAACTTTTTATATGGATAAAAAAATTTTGCTGTCTTTTTTGTTTATATTTTTATCACTTTTTATGCATAAAAGTGGTCCCTTTTTTTTATTTATATTTCTGTGTTCTATAATTTTTGAACGTTTTCAAAATAATTTTAATTTTAAAGGAAATTTTTTTCTTATGGTTTCTAGCGTTATTATTTTTATTTTTTCCTACACCATGATTATTTTATTTGAAACTGGAGAAGCAGACAGCAATATCATTTCTAAAGATTATAGATATCCACTTTTATTAATTGGAGTCATATTTTTGATTTTGTTCCATTTCAAAAAACAATATTTGTCAAAAAATTTTATGAATATATATGTCTATTTTTTTATAGTTGCCACTATACCAATTTTGTATTTAAAATATAATTATGAATATGAGAGAATGCAAATGATGATGTTAATACCTTATATATTTTCTTTTGCGATGATCTTAAATAAAAAATCATTATATTTTTACTATCTATCAGTATTTATAGCACTGCTTTTTTTAACAATTTATAATGATATGTACGATTCTTTTCTTCCTTATGAATTAAAGAAAAGGGATACGATTTTAATTGAAAGAGAACATGGTAAACAATATCAGGAATATTATAAATTAAGATAAATTTTAATATGTTTAAAAATTATTTTCATAAATTTTTGTTATATGAATTTACCTAAGTTAATTTTATTGACACCATACTCTGGTCCCAAAGAAATATTATTTGAAACTATAAACTCTATAATTTCGCAACTAGCCAGAAATGATAACTGGATTATTGTTTTAGACAACCAAGATATTGAAGAATGTAGAAATTTAGAAAAAAAATATGAACAATTAATTTTTTTAAATTACTTTGGACCCAGAGGTGCTGGTAATTGTAGAAATATGGGTTTGGATTATATAAGCGAAAAACAAAAAAAAGAATTTTTATTACTTCCATTTGATGGAGATGATCGAATTGTAGACGGAGGTATAAATTTTTTAAAAAAAAAATTACAAAGTGAAAAGTATAATATTGTTTCGTTTGCTCACACTAAAATTTGGTCTGATCAAACAAAAAGATTTGTAGGATACAATGGAGTCTTTAATATTGAAAATTTATTAAAAAGATATATCACGCCGTGCGGATCTACAGTTTTAAAAATCGAACAGCCCTTTATACTTAAAAACTTACGATTTGGGACTAGATTTAGAGCTAATGATGCTCTTTTTTTTTTTCAAGCGGTAAAATATTTTGGAAAATTTCAATGTTACCCTGATCTTTTTCTGGAATACAAAATTGGGAATTCTAATTCATTATCTGGAAAAAAATTTAAAATGATCTACTACAAATTTATGGCATTTAGAGATTTTGGATTAAGTAGATATGAAGCTTTTTATTATACATTTCTTTTTTTAATTTTAGGTATTAGAAGACATTTTTTAAAACAATCTATATAAAAGACTTGTATATTAACAAAAGTATATAATTTCACAATGTTAAATATAATAAAGTCTTTAGTAAATAAAATTAAGTTTAAGAAAAAAAAAAAAATTAAGATTTTTTATGAAGATGAGTTTTTAAAAATTTCATATTTGGATGAAATATTCTCTGATAAATGTTTAGTTGCTTTTACAGGTGTTGGCTATGGAATGGGTGGCATCGATATTCAAAGAGAGGAATTTTTTCACCAGCATAAACTAGGCATGATTATTTGGATTACGGACAAAAAAAGAAGCTGGGGAAATAATTTTGATATCAAAAAGATATCAAATCAAATTAAACTTTTAACTAAAGATAAAGAAATATTTATAATAGGTAATTCTATGGGGGGCTTTCTTGGAATACTTTTTTCAAAATACATCAATGCAAAAAAAGTATTAGCTTTCGTTCCTCAGTTCAGTGTTTCAAGGGATATAATTCCTTCAGAAAAAAGATGGATTAAGTATACGAAATTTATCAAAAATTTCAGATATAAAGATTTAGTTGAAAGTTTTGCGTCACAAACAGAATATGCATTACTTTTTGGAGATGACAAAGAAGATAATGTTCATTACTTAAAGTTTCAAGATTTTTTAAAAATGTCAAATGTTCAGATAATAAAATTTAAAAATTCTGATCATAATGTTGCAAGATATTTAAAAAAATTGAACTTACTTGATGAATGTATCGTTACATTCTTTGGAAAAGATTTATTTAATAATTTCTGTAAAAAGAATTCTTTAGATATTTATTGATTCAATATTTTTATTATTGAATTATATAGATTTTCAAATTAAAAGTTGATTAAACATTTAGATGAAAGATAGTATCAATAAATATTGGACAGGTATTGATGATAAACTCAAAATACTTTTAAAAGATGGAGCAGTAAAATTGCCATCTTTAAGTATTTTTGATCTTGATACTCTTTCAGATAATATTTCAAATGAATTAGGTCCATTAACCTTTAAAGAGGGAGGTTTGAGCCATAGAAAATTTTTGGATTATCTACAAATTGACAAATTTTTAAGTCCCAAGTTATTTAATTTAGCAAAAGAATTTTTTGGTTTTAGAGGCAAACTTTCTAATCAATATCACATAGCAAGAAAAGTTTTGCCAGGCAATATTAAAGAACAATTTAGGGCGCATTTTGACTCTCATATTTTTACAATGGTTTTACCAATTAAAATTCCAACATCTTCATCAGGTCAATCAACTGGAGATTTGATATATTTCTCAAATATAAGAGATATGCCAAATAATGAGATTAGCAATCTATTTGGGAAAGTGTATTATAAAAAATTTGCTTCTAGCAACGGTATTAAAAAACTTATTAAAAATAAAAATTGTGTCACTGAAAATTTCATGAATTATGAACCTTTAATTTTTTTGGGAAAAACCACACTTCATGCCAATTATCCCGTAGCACAAGATTGTTCCAGCTACAGACTAACACTTTTAGCACATTTTTTTGACGACTCCTCTAAATTTAGTACTGGGAATGTATTGAGATTTTTAAGAAATAGATGAACTTAAAACAAAAATTATAAATTATTTTTCTATTAATATTCTTCTTAAATAAAAATAAACAAAAAAAATTAAAACAAACATTATTAGTGATGCTACTGGATGTATTAAAAAAAAGCATAGATATCCAAGAATAAATAATGTTACATTTATAAAAAACATTATAACAACAGTCAAAAAAACTGACTTAGTATTTCTTAATAAGCCATAATGCAAATGGTCTAACCCAGCTTTAAAAAGATTTTTTTTATTTATAAGTCTATTTAAATTTGTTGATAAAAATTCATATACAAATATTGAAATTGACCATGCAAGTAAAATTGGATGTGTTAAATTCTTACTAGCACTAAATATAATTAAAAATGAAATTAAAAATCCTAGTAACAAACTACCACTATCACCTAAAAATAATTTTGGAAGGCCAAATACTGAAAAATTAAAAATTAAAAAAATTACGACTGGTACAAATATAATTATTATTAGTAGCCTAATTTTTTCATCGGGTAAAATATAGTATAAAATTGGAAGGATCGAGATAATTGTTACACCTAAGGATCCATCTATACCATCAAAATAGTTAAAAGCATTAATTAGAAATAATACACACAATAAAGTAAAGGTTTCTGAAAAACTATAAAGTTCTAATTTAAAATAACTATAATCTCCAAGATCATTCAACGTGATGTTTTTAATAAATATTAAATAAAAAACAGTAAATATTTGTAAAGTTAATTTGCTTCCATAATTTAGATGATATTTATCGTCGATAAACCCTATCAAAGCTATCATGCAAGAAATTGAAACAATAAGGTTCAATTCAAAATACAGATTTTCAAATACCTGAAGGGATATCAAGCAAATTAATGAGATAATTAAACCTCCAGTATAAGCTGTAGGTGTAGAGTGAATTTTTCTTTTTCCTGGGTTGTCGACCAAGTTAAACTTATATGAAAAAATCGAACCTAAAATTAATAATATAAAACTTAAAATGATGTAAATTGCTAAACTAGTGTACATAATTTATCTAAATTTTGTTTAAAATTATTAGATTTGTAATGTAAATCAATTAAATGTAAATATCAGATTGATTATTTAATTTATTAATAAATAAAAAAAGTTGAGTTTTTATGTTTATTTGAATTTTAATCAGCTTTAAAAACCAGAAAGAGTCTAAACTATATGGATTTTAAATCTCCTACAGAAAAAATTATTTTTTTTAAAATTCCTACAATCTTTTTTTCTTTATTGCCATTTTTCTTAATTACAGGACCTTTTTTAAGTGATTTATCTGTTTCTTTAATAAGTGTTTTATTTTTAATTTATTGCTATAAAAATAAAAATTTCACTTTTTTCAAAAATAAGTTTTTTTATATTTTTTTAATATTTTGGTTTTACTTAATTTTTAATAGTACTATTAATAATACAAATTTTGATTCTTTAAAAATTTCAATTTTTTATTTTAGATATGGTGTGTTTATAATAGCCATAGTAGCTTTATTAAATTTTGATAAAAATTTTTTAAAGTATTTTTTTTATTGCACTATAACATGTTTTCTAATTTTAATTATAGATGGATTTTTTCAATACTTTAACCCTAATGAGACAAATATTTTAGGTTTTTCATCTTCAAGTTATGGAAGAGTAAGTAGTTTTTTTGGTAAAGAATTAATTCTTGGTAGTTATATAGCTAGATTATGGCCAATTTTATTTGGATTAACAATTATTTTTTTTAATCAAAAAAAAAATAAATTTTATTTAGCCATTATATCTTTATTTATTTTATCTGAAGTCTTAATTTTTCTCTCTGGTGAAAGGGCGGCATTTTTTTATATAAATCTGTCAGCAATTTTTATAATTCTTTTGTCGAATAAAATATTAAAATTAAGAATAATTACTTTAATATTAAGTTTGTTGATATTAATATTTATAAGTTTTTTTAATCCTTCTGCTAAAAAAAGAATGATAGACATGACTTTTAATCAAATGAAACTATTTTCTTACAAAAGCTTAGAGAACAAAAATGTAGATACTGACAAAATTATTATTTTTTCAGAAAAACACACAGAGCATTATATCTCTGCCTATAAAATGTTTCTGGATAATAAAGTATTAGGTGTTGGAGTTAAAAATTTTAGAAATTTTTGCAGTAAAGATAAATATTTTAGCAAATATTCGTGTAGCACTCATCCTCACAATATCTATATCCAAATATTAGCCGAAACGGGATTGATTGGATTTTCTTTCTTAATATTAATTTTTTCATATTTTTGTAAATATATCCTGTTACAACTGTTTAAAAAAATAACCAAAAAAGAATATTATTTTTCTGATTTTGAAATTTGTTTGCTTTCAGGAATATTAATTTATCTATGGCCTTTCGTGCCAACTGGTAATGTATTTAACAATTGGTTAAACATTATAACAATAATAAATATTCCTATGTTAATTTGGAGTATAAAATATAAAAAAAGTTAAGATTTTTATTATTACAAATGCCAAAATAAAGTATTGAAATGTTGAGATCATTTAAAAGTTTTTACTCTTCAAAAAAAATTAATTATAAAACGATACTTATATTTTCTTTTTTAACTTTCATAATTTTTTATTTTGTTAACCTGCAGACTTATAATGTTTTTTCGACAGATTTTAATTTAAGATATAAACCAAATGGACTTAATCTTATTGATTTAATAATAAATTTAAAATTTAATGAAATAAATATATTAAATCCTTATTTGATCCCCGAGCTTGTAACCGGGATGTTGTTATACATTACTCCAAATAAAGAGTATTTTTCTATTTTATCTAATTTATTAAACATATTTTTATTATTTTTATCATTTGGTTTTTTTTTTAAAAGTTTAATCTCAAATAATAAAAAAAATATAATTATTATTTTTTTATTTATTTTCTTTTTGTATGTAGCTAATTGGCAATGGTGTTTTTGGAAGTTAGCAGATATTTATTTTCTTTTTAATTTTTCGTTGGTTTTTTATTTTACGATCCAAATTATAAAAAAAAAAAAATTAAAATATTTTATTTATGCTTTAATTTTCTCTTTGATTTCTTTGTTTACAAAGCCACAAGGAATTATTTGTCTACCTTTTTTATTTTTGGGATTGGTCAATTTATATAATTTTAAAAAATTTAATTATTTGGAATTATTATTAATAATTTTTTTTTTATATTTTTTATTGTTCCCAATTTTTATTTATTTTTTAGTAGCTTTTAATCCACAAAACTTTTTTAAGGTTTTAGTAAATTTTATGACTAAAGGATATATAAGCGCAACAGTGTTTTATTCCTATGATGATTTCATAAATCAATTTTTATTTGAAAAGAATAAAATCTCAGAAATAATTTATTATTATTTTTTATTTTTGAAAAAAATCATTTATCAAGTAACTTTAATTAGAGAAACATATTCTTCAAACCATAATATTTTTCTCATTTTTTATTGTTTGTTTATTTATGGTTGTATTATTTATAATTTCAACATATTGAAAAAAAAAGATGATATTTTTTTTAATTTAACAATTTTGGCAAACCTCTTATCTGTTTTACTACACAGCAGTTTAAATACTGCTGATGAACCAAATAGACATCAGTTATTTAATTTAGTCCCACTTTATATATTAGCTTCTGTATCTTTATTAAATCTTAAAAAAAATAATTTCTCATAAAAGTGTTATTTAAGTCTAAGATAAATATAATGCATTACAATTTGTGCTAAATCCTCATGATGTTCATATGTTGAGGTATTAAAATGAATTGATATATCAGCAATTTTATTTGCTATACCTCCATTAAATCCAGTTATAGCGATAGTTTTTACACCTTTTTTTTTTGCAAGTTTTATACCTTTAATTATATTTTTACTGTTACCACTACTAGATATAAAAATACATATATCTTTTTTTTCAGCATAAACATTTAATTGATACGAAAAAATTTCATCAAAACTTATATCGTTTGCTATTGCACTTATAAGAGATTTATTTGATGTAAGATCGAATAATTTTAATTTTTTATTTGGATATAATCTCTTTGTCCAATCACATAATGCATGTTCTGATAATGATGCAGATCCTCCATTGCCGCAAATAAAAATTATTTTTTTGCTTTTAATTGATTTTTTTAAAATATTTATAACTTTATTCAATTTATTTTCATCAATTTTATTTGCAATAATTGATAGTGAATTTATATATTCTTTAAACATAGTTTTTATAGTATAAAAATTTTAATGATTAATACAGCAATATTGTTAATATAAAAATAATAATATATCTATGTAGATTATTTCAAAAATATGAAAGTAATTATTATTGGTGGAGCAGGATTTATAGGAAGTCACTTAGCAGATTATTTAGTTAAAAAAAAATTTAATGTAAAAATTATAGATAATTTGAGCTCAGGGAGAATAGAAAATTTAAAGACCATAAAGAAAAAAATTAAATTTTTTCAAATTGACATATCAAAAAAGGGTAAATGGCACAAAGAATTTAAAAAAGTAGACTATGTTTTCCATCTTGCTGCACTGTCTGATATAGTTCCCAGCATAGACAAACCTGAAAAATATTTTCATTCGAATGTTACCGGCACATTAAATGTTATTGAGGCCTGTAAAAAATATAAAGTAAAAAAATTGATATATTCAGCATCTTCATCTTGCTATGGAATTCCTAGAAATTATCCAACAAAAGAAAGTGAAAAAATAAACCCGCAGTATCCATATGCTTTAACGAAATATATAGGTGAACAATTAATTATTTACTGGTCAAAAATTTATAAAATAAATTACATGTCACTCAGATTATTCAATGTTTATGGCCCTAGATCAAGAACATCAGGAACATATGGCGCAATGTTTGGTGTTTTTTTAGCTCAAAAATTAAATAATAAACCGTTTACGTTAGTAGGGGATGGCACACAATCAAGAGATTTTACATATGTAAGTGATGTAGTTTCTGCATTTTATATCGCAGCAAAGTCAAAGTTAAC
Source organism: uncultured Pelagibacteraceae bacterium (assembly GCA_902611265.1). Taxonomy (GTDB): domain Bacteria; phylum Pseudomonadota; class Alphaproteobacteria; order Pelagibacterales; family Pelagibacteraceae; genus Pelagibacter. Next base: position 256,561 of record CACLYY010000001.1, read on the forward strand.
AAATAAAATATATAATGTTGGTAGTGGCAAAACAATACAAGTAAAAAAAATAATTAAGCTTCTAGGAGGAGAATATATCAAAATACCGAAAAGACCAGGTGAACCTAAAATTACATACGCAAATATTAGAAAAATAAAAAAAGAATTAAAATGGCAACCAAAAATAAATATTAAAACTGGTGTAAATATAATGTTAAAAAATATAAAATTTTGGAAATATGCTCCTCTTTGGGATAAAGAAAGTATTAGGATAGCTACTAAAAACTGGTTTAAATATTTGAGTTGATGAACAAGATAATAAAAAAAAAAGGTTTAATTAAATTAATCCAGAAAAATAAAAACAAAAAAATTGTTTTATGCCATGGTGTTTTTGATTTGGTTCATTACGGACACATTATGCATTTTAAAAAAGCAAAAGAATTAGGTGACATTTTAATTGTATCAATAACGAAAGATATTTTTATAAAAAAGGGGATCAATCGGCCAGTATTTAATGAATTACAAAGATCTAAATATTTAAGCGAAATAAAAATTATTGATTATATATATGTTTGTGAATCAAGAAGTGCAGCAGATAGTATAAAATTAATTAAACCTAGTTACTATGTCAAAGGTCCAGATTATAAACATAATGCATCAGACGAAACTAAAAAAATTTATCTAGAAAAAAAACTCGTTGAAAAGTTCAAAGGAAAAATATTTTATACTGATGATCAAAAATTTAGTTCGTCAAATATTATTAATCAAAAAAATCTTCTTAATTTAAATTATAAACAAGAAGAATACATAAAAAAAATTAAATCTAAATTTGGATATAAATATATTCAAAATCAAATTGAAAAATTTTCTAAAACTAAAATATTAATAGTTGGAGAATTAATTTTCGACGAATATTGCTTTGGAAATATAATTGGAAAATCGGGCAAGGAACCCCATCTAGTTTTAAAAGAAAACTTTACAGAATTATATGTAGGTGGAAGCGGTGCTATTGCTAGAAATATTTCATCTTTTGTAAAGAATGTTCAATTAATTGCACCTTTTGGTGATGAAGCTTTCTTAAAACAAGCATTAAAGAAAAATTTTGATAAAAATATCTTTAAAAACTTTTTAAAACCAAAAAAAAATTTTTCTTCAATAATCAAAAAGAGATTTATTGATGAAATTTCAAGTTATAAAATGTTTGGTTCATATTTAATTCCAGAGCGCCCAGAAAAACAATTTTCTAATAAATTAATTTCTAAAATAAAATCAAAACTTCCAACAACTGATATGATAATTGTATGTGATTATGGACATGATTTTTTAGAAAAAAAAAGTGCAAGTTTTATTTCAAATATAAAAAAATTTAAGTCATTAAATACCCAGATCAACTCTTCGAACTTAGGATATCATTCCCTAAATAATTATAAAAATTTTGATCTTGTAATTATTAATGAAAGTGAATTGAGACAAGAGCTAAGAGAGGAAAGATTGGATGTGGCTAAATTAGCAAAATTATTAATTAATCAAAAAAATATAAAAAATTTGGTTGTAACACATGGAAAAAATGGCGTCACATTATTTAAAAAAAACCAAAAATTCTTACATTGTCCTGCATTTGTTGAACATTCCCTAGATAAAGTTGGAGCTGGTGATGCTATGCTTTCTATGGTTTCAATTTCTCTCATGCATAATCTTGATCCCGAAATTGTTTTATTTTTAGGATCTATTGCAGCGGCTATTAATGTAAAAAATGTCGGCAACAAGGTGCCTGTTAATCTACAAGAACTTAGCAGAATTATTAAGTTTTGCTTGGAATAACAATATTTTAACAAAATTAAAATTTTTAAAAAAAAAAATTACGGCTATATTAACTATATTTAATAATTCATTACTTTATGAAAAAAATTTTAGTTATTGGTGGAGCAGGATATGTAGGTACAAATCTTGTAGATGAGCTAATCGAGGCAGGATATTTGGTTACAGTTTATGATTTGTTTATTTATGGCAATCATTTAAATAAAAATAATAATTTACAAATAATTAAAGGAGATATAAGGGATTTAAAAAATATAGAAAATATAATTAAAGGCTTTGATTCAGTCATTCATTTAGCCTGTATATCAAATGATCCAAGTTTTGATTTAAACCCAGATTTAGGAAAATCCATTAATTTTGATCCATTTGAAGAATTAGTTAAAATCTCAAAAAATAGTGGGGTAAGTAGGTTTATATACGCGTCTTCATCTAGTGTATATGGCATTAGATCTGAACCTAATGTTGTTGAAAGCTTTACATTAAAACCATTAACTGATTATTCAAAATTTAAAGTTCTTTGCGAAGATATATTATTGAAATATAATGATAAGAACTTTAATTGTACAATAATTAGGCCAGCAACAGTTTGTGGGTTTTCCAGAAGACAAAGATTAGATTTAGTAGTCAATATTTTGTCAAATCTTGCTTACAATAATAAAAAAATAAAAATTTTTGGAGGCAATCAATTGAGACCAAATATTAATATTTATGATATGTGTCAATCATATTTACATGTTTTGAGCCAGCCTGTAGACAAAATAAATGGAGAAATATTTAATGTAGGTTATGAAAATTATACTGTTACAGAAATAGCAAATTTAGTAAAAGATTCGATGCCTTTTAATGTATCTGTAGAAAAGGTAAAAACAGATGATAATAGGTCATACCATATTTCATCTGAAAAAATTAAAAAAAAAATCGGTTTTATGAACAAAAAAACAATTAAAGATGCAGTTGATGAACTTGTAGTAGCATTCAAAAAAAATTTATTTTTAAAACCTTTATCAAATGAAATGTATTTTAATATAAAAAGAATGAAAGAAATTGATTTAAAATAAATGAAGGTAAGATATTCATATTTGCCACAGCAATTTGGAAATTGTCCAGATTTATGGAGAAACTTAAAAAAATTTGTTCCAACTGGAGACTTCACACTAGGAAAACCTTTACTCAAATTTGAAAATAAATTTGCTAAATTAATGGGTACAAAATATGCAGTTGGAGTAAATTCTGGAACTGATGCAATAAAATTAAGCTTAAAAGTTTTAAATATAAAACCTGGAGATGAAATAATTACAGCAGCTAATACGTTTGTCGCTACAGTTGGAGCTATTACAGAGTTAAATGCTATTCCAGTTTTTGTAGATTGTGATGACACTTTTTGTATGAATGTAGATTTGGTTGAAAAGAAAATAACAAAAAAAACAAAAGCTATAATACCTGTTCATTTTACAGGATACATGACTAATATGGTTAAACTAAAAAAAATTTCAAAAAAATATAAAATCCCAATTGTTGAGGACGCCTGCCAATCTATATTAGCAGAGATTAATGGAAAAAAATCTGGAACTTGGTCAAATTTTGGAGCTTTTTCTATGCATCCACTAAAAAATATAAACGTTTGGTCTGATGCAGGAATGATTGTAACCAGCAATAAAAGAATATATGAAAAATTAAAACTATTAAGAAATCATGGACTTATTGATAGAGATCATGTGAAAATATGTGGCTATAATAGTAGAATGGATACTCTACAAGCAGTCGTTGGAAATTGGATAATACCAAAAGCTAAATCAATTGCAAAACAAAGAATAAAAAATGCAAAGTATTTAGATAACTATTTTTCTAAAATTGATGGAATAAGAGTTCCTCCAAGGCCAAAAAATTATAAAATTGTTTATCATTTATACATAGTCTTTGCAAAAAATCGTGACAAACTTTTAAAGGAATGTAAAAAAAAAGGAATAGAAGCAAAAATACACTATCCAATTCCTATTTATAGGCAAGAAGCTATGAAATTTTTAAAGCACAAAAAAGGAGATTATCCAGTTACTGATAAACATTGTAAAGAGATAATAAGCTTTCCATGTGATCAGCATTTAACAAAAAATCAACTAAATTATATTATAAAAACTGTAAAAGATTTTTACTCGTAAATTTCATGAAAATTGATTACGTAAATTTATCCACCCAATACAAACTTGAAAGATTTAAACTAATTCAATTGATTGACAAAACATTAATGTCTGGGCTGCATGTTGGGGGAAATGAAATTTTAAAATTTGAAAAAAAAATAGCTAAATTATGTAACACGAAATACGCAGTTGCTGTCAATAGCGGCACAGATGCTCTGACGCTAGCACTTCATTTAGCAGGTGTAAGAAAAGGTGATGAAGTAATAACTGTTCCAAATTCTTTTATAGCAACAACAGCTGTTATTATACACTTAGGCGCAAAACCTGTTTTTGTAGATGTTAAAGATGATCAAAATATTAATGAAAATTTAATAGAGCAAAAAATTACCAACAAAACAAAAGCAATAATGCCAGTTCATCTTGGTGGTAGAATGTGTAATATGAAAAAAATTTTATCAATATCAAAAAAATATAAAATTCCAATAATTGAGGATTGCGCACAATCAATTTTGTCAAAATATGACAAGAGGCTAAGTGGATCTTGGGGCGACGTAGGTTGTTTTTCTACACACCCTCTTAAAAATTTGAATGCAGCTGGTGATGGAGGATTTTTAGTAACAAATAAAAAAAGTATTTATCTGGCATCCAAAAGTTTAATAAACCATGGAATGGAAAATAGAGATAAAGTAAGTAATTTTGGTTATGTTTCAAGAATGGATAACTTGCAAGCAACAATATTAAACTTTCGTATAAAAGCTTTAAAAAAAACAATTAAATTAAGAAGAGCTAATTTCAAAATATATTTGAAAAACTTAAATAATAAGAGAGTTTTTTTTCCAAAAGAAAAAATAGATGAATTTAATACTTATCATACTTTTGTTATTCAAGTAGATAACAGAGATAAATTAAAAAAGTTCTTGAAAAGAAAAGGAATTAATACCTCTATACATTATCCAATACCCATACATTTTCAAAAAGCATACAGAAAGATTTATTCAAAAAAAGAAAATTATACAAATGCTGAAAATCAAGCTAAAAGAATTTTAACTTTACCAATCAATCAATTTTTAAAAAAAAAAGAAATCTTATATATTTGCAAAGCAATAAATAACTTCTATAAAAAACATGATTGAAAATAAAATTATATACAATCTTTACAAAAAAATCCTTAGGATAAGATTAATAGAAACTGCAATAGCAGAAAATTATTCAAAACAAAAAATGAGATGTCCAGTGCATTTGTCAATTGGACAAGAGTCTGTAGCAGTTTCAATATGTTCAAATTTAAAAAAATCAGATGTTGTGGTTACTGCCCATAGATCACATGCGCACTATTTAGCTAAAGGTGGAAGTTTAAATAAAATGATTTCAGAGTTACATGGTAAAGTCACTGGTTCGGCAAAAGGTCGAGGTGGTTCTATGCATTTAATTGACAAAAATTCAAATATTAACGCTGCAGTTCCTATTGTCGGAAGTACATTGCCAATAGGTGTAGGCATAGCATGGGCTAATAAATTAAAAAAAAATCAAAGAATTGTAGTAATTTTTTTTGGTGATGGAGCCACAGAAGAAGGAACATTCTTAGAAAGCATAGACTTTGCATCTTTATTTAATTTAAAAATATTATTTGTATGCGAAAATAATAATTATTCAGTTTACTCAAGTTTAAAAAAACGACAGTCGAAATTTAGATCAATTTCAAAATTAGCTAATTCTGTTGGAATTAAAAGTACACAGCTTAAAAATCATGATACTATAAATTTATTTCAATCGGCAAAAAAAATAATTAAAAAAATTATTAAATCTTCAAGACCACACTTGATTGAAGTGAATACATTTAGATATTTGGAACATTGTGGGCCAAATAATGACGACTACTTAAATTATAGAGATAAAAATGAGATCACTAGTTGGCTTAAAAAGGATCAAATTCTCTCATTAGAAAATCTTTTATCAAGAAAAAAAATATTAAATGAAAATAAAAAAAAAAAAATTATTAGATCAATAAATAGTGATATAAAAAAAGCCTTTAAATTTGCTGAGACTAGCAGTTATCCAAATAAAAAGGATTTAATGAGGTATATTTATAATGATTAAAAAAATCACATATGCTGATGCAATTAAAGATGCTCTTCAAACCTCAATTAAAAATGATAAAAAAGTAGTTTTGCTAGGATTAGGTGTTGATGACCCAAAAGGTATCTTTGGCACAACTAAAAATCTGTATAATAATTTTCCAAATAACGTGTTTGATATGCCAACTGCGGAAAACGGTTTTACAGGATTTGCTCTTGGACTAGCAATTTCAGGGTTCCGACCTGTAATTGTGCATCAACGAGTCGAGTTTTCATTATTATCAATAGAACAAATTTTTAATCAAATTGCTAAATGGAATTACATGAGTGCAGGTTCTTCACCAGCTCCAATAGTAATAAGGCTAATTATCGGAAAGGGTTGGGGTCAGGGACCACAACACTCACAATCTTTAGAAACAATTTATTCACACATACCTGGTCTTAAAGTTGTTTGTCCCAGTAGTCCACAGGATGCAAGAGATTTAATGATTTCAAGTATAAAAGACAACAATCCAGTTATTTTTTTTGAACACAGATGGTGCCATTCTATTAAGGGCAAAGTAAATAAAAAAATAAAAAGTTCAAAAATTGGAAAAGGGAAAATTTTACGTAAAGGAAAACATATAAGCTTAATATCATTTTCATATTCTATAATTGAGTGCATTTTTGCGGCAAAAATTTTAAAAAAATATGGGATATTATGTGAAGTTTTAGACTTAAGATCTTTAAGACCAATTGATAAAAAGGCTATTATTAAAACCGCAAATAAAACAAAAAAAATTTTAATTGTAGATAATGGCATGAAAACATTCGGGGTAAGTGCAGAAATTTTAAGTATAATTTATGAAAATTTGAAAAATATTTATGTAGAACGAATTGGTGTACTTGATACACCACTACCAAGTTCAGTTGCATTAGCAAAGTACTGTTACCCTGAGCACGAAGAAATAATAAAAAAAGTTTGTAAAATATTAAAAATAACTAAGAAAATTAATATAAAAAAAAATAAGAATCCAGATCAACCAAATTCAGACTTCATAGGCCCATTCTAAAACTTTTATGCCAAAAAAGAAAATGATCCAATCAAAAAAACAAAAATCAATTTCAATTGGCTTCAGTTGTTATAATGAGAGTAAATATGTAATAAAAAATATTAAAAAATTATTACCTTTGCTTAAAAAAATAAAGAAATACGAAATAATAGTAATTGACGATGACTCTACAGAAATGGAAATTAAAAATTTAAAAAAATTTTGTAAAAAAAATAAAATTAAATATATAAAACATGAAATAAACTTAGGTTTTTTTAAATCATTCGTTACTGGATTATTAAATTCAAAGTATGAATATTTTAAGTTATTTGCTGGCGATGATGCTACAAACATTAATCATATAAAATTAATATTTAATGAATTTTACAAGCAAGATATTTTAATACCATTTAACAAGCAGTTCGAAGTTGATGGGAAACCATTTTTTAGAAAAATTTCATCAATAATTTATACAAAAATAATAAATTTAATGAGTGGATTAAATTTAAAATATTATAATGGATTGCCTGTATTTAATAAAAAAAAGGCATTAATGAATTTGGCGGACACATCTGGATATGGGTGGCAGGCTGAATTAATTGTAAATTGTATTTATAGTGGTTGTTCTTTCAAAGAAATTTATACAAAAAACAAAGAGATTAAATTTCAATATCATTCAGTAAAATTAAAAAATATTCCATCAGTTTTTTTTTCAATTATCAGAGTACTATTTAAAAGATTAAGTCCAGGAAGAAGAAAGGTTTTAAATTTAGAATAAATTATTTTTTTAAAAAAATTGCCCTTTATTACTTAGGTTATTTTTACTTTACCTTAACTTTTTTTTGAAGTATATAGCTTTGCCTGGTAATTATTGCGAAAGTGTAATACCCGATCCCATTCCGAACTCGGAAGTCAAGCCTTTCAGCGCCGATGGTACTTTGTCTTAAGGCACGGAAGAGTAGGTCGTTGCCAGGCTTATCTAAAATGAAAAATTTCATTGTAGTGACTGGAGGAGCAGGTTTTGTAGGTTCTAACCTAATTGAACTTCTATTAAAAAAAACGAAGTATAAAATTATCAGCTTGGATAATTACTCATCTGGTTCACAAAAAAATCACATTTTAAATAAAAGAGTAATCTACACAAAAGGTAATACATTAGATATTAATAAAATTCTTAAAAAATATGAAAAGAAAATTGTTTCTATTTTCCATTTTGGTGAGTTCGCAAGGATTTTTCAAAGTTTCAAAAAATTTGATGAATGCTATCAGTCAAATTCAATTGGCTCAAAAGCAGTATTTAAATTTTGTCTAGATAATAAAATTAAACTTATATATTCAGCAACCTCAGCAAGCTTAGGAAATCGAGGTAGTGATAAAAATCTTTCCCCTTATGCTTTTACAAAAGCTAAAAATTTGGAGTTATTAGAAAATTTAAAAAAATGGTTTAATTTTAAATTTGAGGTTATTTTTTTCTATAACGTTTATGGACCAAAGCAAATTAAAACTGGAGATATGGCAACTGTGATTGGAATATTTGAACACCAATATTTAAATAAAAAACCACTAAGCGTAGTAAAACCAGGCAGTCAAACCAGAAGGTTTACTCATATACTTGATACAGTCAATGTTTGTTATGAAGCTTTTAGAGATAATAAATGTAAGTATTATAGTATTAGTAATATAAAATCATACTCTATATTAGAGGTTGCAAAGTTGTTTAGAAGAAAAATTATATTTTTAAAACCTAGATTAGGGGAGCGATATGCCTCAGCTTTAACTAAAATCTCATATAATAACAAAATTATTCATAAATATGGAAGATTACAATTGAAAGATTACATAAGTTCCTTTATTAGATCCTCTTAATTATGAAAATAAAAAGTTCACTAAAATCTATTAAGAAAAGAGATTTAAATTCAAAATTAGTCCGAAGAAGAGGAAGAGTTTATATAATAAATAAAACAAATCCAAAATTTAAAGCAAGACAAAAATAATATAATTTTAAATCTCATGAAATTAGCATCTATTTCAGAAAATAAAACTGTTGAAAAAAGGTTGTCTATAACTCCAGAAATTGCAAAAAAATATATAGATTTAGGTATGGAAGTTTTTTTACCTAGCGAATATGGAGTTCACTTGGGTTTTAATGATAAGGATTACAAAACAATTGGAGTTAATTTTTCTGAAAATGAGAGGGATATAGTTGCTAACTCTGATATAATTGTACAACTAGGTTTGCTAAACGAGGAAATGCTATCTTTGCTTAAAGATAACCAAACCTTGATTGGATCATTAAATATTTCAAAAAATAAAGTTATATTAGATAACTTAAAATCAAAAAATATTAATTGTTTTTCTCTAGAGATGCTTCCAAGAATAACCAGAGCACAATCAATGGATATACTGTCATCTCAAGCAAACCTTGCGGGTTACAAAGCAGTTGTTGAGGCATTCCAGATATATGAAAGGGCAATTCCTATGATGATGACTGCCGCTGGAACTATACCAGCTGCAAAAGTTTTAGTAGTGGGGGCTGGTGTAGCTGGACTTCAGGCAATTGCTACAGCTAAAAGAATGGGAGCCATAGTTTTTGCCACTGATGTAAGAATGGCTTCGAAGGAACAGGTTGAAAGTTTAGGAGGCAAGTTTTTAACTGTTGAAGGATCAGAAAACTTAGAGACGGAGGGAGGCTATGCAAAAGAAGCATCTGAAGATTTTAAAAAAAAACAAGAAGAACTTCTTTCAGAAACTTTAAAAAAAATTGATATTATAATTTGTACTGCACTTATACCTGGCAAAGATGCGCCAAAGATAATTAAAGAGGAAATGTTTAAAAATCTAAAACAAGGCTCAGTTATTTATGATTTGGCAGCAATCCAAGGTGGAAATACTGCTTTTACTGAGGTCAATAAAATAGTTGAAAAAAATGGAGTAAAAATATTAGGTGAGGCAAATATTTTAAATAAATTACCAGTATCTGCTTCAAATTTATATGCAAAAAATGTATTTAATTTTATTTCTAATTTATATGATAAAGAAAATAAAAAATTAAATATTAATTTAGATGATGAAATAATAGAAAAAACTTTAATAAAATAGAATTATGGAAATAGATCCTTTTATATTTAGACTAAGCATTTTTATATTATCAATATTTGTTGGATATTATGTAGTATGGAGCGTTACACCATCGCTTCACACACCTTTAATGTCTGTTACTAATGCAATTTCGTCAGTCATTATTGTAGGAGCAATTATTGCTGCATTATCAAGTGATAACGAGGTTGTATTCTCATCATCAAGTATCTACGGCTTTCTCGCAATAATATTAGCGGCTGTGAATATTTTTGGAGGTTTTTTAGTTACTCAAAGAATGTTGGCCATGTATAAAAAAAAGAAAAAGGATTAAATATTCTATGTCCTCAAATCTTTCAGCAATTTTATATTTAATTTCAGGCGTATTATTTATTTTAGCGTTAAGAGGTCTATCTTCTCCAGAAACTTCAAGGCAAGGTAATTTTTTCGGTATAATTGGAATGATTATTGCAATAACAGTAACATTTTTGTCTGTGGGTAATTTTTCTAGCGGATTTATATACGTCTTAATATTTCTTGCTGCAGGTGGAAGTATTGGTGCTTTTATAGCTTATAAAATACCAATGACTGCAATGCCAGAATTAGTTGCTGGATTTCATAGCTTAGTTGGTTTAGCAGCTGTTTTCGTTGCGATTTCTGCTTTTATAAATCCTCAAGCCTTTGGTCTTGGAGTACCAGGAAATATTAAACTTGCAAGTCTTATAGAAATGTCAATTGGTGCAGCAGTTGGAGCAATTACATTTTCTGGATCGGTTATAGCATTTTTAAAACTTCAAGGAATTATGTCTGGAGCGCCAATAACTTTTAAAGGTCAGCATTTATTAAATGCTTTACTATTAATTATTATTGTAATTTTAACTATTTATTTATGTGTAACTCAATCATCTAACCTATTTTGGATTTTAATTGCAATATCATTTTTGATTGGTTTCCTTATAATTATTCCAATTGGTGGAGCTGACATGCCAGTTGTGATTTCCATGTTAAATTCTTACTCAGGTTGGGCAGCAGCTGGAATAGGATTTACTTTAGAAAATACAGCTTTAATTATTACTGGTGCATTAGTTGGTTCTTCTGGCGCAATTCTATCTTATATTATGTGTAAAGGTATGAATAGGTCCTTCTTTAATGTAATCTTAGGAGGTTTTGGAGCAAATGAACAGTCGTTAAGTAATCAAAATAAAGAGCAGAAACCTGTTAAAAGTGGTAATGCAGACGATGCTGCATTTTTAATGAAAAATGCATCATCTGTAATAATTGTACCCGGTTATGGTATGGCAGTAGCTCAAGCTCAACACGCATTGAGAGAAATGGTTGATACGCTTAAGAAAAATGATATTAAAGTTTCATATGCAATCCATCCAGTCGCAGGAAGAATGCCTGGACATATGAATGTTCTATTAGCAGAGGCAAATGTTCCTTATGATGAAGTATTTGAATTAGAGGAGATAAATAATGATTTTGCAAATGCTGATGTTGCCTTTGTAATTGGTGCAAATGATGTAACTAATCCCGTTGCGAAAACAGATCCTCAAAGTCCTATTTATGGAATGCCAGTTCTAGATGTAGAAAAATGTAAGTCTGTTTTATTTGTAAAAAGAAGTTTATCACCAGGATATGCAGGTATCGATAATGATCTTTTTTATAAAGAAAACACTCTCATGTTATTTGCCGATGCAAAAAAAATGACAGAGGATATTACAAAAAATCTATAACTTAATGAATACAAAAATTTTTTGTGATATTGCAGATTTATCTCTAATTAAAAAATTTAATAAAAAAAAAATAGTTAAAGGCTTCACAACTAACCCTAGCTTAATGAGACAAGCTGGTGCAAAAGATTATAAATCTTACTCAAAAAAAATATTAAAAATTTGTAAAGATAAACCAGTTTCACTTGAGGTATTTGCTGATGAGCAAAAGTCAATGATTGAGCAAGGTATTAAGATCAATACGTGGGGTAAAAACGTTTATGTTAAAGTGCCAGTGGTGAATTCAAAAAATAAATTTTCAGGAATAGTAATCAATGAGCTCAATAAAAAAAATATCAAATTAAATATTACTGCTGTTTATACAGCAAAACAAACAGAAAAAATTTTAAAAATTATAAATAAAAAAACTAGAGTGATAATATCGATTTTTGCAGGAAGGGCAGGAGATGCGGGAAAAGACCCAATAGTGGAATTTTTAAAAAGTATCAGATTAGCAAAAAATTTTAAAAATGTAGAAATTCTATGGGCTAGTGTAAGAGAACCTTATAATTATTTACAAGCTAAAAAAATCGGTTGTCATATAATTACTATACCCCCAATAATAATTGAAAAAATTGAAAAATTTGGAAAATCATTTGACCAACTTACAAAAGAAACTGTCTCAACATTTCTTGATGATAGCAAAAGATCTAATTTCAAAATTTAATTGATATTTTTTTATTTTTTTTTAAATATAATAACTTCAACTTATTAAAATATGAACATAGATAAAATTACACATGAGGTGAAAAATAAAGGAATTGTAGAAATTAAACAGTGGCTGACAAATAAGGACAAAGACAAAATTGCAAAAATAATAAATATAGAAAGACCTCTTAAAAGTGACTTTTACAATAGTACATATGTAATAAATTTTAAAACTTTTATAAAAAAAATTTTAAAGCTAAAATTTTTAAATATATTTAGATCTATTTATTTTAATAATCTTTCTAAAAAACTTGGACTAGAGAAAATTGCAGAAAGAATATTTGATAGTAAAGTAAAGCTAATTAGAATAGATAATTTTTGGACACCTAGGTCAGATGAACCGGTAATAGACTGGCATGTAGATAATGCATATTCAGGTAGAAAGGATGTTAAAATATTTAATGAACCAGATAAGAATGCAATCAAATTTTTTTTTTATTTAACAGATGTATCTAGAGATAATGGATGCTTATCTTATATACCATACAGTCACAAAGTAGCGTATGCATTAAAACACGGCATATATAACGGAAAAATTAAATATCAAACGTACTGGACACTTTCAGATTTTAGGAAGATTGTTTTAATTAAAGAAAATTATAATTATATTAAATCTGTAATAGATGAAAAATATTTAACAAAATTTTTAAATACTTCAGATTTAGTATTGAATAATAAGTATAAAGAGGAGAAACTTGATCATCAAATTAATAGTGGAGGAGCATTAATTTTCGACGAGGCAGGAGTGCACAGAGGATCCAAAACTAAATTAAACGATAGAATGGTTTTGAGATTTTTCTATCAAAAAATATAATAATCAATTGGTTGCGGGGGACGGATTTGAACCGCCGACCTCAAGGTTATGAGCCTTGCGAGCTACCAGGCTGCTCCACCCCGCGATATCTAAATTCTATTTTTAAGTTTGTTTAGCTTTTTAACTCTTTTAATATTTTCTTGTAAAATTCTTTTCTTCTTTTCTGATGGTTTTTCGTAAGTATTTTTCAATTTGATTATTTTAAAAAAACCATCTCTTTGAAGTTTTCTTTTTAAAACTCTTAAAGCTTGTTCAATATTATTATCTTTAACCTCTATTTTAATAACTACCTCCGAAAAATGCATTAGTTAGCACTTTATAATTTATTTGTCTATTATATTTCATATAATTATTTGTTTAACTGAGATTTTTCTTTTTCTTTTTTTTCTCTAATCATTCTTCTTTTTGCCTTTTCTATAGCATCTAGAAGATCTTTTTGAGAAAACAATCCCATTGCTACAGGATCTTTAACGCTCAAATTATTATAGTTCCAATAACTTTTATTCCTTAAAGATGTAACAGAGATTTTTGTCATTCCTACTAGCTTTGCTATCTGTGAGTCTTTTAAATTAGAATGATTTTTTATAAGCCATAATGCTGACTCAGGTTTATCTTGTCGTTTAGAAAGAGGTATATATTTTTTTTGTTTTTTATCGTTATTTTTAATCTCAATTTCATTTTCTATTAAATTTAAGGGTCTCTCAGTATCATTTGAGGAAAGATTAATTTCCTCTTTAGTTAACTGACCTGCTATAATTGGATTGTAGCCAACAATACCTTTAGCAACTTCTCCATCAGCTATACCTTGAATTTCTACTTCATGAAGTTTACAAAAATTAGCAATTTGTTTGAAAGTCAAAGATGTATTTTCTACGAGCCAGACTGCAGTTGCCATTGGCATTAAAGGTGCATTACTCATTAATTTTTTTCTGATCTAAAGTTTTGAAATTTTTTGTTAAATTTACTGACTCTTCCCTTATCAAGAATTTTCTGTTTCCCGCCTGTCCATGCAGAATGAGATTTAGGATCAATTTCAAGTTTTAAAACTTCACCTTCAGATCCCCAAGTCGACCGTGTCTCAAACCTTGATCCATCTGTCATTTCGACAGTTATTATATGATAATCAGGGTGTATGTTTTTTTTCATAGGCGGTCTTATAGCAAAAAGTTAGATAAAAACAATTAAAAGTTAACTATTTGAGAAATATTTATCCTCTTTTTTTTAGTGCAGATTGAACTAATACGTAAAATATACCAAAAAATAACCCAACTAAAATTGATACAGTTAAAAATAATACTTTTGAACCCTTTGTATTTTCGAACTCAGTAGAGTGGTACATGATTTTTGCTGCTTGAAAATTATCAGAATTTACAATCGGTGTTTTCTCAAATAAATCTTTCATCCTTTCCAAACTATTATCTGCTAATAAACTATCTTTTTTTATAATTAGATCGTTTAAACCCTTAACAAATGATCTGTTATCTTTTCTGTTGATCAAAATTTCAATTTCTTTTTCAATTACTTCATATCCCCTCATATAGTAAAATGGTGATTCGATAATTCCAGGTTCTTGCGAGTTTTTTATAAATTCATGAAATGTATTTTCCTCTAAACTTAAAAATTTATTTGTGAATTCATCTTTTGAAATATTTAACTTTCTTGCAATTTGAGATTGTTCTTTTAAATACACTAGTCTGTTAGCCACTTGCTGATTATAATTTTTGAGAATATTTGATATAGTAATTTCTAAATCCTCAAGCTCAAAATTTATTAGTTGATTTTTAAAAAAAACTGAATCTTTGAAAGCATTTTTAAGATCTTTCTGAATTTCTTTGTTTGCAGATTTATTAACTTCTTCAAGTAAACTTTCCCATTTAAGTCTATCATCTGTTATAAATTGAATACTCCAATAAGGTAAGTCAGTAGCATAAATAAGATTTTTTGCAGGAGGGACTATTTTTATTGATGATGCTAATTTTTCAAGCGCAAGTTCATAATCCTCATTGTTTTGATAATTATCTCTTTTAATGTAATTTAACTTTTTCATTTCCTCTACAAATAAAGAGTTATTATTAAGTTTATCTTTAAAAATTAAAATTAGATTTGATTTGTTAATATTCTTAAACTCAAAAGGTTTTTCATCAGCTGACCAATTTTCTAAAGAAGATTTAGATAAGCCCACACTCTCTTTATCCTCATTCTCTGTTTGATCTTCACTAAACATTGTTTTGTCAACATATTCGTTGTAATTCAAATATTTAAATTCTTCTAAATTAGATATAGGTCTAATTTCAGTAACAGTTTTATATCTTGGTTCCTCGTTTGTAAGATAAATAAACGTGAGGCAAAATGATATAAAAGTAATTGCAGCTATTTTAAATTTATTCTCCCAAATAGTTAGGATGATACCTAATATATCTATTTCTTCATTATGTTCTGCTTTAACCATGATCTAATTATGTCGTGATTTAATCTAATTGTTTATATTAATCAATAAATTTATGGAATATTCTCTCAATTTTTTTTTATTAAAAATTGTTCAAGTAATTTAACATTTCAGAGTTTATAGAAGCATTGGATGCTTTTATATTTATGTTCTTTATTTGAAACTGATTTACATCATTAACCACGCCCCCTGCCTCTTTCACTAAAAGAGCGCCTGCAGCTATATCCCATAGGTTGATATTATTTTGAAAAAAACCATCAAGCCTTCCAGATGCAACATATGCTAAATCAAGAGATGTGCATCCGCTATATCTCATATTAAGATTACTAAACTTAACACCTTCATGGTTACTTGCAAATAAGCATTCATCTATTAAATTTTTACTTGAAACTCTTAAACGTTGATTGTTTAAATAAGATCCCTTATTTTTTTCTGAAAAAAACATTTCATCCTTTATTGGATCAAAAATTAATCCACTTACAATTTCATTTCTGGATTTGAGCGCAATACATATTGCAAAATGAGGAATTCCATGAAGAAAATTTGTTGTTCCATCTATAGGATCAATAATCCAAATATTATCTTTATCTTTATTATTTATTTCACCGAATTCCTCTGAGATAAAAGAATAATTTTTTTTTGTTTTTTCAAGTTCTTCAATAATAATTTTTTCTACATGTTTATCAGTTTTGGTGACAAAATCTCTTGGTCCTTTTTTTAATACTTGCAATTTTTCTATTTCACCAAAATCTCTTATGACAGACTTAGAGGCTTTTTCTGCAGCTTTGATCATAACATTAAGGTTTGGTGATATAGAAATCATTCTAAACTTTTTTGATGTACTCTAAATTTCTTGTATCAATTATTATCTCATCTCCAGCCTCTATAAAAGGAGGTACTTGAATATTAAATCCATTATCAAGTTTAGCAGGCTTATATGATGAGGAAACAGTTTGTCCTTTTAATGCTGCATCAGTTGCTTCAATTCTGCACCTAACTTGATTTGGTAATTCTACTGAAATTGGATTTTCATTATAATAATTAATTGTAACTTGAAGATTTTCAGTTAATAATTTACCCTTATCCCCAACAATATCCTTTTTTATATCTATTTGTTCGAATGTTTTAGGATCCATAAAATAATAATTAATTTCGTCTGAATAAAGATAATCAAAATTGTTTTCCTCTAATAATGCCTTTTCGACTGTTTCGCTAGATCTGAATCTTTCATTTAACTTAGTATTTTTACTTAAACTTTTCATCTCTACTTGTGCAAAAGCTCCTCCTTTTCCAGGTTTAACATGTTGAGTTTTTAAAACTTGCCATAAATCGTTTTTGTATTCTAATAGCATCCCCACTCTTATCTCACCTGCGTTTATTTTCATTTTAATTTTTCTAAAGCTTGTAATGGTTTATATTTTTTATTATTCCAAATGTAGCCTGAAATAGCCAAAAAATTGGCATTGTTCAATAATAGATTTTTATAATTTTTAGAATTTATTCCCCCTATTGCAACTACTGGAATCTTTGTAAATTTTTTAGCTTTATTTAAAATTTCAATATTTGCTGTAAATTTACTCTTTTTAGTTTTTGACGGATAAAATGCGCCAAAAGCAACATAACTCGCTCCTTCCCTGATAGCTTTTTTTGCCAAAAATAAAGAATTGTGACATGTAACTCCGATAATTTTTTTTCCAATTATCTTTCTCGCAGCTTTGATATTTATATCTTTTTGACCTAAATGACATCCATCAGCATTTAGCCTCAATGCGAGTATAGGGTCATCATTAATTAAAAATTTAACCTTTTTATCTTTACAAATTTTTTTGATTTTCTTTCCAATTAAAATTTTTTCTTTCATAGGATATTTTTTTAACCTCAATTGAAAAAAACTGACTTTCTGAGTTTTTAATACTTTTTCTAAGTTTTTATAAAAAAATTTTGATATTTTATTAGGTGATATAATATATAGAAATTTATTTTTATTTATTCTCAAGTTCGTTAGACCACTTTCCTCTAGCAGCTAATGAACACATCTTAGCTCTATGATTAAAGGTAATTTGGGTTGCTTCCACATCTTTTAAATTTATTGACCATGTTTTAAGAGCACTTTGCTGAAGGGCTCTTCCATATGAGTAAGTCATTATGAAGTTGGTATTGTTATTTTTATTAATTAAATCTAAATTTTCAGTAGCCTCAATTTCTGATTGACCACCAGATAAAAAAGCAATTCCAGGCACTTCGCTGGGAACAGAGGAATTAAGGCATTCTAAAGTTTTTTGTGATACTTCTTCTTTAGTTATTTTGTTTTTTGACTGGTCACCAGCCAATATCATATTTGGTTTTAAAATTATTCCTGATAAATCAACTTTGTGCAACAACAATTTTTCAAAACAAATTTTTATAACTTCTGAAGTTCTATTAAAGCAAATTTCCGCAGAATGATCACCGTCCATCAATAATTCAGGTTCTACAATTGGAACCATTTTATTTTCTTGTACCAGTGCAGCGTACCTTGCTAGCGCTTCGGCATTACTGTGAATTGCAAGTTTACTTGGGTATTTCTCGCTAATTTTGTAAACACCTCTCCATTTTGTGAATCTAGCTCCAAGATCAAAATATTCTTTTAATCTCTCTCTTAGTCCGTCTAAACCCTCTGTAATTTTTTCTTCAGTTGAGTTTGCCAAATCTTTTGCGCCAGTATCAACTTTGATGCCAGGCACTGCGCCTGAGGAGGAGATTAAATCTGGAATTGACACTCCAGATTTTGTAATCTGTTTTATTGTTTCGTCATAAAGTATTACACCTCCAATACAATCCTTCATACTCTCAGATGAGAATAGTGTTTCTCTAAATAGAAGTCTGTTTTCTGGTGTTGAATTTACATTTACTGCTTTTAATCTTTTTGTCATTGTTCCATTACTTTCATCAGCAGCGAGGATGCCTTTACCTTTTGAGATTATTTTCAATACAATTTTATTAAGTTCTGACATACTAGCTGAGAGCAGTTATACCAGGTAGCTCTTTACCTTCAAGATATTCTAAAAAAGCTCCACCTGCAGTTGAAACAAAATTGAAACTACTTACAACATTTAAATTATTTAAAAATGAAACAGTATCCCCCCCACCAACAACCGAAAAAATTTTATTTTCCTTGTTTTTTTCAATTATTTTTTTTGCTATTTCAACACTTCCATTTGCGAAATTTGGATTTTCAAAATATCCAGCTGGACCATTCCATAGTATAGTTTTACTTTTATCAATAATATTAATTATTTTATTAATTGTTTTGGGACCAATATCTAAAATCATTTCATTTGAATTAATTTGACCTAATTCTTTAATTTCAGAGGATCCATTTAAATCTTTTGATACAAGCACGTCTTCAGGGTAAATTAATTTACAACTTTGTTTTTCTGAAAGTGAAATAATCTCCTTAACTATTTGATTACAATTTTTTTCTTTTATTGACTTTCCAATATTATTTCCAAAGTTTTCAATAAAATTATTGGCCATACCTCCAACAATAATAATATTATCTAGCTTAGGAATTAAATTTTTAATAATATTTATTTTAGAAGAAATTTTAGATCCTCCAATTATACAAGTTATTGGCTTTGTAATTTCTGACGTAATTTTTTTAAGAGCTCTAACCTCTAAATCAAGTTGTAATCCTGAGAAAGAAGGCAAAAACTTTGAAATTTGATGAATAGATGCATGTTCTCGATGAGAACAAGAGAATGCATCATTAACATAAATATCACCTAAGCTTGCAATATGACTGCCAAACTTATAATCATCATTTTCTTCTTCAGCATAAAATCTTATATTTTCTAAAACTAAAATTTGTTCATTAAAATTATGAAAGAAGTTTTTATTTTTTATTTCATTTATATTTTTTTTTATTAATCTAACATTTTGGTTTAATTTTTTTTGCAAATCCTCACATATTGGTTTTAAAGATAACTCATTTACAATTTTACCGTTGGGTCTACCTATGTGCGATAAAATAATAATTTTCGTTTTTTGCTTTATCAAAAAATTTAGAGTAGGTAAAATTTTATCAATTCTAGTTGTATCTTTTATTTTTCCATGATCTAATGGGACATTAAGGTCTAATCTTAATAAAGTTACTTTATTGATTAAATTTTTTTCATTTCTAATGCTTTTCATTAAGAAATATTATGCAGTTTTTCAGCTAAATCACACATTCTGTTGGAAAAGCCCCATTCATTATCATACCACGCTGATATTTTTCCCATATTAGTCCCAACTACATTTGTCAAAGATGCATCTACAATAGCTGACGCTGAATGATGATTAAAATCAATTGAAACCAATTTTTCTCGTGTAATTTCTAAAATATTATTCAATTTATTTTTAGAGGCTATTTCAAATGCGTCATTGATTTTTTTGATACTAATTTCTTTTTTTGTACAAAAGACTAGCTCAACCACAGAAACATTTGGTATTGGCACCCTCATAGCTATCCCTTCTAATTTCCCTTTAAGAGATGGAATTATTTCACCTATTGCTTTTGAGGCTCCTGTAGATGTTGGCACTATCGATTGATTTGCGGCCCTTGCTCTTCTTACATCTTTATGAGAGTTATCTAAAATTCTTTGATCACTTGTAAAAGCATGAATAGTAGTCATAAACCCTTTTTCAATTTCAAAATTATTATTAAGCACTTCAACAACAGGTGCAAGGCAATTTGTAGTACATGAGGCTGCAGATACAATTTTATCATTTTTTGATAAAATATTTTGATTAACACCAAACACTATTGTTTTGTCAGCATTTTTACATGGAGCTGAAACAATAACCTTTTTTGCCCCATTTTTTATATGAGCTTCAAGCTTTTCTCTTGAATTAAATTTACCAGTGCACTCAAAAACATAATCAACATCATATTTTTTCCAATCAATATCTTCTACTGAAGATTTTTGAGAAAATGAAATTTTTTTTTTATTAATTATTAATTGATTAACATTAAATGTTACATCAGCATTTAATTTCCCATGAATAGAGTCATACTTTATTAAGTGACTAGTAATCTCAGAGTTTGATCTATTATTTATATGATTAATTTTTAATTTTTTATTTTGTGTTTCAATAATTGATCTTAGTACCATTCTTCCAATTCTACCCATTCCATTAATTCCAATTTTAATTGTCATAATTATTTCTTAATAAATTTTTTTGATTTTTCTGCAATTTTTGTATCTAACAATCCAAAAAATTTAAAAATTTCTTTATAAGGAGCACTTTTTCCAAATTCATTAATTCCAAAACTTATTCCTAAATCACCAACATATTTTCTCCAACAGTCAATAGATCCAGCCTCTATGGAGATCTTAAATTTTGTTTCGTTCAGAATTTTATTTTTATATTTTATTGGTTGTACATCGAATAATTCCATAGAAGGTACTGAGATTACTTTTGAATATATTTTTTCTTTGGCTAATTTATGGCTCGTCTCTATAGCCAAGTTCACCTCAGAACCACTGGCTAAAATTGTTAAATTTATTTTTTTATTATTCCTTAATACTTCATAGGCACCCAAAGAGCAT
This sequence comes from uncultured Pelagibacteraceae bacterium, assembly GCA_902611265.1. GTDB lineage: Bacteria > Pseudomonadota > Alphaproteobacteria > Pelagibacterales > Pelagibacteraceae > Pelagibacter. The sequence goes on from CACLYY010000001.1 coordinate 277,987, forward strand.
TTATTTATTTTTGTGAATTTATTTCTAATTGGATGAAGATTCTGTCTGGTTAATGATAGAACACTAGGTGTATTAAAACTTTTTAATGCATGCTCCCAACACTCAATAGTTTCCATTTTATCTGCAGGTCTAAAAATATTTAGATTTGGTATTGCTCTTAATCCAGATAACTGTTCGATCGGTTGATGTGTTGGACCGTCTTCCCCAAGACCAATTGAGTCATGCGTCATTACATAAATAACCTGTTGTTTCATCATTGCAGCCAATCTAATTGATGGTTTGCAATAGTCAGAAAAAATCAAAAAAGTTCCGCCGTATGGAATTAATTTGCTATGTAAAGCAAGACCATTCATAATTCCGCACATAGCATGTTCTCTAACTCCATAATGAATATAATTTCCATTAAAGTTTCCTGGCTTAATAATCTTATGATTTTTTGTTTTAGTATTATTTGATCCAGCAAGATCTGCCGAGCCACCAATGATTGTATTATTTTTTTTAAATAGAGAGTTGATTATGACCTCAGATGATTTTCTAGAAGCAAGACTTTTATTTTCTTTAACCGCATTTTTTTTTTCATTTATAATAGACTCTGTAAAACTATTCTTTAAAGATTTATTTATTTTGACTTTATTTTTTTTATAAATTTTATGCCATTTATTTTCAATCTTTTCTCCTTTTTCACCAATATTTTTCCATGCATTTAATATATATTTTGGGATTTCAAAAGGTTTATAATTCCAATTTAATTCTTTCCTAACTAATGAAATTTCCTCAGAACCAAGTGGACTACCATGCGAGGATGCTTTTCCTGATTTATTTGGAGACCCAAAACCGATTTTAGTTTTACAAGAAATTACTGTTGGCTTTTTTGCTTTTTGAACTTTTTTTAATGCGTTAAATATTTCTCTCTCTTTATGTCCATCAATTTCAATAAAACTCCACCCATAACTTTCAAATCTTTTCTTAAAATTATCTGAAACTGTTAAGCTTGTTGGACCATCAATTGAAATAGAATTATTATCAAATAACATTATTAAGTTTTTAAGTTTTAAGTGACCCGCTAAACTCATCGCTTCATGACTTATACCCTCCATTAAACATCCGTCTCCAGCTATTACATAAGTTTTATGATTAATTATATTTTTACCTAATTTTTTTTTCAAAATTTCTTCTGCTAATGCAAATCCAACAGCATTAGATATTCCTTGACCTAAAGGTCCTGTGGTTGTTTCGATGCCTGAGTTTTTGATATATTCAGGATGACCTGCGCAAATAGAATTTAATTGTCTAAAATTTTTAATGTCTTTTAATTTTATACTTTTGTAGCCCGTTAAATAAAGTAGAGAGTAAAGAAGCATTGATCCATGTCCAGCAGATAAAACGAATCTATCTCTATTTATCCAACTCGGATTTTTTGGATTAAACTTTAAAAAGTATTTGAAAAGGATGGTAGAAACATCAGCCATGCCCATAGGCATACCTGGGTGACCAGAATTAGCTTTTTGCACGGCATCCATTGAAAGAGCACGTATTGAGTTAGATAGGGTTTTATTTATTTCTCTCAAACATTTATCCTTTGTAGACTTAGGTGAATCAATTTAATAATATAGATATATATATGAATTCAATTAGTGAAAAAGAAAAAAAGTTATTAGAAGCTTTAAACAAATTAAAAAAACTAGAAAAAGTAAATCCTGAGAAAATTTTAGAGTTAGAAAATCTTGCAAGCCAAAAAACTCAATTAGAAATTGAAAAAAAAGAAATTGAGGGAAAATATAATTTATTAAAACAAGAAAATGACATTCTTAAAGATAAATTTGATCATTTAAAACAAAGAGAAATTCAGGAAAGAAAAAAAGAAGACCAATTTTCTGATAAAATTGATGAATTAAATCAAGAAACAGATAATTTGATGGAAGAAATTGACAAATGGCAAATGTAAATATCAAATTTAATGGAAAAGAATTTTTATTGTCATGTGACGATGGTCAAGAAGAACATTTAGAGGAATTAGCTTTATATTTAAATGAAAAATTTACTGAATTAAAAAATTCTTTAGGAAATATTGGAGAGAGTAAACTTTTGTTAATTACATCGATATCAGTTTTAGATGAATATTACGAAACAAAAAAAAAAATCGACACACAAAAGAAAGAAATTTCGAATATTACTGAAAAATTCAAAGAACTTAAGTCTTTGGTATATAATTATAAAAATGTAAAGGAAAAAGAAATTGCTAAATTAAGTTTAACCCAAGAAAATCTTCAGCATCAAATTGAGTCCAATAAAAGTGATTATGAAAATTTAGTTGATAAGACTACTTTAGAGATAGAAAATTTTATCAAAAAAATTGATTCAGACCCTAAGACTCAATAATTAAAAGTGTCTAAAAAAATTTTAAGAAAAAGGTTAATTAATTTAAGGAAAAAAAATTATTCTAACCAATGTATAAGCTTTTCTCAGTTGAAAAAAATTTTCAATAAAATTGATAAAAAACAAAACACAAAAATTGGAGGCTACTATCCTATTAATTACGAAATTGGATCTTTAGAAATTTTAGAAAAATTAGAGAAAAGTAAATTTAAAATATCTTTACCGGTTACGAAGAGAAACAATATTATGGACTTTTATGAATGGTCTAATAAAATGCCACTAAAAGTTAGCAAGCAAGGTATTCCCGAGCCTTATACTATTAAAAAAGTTTTTCCTGATATTTTGCTTGTTCCTCTTGTTGGATTTGACAAGAATAAATTTAGATTAGGTTATGGAGGAGGATTTTACGATAGATATATTTCTAGAGTATCAAAATTTAAAAAAGTTCTAACAATTGGTTTTGCTTTCTCATTTCAGGAACTCAAAAAAGTACCAAGAAATGAATATGATCAAAAATTGGATTATATATTAACAGACAAAGAAATTATAAAATGAAAATATTATTTTTAGGAGATATAGTTGGAAATAGTGGATGTTTTGCAGTTAAAAAATTTTTACCTGACATTATAAATTCAAAAAAAATTAATTTTGTCGTTGTAAATGGTGAGAATGCAGCAAAAGATGGAGTTGGAATAACCGAGAACATTGTTAACGAGTTATTAAGTTGTGGTGTTGATGTAATAACTACAGGTAATCATGTGTGGGACCAAAAAGAAATATTTGAATTTATAAATAAACAAAAGAGACTACTAAGACCATTAAACTTGTCAGGCGTTGTTCCTGGTGATGGATTTGGAATTTACAATACTATTGGAGGATACAAAGTTGGAGTATTGAATTTAATGGGAAATGTTTTTATGAAAAAATGTGATGATGTATTCATAAAAAGCAAACAATTTATTGATGAGAATAAACTTAAAGAAAAATATGATTTCCTTATCGTTGATTTTCATGGAGAAATTACCAGTGAAAAAATGGCTATTGGCCATGTGTTTGATGGCAACGCGACATTTGTAGTAGGCACCCATACTCATGTTCCCACAAACGACGGAAGAGTTTTAAACAAAGGAACTGCTTATTTAACAGATGCTGGAATGTGTGGTGATTATAACTCAGTAATTGGAATGGATGCAAAAAATTCTATTAATAGATTTTTTAAAAGGGTGTCAGTTAAGCATTTTCCTTCAGAGGGAGAGGCATCACTTTGTGGAGCAATTATTGAAGCTAATCCAAAAAATGGTTTGGCTTTGAACATCACCCAGTTTATATTTGGTGGTCAACTTCAAAGAGATATTTAAATTATGGCAGGTCATTCTCACTGGGCAGGTATTAAACATAAGAAAGGTAAAGCGGACAAACAAAGAGCTGCAATATTTTCAAAATTATCAAGAGAAATTACAGTTGCTGCTAAACTTGGAGATAAAAATCCGGACATGAATTCTAGATTAAGATCAGCTATACAAGCGGCTAGGTCAGCGAATATGCCTAAAGACAATATTGAAAGGGCAATTGACAAATCATCGATAGCTGCAGACTCAAACTTTGAAAATATAAGATATGAGGGATTTGGACCTGCAAAAATTGCAATAGTTGTAATTACGTTGACAGATAATAAAAATAGAACTGCAGCCAATATTAGAACTATTTTTCAAAAATATGGTGGAGGACTTGGCACACAAGGATCTGCATCACATAATTTTCTCCAACAAGGGATAATAAAAGTAGACAAAAAAGAGATGAATGAAGAAAAGATTTTTGAACTGGCAATTAACGCTGGAGCTAATGACTGTATTTTTAAAGATAGTTACTATCAAATACATACAAATAAGGACGAGATATATGATGTAAAAAGTATTATGGAAAAAGATATTTCAAATTTTATATCGACAGAAATTGAATGGGTACCAATAAATAAAATAAAATTAAATCAAGACGATAAAGAAAAAATGGTTAAATTTTTGGAAATTTTAGAAGAAGACGACGATGTACAGAATGTTTTTATAAATGCTGTATTATAAAAATTTATGCTAATAATTGGAATAGACCCAGGTATAACAGGGGCAATATGTTTTTTTGAAAATGGTAAAATAATAGATGTTATAGATATGCCTACTATGGCATCAGGCAATAAAAATAAAAAACAAATTAATGGTAGCCAAATATTTAATGAAATATCTTATAGGATTAAAAGTTGCAAACCTGAAAAAATAAATGTTGTGGTTGAACAAGTTTCTGCAATGCCAGGACAAGGTGTAACCAGCATGTTTAATTTTGGTCAATCATTTGGAGTGATAAAAGGTGTGTGCGCAGCAATGCAACTACCAATTTTTTTTGTAAGACCTGCAAAATGGAAAAAGCATTATGATTTAATAAATTCTCAAAAGGACTCGAGTAGAGTTAAGGCAATTGAAATGTTTCCAAAATTTTCGCTAATGCTTTCAAAAAAAAAAGACTCTAACAAAGCAGATGCAATATTAATTGCAAATTATCATCTAAATACAATAGAAAATAAACAAAGTTAACTTTTATAGCCAAATTCATGACACATTTTAGTGTGAAATGGTCTTAATGGATGCAGAAATAACCTCTCAAGCAGTTGGACTTGCAAGTAACACGGACTTTTCAATCTTAAGTTTATTTTTAAGAGCAGACTTTGTAGTTAAATCTGTGATTATAATTTTAATCGCCAGTTCAGTTTATTCTTGGGCAATAATATTTGATAAAATCTTACTGTTTAGGAAAATAAATAAAGAGTCTGAAGATTTTGAGGAAAAATTTTGGAAGTCTAAATCTGCAGAAACCTTTTATAATAGCTTACCTACAAAATTAGATAATCCGATGGCACAATTATTTAAAGACTCAATGCAAGCTGTTATGAAATCAAGATCAAAAGCCAACATTAGTCAAAGACTTGAAAATATTTTAGAAGTTAATATCGAAAAGCAGATGAATAATGTTAACAATAAATTTACTTTTCTTGCAACAGTTGGTTCCACAGCTCCTTTTATTGGATTGTTCGGAACAGTTTGGGGAATAATGAATTCATTTCAATCTATTGCAATTTCAAGAAATACAAGTCTTGCGATAGTTGCACCAGGTATTGCAGAAGCACTTTTTGCTACAGCTTTGGGTTTACTGGCGGCAATTCCAGCAGTAATTGCATATAATAAATTTGGCAACGATTCAAAAAAATATTCTCAAAAATTAGAAAACTTTTCAAAAAGATTTATTTCAATAATTTAATATGGCATTTAACTTAAAGCGTTCAGAAAGAGAACCAATGAGTGAAATAAATGTAACTCCCTTTGTTGATGTCATGCTTGTTCTTCTGATTATTTTTATGGTTACAGCACCACTTCTTACTGTTGGGGTGCAAGTTGATTTGCCTGAAACATCAGCCGATACATTACCTGAGGAAAGTGAACCACTTACATTAACTATAAATTCAAAGGGTGAAGTTTTTATTCAAGAATCAAAAATTGAATTTGATAATTTAATCAAAAAAATCTTGGCAGTATCTAATAATAGAACAGATACACGAATATATGTAAGGGGAGATAAAACAATAAATTATGGAAGAGTGCTAGAAGTAATGGGAAAGCTTTCAGGTTCAGGCTTTACTAAAGTCGCCTTAATTTCTGAACCATATAAAGAGAGATAAATTTGTTTAATAGATTTGTATTTATTGGAGTTCCAAATGAATTTAATAATTTTTCGTTTGGCATGTTATTTTCAATTATTTTTCATGGATCGATATTTATATTAACAATTTTTGCCCTTCCTTTTGTTGCAAAGAAGCCTATAGAATTACTTCCAAGTATTTCGGTCGAATTAATTCAAATTTCTGATCAAATGAATATTCCATATGCACCTAAAGCTGCAAAAATTATTGAAAAAGTAAAAAAAGATAATAAAAGGTTACTTTCAGAACAAGCACCTCCTAAAGAAGTTAAACAAGAAATTAAAAAGCAAGTAAAGTTTGACAATCAAAAAGATGATGTAGATCTATCAAAATCTAAAAAAATTCCTGTTCCTGAAAAAAAGCAAGATCAAATCAAACTAGATAAATCCGAAGCAATTCCTCTACCTGATAAAAAAATAGAGAAAATTGAAACAAAGCAAGAGACTGAACAACAACCGTCTAAGGAAATTACAAAAACAGTTGTTGAGAAAGAAAAGAAAAAAAAAATTGAAAAGGAAATTGAAAAAGATTTGATAATTAAAGAATTTATTAAAAAAATAAAACCAATTAAAGAGGATAAGGCAATTCAGTCGTCTGAGTATGAAAAAAAAGAATTAGACGTAGACTTAATTAAGGGGTTAATTGCAAAGCAATATGAAAATATTGGGGAAGTAAAAAAAAAAACTGAAGGAATCACTCAATCAGAAGACAAGTCAATGAGATTAACTAAATTATCTGTTACCACTGAGTACTCTATTCAGATGCAATATCAAGATTGCTGGTCTCCTCCGATGGGAGCAGAATATAAAAAAAATGATTATTTAGTTACAGTAAAACTTGAACTAGAAAAAAATGGAAGGGTAAAAAGTAGAGAAATTTTGGAAAGAAATAGAATGGGAACAGATGGGAAATACAGAATCTTTGCAGAAGCAGTTGATCGAGCAGTATTAAAGTGTAATCCTATTAAAAATCTTCCAACTAAAACTTATGAAAATTGGAGTACTATGATATTAAGGTTTAATCCTGAGGGGATGATGGTTGGCGAATGAAAAAAAATTTATTTTTAATATTTTTTATTTGTTCTATTTTAAAACCAAGTATTAGCTTTTCTCTTGTAGAAATTGATATTACTAGAGGAAATCTTGATCCAATGCCTATTGCAGTATCACCATTTTTTACAAATGAAGATTCTAACATTAAAATAAAAAATATTCTTAATATTGACAATTTAGGTTTTGAAATATCAAAAGTAATTGAAAATAATTTAGAGAAGACCGGTTTATTTGATGCAATCGATAAAGAAGCATTTTTACAAAAACCTGATATTGCACATTTAAAACCAAGATTCGAAGATTGGACTTTAATCAAATCTCAAGTTTTAATAACAGGAAAAGTTACGTCTAAGATAATAAATAATAAAGATTATATAAACGTAGAATTTAAACTATGGGATGTGTTAGGTGCAAAGATGGTTGACGGTTTTTCTTTAACAACAACGCCACGTTCTTGGAGAAGAGTTGGCCATAAAGTCTCTGACAAGGTATATGAAAGATTAACTGGTGAAAGTGGTTATTTTGATACCAGAATAATATATGTATCAGAAGAAGGACCAAAAACGCAAAGAGTTAAAAAATTAGCATTGATGGATCAAGATGGTTTTAATACAAAGTATATAACATTAGGAAACGAATTAGTATTAACCCCAAGATTTAATCCAGCTGATGATAAAATCATAACTTACATGTCTTACTTTAGGAATATGCCTAGAGTTTATATTGTAAATCTACAAACTGGTGAGCAAAAAGTTGTAGGTGATTTTAGAGGAATGACGTTTGCACCAAGATTCTCTCCTGATGGAAAAAAATTAATAATGAGTTTAGCAAAAGATGGAAACTCAGAAATTTGGGTTAGAGATTTAGAAACTAATATTCAGGAAAAATTAACTGATCATCCATCAATAGATACTTCACCATCATACTCACCTGATGGAAAATTCATTACATTTAACTCTGACAGAAGTGGTTATCAACAAATATATGTTATGAAAAGTGATGGATCAAAAGTAAAAAGAATTTCATTTGGTAAAGGTATTTATGGTACACCTGTTTGGTCACCGAGAGGTGATTTAATAGCCTTTACAAAACTGCATAAAGGAAAATTTTTTATTGGAGTGATGAGAACGGATGGAACCGGTGAAAGATTACTTACTGAGAACTTCTATCAAGAAGCTCCGTCATGGTCTCCAAATGGGAGAATAATCATTTTTTATAGAGAAACAAAATCTGATAATGATGGTCAAGGTTTCTCTGCAAAATTATGGTCTATTGATTTAACTGGATACAACGAGAGGTTGGTAAAAACTGAGACAGATGCTTCTGACCCATCGTGGTCTTCTTTGTTAGGAAATTAAAGAAAAATCAAGTATTTACTAAATTTGGTTGATTTTTGTAGACAAAACATCTAATTACATGGTTAAGTTCACAATATTCTATTTAAGGAGCAAAAATGAATCTAAACAAAATTTTAAAAAATGCATTTCTTGTTGTTATGTTTGGTCTAATCGTAACTGCATGTGCAACTAAGAAATCTGTTAAAACAACAGATTCAACAACAAGCACTACTACTACATCAGCAGAGACACAAAAAGCTGATCCAATTGAAAAATTGGATGCGTTGATGCAAGGAGATGTATATGTTGGCTCTGATACTGTTGGAGAGCTTGCGAGTGGAGTTCCAGACAGAGTATTCTTTGCGACTAATGAAATAATATTGACAACAGCATCTAGAGAAACTCTTAGAAAGCAAGCAGCTTGGCTAAGACAAAACTCTGATGTAACCGTTGTTGTTGAAGGTCATGCTGATGAAAGAGGCACAAGAGAATATAACTTAGCTTTAGGTGAGAGAAGAGCAAATGCTGCAAAAGACTACTTAATGACTTACGGTGTTTCGTCTGATCGAATTAAAGTTTTAAGTTATGGAAAAGAAAGACCTGTAGACTCTGGATCAAATCCACTTTCTTGGTCAAAAAATAGAAGATCAGTTACAGTTAAAGCAAATTAAGTTTAAATATTAAAAGACCCTAGCATGATAAAGTTAGGGTCTTCTTTTTGCCATTATTATAACTAGTAATATAACTATGAGATTATTAATTAAGTTAATTTTGATTAACTTTATTTCCTTTCTACTTCTTTCAACCAATTTATCACTCTCACAAGATCAAGATGTTGGGGAAATTTTAGAAAATATACAAAAAGATCTTAGAACTTTAGAAAGGGCAGTCTATTCCCAATCTTTTTCTGAAAGCACTGATATAAATACGAACCAGAGAGCCTCAACTAAAGAAGCAGAGCAAGCTTTAACTAAACATTTGTTAAAATTAAGTGACATTGAAACGCAATTTCAGGAATTAACAAACAAATTTGAACAAATTAATTTTAAATTAGATAAACTTTCTAGTGAGCTATCCAAAGTTCAGCAAGATAATCAATTAAGGTTCGAACAAATAGAACAGAATTCAATTTTAAAAACTGATAATAATTCACTCACTTCATTAACTACAACAGATCAAAATATTTCAAACCAAGAAAAAATACAAAAAAATATATTACCTGGATCTTCAGAACCTCAATCTTTAGGTGAAATTTCTTACAAAGATATGACGACAACTGATAGTTCACAGGTAATAGAAACTGTGGAGCAAACCGAAGCAATAATTTCTGAAGTTTTCAATGCAGAAGAAAAACTATTACCAGATGCAAGTCCTAAAGAACAGTATCAATTTGCAAGAAATTTTTTGAAAGTTGGAGATTATGTTAATGCAGAAAAAGCATTCAGAGAATTTGTTTTAACCAATCCTGATAATGAATTATCAGGTAATGCACAGTATTGGTATGCTGAAACTTATAGAATAAGACAAATGTATACTGATGCTGCAACTGCTTATTTGGAGGGATATCAAAAATATCCAAAAAGTAAAATTGCTCCTGAGAATTTGTTAAAACTAGGAGTATCGTTGGTTCAAATGGGAGAAAAAGATCAAGGATGCTTGATGATCGCAGGAGTTAAAAAACAGTACCCAGATGCAACTCAATCAGTGCTTCAAAAGGCTAAGTATTATGAAGAAAAAGAATTTGAGTGCAAAAAAGAAAATTCATAATTTCTATTTTAAAAAACTAAATAATAAAAGAATTAAAAAAATTTATTTAAATTTTAAAAAGAAAATTTTTAAATATATATCAAATAGTTTTTGCGTAGCTGTCTCAGGAGGAGCAGACAGTATGGCACTAGCATTTTTAGCAAAATGTTATTCTATAGAGAATAAAAAAAAAATTTATTTTTTTATTGTAGATCATAAATTAAGAAAAAATTCGTCTCTTGAAGCAAAGTTAGTAAAGAAAAAACTTAATATATTTGATATTAAATCTGAAATACTTACAATAAGAAGCACAAAACAAATCTCAAATTTGCAATCATTTGCGAGAGAAAATAGATATAAACTAATTATCAATAAAAGCTTAAACAAAAAAATAGAGACTATTTTAACTGCTCATCACAAAAATGATCTATTGGAAAATTTTTTTATAAGATTATTAAGAGGTTCAGGATTAAAGGGTCTTAGTTCATTTGGAAATATAAAATCGAAAATAAAATTTGATGATAAAATTTCCATTGTAAGACCATTGCTTGATATATCTAAAAATGATCTAAAATATTTATCAAAGAATACTTTTAACTTTAATATAGATGATCCATCTAATTATGATGAAAATTTTTTAAGAGTTAAAGTAAGAAAATTAGTCTCAAAATTAGAAAATGATGGCTTATCTTTTGAAAAATTCCAAAAAACTCTCAACAATTTGAATAAAAGTAACTTTGCGTTAGAATACTTCGTGAAAAAAAATATTAAAGATAATTCAAGCACATTACCATTAAACAAAAGTGTGATTTTAAATGAAAATTTTCTTAAACAACCTAGTGAGATTGTTTTTAGGTCATTTTCTGAAGTGATCCAAAGAGTTGGAAAGAAAAATTTTTATTCTAGAGGTTCCAAAGTTGAAAATTTAATAAACTACTTAAGGTCAAGTAAAAACGTTAAAAAAAAAACACTTTCAGGATGTATAATTCAAAAATTTGAGAAATCCGTCATTATTTCCCCAGAAATTACGTAAAATATTTACAAATTGGCACAAATTGGCACAAATTGGCACTTGTTAAACTCATAATAATTCTTAATTTATAATGATGAATTTCAAAAATCTAGCAATGTGGGCAGTTATAGTCATTTTGACTATAGGTCTGTACAACATGTTTAAGAATCCCCAAGGATCAGTTAGCCAAAAAAATAATATAATTTTTTCTGAGTTTTTAACACAGGTTGACAATGGGAGGGTTGTTCAAGTTGAAATTCAAGGAAAGAACATAAAAGGTGTAATGTCAAATGGTGAAATGTTTAACACTTATGCACCTGATGACCCAAACTTAATACAAAAATTAAGTGATAAAGGCGTTAGTATTTCAGCTAGCCCAATAGAAGAAAAAATGCCTTCATTGTTTGGTATTTTATTATCTTGGTTTCCAATGTTGCTTTTAATTGCAGTATGGATTTTCTTTATGAGACAGATGCAAGGAGGTAAGGGTGGAGCGATGGGCTTTGGTAAATCCAAAGCGAAAATGATGAATGAGATAAAAGGAAAAGTAACTTTTAATGATGTTGCAGGTGTAGAAGAGGCTAAAGAAGAAGTAGAAGAGGTTGTAGAGTTTCTAAAAGATCCTAAAAAATTTAGTCGACTTGGCGGAAAAATACCACGTGGATGCCTTTTAGTTGGACCACCCGGAACAGGTAAAACTTTATTAGCAAGAGCTATAGCTGGAGAAGCTGGTGTTCCATTTTTTACTATATCTGGATCTGATTTTGTAGAGATGTTTGTTGGCGTGGGTGCTTCTAGAGTAAGAGATATGTTTGAACAGGGAAAAAAACATTCTCCATGTATAATATTTATTGACGAGATAGATGCTGTTGGAAGAAGTAGAGGGGCAGGTCTTGGTGGTGGAAATGATGAAAGAGAACAAACACTTAATCAGTTATTAGTCGAAATGGACGGTTTTGATACCAATGAAGGTGTAATTATTATCGCCGCAACTAATAGGCCAGACGTATTAGATCCAGCACTTTTAAGACCAGGAAGATTTGATAGACAAGTTGTAGTCTCAAATCCAGACTTAATTGGAAGAGAAAAGATTTTAAAAGTGCATGCAAAAAAAATATCAATGGCCCCTGACGTCAATCTAAGAACAGTAGCTAGAGGAACACCTGGTTTTTCTGGAGCTGATTTAGCTAACCTTGTGAATGAAGCAGCATTACTGGCGGCTAGAAAAAACAAAAGGATTGTAACTTATCAAGAATTTGAAGAAGCCAAAGATAAAGTGATGATGGGATCTGAGAGAAGATCAATGGTCATGTCAGAGGAAGAGAAAAAACTAACAGCTTATCATGAAGCAGGACATGCGATTGTAACAATAAATGAAAAAGCAGCATACCCTATACATAAAGCAACCATTATACCGAGAGGAAGAGCATTAGGAATGGTAATGCAACTACCAGAAAGAGATGAAGTTTCACAAACAAGAGAACAACTTCACGCCCAAATGGCTATTGCAATGGGAGGTAGAGTTGCAGAGGAACTAATTTTTGGAGACGATAAAGTAACTACAGGAGCAGCCAGTGATATTGAGCAGGCAACGAAAAGGGCAAGAGCTATGGTCATGAGAGCTGGCTTAAGTAAAGAAATGGGTCCAGTTGCGTATGGTGAAAATGAGGAAGAGGTATTTCTAGGTAGATCAGTGGCCAGACAACAAAATATGTCAGAGGAAACTGCAAGAAAAGTAGATAGCGAAATTAGAAAATTTGTTGATATGGGTTATGACAGGGCAAGAAAAGTATTAACTGAAAAAATTGATGATCTTCATAAATTAGCAAAAGCTTTACTAACTTATGAAACTTTGACAGGTGCAGAGATTGAAGATTTAGTAAACAAAAATATATATCCAAAGAACAAAGAAGATTTAAAAGTTGAAGATGACGATCAAAGCTCAGCACTTGGCTCAATGGGCTTAAAACCAAAGATAGTGCACTAAGCACTAATGAATAAATATTACACTAGAGCGTGTAATTTTTATTTCGGTTCAACCTCCAAAAAAAATATAAAAAAAAAACTATCTATTCCTTTAAATGGAAATATCCTTATTTCTTTTGATCAAGTAGAAATAATAAACAGGGAAAATAGTAAAACAATTAATATCAAAGATATTGATAAACTTCCAAGAAATCAAAAAATTAAAATTAATAAAGATTTAAAAAAAATAAAAAAGAAAAAAACTTTTAAACAACTTGCATTATCTGATATTCCAATTTTAATGGGTATTGTTAATTTAACGCCGGATAGTTTTTCAGATGGTGGTAAATATAATAATAAAAATTTAGCTTCAAAACATATTAAAAACTTATTATCAAGTGGTGCAAAAATAATTGATATTGGAGGAGAATCTACAAGACCTGGGGCAAGTGATGTTAGCTCTATTAAAGAGTGGGAGAGAATTAAAAAAGTTTTAAAAATGTTAAAAAATAGAAAGTGTTTTGTTTCATTAGATACTAGAAAAAGTTTTGTAATGAAGAAAGCCTCTAAAATAAAAGTTGATCTTATTAATGACGTATCTGGATTAGATTACGATCCTCAAACTATAAATTTTTTAAAAAAATCACGAAAACCGTTCATCATTCATCATATGAAAGGAACACCAAAAAATATGCAAATCAAACCATCATATAAAAATGTATTACTTGATATATATGATTTTTTTGAAGCAAAATTAAAATATATAAGAAAAAATGGCATTAAACATAATAATATTATACTAGATCCTGGAATTGGATTTGGAAAAAATTTGAAACATAATATTACTCTTCTAAAGAATATTTCTATTTTTCATTCATTAGGCCTTCCTATAATGTTAGGCTTATCAAGAAAAAGATTTATTAGGGATATTTCAAAAGAAAATGACACTAAAGAAAGACTTGGAGGCACAATATCTTCCTGTATTCAATCTTACTTGCAAGGTGTTCAAATTTTAAGAGTACATGATGTTAAAGAAATCAGTCAGGCGTTTAAAGTTTTCAAGAAGTTGCAAAATTAAAAATGATTAAAAAATATTTTGGGACCGACGGTATTAGAGGAAGAGTTAACGGTTCTAAAATAAATGGTGAAATGTTTTTTAAATTTGGATTGGCAGCAGGAACATATTTTAAAAATTTAAAGAAAAGTAAACAAACTGCAATTATTGCAAAAGATACAAGGTTATCGGGTTATACACTTGAGCCAGCTTTAGTCTCTGGATTGACGTCTGCTGGTATGCATATTTATACATTAGGACCACTCCCAACTAATGGTTTAGCTATGTTAACAAAAAAAATGAGTGCAAATATGGGTATAATGATAACTGCATCTCATAATTCACATTACGATAATGGTTTAAAGTTATTTGGACCAGATGGCTTAAAGTTATCAGACAAAATTGAAAAAAAAATAGAAAATTTAATCGACTCAAAGATTGCTTCAAATCTCTCAGATCCAATAAAATTAGGAAGAGTTAAAAGATTAGAGGACGCAAATGAAAATTATATAAAGATCCTAAAACAAAATTTTCCAACTTCATTTAGTTTAAAAGGTATTAAAATCGTTTTAGACTGTGCAAATGGAGCAGGTTATAAAGCTGGACCTAAATTATTAAAATCGCTAGGTGCTAAAGTTTTTGAATATGGTACATCTCCAAATGGATTGAACATAAATTTTAAATGTGGCTCTACTTATCCAAATAAAATTTGTCAAATGACAAAAAAAAGAAAGGCGCATATAGGTATCGCATTAGATGGTGATGCTGATAGAATAATTGTCTGTGATGAAAAAGGTCAAATTATTGACGGAGATAAAATTCTTGCAATGTTAGGTGAGAGATGGAAAAGAAAAAAAATTTTAAAAGGTGGAGTAATTGGTACGCTAATGTCAAATTATGGCTTAGAGGAGTTTTTTAAAAAAAATGAAATAAAATTTTTTAGATCAGATGTGGGAGATCGTTATGTTAAAGAAAAAATGAAAAAAAATAAATTTAATTTAGGGGGAGAACAATCAGGTCATATTATTCTTGGAAAGTTTGCGACAACTGGAGACGGGTTATTAGTTGCCTTAGAAATTCTTTTTTCTTTAAGAAAAGGGAAAAAAGCTAGTGAACTTTTTAATAAATTTATTCCCACTCCTCAAATTTTAGAAAATGTGGAAGTAAAAAATAAGTCAATTATTTACAGCCCAAAATGTATAAAAGCAATTTCTGACGTAAATAAACTAATTAAAAATAAAGGCAGAGTATTAGTTAGAAAGTCTGGCACTGAACCAAAAATAAGAATTATGTGTGAGTCGAAAGATTCAAATCTAAATAAATTTTGCATTAATATCATTAAAAAATCTATTCGGTAAATTGAAAATAAATTCTAAAGTATTAATAATCGCAGGATCAGATTCTTCTGGTGGAGCTGGGATTCAAGCAGATATTAAATCTGTTACATCTCTTGGTTCTTATGCAATGACAGCAATAACAGCAGTTACAGCT
The DNA here is from genome assembly GCA_902611265.1 of uncultured Pelagibacteraceae bacterium. Lineage (GTDB taxonomy): Bacteria > Pseudomonadota > Alphaproteobacteria > Pelagibacterales > Pelagibacteraceae > Pelagibacter. Next base: position 293,762 of record CACLYY010000001.1, read on the forward strand.
CAAAATACTAAAGGTGTTAAATCAATAGTACCTATGCCAATTAAAGAAATTTACAATCAGATAGAATTTACCTCAAAAGATATTAAGTCAGATTCTGTCAAGATTGGGATGTTACATTCCAAGCAAGTTATAAATTTAATATTAAAATCAATAAAAAAATTAAATTTAAAAAAAATTGTATTGGATCCTGTTATGGTAGCCAAAGGTGGCACCAAGCTAATTGATGATTCAGCGGTTTTAGTTATGAAAAAAAAATTAATAAAAAAGGTGGATTTAATCACACCAAACATTCCTGAGGCAGAAATATTGACTAAAATGAAGATCAAATCTATTTTTGATATGAAAGATGCAGCTAAAATATTGTTAGATTTAGGTGCTCAAAATGTTTTAATAAAAGGTGGTCATTTAAGATCTGAAACTTTGAAAGATATTTTTGTAAATAGGAAAGAAATTGTAATATTTACAAACAAAAAAATAAAAACAAAAAATACACATGGAACCGGATGTACATTATCTAGTGCTATTGCAACCTATTACGGATGTGGAAAAACTTTAAAGAAATCTTGTGAGTTAGGAATTAGATATGTAAATAATGCTATAAAGACAAGACCAAACTTTGGAAAAGGAAATGGACCAATTAACCATTTAAATAGTTTTATTATAGAAAAGAAGTTTACATGAAAAACGTAGTTGTTGTCGGGTCACAATGGGGAGATGAGGGAAAAGGAAAGATAGTTGATTGGTTATCTAGTGAAGCTGATGTAGTTGTCAGATTTCAAGGAGGTCATAATGCGGGACACACCCTGGTTATAGATGGTGTCACTTACAAATTAAGACTGTTACCATCCGGCATTGTTAGAAAAAATAAAATTTCTATTATAGGAAATGGAGTTGTTGTTGATCCATGGGCTTTGCTTGATGAAATAAATGAGGCTAAATCAAAAGGTGTAGAGGTAAATGCAAGTAACTTAATTCTTTCTGAAGCTGCTACATTAATTTTACCATTTCACAGAGAAATGGATGAAATCAGAGAAGACGCTGCTGGAAATTCTAAGATTGGAACTACAAGAAGGGGAATTGGTCCAGCTTATGAGGACAAGGTAGGAAGAAGATCTATAAGAGTAATGGATCTTGCATCAAAAAAAAATCTTGAAAATAGACTTGCTGTAGTTCTTGAACATCATAATGCAATACGCCTGGGGTTAGGTAAACCTGTGTATGAAAAGAACAAATTAGTCAAAGATTTATTAAAAATAGCACCAGATATTTTAAAACATTCTGCACCGGTATGGAGAAAAATAGATCAATTTAAATCAGAAAATAAAAAAATTTTATTTGAAGGCGCTCAAGGAATTTTGCTAGATGTTGACCATGGCACATATCCGTATGTAACATCATCGAATACAGTTGCAGCTTCTGCGGCAACAGGATCTGGATGTGGCCCCAATTCGATAAATTTTGTCTTAGGTATAACAAAAGCATATACAACAAGAGTAGGGGAAGGTCCTTTCCCAACAGAACTTACAAATGATATTGGTAACCATTTAGGTGAAAAGGGACATGAGTTTGGAACAGTAACAAGCAGAAAAAGAAGGTGTGGTTGGTTTGATGGCGTTTTAGTAAAACAAACTATTAAGATCTCTGGTATAGATGGAATAGCTTTAACTAAATTAGATGTTTTGGATGAGCTTGATGAAATTAAATTTTGTGTAGCTTATGATCTTAATGGAAAAGAAATAGATTATTTTCCTGCTGCTGTTGAGGATCAATTAAGTGTTAAACCAATTTACAAAAAATTTGAGGGTTGGAAATCTAAAACTCAGGGAATTAAAAAATTTGAAGATTTGCCAAATAATGCAAAGATTTATATTAAGGCCATAGAGAAATTTATTGAAACAAAAATATCTAGTATATCAACAAGCCCTGAAAGAGAGGATACTATTCTTTTAATAGACCCATTTAACTAGAGGGCAATAAATTTTTAGATTTTGCAGAATTTAACATATGCTTTTGAAGTTTTTCAAACGCCTTATTTTCTATTTGTCTCACTCTTTCTCTGCTTATTTTATATTTTTTACTTAATTCATCTAAAGTAACTGGTTCATCAGTCAATCTTCTTGAGTACAAAATCTTTTTTTCTCTTTCATTTAATACTTTAATAGAATTTTGAAGCAAATCTTTTCTTTGCTCCATTTCATCACTTTGAGCAATTTTTAATTCATGATCCATTTCATTATCTACAACCCAGTCTTGCCATTCATCTCCATCTTCACCTATTGGGGCATTTAAAGATTGTTCTTTGCCAGAAAGCCTTCTATTCATTGAAACTACCTCATCCTCACTAACAGAAAGTCTTTTAGCTATATCCTCAACATGCTCTTTTCTTAAATCTCCCTCAGATTGTGGTGATATCTGGTTTTTAATTTTTTTTAAGTTAAAAAAAAGTTTCTTTTGGGCAGTTGTTGTACCTATTTTCACTAAACTCCAAGATCTTAATATATATTCTTGTATTGAAGCTTTGATCCACCACATCGCATAGGTAGCAAGTCTAAAACCTTTTTCTGGTTCGAATTTCTTTACTGCTTGCATCAAGCCTACATTCCCTTCTGAAATCATTTCATTAAGTGGCAAGCCATAGCCCTTGTATCCCATAGCTATCTTTGCAACCAATCTAAGGTGGCTAGTTACCAACTTTTCAGCTGATTTCACATTTCCGGTTGACTGCCAATTTTTAGCTAACATATACTCTTCCTCAGCCGCAAGCATTGGAAATTTCTTTATCTGAGAAAGGTATGCCGCTAATCCTCCTTCATTAGAAAGTGCTGGTAAGTTGTAGTTATTGTTACTCATTTGAAGTATTTATTTAATAAATAAATGAAATTTTACAATGCTTTTATTGCTTAGTTTTTCTTAGTTTTTTTAAAATTTTTTCCAAATCATCAGGTAATTTCGACGAAAATTCTAGCCATCGATTATCTTTTGGATGATTAAACCCAAGTGTTTTAGCGTGTAAAAATTGTCTATCAAGATCATTTAGGTACTTTTCGAGTTCAGGATTTATATTAGTAATTTTTTTAAATTTTTTTTTATATTTTTTATCACCTAGAATATTATTACCTTTGCTAGACAAGTGAACTCTTATCTGATGAGTTCTACCAGTTTCTAATTTACATTCTATAAGACTTAACGTTGGTACATTATCATTCTCAAATATTTCTAAAGTTTTGTAATTCGTTATAGCATTTTTGCCTTTCTTTAATGAGACCTCCATCATTTGTCTGTTTCTTGAGCTTCTTGTGATAAATGTTTCAATTTTTCCTTTTCGTGGTCTTATTTTGCCCCACACCAAGGCTTGATAAACTCTCGAAATAGTATGTTCAGAAAATTGATTAGATAAATTTTCATGAGATAAATTATTTTTAGCAACTATTATTAAACCAGACGTATCTTTGTCTATCCTATGAACAATACCTGGTCTTAATTCATTCCCAACACTAGAAAGATTGTTGCCATTGTAATCAATTAAGGCATTCACGATTGTATTATCATAATTTCCAGGTCCAGGATGCATTGAAATTCCAGCTGATTTATTTATCACAATTAAATCTTCATCCTCATGAATTATTTCAAGAGGATATTTATATGGTGCAAGTGTTTCTTTTTTTGGTTCTACAACTTCAAGAAAAATTTCATCATTTAATTTTACTTTTCTGGATGGATTGGTAACAATAATATTATTTATTTTTAAGTGATTTTCTAATATTAAACTTTTTACTCTTGATCTACTTAATTTATTCTTATGATTTGACAATAAAACATCTATTCTTAAATTATTTTCTTTATTTTTAACTTTTATATTTATATTACTTTTCATATTATTATAATTATACAATATGCGCTTGTAGCTCAACTGGATAGAGCGCCAGATTTCGGCTCTGGAGGTTCAGGGTTCGACTCCTTGCGGGCGCACCATTACTCTCCCATATTAATTAATGTACCCCTATTTTTTGCAGCATTAAATGAATAATAAAATAAAATTATTGAAAGTGTGAAATATAAAGCATTCCAAATGAAAGCATTATAAATATTTTCGATATCTACAGTTTGATTTATCAAGATGTTTCTAGCTTCCTCAAATATATATACTAACGGTAAAATATAAGCTATTTTTTGAAATACTTCTGGAAGAGTTTCTATAGGGTAATAAATACATCCAAATGGTGCAAGTAAAAACATTGTCGACCATGCTATATTCTCAAATGATGGGCCAAATCTAAGTAATCCTGAGGAAACTAAAATTCCTAGCGTAATCCCAAAAATATAAAGGCTCAGAAATAGGAAAAACAAAAATATTCCTAATTCTAAAATTGAAATTCCAAATAAAGGGGATGTTAGTAAGACAGCGGGCACTAGACCAATTAAAGATCTTATTAAAGCTGTTATAACTAGTGAAGTTAAAATCTCTCCAATTTTCATAGGTGCTATAAAAAGATTAGTAAAATTTCTGCTCCAAATCTCCTCTAAAAAAAGCATATTAAAGCCAATACTTGTTCTGAACAAAAAATCGTAGAGTATTGCACAGGTCAAAATCACACCAACTGCATTGTTGTAATAAGTTGTGTGCGTAGCAAAAAAATTTGATATAAATCCCCAAAGAGTAATTTGAATAGTTGGCCAATATACTAAATCTAAGACTCTAGGAAATGATCTAGTTATAAGATAAAAATGTCTTAAAAATAGACCGTAAATTCTAGTTAAACTCATTTTTACTCCTTGAAAGCTTTAAGAAAACTTCTTCAAGATTTGATCTTCCGTGCTTAGTAATCAAATCATCAGGCTTACCCTGGTCTATAATCTCTCCATTTTTCATCATTAGCACTGATTTGCACAATCGTGTGACTTCACTCATATTATGAGAGGCTAAAAGTATTGAGATTTTTTTTTCTTTTTTATATTCCTCTAAAAAAGTTCTAACAAAATCACCCACTTCTGGGTCTAAAGATGCTGTTGGCTCATCAAGCAAAAGTACTCTTGGTTCATTAATTAATGCTTTTGCTAAACTTACTCTATTTTTTTGACCAGAGGATAACTCACCAGTAATACTATCCAATAATTCTTCTATTCTCAATTTTTCTGAAAGATATTCAATTCTCTCCTCAATATTTTGGACTTTATAAAGTTTAGCATAAACATTTAGATTTTGTTTTACAGTAAGCTTTTTTGGCAATTCTATATATGGAGATATAAAATTAATCATTTCGAGTATTTCAATTCTATGATTTTCAAGTTTAAGATTATCAATAAATATTTGCCCACTTGTAGGTTTCAGTAAACCAAGTAACATTCCAATAGTTGTAGTTTTACCTGAGCCATTTGGTCCAAGCAAACCTAGAATTTCATTTTCTTGAACATTAAAAGAAATACCTCTCACAGCTTCCTTTTTTCCATAATTTTTTTTTATATTTTTTACTTCAATTAAATTTTTCATTTTTTTGATGCCCTCAAAAGTCTATCGTTAATTGCCTCACCAATTCGAACATTTGGTATTTTCTCAACCGCTATTTTTTTATATCTGTTTTTTTTTATTTTTCTTAATGTTTTGTATAAATTTTTTGCTGCCTCTTTTAAATTTTTAGTTTTACTTAAATAAAAATAATTCTTATTTTTTTTTTTCCTTTTTTTTATCAAAATAAAAGCCTCATCATCATTATTTTTTTTGGCATTTAGTCTCATAGGGATACCAGGAGAATAATGCAATTTACTGCTACCTGGCATTTTTACATTTACTGCTCTTTTTTGATTATTTTTTGATGATTTGATAAATTTATAAATTGTTTTACTATCTATACCTCCCAATCTAAGAATATTAGGCTTGCCGACAAGATTTATTATAGTAGACTCCAAACCTACCCTTGAAGAGCCTCCTTCTAAAACAAATTTAATTTTATTCCCAAATTCATCAATTACGTCTTGTTTTGAAACTGGACTAATACTTGATGAAATATTTGCACTCGGAGCTGCGAGAGGATAATCTATTTCTTTTAATATCTTTCTGGTTAAATGATGACTTGGAAATCTTACTGCTACCAAATTCGAGTTATTTGTTGCTATTTTTGAAATTTTACTCGTCTTTTTAAGTTTCAAAACAAACGAAATTGCTCCTGGGCAAAATTTTTTGTAAAGCCTCCTGAAAACACTATTTAATTCACAATCCTTTTTTAATTGATTGATATTATGATAGTGCACAATTAAAGGATTACTACCAGGCCTTTTTTTTAATTTAAATATTTTTGATACAGCCTTTTTTGAGTAGGCATTTGCAGCCAACCCATAAACAGTTTCAGTGGGGATTGCTACACATTCATCATTATTCAAATATTTTATTGTTTTTTTGATATTTGAATCGTCAATTTTCATATAATATTACAAACTAATATATGAATGAAAAAAATTTGCTAGATGATATTACATCAAAATCTTTAAATGAACTTACGGATTTAGCTGATAAAATTATTAAAAATTTGGAAAATGAAATAAATTTAGAAAACAAATCAGAAGACTATGCAAATTTGATTAAAATAAATAAACTTATAGAAAAAAAATTTCAAAAAAACTTTAAAGAAATATCAGAAAAATCAAATTCAAAAATCAAAGAGATAAAATTAAGGAAAGATGGAAAAAAAACTAAATAGAATTGTTAAAAAAACTAACGATTATCTTTATCGATATTTTTCAAAAGAAAAAAATACAGATTTAATCAAACCGATGTTGTATGGTCTCCTTCCTGGAGGAAAAAAAATAAGATCAAAAATATTATTTGATGTTGGTTCAATATTTAAAATAAATAAAAAAACAATCTTGCAAGTAGCTGCTGCAGTAGAATGCATTCATGCTTACTCACTTATTCATGATGATTTACCCTGTATGGATAATGATAATTTAAGGAGAGGAAAGTTGACGACCCATAAGAAATTTAGTGAGTCCACAGCAATACTCGCTGGTAATTCTTTACTTACAATAGCTTTCCAAATTTTGAGCCAGAAAAAATTAAATTTAAGTGAAAAGAAGAAAATAAAATTAATAAACTTACTATCAGAGAGTTCTGGCCATTCTGGTATAGCTGGAGGACAATATCTAGATTTAAGTTATGAAAAAATGAAAAAAAATAAAAGACAAATTATTGATATGCAAATTAAGAAAACTGGCAAGCTTTTTAGTTTTTGTTGCGTGGCGCCAATCATTATTTCAGGTAAAACAAAATATTTAGGAATGTTTAATAAAATTGGTAATGAAATAGGCCTATTGTTCCAAATTGCTGATGATTTAATAGATTTAAAGGGAAAAACATCAAGCGTTGGAAAAAAAACTAGAAAAGATTTAAAAATTGGAAAAGCTACTTTAATAAGTTTACTAGGTAGTAAAAATACTATTAAATATGCAAATAACCTGAAATTGAATATATTCAAAAATTTAAATAAATTTGAAAAAAAAAGTAGAGATCTAAAAGAAACTATAAATTATATTTTAAGTAGAACAAAATGAGCAATAATTACAAATTTTTAAACAATGTCAATTTTCCATGTGATATCAGAAAATTATCTCAATCTGAGATAAAAGTTTTGGCTGACGAAGTCAGGCAGGAATTAATTGATGTTGTTTCAGAAACTGGTGGACATCTAGGAGCTGGTCTTGGAGTTGTAGAGCTCACTGTGGTTTTGCATTATATATTTAATACTCCACATGATAAATTGATTTGGGATGTTGGGCACCAAACTTATCCTCATAAAATATTAACTGGTAGGAAAAATAAAATTAGAACACTAAGAAAAGGGAGGGGATTGTCTGGTTTTACAAAAAGATCAGAAAGTGAGTATGATCCTTTCGGCGCTGCTCATAGTTCAACTTCTATATCTTCAGCATTAGGAATGGCTGTTGCAAATAAGTTGTCAAATAAATCTGATAATGTAATTGCAGTCATAGGTGATGGAGCGATAAGTGCTGGTATGGCGTATGAGGCAATGAACAACGCAGGAGAAAGTAAGACAAAAATGATAGTCGTTTTAAACGATAATGACATGTCAATTGCAAAACCTGTTGGAGCTATGAGAAAGTATCTTGCAAAAATTCTGTCTGGTAAGATTTATTTTAGTTTTAGAGAGACATTAAAATTAATCATATCTGCCTTCTCAAAAAGATTTAAAAACAAAGCAGGAAAAGCAGAGGATTTTTTAAGATCTGCAGTTACTGGTGGTACTTTGTTTAATTCCATGGGATTTTATTATATTGGGCCAATAGATGGACATGATATTGATACAATGGTTTCTGTATTTAAAAATGCAAAAGAAATTAATTATGATGGTCCAATTTTAGTTCATGTAAAAACTGAAAAAGGAAAAGGTTATGAATTCGCAGAAAAATCAGAAGATAAATTCCATGGAGTTTCAAAATTTAATGTAAAAACAGGAGAACAGATAAAGTCTTCATCTAATGCACCATCATATACAAAAGTATTTGCTAACACCCTAATCAAGCATGCTGAAAAGGATAGTAAAGTTGTTGGTATAACAGCAGCGATGCCATCAGGGACAGGTATGGATTTATTTGGAAAAAAATTTCCTAACAGAATGTTTGATGTTGGAATAGCTGAACAGCACGCAGTAACTTTTGCTGCTGGAATGGCTACAGAGGGATTTAAACCATATGCAGCAATATACTCAACTTTTCTTCAAAGAGCTTATGATCAAGTTGTTCATGATGTTGCAATCCAATCATTGCCAGTAAGATTTGCAATTGATAGAGCTGGACTAGTTGGCGCTGATGGACCAACACATGCAGGCTCGTTTGATATAACATACTTATCAACACTACCAAATTTTGTAGTAATGGCGGCTAGCGATGAAGCCGAACTTGTAAGAATGATCAATACCTCAATAGATATTAATGATAGACCTTCAGCTTTTAGATATCCAAGAGGAAATGGTCTAGGGATTGAATTACCAGAAATAAATGAAAAAATTGAGTTGGGTAAAGGAAAAATTATTAAAACTGGAAAAAAAGTTGTAATTTTAAATTTTGGTGCAAGACTTCAAGAGTGTATTTTAGCATCTGAAAATTTATCTAAAAAAGGAATAAATATTTCTATAATTGATGCAAGATTTGCAAAACCTTTAGATGAAAATTTAATCTGGCAAATTGCAACAGAGCATGAAGTTTTAATCACAATAGAGGAAGGATCTATTGGTGGATTTGGATCTCATGTTAGCCAATTTCTTAGTGAAAAAAATCTTCTAGATAGCAATTTAAAATTTAGATCAATGATATTACCTGATAGATTTATAGATCATGATAAACCAGAGTTAATGTATAAATTTGCAAATCTTGACTCAATTGGAATAGAAGATAAGATTTTAGATACATTAAATTCAAAAGTTTTAATAAAAAAATCTAATTAAATTTTATTTTGAGCAGTATTCATTAAATAGTGGTCAAGAATTACACAATGCATCATGGCTTCTCCTATTGGAACCGCTCTGATTCCTACACACGGGTCATGTCTTCCTTTAACAGATATTGTTGTATTCTTACCAAATTTATCAATTGTTTTTCTAGATGATAAAATCGATGAAGTTGGTTTAACGGCAAATGAAATTTTTATTTCTTGACCTGTTGAAATTCCACCCAAAATTCCACCAGCATTATTTGATTTAAAACTAGTTTTACCTTTTCTTTGTAAAATCTCATCAGAGTTTTCTTCCCCAGTTAGCATAGCTGAATCCATTCCTGATCCAATATTTACTCCCTTTACAGCATTAATGCTCATCATCGCAGCTGCTAAATCCATATCTAATTTGGAATATATTGGCGCTCCAAGTCCTAAAGGCACTCCTCTTGCTCTTATCTCAATTATTGCTCCACAGGATGAACCAGCTTTTCTTATGCCGAGTAAATATTTTTCCCAGAGCTTAATTACAGATTTGTCAGGACAAAAAAATGGATTTGTGGATATAGTTTTGTCTTTCCATTTGTTTATATCACACCCTAAGATTCCTAATTGTATAACTGCACCGACTGCTTGATATTTAGCACCAATCTTATTTTTCAAAACTATTTTTGCAATTGCCCCTGCCGCAACTCTTGCTGCAGTCTCACGAGCTGATTGTCTTCCACCTCCTCTATAATCCCGAATTCCATACTTTTTAAAATAAGTGTAATCTGCATGTCCTGGTCTAAATTTGTTCTTTATTGTCTCATAATCTCTAGATCTCATGTCTTTGTTATAAATTATTAAAGATATCGGAGTTCCAGTAGTTTTTCCCTCAAAAACACCAGATAAAATATTAATTTTATCATCCTCTTTTCTTTGTGTTGTGAATTTAGATTGACCTGGTTTTCGTTTATTAAGTTCTTTTTGAATATCACTTTCTTTTATTGGAACATTTGGTGGGCATCCGTCTACAACACACCCAATTGCAGGACCATGAGATTCTCCCCAGGTAGTAAATCTAAATAACTTTCCAAAAGTATTAAATGACATTATCTTACTGTATAAATTATTTTTTTAAAATTATGAACGAAAAAAACTCACTTGGATTAAATCTTTGCTTTAAAGATCATAATAACCCAATAAAACTTTTTGAAGAATGGTTCAATAAAGCAAAAAAAACTGAAATTAATGACCCAAATGCGTTTGCTGTAGGTACTGTTAATAAAAAAGGATTTCCAACAGTCAGAATGGTTCTTCTTAAAGATTTTGATAAAAATGGTTTCGTTTTTTATACAAATTTAAAAAGTGATAAAAGTAAAGCCATTAAAAATTCTTCAAAAATTTCTATGTGTTTTCATTGGAAAAGCTTACAAAGACAAATTAGGGTAATTGGTATTGCATCCAAAGTTTCAAAAAAAGAAGCTGATGATTATTATAAATCAAGAGCATATGGAAGTAGAATTGGCGCTTGGGCTTCACAGCAGAGCAGCATTTTAAAAAAAAGAGATGATTTATATAAATCTATAAAAGAATTTAAAAAAAAATTCCCAAATCAAAAAAAAGTACCACGACCAGAATATTGGTCAGGCTGGAGAATAAAACCTAAAGAAATAGAATTCTGGCTTGATGGCCAAAATCGAATTCATGAAAGATTGAAATACATTAAAAAAACTAAAAGTTGGAAAAAAGTATTGCTAAGCCCTTAGAAATTTCTCTCTATACTAAAAGATGTTAAATTTTTAAGCACATTTTTTTCATCTGACTCCTCAAAAACACTTAAAGAATTTGAAGCTAAATTTATATAATGTTCTGCTTTTTTATAACACTCGTTAATTATATTATTTTTTTTTATTAGATTTAGAACATATTCTAAATCTTTCTTTTCACGAATTTGTTTTTCAAATAAAGATTTTAATTTTTCTTTTTCAACGTCATCTAATTTTTGATAAAGTAGAATTATAGGTAAAGTTACTTTTCCTTCATAAAAATCATTACCAATGTTTTTTCCAAATAATTTTAATTCAGAATTATAATCTAATGTGTCATCTGCAATTTGAAATGTAAGACCTAGATTTTTTCCATAAAATTCTAAAGCATTTTTAAATTTTAAATCTTTTACTGAAATAATTGCGCCAACTTTAGTAGCTGCTGCAAATAATGATGCAGTTTTTGAGGAAATGATATTAAGATATGTCTCCTCTAACATGTCTATTTCTTTATTGTGTTGCAATTGCAGAACTTCACCTTGAGCAATTTCTGATGATGTGTTAGCTAAAAGTTTAAGTAATTCTAAATTTCCATCTTCAACCATCATTTCAAAACATTTGCTTAAGAGATAATCACCTACTAAAATTGATGAGTGATTTCCCCAGATCTTATTTAAGGTCTTTTTTCCTCTTCTAATTTTAGAGTTATCAATTACATCATCGTGCATTAAAGTTGCTGCGTGGATTAATTCAACACATGCAGCCAGATTAACATCTCTTAATCCTTTTTCGTATCCACAAATTTTTGAGCATTGCAACGTTAATAGAGCTCTAAGTCTTTTACCTCCAGTGCTTAAATGATATTTTGTCATTTTTTGAACTAACTCAACTTTACTTGATAATCTGGAATTAATTTTTTCTTCAACTAGAATCAGCTTATCTTCAACTGAGTTTTTTAAGTCAGTATAAGAATTATTAATTTTTTTTTTAAGCTGTATTACAGTTCCCATGATTTAAAACTATTATATACAAATTATTAATATACTTATCAATTGACGCACCTTATTCTTTAATTATAACTAGGGTTTATAATATATTTAAAAAACTTATAAAAATTTTAATGTTTTCATTTTTAAAAAAAAAAAAAGTTATTAGCCATCTTAAACTATCTGGCGTTATAGGAAATGCTGGGAAATTTAGACAAGGAATAGATTATTCAAGCCAAGAAGAAATAATTAAAAAAGCTTTCTCACTAAAAAAAGCATTAGCAGTAGCAATTACAATAAACTCACCAGGAGGATCTCCAGTTCAATCACATCTGATATATAAACTTATTAAGGAACAATCAAAAAAAACAAAAAAAAAAGTGATTGTATTTGCTGAAGATGTAGCTGCATCTGGTGGATACCTGATCGCTTGTGCTGGTGATGAAATATATGCAAACTCAAGTTCGATAATAGGATCAATTGGTGTTATTTCTGCATCATTCGGATTTAAAAACCTAATAGAAAAAATTGGAGTTCAAAGGAGAGTATATACAGCAGGAAAGAATAAAAGTACTTTAGACCCTTTTCTTGATGAAAAAGAAGAGGATATTAATCGTTTAAAAAACATTCAATTAGAAATTCATCAGGACTTTATTGATGTCGTTGAGGAGAGTAGAAAAGAAAAACTAAACAAAAACTCTGGTATTGAACTTTTTTCAGGTGAGTTTTGGGCTGGAAAAAAAGCAAAAGAATTAGGTTTAATAGATGGTTTGGGTAGTGCAGAACAAATATTAAGAGAAAAATATGGAGATCAAATTGAGATTAAGAAATTTGAAAAAAGTAAAGGGTGGTTGTCAAAAAAATTGTCATCCTCAGAAAATTATACTGATAAAGTAATCAGTTTATTAGAAGAAAGATCAATCTGGCAAAGGTATGGTCTATAAAACAAAAAAAAAAAATTTATCTTTTCAAGACACAATCTTTAATTTACAAAAGTACTGGTCTAAAAAAGGTTGTGTAATATTACAACCGTACGATCTAGAGGTAGGAGCTGGAACATTTCATCCAGCAACCACTCTAAGATCGCTTGGTCCAAAACCATGGAAAACTGCATATGTTCAACCATCACGTAGACCGACCGACGGAAGATATGGTGACAACCCCAATAGATTACAACATTACTATCAGTTCCAAGTATTAATTAAACCTTCGCCAAAAGAAATAAAAAAGATGTATTTAAATAGCCTGTCATCAATAGGTATTAATTATGAGGAACACGATATAAGATTTGTTGAAGATGACTGGGAAAGTCCTACTCTTGGAGCAGCAGGCCTTGGATGGGAAGTTTGGTGTGATGGTATGGAAGTATCACAATTTACCTACTTCCAACAAATGGCTGGAGTTGAATGTAAACCTGTATCTGTCGAAATTACATATGGATTAGAGAGATTGTGTATGTTTATTCAAAACAAAAAAAGTGTTTTTGACTTAATTTGGAATGATGAAGGAATAACTTACAAAGATGTTTTTCATAAGTCAGAAAAAGAATTTTCAGCGTATAATTTTGAATATGCCAACACTGATAATTTATTTAAAATATTTGAAATGCTTGAAGAGGAGACAAAATTATTAGTTGAAAAAAAAATTTCACTTCCAGCATACGATCAATGTTTAAAATGTAGCCATGTGTTTAATATTCTAGATGCTAGAGGGGTGATTAGTGTAGCACAAAGGGCTGAGTATATTGCAAGAATAAGGGAACTTACTAAATCAATTGGGAAAGTTTGGATTGAAAGCCAAAGTTAATGTCAGAATTATTTGTAGAGTTATTTAGTGAGGAAATTCCTGCAAAGCTTCAGATAAATGCAAGGAATGAGTTAAAAAAAAATATTAAAAATTTTTTAATTGATAACCAAATTAAATTTAATGAAAATTTCAATGTTTATTCAACACCAAATAGACTAGTTCTCCATATTGATAAAATCCCTAATGAAATTAAAATTAACTCGGAGGAAATAAGAGGTCCAAATGTTAATGCTCCCGAAAAAGCTTTAGAGGGATTTATTAGATCAAACAATACAACATTAGAAAAAATTTTTAAAAAAAGTACTGAGAAAGGTGAATTCTACTTTTTTAAAAAAGAGTCTAGAACAATAAAAGTTTATGATCTATTAGAAAAAAATTTAAGTGAAATTTTAACAAAGATAACTTGGAATAAATCTATGAAATGGGCAAATTATGATCTTTACTGGGGAAGACCTCTTAAATCCATTTTGGCAATATTTAATAAAAAACCTCTTAATTTTGTTTTTAACCACATAAATAGCTCTAACAAAACTTTTACAGATAAATCATTAGAGGAAGGTTTAAAAATTTTTAACGACTTTAATTCGTATATAAAATTTTTTAAACAAAAAGGTGTTTTAATTGATCAAGATTTAAGAAAAAAAATAATACAGAATAAGATTAATGAAATAATTAATAAAAAAAATTTAAAAATCGAACAGAATGAAAGGCTTGTAGATGAAATAGTAAATATAGTTGAAAAACCAGCAGTAATTATCTGTAATTTTGACAAAAAATTTTTGAATGTACCTAGTGAAATATTGATTACGACTATGCAGAGTCATCAAAAATATTTACCAACTTTTGATAAAAAAAATAATCTTACAAATAATTTTTTTGTAGTTTCAGATATAAAAGACACCAAAGGATTTGTTAAATTAGGAAATGAGAGAGTGATTGAGGCAAGATTAAGCGATGCTGAGTTTTTTTGGGAAAAAAATAAAACTCAAAATTTAGTTAAACAAGTAGATAAATTGAAAAATATAAATTATTTTAAAGGTTTAGGATCTTACTTTGATAAAATTCAACGAATGAGAAAGTTATCATCATTAATTTCTGATGATTTTTTAATTAGCAAAGATAAAATTGAAATAGCCTCATCAATTTGTAAAGTTGATTTAATGTCAGATCTTGTTGGAGAATTTCCAGAACTCCAAGGTATTGTTGGCGGTCACTTTGCAAAGTTTCAAGGGTTTGATAAAGAAGTTTGTCTTGCTGTATCTGAACAATATTTGCCTAACGGCATGGAAAGCAAAATACCAAAAAAAATGTACAGTGTCGCTTTATCTTTAAGTGATAAATTAGATTCATTAGTAGGTTTTTTTGGAATAAATCTGAAACCTACTAGTTCAAAAGACCCATATGCTATAAGAAGAATGGCTATAAGTCTTGTCAGATTAATTGTTGAAAATGAAACAAAAATCAAATTAAAAGATTTAATTGTTTACACTTGTTCAGCATATAGAGATCAGGGCTATGATTTTGACACCAAAAAAATACAAAACGAATTAAGTGATTTTATAATTGAGAGATTAAAAAATTATTTAAAAGAAAAAAAAATAAGACAAGATATAATTGAAAGCTCAACATTTTTGCTTGGATTGGATGATCTATTAAAGGCTTATAAAAAATCTTTATGTTTAAATAAAAATATTAAAAAAGAAATCGGTTTTGAAACTATTGCAGTGTACAAAAGATCTTCAAATATATTAAATGCTGAAGAAAAGATATCTATTGAAACTCTTGGTTTTGCAGATCCAGGCTTATTTAAAAATGATTATGAAAAAAAATTATATAAAAAAATAAATGATATAAGAAAATATTTTCTGAGTATTGGAAAAGATGAAAATTACGAGGAAAGTCTAAAAATTTTATCAAGCATTAAGAACGAGGTAAACGATTTTTTCGATAATGTTATTGTTAACGATGAAGATATAATAATTAAAAAAAATAGATTAGAATTATTAAATATGTTGTGTAAAACCTTTGATAACTATTTCAATTTTTCAAAAATAGAAGCCTAGTATGAAAAAAATTATATTTAATTTTAAATCAAAAGAAATTAAAAAAATTAGACTACCAAAAAATATTCTTGGTGGCAAAGGTGCAAACCTTTCTGAAATGGGAAGAATGGGGCTACCCGTACCCCCTGGTTTTACAATCTCTACCGAGGCATGTAATTTGTTTTACAAGAATAAAAAAAAATTAAATAAAAAAATACTTAATGAAATAAATAAAGAACTAAAACTTATTGAAAAAGACTCAGGAAAAAAATTTGGAAATATAAAAAATCCTCTCCTAGTTTCTGTAAGATCTGGAGCTAGGGTTTCTATGCCTGGAATGATGGATACAATTTTAAATCTAGGCCTAAATGATAATACGGTAATAGCACTTGCAAAAAAAACTTCAAATTTCAGGTTTGCAAATGATAGTTATAGGCGTTTTATTCAAATGTATTCCAATGTTGTGTTGGGAATCGAAGCTTACCACTTTGAGGATATAATCGAGAACTATAAGTTAACAAAAGGAGTATTATTAGACACAGAATTAGATGAGTATGACTGGGAGGCTTTAATAAAAGATTTTAAAAATATTGTAAAAGAAAAAACAAAAAAAGATTTTCCTCAAAATGTCAAAGAACAACTGGTAGGAGCTATAAGTGCTGTTTTTTTATCTTGGGAGAGCAAAAGAGCAAAAGTTTATAGAAAATTAAATCAAATACCTTCTCATTGGGGTACAGCTGTTAATGTACAATCAATGGTTTTTGGAAATATGGGAAATGATTGTGCAACTGGTGTAGTGTTTACTAGAAACCCATCAGATGGATCAAAAAATATTTATGGAGAATATTTAATAAATGCACAAGGAGAGGATGTAGTTGCTGGAACCAGAACACCACAACATATTACAAAAAAAGGTAGAATTGGATCAAAAGAAACTCTTAAGTCAATGGAAGAGACAATGCCAGAGACATACAAGCAACTAAAAAATATTTTAAATAAGTTAGAAAAACATTACAAAGATATGCAGGATGTGGAGTTTACTGTTGAAAATAAAAAACTTTGGATGCTCCAAACACGCTCTGGAAAACGAACAGCTAAGTCTGCTGTTAAAATAGCTGTAGATATGGTCAAAGAAAAGTTGATTACTAAAAAAGATGCAATATTGAGAATAGAACCAAGTTCTTTAGACACTTTGCTTCATCCAACTTTAGATGAGAAAGCAAACTTAGAAGTAATTGGAATAGGCTTGCCTGCATCACCCGGCGCTGCAAGTGGTAAAGTTGTTTTCACGTCTGAGGAGGCTGAAAGATTAAATAGTATGATGCAAAGTACAATATTAGTTCGTGTAGAAACTTCACCAGAAGATATACATGGTATGCATGCAGCAAAAGGAATACTGACATCAAGAGGAGGTATGACAAGTCATGCTGCAGTAGTTGCTAGAGGAATGGGACGACCATGTGTTTCTGGATCTAGTGAAATAGAAATTGATTATGAAAACAAATTGTTCAAAACAAAAAATAAAGTAATTAAAGAGGGAGAACTAATTACAATTGATGGTTCAACAGGCAGAATAATTATTGGAGAGGTAAAAACAGTTAAACCAGAAATATCAGGTGATTTCTCAAAAATAATGAGTTGGTCTGATGATTTTAGAAAATTAAAAATTAGAACTAATTCCGAGACGCCACTAGATAGTAAAACTGCTAGAGAATTTGGTGCAGAAGGTATTGGCTTGTGTAGAACTGAACATATGTTTTTTGATGAAGAAAGAATTTTATCAGTTAGAGAAATGATATTATCAAAAACAATTGAAGATCGATCTAATGCACTCAAAAAGCTATTGCCGCATCAAAAAAAAGATTTTATTCAAATATTCAAAATAATGAGAGGTTTACCAGTAACAGTAAGGTTGCTTGACCCACCACTTCATGAATTTTTGCCAAAAAGTAATAACGAAATTAATGATGTTGCAGTTTCACTAAATATTCCTGCTAAAGAACTTGAAGTTAGAATTTCTGAACTTCATGAACAAAATCCCATGCTAGGCCACAGAGGTTGTAGATTAGCAATTTCATTCCCCGAAATTTATGAGATGCAGTGTACTGCAATTTTCGAGGCTTTAGTGGAATGTAAAAAACAAAAAATTCAATCAACCATGCCTGAAATTATGATTCCTTTAGTTTCAACAGAAGCAGAAATAAAAATTATGAAAGATTTAGTCATTAGGGTAGCAAAAAAAGTTCAAAATGAGAATAGAATCAAAATTGAATTTTTAGTTGGAACAATGATTGAATTGCCAAGAGCTGCAATAAAGGCAAAAGATATCGCTAAACATGCTGAATTTTTTAGTTTTGGAACAAATGATTTAACTCAAACTACATTTGGAATTAGTAGAGATGATAGTGGTAAATTCCTTAATGATTATATAGAGAACAAAATTTTTGATATTGATCCTTTTGTATCAATTGATGATGGAGTTGGGGACTTAATTAAAATTGCAACTAATGAAGGCAGAAAACAAAACAAAAATATAAAACTTGGAATTTGTGGTGAGCATGGTGGAGATCCTAAAAGTATAGAATTTTGTGCGAAAACTGGATTAGATTACGTGTCTTGTTCACCTTACAGAGTTCCAGTTGCAAGATTAGCAGCAGCTCAAGCTCAAATAAAAAAAAATTAAATCTCTAATTTTAAATCCAAAGCTTGGATACTATGCGTTAATTCACCTACTGATATTCTATCAACTTTTGTTGACGCTAAATTTTTTATGTTTTTTAAAGTTACTCCTCCAGAGGCTTCAGTCTCATATTTTCCTTTTGCATGTCTAACAGCTACTTTCAGATTTTTTGGGCTCATATTATCAAATAGAACTGTATTAAATTTTAGTCCATTAATTCTTTTAAATTGTTTTAAAGTGTCGACTTCAACAGTAATTTTTCTTCCCTTTTTAGTATTAATTGCTTTTTTCACTATCTCTTCAAATTTTTTTGATGAGGCTAAATGATTATCTTTTATTAAAAACTCATCACTTAAATTAAATCTATGGTTATTTCCACCTCCTAGTTTTACAGCATACTTTTGAATAACCCTTAAATTTGGAATTGTTTTTCTAGTACAACAAATTTTTGTTTTCTTTCCTACTTTTTTTACGAATTTATTGGTCTTAGTTGCAATCCCTGAAATATGAGAAAGAAAATTTAGAGCCACTCTTTCTCCAATTAATATATTTTTAATTTTACCTTCAATTACAGCAATTATAGAGCCTTTGGTAACTTTTGACCCTTCCTTTTTTTTTATGTGAAATTTAATGTTTTCGTCTAATAAATTAAAAGTTTCTTTAGCAAATTCTAGACCTCCTATGATTCCTTTTTGATTACTTATTAGTTTAACTTTTGAAATTGAATTATTATTTAATAAATTTGTTGTTATGTCTCCTGAAGGGTAAAGGTCTTCATTAAGAGCAAGCTTACAGGTTGATCGGATAAAATTTTTACTTAATTGAATTTTGGGCACAGAATTTATCTGCCTATTTCAGCCATTCTCTCTACCGATTTCCTAGCTTTCTCAATTGTATCATTATCCATAATTAATTCATTACTTTCGTTTTCTAGGCAATCAAGAATTTTTGGAAGTGTAATTCTTTTCATGTGAGGACATAAGTTACACGGTCTGATAAATTCTACTTTGGGATTGTCAATTTGAACATTGTCACTCATTGAGCATTCTGTAACCATCATAACCTTTTCAGGTTGGTTATCCTTTACATATTTAATCATTCCACTTGTTGAGCCAGCAAAATCACTTGCCTGTATTACATCTGGCGGACATTCTGGATGGGCGATAATTTTGATACCTGGGTTATTTTTTCTAATTTCATTTATTTCTTCATCATTAAACTGTTCATGAACTTCACAAGTACCCTTCCAAGAAATAATTTCAACATCTGTTTGAGAAGCAACATATTTTGCTAAGTAGTCATCAGGTAAGAAAATTACTTTTTTTACACCTAAAGAATTTACAATTTTAACAGCATTTGCTGATGTACAACAAACATCAGTTTCAGCTTTGACATCTGCAGAAGTATTAACATATGAGACTACTGGAACTCCTGGATAACGTTTTTTTAAATTTTTTACATCTTCTCCTGTTATTGATGAGGATAAAGAGCAACCAGCCTTCATGTCAGGTAGTAAAACTTTTTTGTTAGGGCTCATTAGTTTTGCAGTTTCTGCCATGAAATGTACTCCACACATAACGATAATATCTGCCTCAGTTTTTGAGGCCTCAATTGCTAAAGCCAATGAGTCAGCTGAGAAATCAGAGATACCGTGATATATCTCTGGTGTCTGATAATTATGCGCAAGAATTACAGCATTTTTTTCTTTTTTTAATTTATTTATTCTATAAATGTATGGAGCATGTAATGCCCATTCTATTTCTGGAATGGATTTTGAGACCTTCTGATATATAGGATCTGTTGCTAATTTTACTTCGGTTGTGAATTCCATAATAAAAACTTATCAACTTGAAATAGAATTGTCATTCATTTAATCTGACGCATTATTTGCGGCCATGCTGAAATTGGTAGACAGGCACGGTTGAGGGCCGTGTGAGCCTAGCTCATGAGAGTTCGATTCTCTCTGGCCGCACCATAAATTATAATATTATTGAAAAAGGGGCGTTCTGTTGCCAGGTGCCCCAAACCCCGTAACTTAATTAATAAATTAATTAAGCTGCAAGTGCATAACTTTCGTTAGCATTTATAAATTAGCCCGTTACGGCGGAACAATACCGAACGAAAGAACAACTTTTAGACATCCGTCGATCCTAATTCACCCCCTTAAGTTGTAAATGGTGGAGGTGGTGGGTACTGCCCCCACGTCCGTAATGGTTATTACGAAATTCGTTTATCGTCATAGTTGGAAAACCAACACTATTAATATAAAACCAAATAATAGAGATTCAATAATTTATTCATGAAACTTACAAAAGATCAAATAAACGATATAAAAGAACAACAATCTCAAGATAACAAGACTAAAAGAGTTACTGCTCCAGAATTAGAAAAAATTTTATATGAGGCTTTGCCAGCTTTAGATCACGGCTTTATAAGAGTTATTGATTATATGGGGGATGATAGCTCAATTGTTCAGTCTGCAAGAGTTTCATATGGTAAGGGGACTAAACAAGTTTCAACAGATAGTGGATTAATTAAGTATCTGATGCGTCACTGGCATAGCACTCCATTTGAAATGTGTGAGATTAAATATCACGTTAAATTACCAATATTTATAGCTAGACAATGGATTAGACATCGTACAGCAAATGTAAACGAATACTCGGCAAGATATTCAATTTTAGATAAAGAATTTTATTTACCTGATCCAGAAAATTTAGCTGCACAATCAATAGCAAACAGACAAGGTCGAGGTGATGTTATTGAAGGAGAACAAGCAAAAGAAGTTTTAGAACTTTTAAAAAATGATGCAGAAAGAACATATCACAATTACGAGACTATGCTAAATCAAAAATATGATGGATCCACCATTGATGATAATAAAAAAGGTCTAGCTAGGGAGTTAGCGAGAATGAACTTAACTTTGAATACATACACACAGTGGTACTGGAAAACAGATTTGCTTAACTTAATGAATTTTTTAAGATTACGTGCAGATCATCATGCACAATACGAAATAAGAGTATATGCAGATATTATGTTGGATACATTAAAGAGATGGGTTCCAATCACCTATGATGCTTTTATGGATTATAGAGTAGGTGGGACAGAAGTTTCAGCCAAAGGTAAAATTATTATTCAAAAGTTATTAAAAGGTGAAAATGTAAATATCGATAATTCTGGACTTTCAAAAAGAGAATGGAATGAACTTATGGAAGCTTTTGAAATTAAAGATAAAATTGTTTAATTCTCTCAGCAAATTCTAAATAAATTTTTGTTATTTCGTGATCTGGATTCTTTTCAACAATAGGAATACCCATATCTCCATATTTTCCTACATCAGCATTAATTGGAATTTGACCTAAAAATTTTTTTTCAAATTCTTTAGCTGTTCTTTCAACGCCATTCTCACCGAAAATTGCATATTTTTTACCATCATCCCCAATAAAATGACTCATATTATCTATTAAACCAATGATGTTCACTTTCAATTTATCAAACATTCTTATTCCTCTTTTAACATCTTGAAGAGCTATCTCCTGAGGAGTTGAAACAATTATTGCACCATCAACTTTTATTTCTTGTGCAAAAGTTAGTTGTGTATCTCCTGTTCCTGGGGGCATATCAACGATAATAAAGTCTAAATCTTTCCATCCAACTTTTTGGGTAAAGGTTTTTATTGCACTGGTTACCATAGGTCCTCGCCATATCATCGGAGTTTGTTCATCAGTAAGAAATCCAATAGACATGCACTGAATATCATACTTGATGATCGGTTTTAAAATTTGACCATCACTTTCAGGTTTTTCATTAATTGAAAATAATTTAGGTAAAGATGGCCCATAGATATCCGCATCTAAAATTCCAACTTTGCAACCAACTTTTTTTAAAGCTGAAGCCAAATTCGTGGCAAAAGTTGATTTTCCAACACCACCTTTTGCGCTTGAAATAGCAATTGTAAATTTAGTACCCGGAATAGGGTTTCTTTTAAAGGTTTTTGGCTCTGTTTTTGCCTTCATTGTGTCACTAAGACCTACTTTTTTATCGTTCATAAAAATACACTTACCTTGTTTTTGACCATAAAGACACTATATAGAATGTCATAATGACGATTTATAAAAATCAAAGCCCATGGGGCACGCCACCGGGAAGTGGTGGAAGTGGTGGAAACGGAGGAGGTTTCAGAAGAGGCCCAACTCCCCCTAACTTAGATGAGGCAATTAAAAAATTACAGGATACAATAAATAAATTTACAGGAAGTAGCGCAGGTGGAAAAAAACCCATTATACTTGGATTAATAATATTGGTTGTTATTTGGGCATTAAGTGGTTTATACAGAGTTTTACCTGATGAGCAAGGTGTGGTTTTAAGATTTGGAAAATTTGTTAACACTACTCAACCAGGACTAAATTATCATTTGCCATTTCCGATTGAAAGTGTGCTAACTCCTAAAGTAACAAAAGTAAACAGAATGGATATTGGCTTTAGATCAGAAAGAGACAGTGGATTTGGACAGGGTGGTGGAGTTGCAGACGTACCAGAAGAAAGTCTTATGTTAACTGGTGATGAAAATATTGTAAATATTGATTTTTCAGTATTTTGGGTAATTAAAGATGCGGGTAACTTTTTATTTAAAATTCAAGATCCAGAGGGAACAGTTAAAGCTGCAGCCGAAACTGCGATGAGAGAAGTAATAGCAAGATCAGACATTCAACCAATTCTTACAGAAGGTAGAGCAGTTATAGAAAGAGATACACAAGATATTATACAAGGTATACTTGATGAATACGAAAGTGGAGTTCAAATTACCCAAGTTCAAACTCAGAAAGCTGACCCACCAGATCAAGTAATTGATGCATTTAGAGATGTCCAGGCTGCTAGAGCTGATATGGAGAGATCTAAAAACGAAGCAGAAGCTTATGCTAATGACGTAATACCAAGAGCACGAGGAGAAGCTGCTAAAATTTTACAAGCCGCAGAGGCTTACAAAAAAGAAGTTGTCGCAAAAGCAGAGGGTGAAGCTAGCAGATTTTTATCTATTTATGCTGAGTACGCAAAGGCAAAAGATGTAACTCAAGAGAGAATGTATTTAGAAACAATGGAACAAGTCCTTGCAGATATTAACAAGATTATTATCGACAAGGATTCTGGATCTGGCGTAGTTCCTTATCTTCCATTACAAGAATTAAAGTCGGGGGCAAATTAATGAAAGCTGGAAAATTTATATTACCAATAATTATTTTGATTGCTGCAACACTATTTTTTTCAATATTTATAGTCAAAGAAGTCAATCAAGCTATCGTTCTTCAGTTTGGAGATCCAAAAAGAATAATATTAAAACCTGGTCTTAACTTTAAAATTCCATTTATTCAAAATGTGGTTTTTTTAGATAAGAGGGTTTTAAATTTAGATACGCCTCCAGAAGAAGTAATTGCTTCAGATCAAAAACGTTTAATTGTTGATGCATTTGCAAGATTTCAAATTGTTGACCCATTAAAATTTTATATTTCAGTGGGCAATGAAAGAGTTGCCAGATCAAGATTAGCAACGATTATAAATTCAAGAATAAGAAACGTATTAGGTCAACAAAAGTTACAAACATTACTATCTGAGGATAGATCTAAACAGATGGCCTTAATTCAACAAGGTGTAAATAATGAGGCGGAAAATTTTGGAATAAATATTGTTGATGTAAGAATTAAAAGAGCGGACTTACCTCAAGCTAACAGCGATGCAATTTTTAGAAGAATGCAAACTGAGAGGGAAAGAGAAGCAAAAGAATTTAGAGCAAAAGGAGCAGAAATGGCTGTAACAATAACGTCTACTGCAGACAAAGAAGTCACAGTTATTCTTGCAGATGCTCAAAAAAAATCTGAGATAATGAAAGGGGAAGGAGACGGTCTAAAAAATAAAATTTTTGCAGATGCATTTGGACAAGACCCAGAATTTTTTGGATTTTATAGAGCGATGCAAGCCTATCAAAAAGCCCTGATCGGTGGAGAAACATCTATGATTCTATCACCTGATAGTGAGTTTTTTAAATTTTTTGGAAATAAAGAAAACTAATTAAAATTATTTAAAATGAGAGAATTGATCATAGCTTTTGGTCTATTCTTATTTATTGAAGGTGTTTTGTATGCCTTATTTCCATCAAAAATGAAAAATATGTTAAAAAAATTAGATTTAATTGCAGACAGACAATTAAGAATAGGTGGTTTAATTTTTGCAATAATTGGTTTTGTAATAATTCGTTATTTAAAAGTATGAAAAGTATATTAAAAATTTTTGCTGTTTTTTTAATTTCAATTAATTATTTTTCTATCTCATTTGCAAATACAATCCCATCATCTTTTGCAGATCTTGCAGAAAGATTGATGCCTTCAGTTGTAAATATATCAACAACAACCACGGTTACTACAAGATCAAACCCTCTTCCATTTGAATTTCCTCCTGGATCTCCTTTTGAGGATATGTTTGGTACACCACAACAAAGACAGACAAGTGCATTAGGGTCCGGCTTTATTATTGATGAAGAAGGTATAGTGATTACAAATAACCACGTTATTCAGGGAGCACAAGATATAGTAGTAAGAGTTAACGGTGATAAAGATTATAAAGCAAAAGTTCTTGGTGCTGATGCAGGAATGGATCTAGCAGTTTTAAAAATAGAGTCAGATGAAAAATTTAAACCAGTAAATTTTGGTAATTCAGATAAGGCAAGAATAGGTGATTGGGTAATAGCAATAGGAAATCCTTTTGGTCTTGGTGGTACAGTTACTGCAGGAATAATATCTGCAAGAAATAGAAGCATAGGTTTATCCAGATATGAAGATTATATTCAAACTGATGCATCAATTAATCAAGGAAATTCTGGAGGCCCACTATTCAACATGGCAGGTGATGTTATTGGAATAAATACCGCTATTTTAGGTCAATCAGGTTCAATCGGTATTGGTTTTGCAATTCCTTCTAATAGCGCTCAAAAAGTAATTAAACAACTTATAGAATTTGGAGAAACTAAAAGAGGTTGGCTTGGGGTTAGAATTCAAGTTGTTGATCAAGGAATTGCCGATGCAGAAAATTTAGATAAACCAAGAGGAGCACTTGTTGCAAGTGTAGCAGAAAATAGTCCGTCAGACAAAGGTGGTATTAAACCAGGTGACATAATTTTAGAATTCGATGGAAAACCTATAAATGAAATGAAAGAATTACCAAAGATTGTGGCAGAGACAGATGTTGGAAAAAAAGTTATAGTGAAAGTTTGGAGAAACAAAAGAGAAATAACCAAAGAAATAATTCTTGGAAGATTAGAAACATCTGAAGATTTCAAAGCACAAAAACCAGTAATAGAAAAACCTAAAGTAACAAGAATTGATGGTTTAAAAATAGAAGTTCGTTTATTGAATAAAGATGATATTGAGTCAAGGAACTTGCCAAAAGGAACAAGTGGCGTGGTAATAACAAAAATAGACAAAGAAAGTCCAATTAATTACTTACAGGTAGATAATATAATAGTTGAAGCTAACAGAAAAAAAATTAATACTATTGGCGATCTTGATAATGTAGTTAAGTTGAAATTAAGAAGTGACGAAAATAATTTATTGATTGCAATATATAATAATCAAAATCAGAGAACATACGTAGGCGTTAAGCTTAAATAGTCAAATGGACCTTAAGTCCAAAATAATTTTAATATCAGGAACCACCGCATCAGGAAAATCTAAATTAGCAATTGATTTTGCTAAAAAAGTGAATGGAGAAATAATTAATGCAGATAGTATGCAGGTCTACAAAGAATTAAAAATATTAACAGCTAGACCCATAAAAGAAAATACCAATAAAATCAAACATCATTTATATGGCTTTCAAAGTGTTAAAAATGAATTTTCTACTGGTCAATGGTTAAAATTAGTTAAAAAAAAAATAAAAGAAATAAGAAATAAAAATAAAATACCTATTCTGGTAGGTGGCACTGGTCTTTACTTTAAAGCATTAACAGATGGTTTAGTTAAGATACCGAAAATTCCTAACTCTATTAGAAATAAAATAAGATCTAAGCAAAAACAAATGGGTCAAAAGAAATTTTATTTAAAACTTTTGAAACTAGACAAATTTGTAAAAAATAAAATAGTCTCTACCGATATCCAAAGATCTTTAAGGGCCTATGAAGTGATTTACTTTACAAAAAAATCAATCTTTGAGTGGTATAAAAAAACAAAATCACAATATAAAATAGATGAATTTCTAAAAATTTATATCGATTATCCCAAAGAGATATTGGTCAATAAAATTTCAAAAAGGGTAGATCAAATGATAAAAGATGGGGCAGTCGAAGAGGTACAAAACTTTGAAAAGTTGAATTTAAAGAGTGATAATAATCTTTACAAAGTTATTGGCATCAGAGAGATAAAAGATTTTATTGATAAAAAAACTTCATTGAAAGAAATGAAACTAAATATTGTAATAAAAACAAGACAATACGCTAAAAGACAGAGAACTTGGTCTAGAGGTCAAATGAATGATTGGCAAAAATTTGATCCTAAAGCGCTCTCAAAATTTATAAAAAAATTATAATTTATCTCTACTATAACTTGACCAATGAGCACAACTTCAGCTAGATTGTCTGAATGCCAAAATTATATTCGGGAGCTGAAATTGTATTTAAATGTTTAGAAGATCAAAACGTTAGTCATATTTTTGGATATCCAGGAGGAGCAGTACTTCCAATTTATGATGAGTTAAAAAATTTTAATTCTATAAAACATATTTTAGTAAGACATGAGCAAGGTGCAGGACATGCAGCTGAAGGTTACGCAAGATCATCAGGAAAACCTGGAGTACTATTAGTAACATCAGGACCTGGGGCTACAAATGCAGTTACTGCTCTAACAGATGCTTACATGGACTCAGTCCCATTAGTTTGTATTACAGGACAAGTTCCAACTCATCTAATCGGAACTGATGCATTTCAAGAGTGTGATACAACGGGAATTACGAGACCTTGTACCAAACATAACTGGTTAGTGAAAGATATAAATGATCTAGCAGAGATAATGCACAAAGCTTTTGAAGTAGCAACTACGGGAAGACCAGGGCCAGTACTAGTTGATATTCCAAAGGACATACAATTCCAAAAGACAAAATATAAAAATTATCAAAAAGTTAAAAAATTAAATGGCAAATCTCATGATAATTTTACTCAAAAAAATATTAATGACTTAATAGGATTAATTAGTAAGGCAAAAAAACCGATATTTTATACAGGTGGTGGAGTAGTTAATTCAGGGCCAAAGGCAAGTGAACTTTTAAGAGAACTTGTGTACGCAACTGGATTTCCTATAACCTCAACTTTACAGGGTCTGGGTTGTTTTCCTGCTGATGATAATCAGTTTTTAGGAATGTTAGGAATGCATGGTACCTATGAAGCTAACAATGCAATGTACAGTTGTGATCTTATGATAAATATTGGAGCAAGATTTGATGATAGGATAACTGGTAAGATAGATGAGTTCTCACCTAAATCAAAAAAAGTTCATATAGATATTGATCCATCATCTATAAATAAAAATGTTAAGGTGGACTTACCAATAGTTGGAGATATTAAATCAGTTTTAACATCTACGCTAAAAACTTTAAAAAAAACAAAAAAGAATTTTTCTAAATCAAATAAACATCAAATATCAAATTGGTGGGAAAAAATTCAAAAGTGGAGATCTAAACGTTCTTTAGATTACATTGGTAGCGAAGAGACAATTAAACCACAATATGCCATTGAAAGATTATATGAACTTACAAAAGATAGAGATGCCTATATTACAACTGAGGTTGGTCAACATCAAATGTGGGCAGCTCAACATTATAAATTTAATAAACCAAATAGATGGATGACATCAGGTGGTCTTGGAACAATGGGATATGGTTTACCTGCTGCAGTAGGAGTTCAAATAGCACATCCCAAAAAATTAGTTGTGGATATTGCTGGAGAAGCATCAGTTTTAATGACAATGCAGGAAATGTCTACTGCTGTTCAGTATAATTTACCGATAAAAATATTTATCTTAAATAATGAGTACATGGGTATGGTAAGACAGTGGCAGGAGTTATTGCATGATAAAAATTATTCTGAGAGTTATACTGCTGCGTTGCCAGATTTTGTTAAAATGGCCGAAGCTTATGGATGTGTTGGCATAAGAGCAAAAACACCTGAAGAATTAGATGACAAGATTCTTGAAATGTTAAATACTGATCGACCTGTAATATTTGACTGTCTTGTAGACAAACAAGAAAACTGTTTTCCAATGATTCCTTCAGGAAAACCACATAATCAAATGTTACTAGGTCCAAAAGATCAAAAAGAGAAAAAAATTACAGGAAAAGGAAGAACTTTAGTTTAAAATGGCTAATTCAAAATCAGCTTATAGTGTAGCTGGAAAAAAACAGAAAAACGACACACACATTATTGTAGTTTGGGTAGACAATGAAGCTGGGGTTTTAGCAAGAGTAGTAGGGCTTTTTTCTGGAAGAGGTTATAATATAGAGTCATTAGCTGTTGCTGAGGTAGATCAAAAGGAAAATATATCGAGAATTACAATAGTTACAACTGGAACACCTCAAGTAGTTGATCAAATTAAGCTTCAATTAAAAAAATTGGTACCTGTACATAAAGTTGCAGATTTTAAAAGAGAAGATAAAAATGTCATTTTTAAAGAAATGGCTCTATTTAAATTTGTTGCTAACAGTGAAAAGTTAATAAAAGCATTTAAAGCGTGCAAAAACTTCAATCCTGTTGTATTGGATGAAACAAAAAAATCAAAAGTAATTCAAATTACAGCTTTAAGAAGAGAAATAGATAAAATGTCAAAAAATTTAACAAAATTTGGTTTAGTAAGTGTGTCTAGAACGGGTGCTGTTGCCATGACTAGAGGATCAGATGTGTTTAAATAATTAAAGGAGATAGCTATGAAAATGTTTTATGAAAAAGATACAGATGTAAATTTAATAAAAGACAAAAAAATTGCAATTTTTGGATATGGAAGTCAAGGACATGCTCATGCTCTTAACTTAAGAGATAGTGGAGTTAAAGAAGTAGTAGTTGCTCTTAGAGAAGGCTCATCCAGTATTGCTAAAGCAGAATCAAAAGGTTTAAAAGTTATGAATTTGTCCGATGCAGCAGAATGGGCAGACGTGGTAATGATATTAACACCAGATGAACTTCAAGCAGCTATTTACAAAAATCATATTGAACAAAGAGTTAAAGAGGGAACATCAATTGCTTTTGCACACGGACTTAATGTTCACTACGATCTTATAAAAGCTAGAAAAGATTTGGATGTCTTTATGGTAGCTCCTAAAGGGCCAGGACATTTAGTTAGAAGCGAATATGAAAAAGGTGGTGGAGTGCCTTGTTTATTTGCTGTTCATCAAGATGGTTCTGGAAAAGCAAGAGATTTAGCAATGTCTTATGCATCTGCTGTTGGAGGTGGAAGATCTGGAATAATTGAGACAACTTTTAAGGATGAAGTAGAAACTGATTTATTTGGAGAACAAACAGTA
Organism: uncultured Pelagibacteraceae bacterium; assembly: GCA_902611265.1. GTDB lineage: Bacteria > Pseudomonadota > Alphaproteobacteria > Pelagibacterales > Pelagibacteraceae > Pelagibacter. The sequence continues at coordinate 324,019 of CACLYY010000001.1, forward strand.
TTGTGTGGTGGTTTAGTAGAGTTAATAAAAAATGGGTATGAGACTTTAGTTGAAGCAGGCTATGAGCCAGAAATGGCATATTTTGAAACTGTGCATGAAGTAAAATTAATTGTTGATTTAATTTATGAGGGTGGAATTGCAAATATGAATTATTCAATTTCAAATACCGCTGAATATGGAGAGTATCAATCAGGTCCAAGAATAATTAAAAAAGAAGAGACCAAACAAAGGATGAAAGAAGTGCTAGCTGAAATTCAATCAGGTAAATTTACAAAAGAATGGATGGATGAATGTAAGAATGGTCAAAAGAATTTTCTTGCAACAAGAGCTAAGTTAGCAGAGCATTCTGTAGAGAAGGTTGGCGCTGAACTTAGAGCTATGATGCCATGGATTTCTAAAAAGAAGCTTGTTGATAGCGATAAGAAGTAGATTTAATATTGATTTTTGGTCAAAATAGACCAAATTATTTTGCAATCTGTGCGTGAGCATGTATTATGCCGGGTGCATAAAATAACAATATGAGCGATAAAAATAGAGTTTACATTTTTGATACAACTATGCGTGACGGCGAGCAGTCACCAGGTGCATCAATGAGTCTTGAGGAAAAAATTCAAATAGCAAGAATATTTGATGAACTTGGTATTGATATAATAGAAGCTGGTTTCCCAATAGCATCTCCCGGTGACTTTGAAGCTGTTACTGAGGTTAGTAAAATTTTAAAGAAATCAATTCCCGCAGGTTTAGCAAGACACTCAAAAAAAGACATTGATAGATGCTATGAGGCTCTTAAACATGCTCCAAGATTTAGAATTCATACTTTTATTTCAACAAGTCCATTACATATGAAGCATAAACTTAATAAATCACCGAATGAAGTTTATGAGGCAATTAAAGAAAATGTTACTTATGCAAGAAATTTCACCGATGATGTAGAATGGTCATGTGAGGATGGGACAAGAACCGATATGGACTATATGTGTAAGACAGTTGAACTTGCAATAAAATGTGGTGCTAAAACAATAAATATTCCAGATACAGTTGGGTACACTATACCATCTGAATTTACAAAAATTATCGAAACTTTATTAGACAAAGTACCAAACATAGATAAAGCAATCCTGTCAACACATTGTCATAATGACCTAGGATTGGCAGTTGCTAATTCTCTAGCTGGTGTTCAAGCAGGAGCAAGACAAATTGAATGTACTATTAATGGATTAGGAGAAAGAGCAGGTAATGCAGCTCTTGAAGAAGTTGTTATGGCAATGAAAACAAGACCAGACTTAATGCCTTTTGAAACAGGAATTGAAACTACTCTTTTAAGTAAAGCTTCTAAAATCGTATCAAATGCTACAGGATTTCCTGTCCAATATAATAAGGCCATTGTAGGAAAAAATGCTTTTGCTCATGAAGCAGGTATACACCAAGACGGTATGTTAAAAAATAGACAAACTTATGAAATTATGACTCCTGAAAGTGTTGGCGTTAAACAGACATCATTAGTAATGGGAAAACATTCAGGAAGACACGCGTTTAAGGATAAACTAACTAGTTTAGGATATCCAGATTTAACTGATGATATTGTTGATAATGCATTTGCAAAATTTAAAATTTTAGCAGATAAAAAGAAACATGTTTATGATGAGGATATAATTGCTCTGATAGATGATAGCCTTATAGTTGATAATAAAGTTAGCGCTATAAATCTAAAATCTTTAAAAGTATTCGCAGGAACAGGAGAACCACAGAGAGCAGAGATGACTTTGGATGTTTTAGGAGAAGTTAAAAAAGCTTCAGAAACTGGGGATGGTCCAGTTGATGCAATTTTTAAATGTATAAAAAAACTTTATCCTCACGATGTAAATTTACAACTTTATCAAGTACATGCTGTAACGGAGGGAACAGATGCACAAGCAACAGTAAGTGTAAAAATTGAGGAAAATGGCAAAACAACAGTTGGACAAGCAGCAGATACAGACACTTTAGTTGCATCAGCAAATGCTTATATTAATTCTCTAAATAAGATGATTATTAAAAGAGATAAAACTGCACCAGGAGAAACTTTAGAAAATCAAAATTATGAAAATCAAAAAATGAGAGGAATATAAAATGGCAATGTTTAGCAACTTAAAGAAGTTATGGAGTCAAGATATGGCAATAGATCTTGGTACAGCAAATACACTTGTAGTGTTAAAGGGTAAAGGTGTAGTTTTGAATGAACCATCGGTAGTTGCGGTAGTTGACAATAAAGGAAAAAAATCAGTTTTAGCAGTTGGTGACGAGGCAAAAACAATGTTGGGTAGAACACCAGGAAATATTCAAGCCATAAGACCATTAAGAGATGGTGTAATTGCGGACTTTGTTGTCACTGAAGAAATGATCAAACACTTTATTAAAAAAGTTCATAAAAAAACGTTAGCTAATCCAAGAATTTTAATTTGTGTTCCAACTGGTTCAACACCAGTTGAAAGAAAAGCTATTCAGGATAGTGCTCTTGCAGCAGGAGCTCGTAAAGTAAATTTAATAGAAGAGCCAATAGCAGCAGCAGTAGGAGCTGGTCTTCCTATTTCAGAGGCTACTGGATCAATGGTTGTTGATATAGGTGGAGGTACGACTGAAATTGCAGTTTTGTCTTTAGGTGGTGTTGTATATTCAGAGTCTTTAAGAGTAGCTGGAGATGCCATGGACAATGCCTTAAAAGATTACATGAGAGAAGAGTACAATTTGATGATTGGCGATAGTACTGCAGAGAAAATAAAAAAAGATGTAGGTACAGCAATACCAACTAATAATAATACTTATGCAGTAAAAGGTAGAGATTTGAGGTCAGGAACTCCAAAAGAAGTAAATATATCAGAGGAAGATACTGCAGAAGCCTTAAATCCTATTTTAAAAGATATAGTGTCAGCTATTAAAAAAGCTTTAGAAAATACTCCACCTGAATTATCTGCTGATTTAGTTGATATGGGGTTAACTCTTACTGGCGGAGGATCTCTGTTAAATAACATTGACAAGAGATTTTCAAAAGAAACTGGTCTTCCAGTAAATGTTGCTGATGATCCTTTATCTTGTGTTGCAATTGGAACAGGAAAAGCATTAGATCAAGCGGAAACTTTTTCATCTGTATTGACTGAGTATTAATTAAAATGTCTAGAGAAATGGGCAGAGATGATTTTGTTATATCTGCTCGCTCTGTTTTTTTAAAAAAGAGAAATAGACAAAAATTCTCACTATTAACTTTAATTATTACCTCTATAATAATACTTTCTTTAGAGTACTTTAAATCTGGCCCAATAAATCAAGCAAGATTAATTACAAAAGACATAATTATAAAGTCATCGTATGTTGCTTCAATTCCTTTTAAATCAATTACGAAGACTTATTACTCTTTTATAGATCATCTTAATATGTATGATGAATATGAAAAACTCAAAATCGAGCAGAAAAAAAATAAAAGTTTAATTCTTGAAAGCAATTTTTTAAAAGAAGAAAATCAAAGATTAAAAAAATTAATAGATGAAAAAAATCTTTACAAAGAAGATTTCCATATCACTAAAGTTTTGATAGATCAAAAAAGTCCTTATCTAAGATCCATGTTAATCAATAAAGGATTTAAGCATGGAATTAAATTGGGTGCTGCGGTTAGAAGTAATTCATATTTTGTAGGTAAGGTTGTAGACAGCAACTACCTTACTTCAAGAATATTACTTATAAGTGATTTGAATAGTAAAATTCCTGTTATTATTGAACCCGGTGCTGTCAGCGCAATTTTATCAGGAACTGGTGATAATAAGTTAGGAAAAATTGAATATTTACCGGAAAATAATAATATAAAAGATGGAAATGTGGTTTATACGTCTGGAGCAGACGGAATAATTTCTTCAGGCATACCTGTTGGAAAAATAGTGATTGATAATGATCATGCAAAAGTAAAATACTTTTCAGATTTTACACAAATTGAATTTGTGAAGGTTTATTACAAAAAGTGAGCATACCAAATAAATTTTATTCAAGTATACTTTCAATATTTCCTCTTCTTATTTTAATTGTTTCTATTTTATTGAGCTCAAAATATAATTTTACATATAGTGGCCATAATCTAAGTTTTAATATTAGTTACCTTTTAATTTTTTATTGGAGTTTAAAAAAACCAAATTATTTAGGCTTAGGTTTCATTTTTTTAGCGGGTATATTAAATGATGTAATTCAAGATAATCCTTTAGGTATCTCATCAATTGAGTATTTATCACTTTGTATAATTACTGGTTTTGCAAGATCTAGAATAATATTACAAAATTTATTTTATGATTGGGTATTTTTTTTAATTTCAATTTTAATTGCAGGATCAATTAATTATATTATACTAGTCTTTATATTTGATGTCCCAATAATATATAACAGCTTGTTATTAGGATTATTTGCTACATTTCTTTTATATCCTTTACTTGCCAAAATATTAAGTTTGATTGATAATATTGTTCAATTGAGTAGCAATGATAAAAAGAAATAATAATTTAGATAAAAATAAGACTATAAATCGAAGACTTTTCATTTTAGGAACAGCAAAAGTTGGTTTGTTAGGATTAATAACCTCAAGATTATATAACCTTCAAATATCTGAAAAAAAAAAATATGAGTTATTATCTGATAAAAATAGATTTAGAGAGTGGAAAACGCCACCTAAAAGAGGTGTAATTACAGATTTTTATAATAATGTAATTGCTGATAACAAAAGAGTGTATCAGGTTCATCTTTCTTTAGATGAAACAAAAGATTTTAATAACTCTATATTTAAATTAAAAAATATAATTAATTTAAGTGATGATGAATTAAGTAAAATTTACGAAAAAAAACAGAAAATTAAGCCTTGGGATACTATCGTAGTATCTGAAAATTTATCTTGGGAAAAATTCTCAAAATTAAATCTTTATTTACATGAAATAGAGGGGGCGAAACCAGTTTTATCCACTTCCAGGTATTATCCTTATTCAAATGATTTAGTTCACATTGTTGGATATGTGGGCGATGCTAGCCCAGATGACATAATAAAAAATGAAAAGATTGAGAAAAATTTTGTTCCAGGTCTGAAAGTTGGAAAAATAGGAATAGAAAATTCAACAGATCAAATATTAATTGGAAATTATGGTATCAAAAGATATGAGGTAAACTCGTCAGGAAAAAAAATTAGAGAAATCAGTTATAAAAAAGAAACTCAAGGAGAAAATCTTAGAACAACAATTGATTTAGAGGCACAAAAACTCGCACAAAAACTTCTTGAAAATAAAGCTGGATCCATTTGTGCTATGGATATTTATAGTGGCGAAATAATAGCAATGGCATCTTCGCCTACCTATGATCCAAATAAATTTACATACGGTATAAATAAAAAAGATTGGAATGAGATTAAAAATAATAAATTAAGACCACTAGTTAACAAGTCAATAGCAGGTTTATACTCGCCAGGTTCTACTATAAAACCTCTAGTAGCTCTTGCAGCTTTAGAATACGGAATTATAAATCCCAACCTCAAAATCAAATGCAAAGGTCATGATCATCCCTATGAATTATATGGTCAGAAATATCATTGCTGGAAAAAAAATGGTCATGGCATAATGAGCTTAAGAAACGCCATTAAGCAATCGTGTGACATTTATTTTTATGAAGTAGCAAGATTACTTGGAGTTGATAGGTTATCGATTATTGCCAAAAGATATGGTTTAGGCTCAAAAGTACTAGAAAATATCTTTTCTGAAGAAAAAAAGGGTCTCGTTCCATCTACTAAATGGAAAAAACAAGTTTTAGAGCAATCTTGGTATCTTGGTGAGACTGTTATCACAGGAATTGGGCAAGGATATATACAAACAACTCCTCTACAACTTTGCTTAATGACTGCTCAGCTAGCAAATGGTGGATTTAAAATTAAACCAAATATAATTTATAATAGCAATTTTAATTATGAAGAAATTTTATCAAAAATCGAATCTGAGAAAAATAAACCCTCAAAAGCAAATATATTAAAAGATAAAAATATAAATCTTTACGAAAAATTATATAAAAATCCAAGAAATATCAAAATTGTTCTTGATGCAATGTATGGATCAACAAACGAACAATTTGGTACATCATTTAGATCAAGACATGTAGATAAAAAATATAGGTATGCTGGAAAGACAGGCACCTCGCAAGTAAGAAGAATCACTGATAAGGACAGAGAACTAGATTTAGATACATCTGAAATTGAATATAAAAATAGAGACCATGCATTGTTTGTAGCATTTGCTCCTTATGACAAGCCAAAATACGCCATAAGTGTTTTAGTTGAACATGGTGGGTCTGGTAGTAAAGCAGCAGCACCTCTAGCAAATAAATTGATTAAAAAAATTATAGATAGAGATAAAGATAGAGAAATAATAAGGAAAGAACTAAAAATTATATAATGATCTACTCAACTTTAAATTCAAATTATTCTTTTGTTGATAAATTAAAATCTGTAGATTATTTTTTAATTTTTTTAGTTTTAATAATTGGATCTATTAGCGTTTTTTCAATTTATTCAACAGAAAGCGGAGATTTTTCGTTTTATACAAAAAATCATTTAATAAGATTAATTGCATTTTTCTCGTTATTCTTGGCCTTGTCATTTGTAAGAGTTTCAACTTGGTATAGACATGCTTATATATTTTATTTATTTGGTCTTTTGCTTTTGTTATTAGTTATTTTTTTTGGAATTTCAGCTTCTGGTTCTAAGCGTTGGATCAACTTATTTGTATTCAATCTTCAACCATCTGAACTTATGAAAATTGCAGTTATTGTTTGTTTTGCAAGATATTACCATAGGATACAAAGTGCAGATATCGAAAGTTATAAATATCTGCTGCAACCAATAATACTTTTATTGATACCTTGTTATTTAGTAATCACTCAACCAGATTTAGGAACTGCTATTTTAATAGCAGGTAGTGGAATAGCTATAATTTGGTTAGCGGGTTTAAACATAAAATATTTTATTTATTCTGGTCTCTTGCTTCTTGTATCTTTGCCATTTATAATTTCAATTTTAAAACCTTACCAAAAATCAAGAATTTTAACTTTTTTTAATCCTGAAAGAGATCCTTTAGGCGCAGGTTATCAAATTATTCAGTCTAAAATAGCTATTGGTTCTGGCGGTATGCATGGAAAGGGTTTCTTACAAGGTACTCAGAGTTATCTGGAGTTTTTGCCAGAAAAACATACAGATTTTATATTTACTCTCTTCTCAGAGGAATTTGGATTTATAGGTTCAATATTACTGATATTTTTATACGCATTGTTGATTTATAGAATTATCAAAATAGGATTTTCTTGCAGGAGTTTTTTTGCAAAACTATATTGCTTTGGCTTTTCAACAGCTCTTTTCTTATATGTATTTGTAAATATAGCTATGGTTGTAGGATTATTGCCAATTGTAGGAGCTCCATTACCAATTATGTCTTATGGAGGCTCATCAATGCTTTCTATTATGATCGGCTTAAGTATTGTGATGAGTTGTAAAATTTATAGCCGGGAAATAATATCAAATTAAACTTATTACCTATCTTGATATCAGCCGCGATCAAATATCATATATAATTTCGATCAACTCCATCTATATTTAAAAAAATGTCTGATAAAAATTTTAAAATTGGTATTGTTGGTGCAGGCATTCAAGGAGTATGCAATGCTCTTTTTCTTCAAAAAAAAGGATATCAGGTAACACTTTTTGATAGGGATGAGCCTGGCAATGCTGCATCTTATGGGAATGCAGGACATTTCTCACCTTATGCATCAGTCCCATTAAACAGACCAGACATTTTATCTGATGTGCCAGCAATGTTGATGAGTTCGCGAGGACCCCTTGCTTTAAAATGGAATTATGTACCAAAAATGATTCCATGGTTTTCGAAATTCATGGTTAACTGCACAAAAGATAAAATGATGCATACTGCAAAATATATGCATCAAATTCTAGACCAATCATTAATTGCATATGATGAATTATTTGACGAAATAGATTTAGAGGGCTTGGTAGAGAGTAATGGGATACTTTATATTTGGAATGAAAAAAATTTAAAAAGCAGAGAGTTAGAAATT
>CACLYY010000002.1 GCA_902611265.1 uncultured Pelagibacteraceae bacterium
CTATTTCAATTCTCAGATGAGTTAAATGAAATTAATAATTCTTTTAATCAAAATTCAATTTTGAATAACGAAACATTCCATCTTCCAAAAAAGATAGATAAAAAAAATCAACAATTTAGTAAAAAATAATTTTTATTCCTATGCCAAAAAAAAAATTCTTCATAGAGGCACTGGAACAAAGAATTATGCTCGATGGAGCAGGGGCATCTACATTTTTAGATATAGTTGACGAGAGCAATAAAGAAAAATTATCAACAAAAAATGCAAAAGAAATAGCTAAATTTAAAGAAGTAAAGACGTCTGATACTAATGATTTGCCCTTTATAAATATAACAAGGGACAAAGCTCGAAAAAAACAGATTGTATTTATTGATACTCAAATCACAGATTACGAGAGTTTAACAAGCTCATTTGATAAAAATACAAAAGTTGTTTTAATTGATGCTAATGAAGATGGGTTTAAGAAAATTGAACAAACCTTAGAAGGTGAAAAAAATTATTCTGCTATTCATATAATTGGTCACGGTAGCGCTGGGCAGATATTATTTGGTAATGCACTTCTTTCAAATGAAAATATAGATAATTATAATTCAACTTTAAAAAATATTGGGCAAACTTTAACTTCGAATGGTGATATTTTATTCTATGGTTGTAACGTAGCAGCCAATGAAAAAGGTGAGAATTTAATTAAAAGAATTTCAAAGATTACTAAAGCAGATATAGCAGCATCAGATGATATTACTGGTAATGGTGGAGACTGGGTATTAGAGAAAAAAATTGGAATAATTGAAACAAAAAATGTTCAAGCACTAGAATATAACCACTCTCTTGGAACAGCTGATGCTTACGGTATTGCATCAATTGATACAAGCACAACTGAAGAAAATCATTCAGCAACAAATTTTAAAGCTCAGTCAGGCTCAGGTAATAATAATGGTCAACAAAGTAGTTCAAATAAGTTTATTATAACTCAAGAAAGATCTGTAGTGACATCTGGTTCTTCGTTATCATTTGATGTTAGTGCAGCTACATCTTCAATTACACCAAGCTCATCAAATCCTATAAATGTATACATGCTTTATCTTAATGATGTTGAAAATAGAAGAGCGTTTAGTGATAGAGGTCAAGTTACTTTTGAACATGAAATTTTAGGAGTTTTTACTGAGTGGGATAATACAATTTTTATGTCTGGTATTTCTAAAAGTGGTGCCACTTATCCGGATAGCAGTGGTACAAGAGTATCTAAGAGAACACTTGAATGGTATAATGGTGCAAGTAGTAGTTATGTGGGACCTGGTATTGCAGGGTCAAAAGATTATTTTATAATTTCAAACTCTAATAAAACAATTAGTGTAGGTGCTGACAATGGTCTTCATGGAGATTTTCTAAGAATAATTACAAGAGCCAGTCCACCATCGGCAGTTGCTGATACAGGTTACGTTAATGAAGGAGATACACTAAGTGTTTCAAATTCGGCATCAGCAGTTTCTGGAACATCAAATGGAAGTCATAGTGGAGATATAAGTGACAACGATACAGATCAAGTAACTCAAGCTGGTAGTACAGTTTCAACTAATCATACTTTAACCATAACATCATACTCGCACACTAGTGCAACTAATACATCAGGCGGAAGTGCATCATCGGGGAATGGTAATTCTGGTACAGCAGGATCAAATTCAGTTGTTGGTTATTATGGTACTTTAGATTTAGAGGCTAACGGAAGTTATACTTATACAGCAAGCAATGATATTACTGGCTTAGATAGTGGAGAAACTGTTACTGATGTCTTTACTTATACAGTAGGGGATGGAGTAACGACAGATACTGCAACAATAACTATTACTATTATAGGACAATCCGACAATAATGCTCCTACTGCTTCAAACTCAACGGTATATATAAATGAAAACAACCAAGTATCTTCAGCAGGAGATAGAACTCCAGCAAATATTACAAAAATCTTTGCTGCTGGAGACTTTAATTATTCAGACGCTGATAGTGATAGTTTATCCAAAGTTAAAATTACAACTTTAGAAAGTGCTGGAGCCCTAGAACATTACAATGGCTCGTCATGGGTTGATGTTACATTAAACCAAGAAATTTCAGCATCAGATATTGGAAACAATTATTTAAGATTTACGCCAGCTGCAAACTCAGAAAGTAATGTAACCTTTGGCTTTAAAGTAAATGATGGAACTGTTTATAGTTCATCAGCTTATACAATGACTATTTCAGTTAACGCTGCTCCAAATGTTACAGATACTACTGTTGGTACAACTGTAGCTGCAGGTAACAATAGTACAGGTGATGTTCATGACGGTGTTGCTGATAGTGATGATGCTGATAGTGTATTAGTTGTTACAGGTGTTGCTTCAGGAAATGAAAGTTCTAATAATTCAATTATAACAAATAATACAGGAGTTGGATCTGCAATTGCTGGAACGTATGGTACATTAACTATTGCCGCAGATGGAACATATACTTATGCAGCAAGCTCAACAAATAATATTACTTATGGTAGTACTGCTACTGATACTTTTACATATACAACTCGTGACAATGAAACTAACTCAGGTTCATTTGCTTACGATGTAGGTACTATCACTTTCACAGTAGCAAGCTCAATTGTTCTTGTAAATGACACTGACAGTGTAAATGAAAATGAAACTGTTACTAAAACAGGTGCTCAAGCTGATGTATTAGATGATGATGCAGCTGACACAAGCGGTTTAAGCGTAACACATATAAAAGTAACTGGTGGATCAAATTCAACTGTAAGCTCTGGGACAACTTATTTAGATGGAACATCAGTAACTGGAACTTATGGTACTTTAACTATTGGTGCGGATGGTTCATATACTTACATAGCAAACACATCTAATGCCGAAGCTTTGGCAGCTGGTGGTGATCCTGTAACGGATAGTTTTACTTATACTGCTGATGGAGCTACAGCCACTTTAATAATAACAGTTACAGGAGTTAATGATGCACCGGTAGCACAAAATGATGAAGGTGTAATTGTTGAAGATGGTACATTAACAGTCAGTAATGGTAATAATGCGAATGTTACAGGAAGTTATGATGCTACAGGAGAACACTCCGGAGATGTAATTGATACAAGCTCAAGTTCTCATAAAGATAGCGATGTAGATACTGGCGCTTCATTAACTGTATCAGCAATTAGTACATTAAGTGGAACTACTGGTTCAGTTGGTTCAGCTTTGGCAGGGACTTATGGTGAATTAACGATTGCAGCAAACGGAAGTTATTCTTATGTTGCAAATCAAGCTGCAGCTGATGCCTTAGATGCAGCTGATCAAGTAACAGATGTTTTTACTTATACGCTGTCAGATGGAACTGCTACTGCTACTGCGAATATAACAATTACAATAATCGGTATTAATGATGATCCAACAGCAGTTAATGACACAGGTTATATAAAAGAAGGTGGAACTTTAACTGTTGCAAATAGTGGTTCAGCTGTTTCTGGTACAAGTACTGGAAGTAATTCAGGAGATATAACAGATAATGATACTGACTTAGATGATAGCTCTACCGCAACAATTACACTCATTCAACATAGTGGAGCAGGTTCAGCAACTTCAGTAGCTGATGTTACATATACCAATGGATCTGCAACCTCAGTTTCGGGTACATATGGTACTTTAACTATTGGTTCAGATGGAAGTTATAAATATGTTGCAAATTCAAATATAACGAGCCTTGATGCAGGAGACTCTAATGTAACAGATGTATTTACTTATACAGTTTCAGATGGAACTGCAACTGACACAGCAACACTTACAATTACAGTTATTCCAAGCCAAGATGTAACTGCAAGAAATGACACTGGTACAATAAACGAAGATGGAACATTAACTGTTTCAAATGGTGGTAATGCTACAAGCGTTACTGGAGTTTCTCAAGATACTGGTTCTCCATATGCTATTGATGAAGGCACAGTACGTTCTGTAGCATTTAATCATGATGGAACTAAAATGTTTGTTCTTCATCATCACGCTAACCCAAAAATCTCTGTACACGCTTTAACAACTGCTTTTGATATAAATACCGCTTCTCAAAGTAGTACAACAGACATTTCTTCTTACGCAGGTAATCCACGTGGTATAAGATTTAATGATGATGGTTCTAAACTTTATATAAGTAATGGCTCAGGAAGTAATAAAAAGATTCATGAATTTGCTTTATCTACAGCCTATGATGTTTCCTCATTACCAACACCTACTTCAACTGTAATTAGCGGTCAAGACGGCAACCCTAGAGGTTTTGCTTTTAATACTGATGGAACTAAAATGTTTTTACTTGGAGATATTAATGATGCTGTTTATGAATATTCTCTATCAACCGCTTTTGATACCTCAACAATATCATACACAAGTAGAAGTTTAGATTTTAGTGCAAAAGAAGCTACACCAAGGGGAATTTCATTTAACGCAACAGGCACAAAATTGTTTATCACAGGTCAGGCTAGTGATAAAATTTTAGAATACGATCTTAGTACTGGTTTTAACTTATCTACAGCAACATTTAAGGGTGAATTTGATGTGAGTAGCTATGCAGATAGCTCAACTGATATTATATTTAATAATGATGGAACCAAAGCATTTTTATCTCGAGCATCAAATAACGGAGTTTTATCTTTTTCACTTTCAAGTCCATATAGTTTTGTTGATATAACAGGAGAAAATACTGGTGACGTGATTGATACTAGTTCAACTAGTAATTACGATACAGACCCTGATAGTGATACATTGACAGTTACAGCAATCAGAAAAGGGTCAACTGAGGGTTCAGGTGACTCGGAATCAGTTGGTTCAGCGATAGATGGTACGTATGGTCAGTTAACAATTCAAGCCAATGGCTCTTATACTTATGTTGCAAATAAAACAGCTGCTGATCAGTTAGATGCTGGTGATGTTGTAACAGATTCATTTAACTACACAGTTTCAGATGGACAGGGTGAAACTGATATTGCGGTTTTAGAAATTACAGTTATTGGAATAAATGACGCTCCAGTTGGAGTTAATGATACAGATGCTGTTAATGAAAATGCAACAATAACTGAAAGTTCTGGTTCGGAATTATTAGTAGCAGATGATACGGATGTGGACGCTAGTTCTTCTTTAACAGTTACACAAATTAAAGTCACTGTTGGTGGAACTAATTCTGCTGTAAATCCAGGAACAACTCACGCAAATGGAACTTCTATAACTGGAACTTATGGTACTTTAGTTGTTGGAGCCAATGGTGCTTATACTTACACAGCTAATACAGCCGCAGCAGAAGCGTTAGATGCAAGTGATGAAGTAACAGATAATTTTACTTATACAGTTTCAGATGGAACTGATACAAGTACAGCGACTTTAATAATAACAGTTACTGGAGTTAATGATGCACCAGTTGCAGTGGCAGATACAGACGCTGTATTAGTAACTGCCACAGTAACTGATACTACTAATGGCGCAGGTACAGTAATTTCAGATGACACTGATGCAGACGCTGATTCTTCTTTAACAGTAACACATATTCAACATAGCGGTGCAGGAAGCGCATCAACCATATCTTCTGGAACAACACGCGCAAATGGAACTTCAAGTACAGGGACTTATGGTACATTAACTATTGGTGCTAATGGTACTTATTCTTATGTTGCTGGATCAAGCGCTGGAACAGATGTATTCACCTATACAGTTTCAGATGGAACAGCTACCACAACAACTACATTAACTATTACTGTCAGCGATGATAACAATGCCCCAGTAGCTGTAAATGATACCGATAGTGTTAATGAGGATGCAACAGTTAGCCAAACTTCTGGATCAGGACTTTTAGTTGCTGATGATACAGATGCAGATGGTGATACTTTAACAGTTTCACATATAACTGCTACAGGTGGAACTAATAGTACTGTAGCTGAAAGTAGTACTTCAGCAAGTAATGGTACTACAGTAACTGGAACATATGGTACTTTAACTGTAGGCGCAGATGGATCTTATACTTATACAGCTGACCAATCAGCAGCTGATGCTTTGGACGCAGGTGAAACTGCACCAGATAGTTTTACTTACACGATTTCAGATGGAAAAGGTGGAACAGCTACAGCAACATTAATTATTACAGTAACAGGAACAAATGATACACCAGTTGCAACCAATGATACAGGCTCTGTAAATGAAGATGCAACACTAACGGTTTCTTCAGCTGGAAGTGGAGTTATACAAGATAATGATACAGATGCAGATGGTGATGATACTGCTGCATCATTAGTTATTACTCAAATCAAACCAGATGGTGGCTCAAACTCAAGTGTTACCTCAGGTACAACTCATTCAAATGGAACTTCAATAACAGGAACTTATGGAACACTCACTATAGGAGCTGATGGAACTTATACCTATACAGCTGACCAATCAGCTGCAGATGACTTAGATGCTAGTGACGAAGTTACTGATAAATTTACATACACAGTGACAGATACAACAGGTGCAACAACTACAGCAGATATCACAATTACTGTTACAGGGGTTAATGATGCTCCAACTGCATCTGATAACACTGTTACAACTCTAGAAGATACAAATCACGTATTTTCAACAAGCGAATTTAACTTTAGTGATGTGGATGATGATGGAGCCTTGAACAAAATTAAAATTACATCATTAGAGGATAATGGAGCTTTGCAATATTATAATGGTTCTGCTTGGGTAGATGTAACTTTAAACCAAGAAATTACTGCAACAGATATTAGTAATAACAAATTAAGATTTGTGCCAGATGCCAATGAAAATGGTACTTCATATACTTCATTTGGATTTCAGGTAAGCGATGGCACTGCTTATAGCTCATCTTCAAATACAATGACGGTAAATGTAACTCCAGTAAATGATGCACCAGTTGGAGTTAATGATACAGATGCTGTGGTAGAAGATGCAACAGTTAGCCAAACTTCTGGATCAGGACTTTTAGTTGCAGATGATACAGATGTAGATGGAGACACTTTAACAGTTACACAAATTTCAGTCACTGACAGTGGATCTAATTCTGCTGTATCCAGCGGCACAGATAGTACAAACGGAACTTCAATTACAGGTACTTATGGTACTTTAGTTGTAGGTGCAGATGGGACATACACATATGTAGCAGATCAAGCTGCAGCTGATGCTTTAGATGCAAGTGAAACAGCAACAGATAGTTTTACTTACACAGTATCAGATGGAAATGGTGGAACAGCTACAGCAACATTAATTATTACAGTTACAGGTGCAAATGATGATCCAGTTGCAACTGATGATACTGGTTCGGTTAATGAAGATGCAACACTAACAGTTTCTGATGCTGCAAATGGTGTAATTCAAAATAATGACACAGATGCAGATGGTGATGATACAGTAAGTTCTTTAGAAATAACTCAAATTGCAGTAACAGGAGGATCTAATTCAAGTGTAACTTCAGGTACAAATCAATCTAACGGAACTTCAGTAACAGGAACTTATGGAACATTAACAATAGGAGCTGATGGAACTTATACTTACGTTGCAAACCAAAGTGCAGCTGACGATTTAGCAACTGGAGAAACAGCACCAGATAGTTTTACTTACACAGTATCAGATGGAAACGGTGGTACAGATACTGCAACAATTGTTATTACAGTTACAGGAACTAATGATGCTCCAACCGCAGCGGACAAAACTATTTACATAAATGAAAATAATACTGATGCAACGCATGGCGCAAGAACAAGTTTAAACATAACTTATACATTTTCAGATAGTGGATCAGAATTTAATTTTTCTGATGTCGATGATAGTGATACTTTGAGTAAAATAAAAATTATATCTGTACCAACTTATGGAACTTTAACGAAAGTTGGTAATGGAAATACAATAACTGCCAATACTACTATCACTAATTTTGATAATATTAAGTATACCCCTAACGCAAATTCTGAAAATGATGATACTTTTACTTTTAAAGTTCATGATGGAACTGTCTTTAGTTCAGCCACCTACACAATGAATATATCAGTTAACGCAGCACCTGTTGCAGTTAATGACACAGATACAATTACTGCAGGAGCTTCTGCAGCAACTGGCAGTGTAACAACTAATGATACTGATAGTGATGATAGTACATCTGATTTGAAAGTTCGAGGAGTTGGTACTGGTGCTGAAGGCTCATCTCTAGCTAATAAAAATGTTGGTTCAGCTTTATCTGGAACTTATGGAACCTTTACTTTAAATCAAGATGGATCTTATTCTTATGATGTAACAGGAAATGCTGCAACTATTGCACTTGCTGACGGAGCGACTGCTACTGATACATTTTCTTATAAAGTAAGAGATGATGAAACAAACGCAGGAAGCAAAGCAATAGATATTGGCACCATTACGTTTACTATTACTGGAATTAATGAAGGTCCAACAGCTGTTAATGATACTATTACTATTTCTACAGGAGTAGGTTCTGCAACAGTTACAAATGGTAGTGCAGATGATCTAGATGGAAATGATAGTGATGGTGACGGAGATTCTCTCACTATTACAAATTTTGCAGCAGGATCTACAGAAGGAAGTGGTACTACTTTTGCAGCGGGCAGTGAAATCACAGGAACGTATGGTACATTAACATTAAATGCAGATGGAAGTTATTCATATACAATAAGTAGTACACTAACAGATGATGAATCAAAAAATGCTGGTTCAGACCCTGTCTATGATAATTTTTGGTACACGATAAGTGATGGAAATTCTACAGATACCGCAGTTTTACAAATTAAAATTATATTTCCTGCGGTAACAGGTGGTGGTAACGAAAACGTTACTGATCCTACACCTGATGGAGATGATGATACAGAAACTGAAACTGAGTCAGATAACAAAGGTAAGAAAAATAAGGAGGAGAGAAGAGAAAAAAGACAAAGAAGATCTGAAAAAATTGATACACCAGAACTTGAGTTGCCTCCTTCAACTCAAAGAGATGGAGCTGAATTTAACCAGGGATTGAGATTAGTTGATCTTGTTGCAGAATCTGAGTCAGTTTCTACAGGTGATGACTCAGCAGTTATTGAAAATTTAAAAGCTAAGTACACTAAAGAGGGTATGAAAGTTAAATTTAAAGTTTTCAATGATGAAGGAAAAGAGATGAATAAATATTATGGAGAAATGAAAGATGGATCAGTTCTCCCTAATTGGATTAAAGTTGATCCTAAAACAGGAAAAACAACTACTAATATTCCTAAGGGAATGGGTAAAGTAGAATTTAAAATTATTGCACTAGACTCAGATAATAATCAAAAAAAAGTTACAGTTGTAATTGATCCAAAAAAACTTGCACAAGATAAAGATGTTTTCAAAAAAATAAAGAAAGCGAAGAAAACTAAAGTAAATGTAGATACAAGTGGAACTGTTCAATTACAATCAACTAATGAGGCAGGTTCTATTGATAAAACAACAACAGATGTTTTAAATAATAATAATAAATTAACAGAATTTATAGACATAGCACCTAGCGAGATATTAAATGTAGAAACTCAAATAATTGATAATAAATATTACTTGGAATTACCAATCGTAAAAGCACAAAACTCTGAGGAATTTGAGATTGTTCAAGAAGATGGTCAAAAACTTCCAGAGTGGATAAAAATTGATCCGTTTACTGGACAAATAATAGCGGAGCCACCAAGTGATGTTGAAAATATTAAATTAAAAATAATATCAGAAAATGAAGGTGGTGAAGTTGTAATTAAAGAAGTTCAATTAGACTTTAACAATCAAAACGATAATACTGAAAAATTAACTGATCCTGAAACTACGTTTGAGCCACTAAATACTCAGCTTGCAAAAGCACAAGTTAACTTTGATGATTATGGCGATAAGTTGCTAAGAAGTTTGTAGTATTGTAATCTAAAATTTGAAATATTTTAATATCCTATGAAGAAAGTTTTAATAACAATTATTATATTTTTGTCACCTATGTTTACTTTAGCAGAGGATAGGATGGCAAGAGCTTTAGTATCAGCTACAGAAAAAGTTTCGATTTCAAGTGAAATATCAGCAAGAGTTGAAAAGATAAATTTTTTATTAGGGGATGCTTTTAAAAAGGGAGATGTCCTAATTAGCTTTGATTGCGAGTTATATAAAGCTCAGAATGAAGTTATTAAGGCAAATTATGAAACTGCAAAAATTCAGTTAGAAAACGATAAACAATTACTAGAAATGAGATCAATTGGTAAACTTCAATATCAATTATCAGTATCAGCTATGAATAAAGCTAAAGCTGAATTAAAAATTTCTACTTTGAATGTGAAAAGATGTAAAGTAATCGCACCTTACGATGGAAAAGTGATGGATGTTTACACAAGTATTTTTTCTACAATTCAAGAAAGACAAGTTCTAATGGATATAGTTGGCGATGGTTTGTTGGAAGCTGAAATAATAGTGCCAAGCACATGGCTAAAATGGTTAAAAACTGGTCACAACGTTGAAATTCAAATAGATGAAACTGGTGATAATTTAAAAGCCAAAATAATTAGTTTAGGAGCAGCAGTTGATGCTGTTAGCCAAACAATTAAACTAAAAGCTAGGTTTAATGAAAAATATGGTGGTTTAATACCTGGTATGAGTGGGACAGTTAAATTTTGAGCGAAGATAAAAATATTAAAATTGCAAAGCTAATTGGTTTAGAAAAAAAAACCCGTGAAGCAAAAACTGAAGATGAATTAAATTTTGTCATAGTTAATGAAACAAGACAATTAGTAGATTATATAAGTTCATTTCTTTTATTAAAATCATCAAGTAATAATTTCAGTGTAAAAGCAACTTCAGATTTAGCTACAGTTGATAGAACTTCCCCTTTGATAAGTTACTTAGAAAAAATCATAAATCACAAAGATCATAGGGACACCAAAGATATACAAACCATCGATCTTGAAAAAACATCAAAGTCTTTAAAAATTAAAAAACCTAAGAACATTCCAGGTTTTATTTTACAAGTTCCATTATTTTCTGCCCAACAGGGATTTCAAGGTTTTTTAATTTTATCTAAAAATCAGACTTTCAATGAGAATGAAATTGATCTTTTAACTCATTTAGCGAATACTTTTGGACATGCTCAGAATACTTTTAACTCAGGCTCCTCTGTTAATCAATTTTTTAAAAAAAATTTAGGAAGTAAACTTTTTTGGTCAACCCTTATTCTGTTTATCATAATTTCAATTGTACCAATTAAAATGTCTAGCACTGCCCCAGTTGACGTGGTGCCTTCTAATCCAAAATTAGTTACAGCACCTTTTGATGGAGTTGTAAAAAATATAACTATCAATAATAATGACAAAGTAAGTGCAGGTGATTTAGTTGTTTTACTCGAGGATTTAGATTTAAATAATGAATATAATCTAGCCCAACAATCATTACAAATTGCAGAAAAAGAACTTCTGCGAAGCCGCCAATCGTCTTTTTCTGATACAAAAGAAAAAGCAAGAATTGCTGAATTAGCTGCACAGGTTGATTTAAAAAAAGCTGAATTAAATTCAGTAACAAAAAGATTAAAGAATTCAAAAATTTATTCATCACAAAATGGAATAGCTATTGTTGATAGAAAATCTGAGTGGCAGGGAAGACCAGTTTCTGTGGGTGAAAAAATAATAACTATTGCAAATCAAAATGAAATCGAATTTTTAATATGGTTACCAGTTAAAGACTCTTTAGTGATCCAAAAAAATAGTTTGGTAAAAGTTTTTTTGGATATAAATCCAATGAAATCTTTAGAGGGAAAATTATTAAGAGCATCTTATCAACCCTCGTTGTCTCCTGAAGGAATATTATCATATAAATTGACAGCAAGTTATGAAGGAGATGCAAATAAATTACCTCGTATTGGTTTAAGAGGAACAGCTAAAGTGTATGGCTCAGAAGTATCTGTTTTTTATTATTTATTCAGAAAACCAATAACATTTATGAGGCAGTTAATTGGAATATGATAATCCCACATTTAAGACAGGATTTAGAAATTTTACGTGGCAACAGCAGAGAAGATGGTTCACCCGCATGGCTTCTTTATGATGCTATTCGAAACAAATATTTTACCTTAGGGATCACTGCTTTTCGCTTGATTAAAAATTGGACTGGAGGAGTAGAATTAAAAGATTTTGAAAAGAAAATAAACTCTGAAGGCATAGAGACAAATATTGATGAGATAAAAAGCTTTGTAAATTTTCTACAATTAAATAACTTAATTGTTCAACCACTTGGTCAAGGAGTTAATTTACTTTCTCAACAAAAAAATAGTCTTAAAAAACATTGGTTGTTAAATTTAATTCATAGCTATTTATTCTTTAAGATACCATTATTTAAACCAGATGAATTTTTGAATAATTTCATTTCAAAAGTAAAGAATTTAGGATCAAAAAATTTTAGAAATCTTATTTATTTTTTTGGTTTCATTGGAATTTTTTTAGTTATTCAACAATATGAAAGTTTTGCAAAAACATTTATGTATTTTTTTACTTTCAATGGTTTGTTACTTTATCTTGTCACTTTAATTTTTGTAAAATGCTTACATGAGTTAGGACATGCATTTGTTGCAAAACACTTTGGCTGTCGAGTATCAGCTATTGGAATAGCGTTTTTAGTATTCTTTCCATTTTTATACACTGATACAACAGATGCTTGGCGACTTAGAAATCATAAGGAAAGGCTCCTAATCAATTTTGCAGGTATTTTAACAGAATTACATCTTGCTTTAATTGCAACTTTTGCTTGGGCAGTATTGCCAGATGGTGGTCTTAAAAGTGTAGCCTTTTTTATAGCAACTACAAGCTGGATTTCCTCATTGGTGATTAACGTTAGTCCGTTTATGAGATTTGATGGATATTATGTTTTTGCTGATTGGTTAAAAGCTGAAAATTTACAACCAAGGTCATTTGCATTAGCAAGATGGCAAGTAAGAGAAACCTTATTTGGACTGAACCATAGTCCTCCAGAGGAATTAAACCCATCTAGAAGATGGCTATTTATAATTTATGCATGGTCAACTTGGATTTATCGATTTTTCTTATTTATTGGAATTGCTTTGTTGGTTTACCATTTTGCTTTTAAAGTTTTAGGTATTATTTTATTTGTGATTGAAATTTATTGGTTCATTATGGCACCAATAGTAAGAGAAATGAAACAATGGTTACTTCTTAAAAAAGATATAAAATTTAATATAAAAACTTTCAGATTACTTTTATTTTTAATTACTTTATCTTTGCTTTTATTTGCTCCATGGAAATCATCATTAAAAATACCGGCTGTTTTTATTTCTGAACAATATTCTAAAATATATGCTCCTTATCCTGCACAAATTAAAAACATAATGGTAAAAAATGATGATGAAGTTAAAGAAGGTCAATCTATTATAGAATTTTATTCTCCTAAATTAGAGGATCAAATTAATTCTACTAGAACTAAGTTAGAATTGATTAAAACAAAACTAAATCGATTAAGTGATAGTGCTGGAAATATGGATCAATACATAACTCTTCAACAAAGGCTTATTTCTGTAAATAGCGAATTGAGTGGTTTGCTAAAAATACAAGATAAGATGATATTAAAATCACCCATTGATGGATCGATCAAAGATCTAGATAATTTATCAAATGGTATATGGGTAAATAATAGAAATGAATTGTTTGGAATAGTCAAATACGGAACAGGACAGGTAAAAGGATTTATAAAAGAAAATCAAATTGACCGTTTTAAATTGAACAATGCAGCGGTATTTATTCCGAGTGATGGAACTCATGAAAAAATTAATTTAATTTCTAAATCATTAGATTATTCCGCAGTGAACGCTTTGCCTTACCTTTCGTTATCATCAACATATAACGGACCTATTGCAGTAAGAAATGATATAGAATCAGAATATGAAAATAGACCAGAGACAGCATATTATTCAGCTGACTTTAAAATAGTATCAAAGACTAATATTGAATTTGAATTACCAGGATATGTCCATATTGATGGATACAGATATAGCCCATTCATTAAATTTTTAAGAAATATATTTTCACTACTTATTAGAGAGAGTGGTTTTTAATTTTTTTTTATACTTTGAAAAGCTTTTAAAGCTGCGGCTCTTGCTTCTTCATGAACAACAATTGGCTTTGGATAATCTTTTCCTATTATAGTTTTAATTCCCTCTTGATATTTTAAATCTAATTCCCAAGGTTTGTGAATAAATTTTGATGGCACTCTTTCTAGTTCAGGGACCCATTTTTTTACATACTCTCCTTGTTTATCAAATTTTTCACCCTGCAGAATAGGGTTGAAAATCCTAAAGTATGGAGCTGCATCAGCACCACATCCAGCTACCCATTGCCATTGAGCAACATTATTTGCTTCATTAAAATCTAAGAGACAATTTCTGAAATATTTTTCTCCCTCTTTCCAGTTAATTCTTAAGTGTTTAACTAAAAAAGATCCAACAACCATTCTAATTCTGTTGTGCATCCAGCCTGTTTCATATAATTCTCTCATTCCAGCATCAACAATTGGATAGCCAGTCATTCCTTTTTTCCATGCATTTAAAAATTTAATGTTATTTACCCAAGGAAAATTATCAAATTCCTTTCTTAAGTTTCCTCTTAACATTTGAGGAAAATAATTTATCAGACTGTGGGAAAATTCTCTCCAACCAATTTCATTAGTATACTTTTTTACACTCACATTTTTTGATTTTAATTTTTTACATTTTTCCCAAATATCACCTACATTTATTTGTCCATTTCTAATGTATGGAGAAAGCTTTGATGTTCCGTTAATAGACGGAAAGTCACGGTCTACACCATAATTTAATATGTTTTTATTAACAAAATTATCTAAGTATTCATGAGCTTTACTCTCTGAAGGCAGCCAATACTTCTCAAATTTCATATACCATTTTGACTTGGGTAAAATATCTTCAGATTCAATTTGTTTTTTAAAGATTGTTTCTATTTTTTTACATTTTTTGACTTTATTTATTTTATCTGGAAGTCTTTCCAAATAATATTGCTCTGCATTTCTCCAAAAAGGACTATAAACTTTAAAAGGCGTTCCATCGTTTTTTGTAATTTTATTGTATTCATTTAACACATTTCCTTTAAAGAATTTAAAATCAATCTTTTTATCAGTTAAATCTTTTCCAATTTTTTTGTCTTTATCTAATTCAGCTGGTTCATAAACTTTATTCCAATAAACAGAAATTTTATTATTAGATTTTAATTTAGAAAAGAAATTAATTTCATCATCTTTAATTATTTCTAATCCAATATTTAATTTTTTTAAATCAGATCTAAAACTTTCAAGTGATTTGCTAAGCCACCATTTTTGTGCCTCTCTTTTATTATCAAAAGTATTATTATTAAAAATGAAAACTACAGTTACAAGATCATGATTATTTGAAGCATAAATTAATGCATCATTGTTGTTTATACGAAAATCGTCTCTTACCCAAACAAGAGCCTTATTAGACATTGGACAACTTTTCTGATCCTTTAGAAAGAAGTTCGTTATATAATTTTATGTCTGTGTCACCTTCGCATCCAATCAATAAAACATTTGCATTCATATCTAATTCAAGATCCTTCTTAATTTGTTCGTTATTGCAACTTATGTTTAAACTTATTACAGCAGGCGCTGAACATTCGCCTGCAATAATTTTGTCATCTCCAAAGTATCCTTTAGCTAACATTGCAACTGATATCGGAATGTCTTCATCAGGAATACTTAGGCAATTATTTACTGAATTTTTAAGAATTTGCCATGGGACCAATGATACATCTCCACAAGACATTCCACCCATGATACTTTCTTTTTCAATTTCAACTTTTGTGAGTTTGCCAGCATCAATACTTTTTAATACACAATCTGCATTTTCTGGCTCAATAATAATAATTTTAGGAATTCTTTTAAAATATCTTGCAACACCTGCTATTACCCCAGATGCCATACCTCCAACCCCTGCTTGTAAAAAAATATGTGTAATATATTGATCAGTTTGTTTTGATATTTCTTCAATCATTACTGAATATCCAGCCATCGTTAGTTTTGGAACTGTAAGATAATTTTCCCAGGCTACATCTTGCACAATTTCCCAACCATTTTTTTCGGATTGTTTTATGCATTCATTTAAAGAGTTTTCATAGTTTCCTTTAACTTGAATTACATCAGCCCCAAGTTTTCGCATTTCATTTGCTCGTGTCTCGCTAACAAATTCACTTATGAAGATTTTGCAAGCAATTCCTAATCTTTTTGCTCCCCACGCAACTGATTTGCCATGATTTCCTGCAGTTGCAGTCGCCACAACTACATTTTTATTTCCAGCGGAGACTTGCTCTACAGCATAAGCACCACCTAGAGCCTTAAATGATTTGAGACCAAACCTTTTTGACTCATCTTTGTAAAAAATATTTTTAAGTCCTAGATTTTTTGAAAGTTTTTTTAAATTAAGAAGAGGGGTAGGGGTATAAGTTTCCCAATTGGATATTGTATTGTAAGCCTTATCAATTGCTTCTTTGTCTAATACATTTAATATTTTTTCTCTACTAAACGAGTAATTATTATTTTTGATAAATGATGAATATTTTTTAATATGTCTATAGTCAATAGACATATTTTAACAATCTAAGGTATTAGATCTTTCCCATTTTGTAATAGGTTTTAATTTGTCAAAATTTTCTTTTAATTTAAAACTTTCGATTTCAGATTTTTTTAATTTTAT
Source organism: uncultured Pelagibacteraceae bacterium (assembly GCA_902611265.1). Classification (GTDB taxonomy): domain Bacteria; phylum Pseudomonadota; class Alphaproteobacteria; order Pelagibacterales; family Pelagibacteraceae; genus Pelagibacter. The sequence goes on from CACLYY010000002.1 coordinate 16,765, forward strand.
ATAACTGTTCAAAACATTTTTGCCTAAAGCATTTTTTAATACTGTATTAAAATTTAATATTTCTAATGACTCTTCTAAAGTATTAGGTAGTTTTTTTAGATTTGGATATTTTTTATAGTCGGTGTACATGTTACAGAATAATGGTTTACCTGGATTTATTTTTTTTCTGATCCCGTTTATACCTGCTGCTAGAATTCCAGCTTGTACCAAATATGGATTAGCTGATCCATCCATAAGTCTTAATTCAAACCTTCCAGGGTCAGGAACTCTTATCATGTGTGTTCGATTATTTCCCGTATAAGAGATGCTACTTGGAGACCAAGTTGCTCCTGATTTAGTAGGAGGTGCATTTATCCTCCTATAACTATTTAAAGTAGGATTAAAAAATGCCGATAAAGCACCTGCATTTTTAATTATACCACCTAAAAAATTGTAAGCTAGTTTACTAAGTCCGAGTTTATCATTTTTATCCAAAAATTTATTTTTTTTTTTATCCCAAATAGAAATGTGCGTATGACATCCGTTACCAGTTAGATTTTCAAAAGGTTTAGGCATAAACGTTGCTCTAAGTCCATGTTTTTCAGAAATGGTTTTAACCATAAATTTAAAAAAAGTATGCCTATCTGCTGTAGTTAGGCAGTCTGAGTAATCCCAATTCATTTCAAACTGACCATTAGCATCTTCATGGTCATTTTGATAAGGGTTCCATCCCATTTCGATCATGCAGTCGCATATCTCCTTAATTAATTCATATCTTCTCATTAGCGAAGATTGATCGTAACATGGTTTAGATTGAGTATCTTTTGTATCTGCAATTGTGCTACCGTCAGAGGAGATTAAAAAATACTCACATTCCACACCAGATTTCATAATTAAACCTTCATTTTGAAGTGATTTTATTTGTTTTTTTAGCATTATTCTCGGAGATGCATCTACTGGTTTGCCATCCATCCATAAATCAGAAGCTAACCATCCTACTTCTTTATTCCAAGGTAGTTGAATTAAACTATTTGGATCTGGAATTGCAAACATATCAGAATCCGCTGGAGACATGTCAAGCCAAGCAGCAAAACCTGCAAACCCAGCCCCATTTGTTTGCATCTCTTTTATAGCTCTAGTCGGTACTAATTTTGATCTTAAAACTCCAAACAAATCAACAAAACTTATTAGAAAGTATTTTATTTTTTTTGCTTTTGCAATTTTATATAAGTTTTTTGACACCTAAAGTTCTTATCATATTTTTTATAAAAATGATAAAAAGAAATCTTTGTAGTAAACAATATTGCCAAAAATAATTATCAAGATAGCTATAACAAGTCCATACTTTGCTTTTGGCCAAGCTAATCTTGCCATTTTACTCGGTGTTTTATTTATGTGATTTTTATTTTGCTCTTCCATGATTATTCGAGGGCACATTTATTAAAATGCGCCCTCAATATTATATTTTTATCCGTCAGTCATATTGCTTTTCCATGCATTGGAACTGGGCTTCCTTCTTGCAAGCTCAGAAAGTTTATCACTTTCTTGTTTAGCGCTCACAACTGTCCAACCAATCCAAATAACAGCAAGTATAAGAACTAATATACCTTCTGATCCAACTCCTGGATAAACTGCGCCTGCAACTTCTTCTGCAGGTTTATTTAGATGATCTATCCAATTTGATACTGTAGCCATATTATCCTCCTTTAACTACTCGAAGAAGCAACAGCTTTTTCATCTTCTTTTGCTTCCTCCATTATTTGGTAGTCTAAACCAGCCAACTCAACTTCCCTAGGGATTCTGAGTTTGCCCATTCCATTTAACACTTTAGCAATTATGTAACCTGGTATCATTCCTAGAACAAAGAACATGATTATTGCACCAATAAACATTCCTAAAGGATTTATCGCGGCATAGTTGCTTCCATCCCACATTGCACCTACACTATATCCTGAAGAAGGGTATCCATTTAGTACAAACCCACATATTACTAGTCCAGCAAATCCAGCATAACCATGTACAGCTACTGCACCAACAGCATCATCGATCTTGAACCTTCGTTCAACCCAGTAATGCAATTTGTAAGCAATAACAACACCTATCATTCCAATTATCAATGATTGAATTGGGTGATATAAGTCGTTTCCTGCAGATGCACATATAATCCCAGCTAGTCCACTTGAATAAGTCCAGAAAGGATCACCTTTAGATATTACATATCCTGCTAGTAATCCACCAGATAGTGACATTAAGAAATTCATTGTAATACCACTAAGTGTTGTAGGAGTTACATAGATGTTAGTTGCTGTAAAGTAAGTTACACCTTCCATGCCATATTCTGGTCCTAAGTCATAAATTGGAATATTACACGCCGCGTAAAAACCCCAGAAACCTGTATAAATTAAGAATAATCCAACAGTTACCAACCAAGGATTTCTTGGTCCGATATTTCTAGGTTCTCCACTCGATGAAAATTTTCCAATTCTTGGTCCCAAAACTGCCAAAACACCTAAAGCAAATCCACCTGCTACTGCGTGGATTACTCCTGATGCATAAGCATCATGATATCCAAGTAACTTTAACATCCATCCGTCAAAGTGCCATCCCCATGCAGCATCTATACTCCAAAATACAGATCCAATTGCAATTGCAAGAATTCCAAATGCAAAAGTTGTAATTCTTTCAATTACAGCACCTGATACTATTGAAGCAGCTGTCCAAGAGAATAACAAAAATGCAGCCCAAAATACTCCGCTTATGTGATCACCTAAATTAATAGCCATGAGTTCACTATTTGGTAAATACCATTTAGCACTAAAAGCTGAGTCATCGGTAATCAGTGCCGCGCTTTCATTCATTATTGATGGTGCAAGACCTGGTCCAGTTGGAAAAGCCCAATAAATCCACCAACCAAATAAAAACCAAGTAACTGTTACCAAAGGTATCAGCATTGTGTTTTTCATTAGAGTATGTTGATGATGTTTGTATCGGGAAGCTCCAACTTCATACATACAGAACCCTACATGGATCAGAAACATAAGTACTACTGTTATCCAATAGTAAAATTCTGTGAATATGGTTGTCAATGCACCTAGTTCGTCAGTCATTTAACCTCCAATTGTTTAAACAAATTAATAAATTATTAATTAATGGAATAGATTGATCAATCTTAAATAAAACAATAAAAACGTGGCTTATTTATTTAAAGACAACTTTAAGTATATATAAATTTTTACTGATTCTAAAATTTTCTGTATGCTTTTTTAAGATCTACTAACGGATGATTTGGAGACATTTGGAATTTTACTAATAATTCCCTTGCAATCATATCTCTATCTTGTTGATTATTTGGAAGTTTAATTTTTTTTGGAATTGTAACCCAGCCATTCGCATTTCTATCAAATACAGCAGGTCTATCTTCTTCATAACCCATATGAACATCTTCTAACCAATTTAAATCATCCCATCCCATTGCTTCAATGTATTTTTTTAAGAATGGTGTAATTCTTGAGTAGTCTGGAAGTAAGTTCACATCATAACGATAGCCAATTGTTTGACCTATCATTTTTTCTCTAGCAGTCTCTTTTTTCTTACCTAATTGACCTTTAGATGTTTTTTTACTCGATTTTTTATTTTTTTTCTTTGCCATAATTATATTTTATGAAAATCGTCGACTCCAACTGTATGATTTGTTCCAGAAAGTGGGACCTTTGCCAAAGCAGAAGCTTCCATTGTTAAAGCTGCTAAGTCCTCAGGTTCTAATGAATGAATATTAGTTTTACCACATGCTCTAGCTAATAATTGAGCCTCTAAAGTCATTGTATGTAGGTAATTATAAACTCTTAGAGCTGCATCATCAGGATTTAATCTTTTTCTAAGTTTAGGATCTTGTGTTGCAACACCAACTGGACAACGTCCTGTGTGACAGTGATAACAGTGGCCTGCTGGAACACCCATTTCTTTTTCAAAATTTGACTCAGGAATTTCTTTATTACAATTTAAAGCTATCATTGCTCCAGTTCCTATCGCAATTGCATCCGCACCTAATGCTAATGCTTTAGCCATATCAGCACCATCTCTTACACCACCAGCATATATTAGAGTTACTTTTCCAGTTTTACCAACATCATCAATTGCTCTTCTTGCTTCTCTAATAGCTGCTATACCAGGAATTCCTGTGTTAGCTGCAGCTATGTGAGGGCCCGCACCTGTTGATCCCTCCATACCATCTAAGTAAATTGAGTCAGGATCACATTTTGCTGCCATACGAACATCATCATAAACTTTTGCTGCTCCAAGTTTTAATTGAATTGGAACTTTATTTTTTGTTAGTTCTCTTAGTTCTTGAACTTTTAATGCTAAATCGTCCGGACCTAACCAATCAGGGTGTCTAGCTGGAGATCTTTGATCAATACCTGCAGGTAATGATCTCATTTCTGCTACTTGGTCAGTAACTTTTTGACCCATTAAGTGACCACCCATTCCAACTTTTTGACCTTGTCCAATAAATACTTCTATTCCATCTGCTAGTTGGGCATGATGAGGATTAAAACCATATCTTGATTGAATACATTGGTAATACCATTTTTCAGAATATCTTCTTTCATCTGGAATCATTCCGCCTTCACCAGAACATGTTGCACTTCCTGCCATTGTAGCACCTCTAGCTAATGCAGTTTTAGCTTCATAAGATAAAGCTCCAAAACTCATACCCGTGATGTAAACTGGAATATCAAGTTCAACTGGATTTTCACATCTTGGTCCTATAACAGTTTTAGTTTCACATTTTTCTCTGTAACCCTCGATTACAAATCTTGTAAGTGTACCAGGTAAAAATACTAGATCATCAAATGTAGGAATTTTTTTCATTAGCGCCATTCCACGCATTCTGTATCTACCTAATTGCGCTTTTATATGTATGTCGTCAATTACCTCTGGAGTAAATATTGAATTATAACCTAATAAACTTTTATTTCTTTTTGAAAATTCACTTTGACCATTGCCATTAGAATGACCATTTGTTTTTCCATTTTTCTTTTTTGCCATTATATAGCTCCTTTTTTCTCAGTTGGTTCTAAAGCGTCATAATTCCAAAGTTTTTTACCCGCAACGACCTTAGTCATCTTAGAAACATCAAAATCCTCGCCAATTTCAGCTACTTTAAGTTTTCTTTTCAACCAATCTATATCACTTTTTGTCATAGGTGACTCAATCGCATCACTTCCATATGATCCAATTTTCCCCCCAACATAGATTGTTCCATCATACATAGAGTCTCCAAGGTTTATACCTACATTACCTAAAACCACTATTCTTCCTCTTTGCATCATAAATCCAGTAAAAGCGCCAGCATCACCACCAATTATTATTGTGCCACCTTTTTGGTCAATACCTGTTCTTGCACCAACACTTCCTTTGCAAATTAAATCTCCACCTCTTACTGCTGCCCCAAAACACGATCCTGCATTTTTTTCTATTACAACTTTTCCAGCCATCATATTTTCTGCACACGACCATCCAACTCTTCCATTAACTCTTACCGTAGGACCATCTATAGAACCAACTCCAAAATAACCCAAACTTCCTTCAAAAATTAAGTTTAATTTATTTAAAATTCCAACACCTAGACTATGTTTTCCTTGAGGATTTTTTATTACAATTGTTCCATAACCCTGACTCATCAATTCATCAATTTTTTTATTTGCTTCTTTGCAATCCATATCATTTACATCAAGCTCAGTTCTTTTATTAAAATCTACATCGTATGTTCCCCAATAATAAAAGTTTTCTGCTTCATCTGGATTGAAAAACTTTTGTTGTGTTTTTCCTGTAAGAACTTCAGTATGAAGTCCCATTGATTGAGCTTTTGTTTTTTTCTCAGTTGTTTTTAAATTTGCCATACCTTAACCTCTCCATCAAATGGATCATAAGTATCTATTTCTTGAGGAAGAACAGATCTGATTGCTATTTCTTCTGATCCCATTGCAACTAAATCATCTGACTCATATAAAACTAATGGTTTTGCTGCCATAGTGTCTTTAGCCATCCCAAGTGAATTTTTTGTTGCAACAAAGTAAGTGAACACTCCGTCAAGTCCAGATAAACTATCTTTCATACCCTCTTCAAGTGTAGCTCCATTTCTCATTTTTTCTGCTAAGTATACTGCAATCAATTCAGAGTCACACTCCGACATAAATCTCATTCCTTTATTTTCTAAAATTCTTCTATTATTCCAATAGTTAGTTAATTGACCATTATGCACAACTGAAACATCGCTAAAAGGGTAGCCCCAAAATGGGTGAGCAGATTTAATGTCTACACCAGACTCTGTTGCCATTCTAGCATGCCCAATAGCGTGAGTGCCGACAAGATCCCCTAAATTGTATCTATCACAAACAGCTTTTGCGTTACCTAAATCTTTAATAACTTCTAGGGATTTTCCCATTGAAAGGATTTCAACTCCAGGAATACTTTCTATTTTCTGAGAAAATTCAAGCAAATCTCCTTTATCATAGTCAATTTCATATCTTAGTGAATAGGGCAGTATTCTTTCTTCCTTAACAATCTTTGCTCCCATTTGAGAAAGATAACTATCAACAATTTTTTTTCTTTCATCATAGACTGATACATCTTCCATTACTGATGAACTACCTTCACCAACATTTTCACCAACCTTAAATCGCATAATAAAGTTTTGACCATCTGTATCTCCATAAAGAGCATAACCAGTAGAATCTTCACCTCTATGCTTTAATGCTTGAAGCATTCCTTGAAGTTCTTGACCAACGTTTGAAGATTTTCCTCTATGAATTAGTCCAGCAATTCCGCACATTCTTTTCTCTCCTATAATTTTTCCTTATGGTAAGCAATCCAAATAAGTATCGAGATCCCATTGGGTTGTTGCGCCAAGAAATCTTTCCCACTCATCATTTTTATACCAATGAAATATTTTATACATTTCATCCGGCATCGCTGATTTAATAACTTTATCTTCAGCTAAACGATCCAATGCTTCACCAAGACTCAATGGTAATTTTTTAACATTTTTTCCAGCTTTTTGAGCTTCATAAATATTTCTAGATTCTGGTTTTCCAGGGTCAATATTATTTTTAATTCCATCATCAAATGCTTTTAATAAACCCGCTCCCATTAAGTATGGGTTATGCATTGAATCAACTGATCTATACTCAAATCTTCCTGGAGCTGAAACTCTTAAACCACAAGTTCTATTTTGGTATCCCCAGTCAGCATAAACTGGTGCCCAGAAGCCTTGGTCCCATAATCTTCTATAAGAATTTACAGTAGATGATCCAATAGCAGTAAGAGCTGGCAGGTGTTTCATTACACCACCAATTGATTTTAAACCAATTTTACCTGGCAGTTGAACATCTTTGGTATCAGGCATAAAAGTATTTGTTCCACCCTCAACATAAGTAAATACTTCATCCATACCTGGTAAAGATTTGTGACCTAGTTTATTTACTTTATCTTTTCCACCAGTCCATAAGGACATATTAGTATGACAACCACTTGCAGAAACTCCCATAAACGGTTTGGTCATAAAGCAAGCGATCAAATTAAATTCTCTCGCAACCTGAGCACAAATTTGTCTATAAGTAGATAATCTGTCTGCATTTCTTAAAACATCATCATATGTCCAGTTTAGTTCTAATTGTCCTGGCGCATCTTCGTGATCTCCTTGAATCATATCAAAACCCATAGCTCTCGCATATTCCATAACTCTCATAAATACAGGTCTTAAAGATTCAAATTGATCTATGTGATAACAATAAGGTTTAGAAAAACCTTTTCCTGTTGGAGTCCCATCCTCATTTCTAGTTAACCACATCATTTCTGGCTCAGTTCCAACTCTAAGTTGGTACCCATGTTTTTTCTTAAATTCTCTAGCGATTATTCTTAAATTTCCTCTGCAATCAGACGTAAGATGTCCACCAGGATTTTCTCTTTCTTCTCTGTTTCTAAAACAAGTAACAAATACACGAGCTACTTTTTTATCCCAAGGCAATTGACAAAAAGTCTCTGGATCTGGAATACCTACAAGTTCTTTTGCTTCAGGTCCATACCCAATATAGTTATTGTGACGATCTAAAAATAAATTTGCAGTTGCTCCATAAACTAATTGAAAACCTTTTTCACAAGTTCTTTCCCAATGATCTGCAGGAATTCCTTTTCCTACAACTCTTCCTGTTACTGATATGAATTGAAAAAAAATATAATCAATTTTAAGTTCGTTTATTTTAGCTCTTACTTGTTTAACCAATTTGGCTCTACCTGGTTGATTAACATGCTTTTCTAGATCAGTCATTTTCCCCCTTAAGAATTTTTAGACCAAAAAGTTAACTGAAAATAAAACATCTGTCTACTTAGATAAATTAACTCCAAGGAAACGGACTATTAGATGTTGGGTGCAATTCCCCTTTCTCGTAACGGTTGAATCTAAAAGGTTTTAATAAATCACTTTCTGTTCCAAGAATTTCTTTTGCAACTAGTTCACCAACTCCAATCATTTTGTAACCATGGTTAGAGTCTGCAATCATGTATACGTTTTCTAAAAATCTATCAAATATTGGAAATGAATCTGGCGTCATACATCCAAGACCACCCGAAGGTCCTTTTCTATATAAATCTGATTTTCCCTCAAACCTTTTTTGACAGTGAGCTAATGCTGAACACCACATGTCATTAAAAGCTTCAGTTGTTTGATATTCAGGTGATTCTATTCCGTAAGGATCAACATTCACTTCGTCAAAATGTTTATCTACAATATAAGGTGATGTTCCGCCCTGGACACCTAGACCGTCAATATCAGGTTTGTAATATATTCCCCAAATTTTATCTGTAATTAATTTTTTAGTTTTGTCTGAATACAAAGGAGCTGTCGAGTCCACATGAATTACTGGTGGTTGTTCACCGTTATTCATTTTTAAAAAATCAGCTTCCACACCAATTACACCTTCTTGAAGCATCCAATATTTCCACATATCAGTTTCATGCATCTTACCATCTTTACCTTTGATGTGAGCAGTTTTTGGAAGTTCTAGCATATTCCAGAAATCTCTTGCCCAAGGACCTGCTCCTACAACTACTTGTTCACATTCAATAGTTCCTCTGTCTGTTTCAACGCCAGTTACAGCTTTACTGTTACTTCCTCTTTTAAAACCGGTTACCTTAATACCTTTGATGACTTCAACACCATTCGATGTAGATTTATTTTCAAGTGCTTTAATTGAATCTTTATTAAATGCATATCCACCTTTTTTTTCATGAAGAACAGAAGTTATGCCTTTTGCCTGCCAATCATCAAACATACCCTTCATGTAGTTCATACAATCTTTTTCGCCTTCTATAAATTCTGAGTCATAACCAATTGCTTTTTGCTGTTCATAAATTGTAGCAACATCTGCGTGCATTACTTCTGGTGAAATCTGCAAATAACCTACTGCATTATATTTAAAAGCTTTAGGATCGCTCTCCCAAACTGAAACTGAATGAGCCATTAATTCTCTCATAGCAGGTTGAAAATAATTATTCCTTACAACTCCACAAGCAATACCACTCGCACCTGCTGCCGTATCTTTTTTTTCTAAAACAACAATATCACCAGGATTTTTATATGTTTCGGATAATTTCCAAGCGGTACTTAGTCCGTGAATTCCTCCACCAACTATTACTACTTTTGCTTTTGTCGGTAATGACATAATGAAACATTATTTTTTGGAAAAGGTTAAATATATAATTTTTTTTATATATAAAATTTAGAAATAAAAAATTATACAACCTCAAATTTACATACTATTAAAAACTTAAATTTTTAAGAGTGGATAAATAATCGTTAAATTCCTCAATAAATGAAGCACTTGGTTTAATATATTTTTTTCTTTGATCTTCTGAAGTTTTCTCTAAATAAAAAAACCCTTTTTCACATGCTTCATTAATAATTAAAGCAGATTTTGGTCGTGAAGTTTTAAATAATTTTGTTTTTAATTCTTCTACAGATAAATTTTGTTTTAATTTAAATGCAGACATTACAAGCAGCATCATATGGTAGTGAGATGGTGATTTTCTAAAAAAATAGTTGCTGGAAGTATGGGAAAGCTTCATTTGATCTTCCCAAAATTCTAAAAGATCTTTTGTTGATTTAGGCATTATGATCTAACTTTAGTTTTCTTAGGATCGTAATGAGGAAATCCAACAATTTTAGCTGGAATTCTTTTTTGATGACCATCTATTTTTCCAATTTCAACCTCATTTCCTATTTGTGAATGACCCGTATCTATTCTGCATAAAGCAATATTTTTATTTAATGTTGGTGAAATACATCCACTCGTAATTACTCCTACTTGAGATCTTCCAATATGTACACAATCCCCATGGTTTGCTTGTTCTTTGCCAATTAATTCTAACCCAACTAATTTTTTTTGAGGGTTTTCCTTTCTCTTAATAAGGTTTTCTCTTCCTATAAAATCTTCTGTTTTAGATTTTAAAGGTACAGAAAAACCAATCCCTGCTTCAAAGGGATCTTGTTGTCCATCAAATTCATTACCAAATAATATTAATCCAGCTTCAATTCTTAAAAGGTCTAAAGCAGCAAAACCAGCAGGTATCAAACCTTCGTCTTTACCTGCTTCCATCACTTTATCCCAAACAGTTGGTGCATCGCTTGGGTGACACCAAATTTCAAAACCAAGTTCACCTGTATAACCCGTTCGTGAAACAATTAATGGTATTCCATTTAATTCTTCTAATCTGCAAATACTAAATCTAAACCATTCCAATTCAGATATAGAGGGCTGTGTAGGAGGTGTAAAAATTATTTTTTCTAAAATTTTTCTACTTTTTGGTCCTTGTAAAGATAGGTTATTTATTTGGTCTGTAGAATTTTTTATATGAACTTTATAATTTTTCTTTTTTGCTTGTTCTTTAAGCCATTCCCCCCCATACTCATCTCCACAAACCCATCTAAAACCATGATCACTAAGTTTTAATAAAGTACCATCATCAAACATGGTCCCATTTTCATAGCACATTGCTGAATAAACAATTTGGCCCACTGAAAGTTTTTTAACATTTCGAGTTAAAGTGTAATTCATTAATTCTTCAGCATCAGGACCAAGAATTTCAAACTTTCTTAAAGAAGATAAATCAATTAAAACAGCTTTTTCTCTACAAGCATTATATTCGTTTATAACTCCATGTTTTGTATAATCATTTGGTAACCAAAAACCTCTAGCATCAACAAAGTTTCTAGTTAGTTTAGAAGTTCTTTCGTAAAAACCTGTGTTCCTTGTAAGTTTATTTTCTGAGTCAGTTTTCATTCTAAATCCATAAGATTTTGTAAATTCTTTACTTTTTTCATATGTTCTAACAAAAATATCAGTAGGGTTCCATCCATTACAGCTATCAATATCGCTAGGACAAGCTGTTGTCCCACAGGTTAAATCTTTAAGTGCTTTAAAAATTACATAATCACCTGGTCTTGCATATGATTCGTCAGAAGTTACAGAATTGAGACCTCCAGCAGATGTATTAAAAAAAAGATTTATCGCTTGCCAACCTTTTTTTTTCTCTACTCCATATTTTTCCATAGATTCATTTAAATTATCAGAGCAATTAGCATGCCCAAAATATCCTGAGTCTTCATAGTATTTTGAAGTGCAGGCTAAGTTGAATGTATCGTGTATACCAACAGTATCTCTTATCACTTCTATTAAGGGTTCATGATCAGTGTCATAAAATTTTGAATATAGGCCTGGACCAGGAAAAGTATGACCCATAAAAGTTCTAGTTGTTTGCCAATCAAGACCTCTCTCCAAACCTTTTTCTAATTTAGCTGTATCATAAGCAACAAAGTCCGAACACTGTCTTCCCGTTGGTGTTATAATTTGAATGTAATCACCAGCTTTGACTTGATAGCCAGTTGCAGTTTTTCTATCAATATTTACTTCATGATCTGGATCATAAATTGGATCTGGTATTAATGAAAATTCTTTATCATTATTTTTAATTTTAGCTCTTTTTATTATTACTGTTAAATCTGATGGTGGATTTTGATCATGAACAAGCATATCATCTGCAGGTGCTGCAAATATGCAATAACATTTATCTTTAGATTTCAAATTTATTTTTTCACCGGCTTTAGTATTTTTATCAAATAATATTGCTGACTTAGCTTTTTGAATTTTTAAATTTCTTTTATTTAATTGAAGTAAAGCCTGCATAGAGCTTTCTTCTCTTTTAAAAAGTATTTTTTTTATTTCAGAAGAATTTTTATTTTCTTTTAAATTTAAAAGACCTAATTCTGAGTTTCCGTTTTTATCGAAAGAATTGATTTCGCAAATTTGATTTCCTTCATTATTAATTATTTGAATTTCGTCATCAGGAAAAATTTGAATTCCAGTAATTCCACCTGCATTGACAATATATCTTTCAACTCCAGGTGGTAGTACATTTAAACCAGGTTCTTTTATTGCTAAACTAGTTTGCATATATAATTTAAATATGCCCAAACTATATTAAAGTATCAACAAATTTATATATAAATTTTATATATACATTTGTATCTATTTTGCTTGTTGACTGTCTCTTTAATAGAGAAGATAATTTAGTTCTTAATATTAAGGAAAGGGGAAATAATGAGAAAAATAATATCTCTGCTATCAGCTTTAGTGATTTCTCTTGTAAGTTTTGCAGGAATTTCTAACGCAGCGGATAGTAAAAAACCGATTGTTATCCCAACTCATAACTGGTCAAGCCAAATTGTAATGGCATATGTTATTGGTGGAATATTTGAAAGCATGGGTAACAATGTAAAATATGTAAATGCTGACTCACAGGCAGTATACGAGTCAATTAGAATTGGAGACGTAACTATATCTCACGAAGTGTGGGAATCTGCTTTTGGTAAATCATTCACAACTGCTTTAGATAAAGGTGGTTTAATAGACATGGGTGATCACGAAGCAAGAACTCTTGAAGATATGGGTTATCCAAACTGGGTTGTAGAAAAAGGCTTATGCCCAGGTCTACCTGATTGGACTGCTTTAAAAAATCCAGATTGTGCAAAAAACTTTACAACACCTGACTCTCCAGATGGAAAAGGAAGAATGTTGGAAGGACCACAAACTTGGCATGGAGATTTAATACCTCAAAGAGTTGACGCTCTTGGTTTAGGAGATCTATGGTGGGTTAAATTTGCTGGTAGTGCAGATGCATTATGGGCAGAATTAGCAGCAGCTAAAAAAGAAGGAAGAGGAACTATCATATTTAACTGGACACCAAACTTTACAGACGGTGCTGGTTTTACTTTCATCGACTTTCCTCCATACACAGCTGGTTGTAGACCAGAAGATGGTGGAGATGGAAAATGTGGTTCTCCAGATGGTTATTTGAAAAAAGCAGCGCATGAAGATTTTCCAAAAACTCATCCTGCAGCAGCTAAGGCGTTTCAAAAACTTTCTTTCTCTACAAGTCAAATTGGTGCAATGGCAGCTTTAGTTGACGTTGACAAGATGACTCATGAGGATGCAGCTAAAAAATGGTTAGCTGATAACAAGAGTGTTTGGCAAGCTTTTACAAAATAAGCTTTAAAAACTAAAAAATTAAATCTCTCCCAACTATGTTGGGGGAGATTTTTTTTAATAAAAATTAATGTGTGATGATCAAATTATTTTATTCAATATTTTTTAGCTTTATTACTCTCAGTAATGTTTTTGCAAAAAATATTAATATAAATGAAGATCTTAATTTGGAATTTCATTGTAAATTAGAAAAAAAAATAATTAAAAACTCTGAATATAATTACAAAACGTTTTTAGCAGAAGAAGTTGATGAACAGAACTTAAATTCTTTAAAATTATATACCAATCAACCAAGTACTTTGATGGTAAATGGATTGTCCGATTTTTTCTCACAAAACTCAAATTTTGATGTGAAAATAGTAAATAAAGATGTGGTTTTATTTAAAGCATTCAATAAAGAAAAAAGTTATTCAGAATCTGCAATAATTACTAGAAAAACTGGAGAATTAATTCATGAAATAACTAAGAACATTAACAGCGAAAATTCAGAAAAATATATAACTATTTATTATTGTAAAAATAAAACAAAAAATGCCTAATTTTTTTTTGATAAATAATGTGTAAAATGAAAGCATGAAAAGACTCATATTTTGCATCCTTTTTTACCTTTTAGTAACGTCAATTGCCCAGGCAAGAAGCACAGGTTGCAAAGAAGGAAACTGTGAAAACGGGTATGGTAAATGGATTTACACGGACAAAACAACCTATGAAGGTGAGTGGGTTGCAACCAAAAAACATGGTCAAGGAGTAGAAACCTGGCCTAACGGATATATTTACAAAGGTGAATTTAAAAATAGCGAATGGAGCGGTGTTGGAACTTTATTTTTTCCCGATGGCTCAACTTACGAAGGTGAATGGGCCAAAGGATTTATGAATGGTAAAGGAACTTTTACTTGGTCTGATGGAAAACAAAAAACTGGTATTTGGAAAAATGGAAAACTACAAGAGTAATTTTAAGGAATTACCAGAACCAATCAAACAGTTTGGTGGACTAATAGGAATTATGATTATTATATTTATAACTTTTTTTATCCTAAATAAAATGTTTGGTGAAGGTGATGAGTTGGTTGCTAAAATGAAAATAGAAGAAGAAAGAATTGCTCAAGAGAGAAAACTTAATAAATTAATCTCAAGTCTTCCATCAGGAATTTTAGTTTCTTTTGATGGAACTGATCATTTTAAATTATCAGATGAATTATATGAGGCGGTTTGTAAAGCAACAAAACTTATTCCTCAACGTGCAATTATGGGAGCAAATTTTTTAAATTTCAGGGCACACGAAATTTATACTATTAATGGTAACAAGATTGATGAAACGTTTGTTAAATGGGATAAAGAAAAAAATAAGTGCTTTGCTGGTTTTGTAGTTAGTGGAAATAATGTTGGTGTAGATGAAACTATTTCTGTAAGTGGTGAAGCATTAAGTTTTCTAAGTACAGGGATTGATACAAGAGTTTATTTTATTAAAAATTTTTAGGAGGAAATTTAACAAATTAAAGAGATTTTAATTTATCTTAATTTCGTATAACTTTATTATATTTTATGTCTGAACCAGTAATTAAATGTGAGTCTGTTTATAAGATATTTGGCGAAAATGCTGAAACTATGCTTAAGGAAGCGAATGGCAATGTAGATGCAAAAACTTTTCAAGAAAATGGATGTATAGTTGGTGTAAATAATGCTTCCTTTGAGGTATCAAAAGGAGAAATGTTGGTCGTAATGGGACTTTCAGGATCAGGTAAGTCTACATTGCTAAGATGTATCTCAAGATTAACAGATGCAACTGGTGGAAAGATATTTATTGAAGGTCAAGATCTATTAAATTTAAATAATAAAGAATTGATCGATCTTAGAAGAAATAAAATGGGAATGGTTTTTCAAAGCTTTGCGCTTCTTCCCCATAAAACAGTAGTTGAAAACATAGCTTTTCCTTTACAAATTAAAGGGATTAATACAGAGGATAGCATCAATAAAGCAATGGATATGGTCAAATTAGTTGGCTTGGATGGAAGAGAAAACTATTTCCCTCGAGAATTATCTGGAGGACAACAACAAAGAGTAGGTATTGCAAGGTCATTAGCAGTTGAGCCAGATATTTGGTTTTTAGATGAACCTTTTTCAGCGCTAGACCCCTTGATCCGAAAAGAGATGCAAGATGAATTCTTAAGACTCCAAGAAAAGTTACAAAAAACAATTATGTTCATTACTCATGATTTTGACGAAGCTCTAAAACTTGCTGATCGTATTGCAATTATGAAAGATGGAATTATTGAACAATTAGATACTCCTGCAAATATTGTCTTAAATCCAGCAACTGAATATGTAAGAAAATTTACTGAGGAAGTGCCAAGAGAAAAAGTTTTATTAATTGAGGATGTTATGGATTCTACAAACACAGAAGATATAGGAGATTTAAAAGTTTCAAAAGACGAGATAATTGAAAATGTGGCAGAAAAAATATTAACACAAGAAAAGACTGTAGCTGTAATAGACAACAATAATAATATTGTAGGTTCTATTAATCCAACAAAAATAATTAATACAGTTTTTGGAGGAAGAAAAACTAATAATTAATTTATGGAATTATTTAAAAAATACCCAAAATTATTTCAATGGATATTTTTATTAATAGTATTTTTTGCTTTATGTTTTGCAATTGATGTACCTGAAACTTATAAATTTATTAGAGGGCAAGCTGAATTTGTAAAAGATCCCAATCAAAGCACCTTTGTTTTTTTAGGAAAAGAGGTGAGGTATTACGCTTTTGACGTTTTTTGGAGACTGCCTCCTTTACTTGGTTGGTTACCAATTTGGATAAATGACTCATTATTCTTCTTAATGAATGATTGGATGCCAATGGAGTTTTGGAACGAAGATACTCAAGAATATAAAACTAGACCTTTAGTTCTACAAATTACTAGAAATTTAACTGCCTTTATGACTTTTTTAATAGAATTAATTAGAGAGATTTTACTTGGTGGACTTGAAACTATCGTAGCATTTACAAGTTGGGATTGGATTGATGCTAATCCTTGGGCAGAATTACCTGGCTTACCATGGACTATTGTTGCTGCAGGTTCTGCAATACTTGCTTATAAGTTAGGTGGTAGAGGGTTGGCCATTTTTGCAGGTTTAGCAATGACTTATATTTCTATTTTTGGTCAGTGGAAACCATCAATGCAGACATTATCTTTTATTTTAGTTGCAGCACCACTATCATTTATATTTGGATTAAGTCTTGGTATTGCTGCCTTTAAGAGTAAAAGAGTTGAAAAAGCGTTATATCCAATACTTTTAGTCATGCAGACAATGCCTCAGTACGCAGTGTTAGTTCCTGCTCTTGTACTTTTTGGAGTTGGGGATCATGCAGCAGTAATCATAACAATGATTGTAGCTGTGCCTCCTATGATATTATTGACCTTATTAGGATTAAGAGCTGTACCACCGGAAGTTATTGAAGCTGGTAGAATGAGTGGATGTAATAATTGGCAACTAATGTTCAAAGTTTTAATTCCAACAGCAAGAAGAGATATTTTGATCGGAGTTAATCAAGTTATAATGGTTTGTTTTTCTATGGCTGTTATCTCCGCTTTTATTGGAGCAAAAGGTCTAGGGTTTAATTTATTGTTAGCATTAAACCAATTAAATATCGGATTAGCTTTAGAAGCAGGACTTTGTATTAGTTTGATTGCAATTCTATTGGATAAAATGTCCTTAGCTTGGGCAAATAAACAAGTTGATTATTTTGGGAATCTAAATTTTTTCCAAAGGAATAAAAACTCATTATTTTTTGGACTAATAATGATTGTAGGAATTGCGTTAGCGTATTTTGGATCTATTTATTTTAAAGATGGATATAATTATTTATTTGAAGTTCCACATAATAAAGGGATATCAACTGCTGATTTTTGGAATAAAGGAGTTGACTGGATATTTGATACATTTTTTGTTTACATAAAAGCATTTAATACGTGGTTGATTGTTGAAGTACTTCAGCCAATGAGAGCTTTATATTTAAGAATGCCAGCGATAGCTACAATAGTGTTGGTAGTTGGAGCGGGATATTTGATTGGTGGCGCAAGATCAGCTTTAGTAGTTTGTGGTTTGACTTTATTTATAGCATTAAGTCCTTGGTGGGATAGAGCTTTAGTCACAACTTATATGGCAACATTTGGTGTAATTGTGTCTTGTATTATTGGATTTACAGTTGGAACTTTATGTTTTCAAAATAAACACTCTACAAAATTTATGTTAAACGTTTGCGATATTTTCCAAACCTTTCCATCATTTGTATATTTAATTCCTGTAATGATGCTGTTCGGTATAACTGATACATCTGTTCTAATTGCAGTAATAGTTTATGCAACTATACCTGCAACGAGATATACAATAGAAGGACTTAGAAGTGTCCCGTCCGGCTTACATGATGCTGCAACAATGTCAGGGGTAACAAAATTTCAAAGATTATTTAAGATAGAGTTTCCTTTAGCATTTCCACATATGATGTTGGGACTTAATCAAACTATAGTTTTTGCTCTATTTATGGTGATTATAGGGGCATTTATTGGTACGGAAGATTTAGGACAATATATTTTAAAAGCTTTGTCAGACAAAAAAGGTGCAGGAATTGGATTAACACTAGGAATATGTGTTGCATTCATAGGTTTAATTTTTGACAATTTAATAAGAACTTGGGTTGATAAAAGAAAAAAACATTTGGGTATAGATTAAACTTGTGAAAAAGTTTCTTGTCGCTATTGATCAAGGCACAACATCTTCAAGAGCAATTTTATTTGATTTACAAGGTAATATAAAATTAACATCTCAATTCGAGTTTACTCAATATTTTCCAAAAAATGGATGGGTTGAGCATAATCCAAATGAAATTTGGTCTTCAACTATTAAAGCTTTAAAAGAAGTAATTAAAAAAGCTTCAACTTTAAAAGGTAAAATATTAAGTATTGGAATTACAAATCAAAGAGAAACTACTATCCTTTGGAATAAAAAAACTGGCAAAGCAATTTATAATGCAATTGTTTGGCAAGATAGAAGGACACAAAAATATTGTGAAAAACTAAAGAAAAAAAAATATGAAACTACTTTTAGAAAAAAAACTGGATTATTTATAGATCCATATTTTTCAGCTACAAAAATTAAATGGATCTTAAAAAATGTTAAAATTTCAAAAAAACTTTTAAAATCTAACAATTTATTGTTTGGAACAGTAGATACATATTTAATTTGGAAACTAACTAACGGAAAACATCATTTAACAGATGCAACAAACGCAAGTAGGACAATGTTATTTAATATTAATAACAATACTTGGGACAATGAAATATTAAAAAAACTGAATGTCCCAAAAAGTATTCTACCAGATGTAAAAAATTCAGCAGATAATTTTGGAGTAACAAATAAAAAAATAGTTGGATATGAAATTCCTATATCTGCAGTTTTGGGCGATCAACAAGCTGCAGCTGTTGGCCAATCTTGTTTTGAAAAAGGCTCAATAAAAAGTACTTATGGAACTGGAGCTTTTGCAATAATGAATACAGGATCAAAAAAGATTTTTTCAAAAAATA
This sequence comes from uncultured Pelagibacteraceae bacterium, assembly GCA_902611265.1. Classification (GTDB taxonomy): domain Bacteria; phylum Pseudomonadota; class Alphaproteobacteria; order Pelagibacterales; family Pelagibacteraceae; genus Pelagibacter. The sequence goes on from CACLYY010000002.1 coordinate 35,924, forward strand.
AATTATTAACTACAATTTGTTACAGGTTAAATGGAAAAAACACCTTTGCTCTAGAAGGCTCTATTTTTATTGCTGGGGCAGGTGTTCAATGGTTAAGAGATAAGTTAAAGCTAATAAACAATGCTTATGATACTGAACAAATTGCTAAATCAAAAAAAAATAATGAAGGAGTCTATGTTGTGCCAGCTTTTAGTGGAATGGGAGCCCCATATTGGAGACCTGATACAAGAGGGGTTATAACAGGATTAACTAGAGACAGTGATTGGAAAACTTTAGTAAGAGCAGTAATAGAGTCTGTGGCATATCAAAGCTATGATCTTTTTAATGCAATGAAGAAAGATGGCTTGAAGCCTAATAAAATTAAAATTGATGGTGGAATGGTTAAAAATAATTGGTTTTCCCAATTTTTAGCAAATATTATCAATGTTAAAACAGAAAGGCCCAAAGTATTGGAGACCACAGCTCTTGGGGTTGCATTATTTGCTGGATACCAAATTGGTGTATTTAAATCATTAGATCAAATAAAGAGAACATGGAAAAAAGATAAAATTTTTAAACCTAAATTAAGCAATATTGTTAGAAACAAATTGTTGAATGGGTGGAAGTTATCCGTCAAAAAAACATTATTATAGAAAATTTATTATTTTAAAAATGTATCCATGGAATCATCCATCGCAGATGCCCAAGGGGTATGGTGAATTGGGGCAATGGATCCAGTTACAGGTGATGAAAAAGATTTATTTCTGTAAGTAGAAATATCATCCATTTTATGATGTTCCCAATCCTTAAAATGTTTTCTTATTAATTCAAAATCAATTTTTGGATAATCTGACATTTCGTGAAGTTCTTTAGTATATTCAGTTTGAAAATCTATCATTTGATCTGGGTTTTCTAATTTTTCTTCCATAGAAACCCATTTAGAAATATCTTTTTCTATTTCACTATCATTTGGAATTTTAATTTTATTCATTATCACATCTCTTGCAAACCATGCCTGGCAATCAAACATATTAAAAGTATGAAATTGATCCTGCATACCTAGGTACATTAGCTTATGATTATCTTGCCACACAACTCCTTTATATAATTTTGGTGGATATAATCTATTATGAGTTTTTAAACTTAGTTGTTCATCTAAAAAAGGAAAATGATGCAGATATCCTGTACATAATATAATTACGTCCGCTTCTTGTTCTGTTCCATCTTTGAAAATTGCTTTGCTACCCTCTAATCTATCTAGATAATAAACTTCTTTCATACCTGAAGGCCATTTAAAACCCATTGGATTGTGTCTATAACCAATTGTTACGCTTTTAGCTCCGTATTTATTACATTGTAGTGCAACATCTTCAGCTGAATAACTACTTCCAAGAACTATAACATTTTTACCTCTGAATTCTTCAGCATCTCTAAAATCATGAGAATGCATTATTCTTCCTGGAAAAGAACTCATGCCCTTGTATTCAGGTATAAATGGAACCGAAAAATGTCCTGTTGAAACAACAACATAATCAAACTTGTCGTGTAATATTTTATTGTTAGTTTTATCTTGATAGCTTACTTCAAAATTATCTGAATTATAATTTACACTCTTTACACTCGTGCTAAATTTTATTTTGCTTTTAATGTTTCCTTTGCTCACTCTCCCAATTATATAGTTGTATAATACTTCTCTTGGTGGAAATGACGGAATAGCTTTACCAAAATGTTCATCAAATGAATAATCTGCAAACTCTAAACATTCTTTTGGTCCATTTGACCATAAATATCTATACATACTATTGGGAACAGGGTCACCATATTGATCAGAACCAGTTCTCCAACTGTAGTTCCATAATCCTCCCCAATCATCCTGTTTTTCAAAACATACAATTTCTGGAACTTTTTCTCCTTTTTTCTCAGCATGTTCGAAAGCCCTTAACATTGACAGACCACACGGTCCCGCACCAATTATCGCTATTTTGTTCATATAAACTGTATAATTTTAAAAGTTATTTTATTAATAAAATCAAAAAAATAAAACTATTTTTTCTTTAAAATTACTTGTTAATAATAAATAGTTAAATTTAGTTAATTTATTTATGAAAAAAATTCTAATTATTGGAGGTGGAGCCATGGGCTCAGCCTTCTCTATTCCATGTATAGATAATAATCACAAAGTATTTATAACAGAACCATACAGTCAAAGATTTATTAAAAATTTATCATCAAAAAATAAATTTCATTCAGCTTTAAAAATTAATCTTCCGAAAAAACTTAAATTTAAAAAATATTCTAATAAATTATTTTATGAAAAATATGATCTTATAGTTATAGCATTAAGCCTAACAGGTATCAATTTTATTGCGAATGAATTAAAAAAATTTAAAGTAAAATCTCCAATTTTAGTACTTACAAAAGGTCTTAAATATGAAAAGCTAAATAAAAAGATTTTAACTATTTCACAAACCTTTTTAAAAAGTTCTCCTAAATTAAACTTATCAGTTTTGAAAGGACCATGTTTAGCTAAAGAATTAGCTAGAAAATGCAAAACTAGTGTGATCATCGCTAACAAAAATATTAAGATTGCAAAATTGTTAGGTAAAATGATTTCTACAAAATATTATTTGATCGAACATTCTAAAGATGTGATTGGTGTTGAAATATGTTCTGCAATAAAAAATATTTATTCTATGATAATAGGCTCTGGTTTAAGTTTAAATAAATCTTCAAGTTTGTTTCAAAAATCATTGTTAGAAATGAAATACATAACTAAACGTTTAAAAGGAAAAGAAGATACGGTTTTAAGTTTAGCAGGTATAGGAGACTTGTATGTAAGTGCTGCGGGTGGAAGAAATAGTAAAATGGGCAACTACTTGGGACAAGGTTTTACTTTTCAAAGAGCTAAAAAAAAGTTTATGGCAAATGATACTGTAGAAGGCGAACAACTTGTAAGAGAAATTGCACCTTTTATTTTAAAAAAATTTAATTCAAAAAAAATTCCTTTAATGTTTCAAATGATTAGATCAATTCTAAAAAATAAAAAATTCTTAACTTAAAAAATATTATATTTGTTGACTTTTTGAGTTATAAAGACACTTTATACCTATTGTCTTTCATTTGCCTCGCTGATACATTTCTTTTGTTAATCAACGAAAAGAGGGGAAATCAATGATTAAAAAAATAATAATAACTGTTTGCACTCTAATATTTTTTGTAACAAATATTAGTTTTGCAGACATCACTTTTTGGACTACAGAAGTTCAACCAGCTAGAATGGCAAAACAAGAAGCTATGGCCAAGGATTTTGAGGCTAAAACTGGCATTAAGGTTGAAGTTATTCCTGTAGAAGAAAAAGATTTAGGAACAAGAGCAACAGCTGCAGCTGCAGCTGGTGATCTTCCGGATGTGATATACCACACTTTACAATATGTTTTACCTTGGGCTGAAGCTGGAATATTAGATGTAGATGCTAATAATGCAGTTGTTAAAGAACTTGGCAAAAAAACTTTTGCACCAGGCGCATTAAACATGGCTAAAAGTGGATCTAAAATAGCAGCTGTACCAGTTGATGGTTGGACACAAATGGTTGTGTACAGAAAAGATTTATTTGAAAAAGCAGGTCTTGAACCACCAACAAGTTATGAAAATATAACTAAAGCAGTAGAAGCGCTTTCTGGCGATGGAATGTTTGGATTTGTTGCAGCTACTAAAACTGATGAAAATTTTATGAGCCAGGTTTTAGAGCATGTTCTTTTAGCAAATGGAGTTAACGTTGTTAAAAAAGGTGGAATAAAAAAACAAGGTAAAAAGTTAAAGGCAGCTTTAGAGTTTTACAAAGTTATTGCAAATGCAAGCCCTCCAGGAGAGTTATATTGGAAACAATCTAGAGAATTGTACTTTGCTGGAAAAACTCCAATGATAATCTGGTCACCATTTATAATGGATGAACTTGCAGGCTTAAGAGACTCAGCTCCTCCAACAATAAATGACGACCCAACTTCTAGCGAACTAGCTTCGAAAACAGGTTTTATTACTAAATTCAAAGGACCTAATAATAATAAAGGAGCTGCTTGGGCTGATATAAGATATTTTGGTATAACAGCTGATGCAGATACTGAAGAAGCAAGTGCATTCATTAAATATTCAATGGATGAGGGTTACACAAAAACTTTATCAATTGCACCAGAAGGTAAATTCCCTGTGAGAAGAGGAAATGCAAGTGATCCTGATGCATTTACAAAAGCATGGAGTAAATTACCTGTAGGAGTTGATAGAAAAGCACCTTTATCAGATTTATACTCCGAGGATGTTATTAATAACATTGTAGCTGGTTTAGACAAAGCTACTAGATGGGGTGTTAAAGAAGGTGAACTCGCTAGAGCTTCTAAAATTATAAATAATAAGTTTATAAATAGAATAACTAGATTATACGTTGACGGGCAGATTGATATTGATCAAGCAGTAGACATGATCAATCAAAAACTGGCTCAATTCTAGATTATAAAATAAATTTTAATAAAAGCGGATAATGTGTATTATCCGCTTTTATAATGAGCGATACACTTTCAAAAATAGAAAAAAGAACTGCTTATATTTTATTATTACCCGCAGTTTTTCTGGTTTTCTCAATTATATTGTTCCCTATATTTGCTAATGTCTGGATCAGTTTTAAGGAAGTAGGTTTAAAAGATATAAGAATACCTGAACCAAGAGCAAAAAAAATAGTTAAATCTGTAAAAGAAAGTCCTGATAAAATTAAAATAATTTATAAGTTAAGAAATAGCTCATTAATATTAGATATTAGGGATGTTATGTTTCAAGATAAGATCCCAAAAAATACAGAACCATTAAATTTGGATCAAAGATGTAAACTAAAATCATTAATAATAAATTGTAATTTTGGAGATTGGAAAGCTAAGTATAAAGAGAATTTTCAAATAATACTTGTCAACAAGTCAGGGACGAAAATTGATAAAAAGGAAATTAAATCAATCAAACCAAAATTATCAGGTAAATCAGATAATATTCTTTTAAATACAAATTTTACATTAAAAAATTTTAAAAAAGTTTTTTTTCAAAATGAATTTTTTGATTTACTGTCTACAACTTTTTATTATACTTTTTTTGGTACAGTAGGATCAATAGTATTTGGAATTTTAGCAGCTCAGCTCGTAAACCAAAAATTTTTTGGAAGAACATTTATGAGAAGTATTCTTCTTTTTCCATATGTAGGACCTGTAGTAGCATTAGCTTATACGTGGGAACTATTATTGGATCCTTACAGTGGAACATTAAACAATCTATTGTTAAATTTTCAAGTTATTCAGGAACCTCTAAATTTATTAGGTCAAAAATATTTAACTATTAATTTTTTTGGTTTTGATTTAAAGCTTAGACTTGCTTTAACAACTGTCATTATTTTTGAAATTTGGCGATATTTTCCATTAGCTTTTTTATTTATACTTGCTCGACTACAGGCTGTTCCAAAAGAATTGTATGAGGCAGCAGATGTCGATGGAGCTGGACCGCTTCAAAAATTTATTAGCATAACACTGCCTCAGATTATCGCAGTAATATCAATTTTGTTTATGATTAGATTTATTTGGAATTTTAATAAATTTGAAGATATTTTCTTACTTACTGGAGGAGCGTCAGGTACTAGAACATTGCCAATTAATGTTTATGAGCAAGGTTTCACAATATCTGATATTGGAATGGGATCTGCTGTATCAATAGTTATAGTTTTGCTTCTTTTAATATTTATGTTTATTTATTTTAGACTATTAGGAAGACGAGCTGATGAAAATTAAAAGTCTAATATTATATTGTTTAATATCATCTATTTTTTTATTTTCTCTAGTTTCTATTTGGAAAGTTTTATCAACATTACAAGGAATAGATCTGGAAAATTTTAATTTCGCAATTATCCTAACTCTAGGAATTGGAATATCTCTAATAAATCTGATTGTTGGAGACAAATTTAATAAAGCTATAAAGTCAATAATATTTGCAATTTTATTTACTTTTGTTGATGGATATTTAGTCCAATTAATGCCTATTTGGTACAATATTGGCATATTCGGGATTTTAATCTTTTACTCTTTTAAAATTGATAAATATAATCAAAAAAATTTAGACCTCGATCATTCATCTCAAACAGTTGTATTTGAATTTTTAACTCTTTTTGGAATTGTATTATTTTCTTTTGTAATTTTATTTCCATTTTACATGATGATAGTTACTAGCTTTAAAACACAAGCTGCACTGCTTATAAATCCTTTGGATTTTAGTATTAATTTTGCACAGGATATTAAAGAACTATTTAAATCTTACTTTGTCATATTTGATACTTACAAATTTGGGAGATATATACTTATCAGTACATTTGTATCAGTTGGAACAGTTATAGTTACTTTAATTTTTGCTATTCCAGCAGCATATGCTGTTGCAAGACTAAATTTTTTTGGAAAAAACTTTTTGTCTACTTCAATATTAATTATTTATATGTTTCCTGCTATAGTTTTAGTAATTCCTTTGTATACCGTATTTAGTCAGCTAGGGTTAAGAAATAATGTAGGTGGGCTTTTAATAGTATATACAGCAACTACTTTGCCAGTTGCGATATATATGCTTCAAGGATATTTCAAAAGTATCCCTAAGGAATTAGAAGAAGCTGCTATTATGGATAAATTAAACTGGTTTGGAATTATTATAAAAATTATTTTACCACTAAGTATTCCTGCCATTTCTTCAGTTGCTCTTTATGTATTTATGATTGCATGGAATGAATTCTTGTTTTCTTTAATGTTTCTAGATAATCCAAATTCATTTACTTTATCAAGAGCGATACAATACTTGAGTGGTGATGCAGAAACCCCTAGACAATATTTAATGGCAGGATCAGTTGTAGTCACTATTCCAGTTTTATTTATTTTTGTTTATTTTGAAAAATATCTAGTAAGTGGATTAACTGCTGGAAGTGTAAAGGGTTAATGAAAAAATTTATTAATTCAGCTAAAAAAGTGTTATTAGGTAATAAAAAAAAGGGATACACTTTACCAACCAATAATAAATTATACCCTGCTCAATGGAATTGGGACTCTGGATTTATAGCTTTAGGTTATTCACATTTTAAAATTAAATATGCTTTAGATGAATTAAATACACTTATTAGAGGTCAATGGAAAGATGGAATGATACCACATATTTTGTTTCATGATTTAAATACTAATTATTATCCAAACCATTCTGTTTGGGCCTGTGGAAATAAAATTCATTCATCTGGAATTACCCAACCTCCTATTTTGGCAATAATAATAAAGTTAATTTTAGATAAAAATAAAATTAAAAAAGAAAAAGCTGAATTTAAAAAAATTATTAAAGGTGTTTTAAAATATCACAAATGGTTCATTAAATTTAGAGACCCAAATAACTCAGGATTAGTCTCAATTTTACATCCATGGGAGAGTGGGTATGACAATTCACCTCTATGGGATGATCCGATGAGTAAAGTAAAAATTCCAAAGAATTTAAAATACAAAAGGGGCGACAACAAAGTGGTTAACCCTGAATACAGACCCTTAGACATAGATTATGATAGATATGTAACAATTAAAAATCACTTAAGAAAAAATAATTATAATCCAAACAAACTTTTCAAAGCTTCATTATTTAATGTTGTTGATGTCGGATTTAATTCGATATTTTTGAGGGCAAATAAAGATCTTGTTAAACTATTAAAAATGTTTGATTTGAAAAGTAATGAAATAGAATCGTATATTTCAAGGTCTGAGAAAAAAATTGTTAAACTGTATAATAAAAAGAATAATAGTTTTTTTAATCTTGATTTAAAAAATAAAAGAAAAATAACAATCCCATCTATCACACATTATTTTATTTTATTTGCTGATTTAAGAGATAAAAAATTAAACAATAAAATTATCAAAAATTTAAAAAAACATAGCAATAAAGAAAAATATTTTTTTTCAAGTATAAAATCAAATCATCGAAAATTTGAAGAAAAAAGATATTGGCGAGGACCAGTGTGGATAAACTGTAATTGGATTATCTATCAAGGATTAAAAAATAAAGATAATAGATTTGCAAACCAAATCAAAAAGAAAACAATCGATCTTGTAAAACAAAAAGGTTTTAATGAATATTTTAGTTGCAAAACCGGAAAAGGATTTGGCGCAACCAACTTTTCATGGACTGCATCCTTATTTTTAGATTTAATTTTAGAGAATAAATATGAGTAATTATAATTGGAATTATCCTACTACTATCTGGGTTGGCAAAGATAGAATAAAAGATCTTTATTTGGCCTGTTCAAATTTAAAAATTCAAAATCCTTTATTTGTGACCGATAAGGATTTGATAAACTTACCAATGGTTAAAGAAGTAATTTCAAAAATTAAAAATAAAATTGATAATATAGTAGTGTTCTCTGATTTTTCAGGAAATCCTTTTGGTGAGAATGTTGAAGAAGGTGTTAAAGAATTTAAGAAAAATAATTGCGATGGGGTAATTGCTTTTGGAGGCGGAAGCGGACTTGATGTGGGAAAAGCAATTGCATTTATGTCTGCACAAACAAGACCTATATGGGACTTTGAGGATATTGGAGATTATTGGAAAAGAGCAAATAATGAAAATATACCCCCTATAATTGCTATCCCAACCACAGCAGGAACTGGTTCAGAAACAGGGAGAGCTTCTGCGATAATAAATAAAGAAACTGGAGTTAAAAAAATAATTTTCCATCCAAAATTTTTACCATCAATAGTTATTTTAGACCCAATTTTAACAAAAGATCTTTCTCCACGATTAACAGGAGCAACAGGCATGGATGCATTAGCACATAATTTAGAGGCGTTTTGTGCGCCAGGCTTTCATCCTATGGCTGATGGAATTGCAATTGAAGGAATAAAACTAATAAAGAAATCTTTATTAAATGCAGTACATAATGGTAATGACCTTGATGCAAGATCTGATTTGTTAGCTGCTGCCAGTATGGGTTCAACCGCTTTTCAGAAAGGTCTTGGTGCCATTCATTCATTAAGTCATCCATTAAATGCTAAGTTCAATATTCATCATGGATTATCTAACGCAATATTCATGCCATATGTATTAACTTTCAATAGAGAAACTATAGAAGAGAGAATTATTTCTATTTGTGATTATCTTAATTTATCGAAAAGTTTTAATTCTTTCTTAGAATGGATACTAGATTTAAGAAAAGAATTAGAAATACCTCATAAATTATCAGATGTGATTGATATAAATAAGCTCGATATAGATGAACTCTCTGAAATGGCTTTGAATGACCCGTCAACTGCATCAAACCCCAAAACATTGACAATTTCTGATATGAAAATAATTTACAAAAATAGCATCTCTGGAGAATTGTTTAAATGAAAAAGATATTAATAGTTGAAGGTAATCTTAAAGAGGAAAATCAAAGTTTTACTGAAGGTGGAATAAAAACTCACACTGAAAGTCTAAAAGATAGTATTAGTTATTTCACAAATGATTTAGAAATTGATGTAGTTAATCCTTCATCTGATAAAAATATTTCAGAAGTTGCAAAAGGTTTAGAAAAATTTGATGGAATGATCTGGGGAGGAAGTAGTTTAAATATATATAATGATACAATAGAAATAAGAAGACAAATAGAATTTATGAGATCATGTCAAAATAAAATAAAAAAAATACTAGCAATTTGTTGGGGTCTTCAGGTAGCCGCTACAGTTGCTGGCGGACAAGTAAAAAGATGCATGACTGGATCTCATAGAGGAATAGCTCATGATATTGAGATCAATAGTAATGGATTGCAACATCCAATTTATAAAAAGAAAAATGAAACTTTTAACACTCCAGCATTCAATTTTGATGAAGTTGTAAAATTACCTAAAAATTCAATCTTGTTGGCTTCAAATCCTATAAATAAAGTTATGGGGGTCAATTTCAAATCTGGAGTAAGTGATATTTGGGGAATTCAATACCACCCAGAAATTACTTATGATAAAATGATAAGTCTTATTCATTTTAGAAAAGATCGTCTGTTAAATAATAAAGCTTTTGTTGATGAGGAGGAGATAAACAATCATGTAGCTATGATTGCAGAGGAAAATAAAAAATCAAATAAAAATCTTAGAATGCGAGAACTTGAAAATTGGTTAAATTATCTTTTAAAATAAACCTTCTGTTTCACCTTTATCATTAATTTTTATTTTATCTGCAGCTGGCACTTTTGGTAACCCAGGCATAGTCATTATTGCACCGCAAACAACTACGATAAATTCTGCTCCTGATGATAACCTTACTTCTCTTATTGGTAGCACATGTCCGGATGGTGCACCTTTTAAATTAGGGTCTGTAGAAAAACTATATTGTGTCTTTGCAATACAAATTGGCAAGGATTGGTAACCTGTCTCTTCAAAATTTTTTAATTGTTCTCTTATTTTGGTGTCCGCTACAACTTCACTTGCTCTATATAATTCCTTAGCAATCGTCTCAATTTTTTTAAACAATGATATTTTATCATCGTATAAAAATTTGAAGTCACTTTCTTTTTCACATATTTCAGCAACATTGTTTGCTAAATCTACTGCTCCTTCTCCACCTTTTTCCCAATGTTTTGATATTGATGCTGTTACACCTTTTTGTTGACAAAATTTTATAACTTCATCGACCTCTTTGTCTGTATCCAAAACAAAGTGATTAATAGCTACAGTAACAGGCAAGCCAAATTTTTGAATATTTTCAATATGTCTATCTAAATTCACCAATCCTTTTTTTACAGCATCTATATTTTCATTTTTGAGCTCATCTTTGTTAACACCACCGTGCATTTTTAATGCTCTAATAGTTGCTACAATCACCACACAACTTGGTTTTAATCCTGATTTTCTACATTTTATATCTAAGAATTTTTCAGCACCTAGATCGGCACCAAATCCTGCTTCAGTAACAACATAGTCTGATAGTTTTAATGCAGTTTTAGTTGCTAATACAGAATTACAACCATGCGCAATATTAGCGAAGGGACCTCCATGGATTATTGCGGGATTATTTTCCAAAGTTTGAGTTACATTTGGTCTAATTGCGTCTTTTAACAAAACTGTCATTGGACCATGTGCATTTAAATCTTTTGCATAAATTGGTTTTTTATCTCTTGTGTAAGCAACAGTTATATTTCCAATTCTATTTTCAAGATCATGTAGATCATTAGATAAACAAAAGATCGCCATGATTTCGGATGCAACTGTAATATCAAAACCATCTTCTCTTGGGAAACCATTTGCAACCCCACCAAGATTAATATTGATTGATCTTAATGCTCGATCATTCATATCAAGCACTCTTTTCCAAACTATTCTTCTCACATCTATATTTAATTTATTACCCCAATAAATATGGTTATCTATTAAAGCAGATAATAGATTGTGAGCAGAAGTGATTGCGTGAAAGTCACCTGTGAAATGAAGATTTATTTGTTCCATAGGAACAACTTGTGCATAACCACCACCAGCTGCGCCACCCTTCATTCCAAATGAAGGACCTAAGCTCGGCTCTCTTAAACAAACAATAGATTTTTTACCTATTTTATTTAATCCATCAGACAATCCCACTGAAGTGGTTGTTTTTCCTTCTCCAGCTGGAGTAGGAGTAATTGCTGTAACTAATATTAATTTCCCGTCTTTTTTATTTTTAAATTTTTCAAGATATTCCAGTTTAATCTTAGCTATGTATCTACTTATTGGACTATATGCCTCAGCATTATCTGGAACACCAACCCCATCCAAAATCTCTTGAATTGGTTTCATATTTGCTTCTCTTGCAATTTGGATATCTGTTTTTGACATTTGGTTTAAAACCTATAATAAATTAATGTGCAAAATTTCTATACTTTTTTAATAGGATTTTAAACATCTAAAAAATATATATATAAAAAATAAGAAAAAATTTAAGTTTATTTAGATAAAATTATAAAATGCAAAAATACTCAGTTTTTAGTCTAATAAAAAATGCATTCTCAGATCATCAAAATTGGGAAGTTGCATGGAAAGATCCAACTCCTAAAAAAGAATACGATGTAATTATCATTGGCGGGGGAGGCCATGGATTAGCAACCGCATATTACTTAGCAAAAGAACACAACATTACAAATGTTGCTATCATTGAAAAAGGTTGGATAGGTGGAGGAAACGTTGGAAGGAATACTACAATTATTAGGTCTAATTACATGCATGATGAGAATGGTTTGTTTAGTGAATTTGGTATGGATCTTTGGAGAAAGATGAGCCAAGATTTAAATTACAATGTAATGTTTTCCCCAAGAGGAATAATTAATCTTGCCCACTCAGATGCACAAATGAATGCCTATTCAAGAAGGGGAAATTCAATGCGTTTGAACGGCATTGATGCGGTTTTGTTAAATAGAGAAGAAGTTCAAAAGTTAATTCCAATGGCAGACTTTTCTGACAATGTAAGGTTTCCAATTTTTGGAGGTTTGATGCAACCAAGTGCTGGAACAGCAAGACACGATGCTGTTGCCTGGGGTTATGCAAGACAAGCAGACTCTATGGGTGTTGACATAATTCAAAACTGCGAAGTTACGGGATTTGATGTCTCAAATGGAAAAATTCTTGGAGTAAGAACTTCTAAAGGAGATATTAAAGCAAAGAAAGTTGGTTTATGTGTTGCAGGAAGTACAAATATTTTGGCAGAAATGTTAAATATGACTTTACCAATTGAAACTCATTTGCTTCAGGCATGTGTTTCAGAGCCTATTAAACCTTTGCTTGATCATGTTGTTACATTTGGTGCAGGACATTTTTACTGTAGCCAATCAGATAAAGGGGAAATGGTTATGGGTGGAGACTTAGATGGATATAATAGTTATTCTCAAAGAGGAAACCTACCAACTCTTCAACATGTTTTAACAGAAGGGATTGCGATGTTTCCATTTCTTAGCAAATTAAAAATGTTAAGAACTTGGGGTGGAATAATGGATATGTCCATGGATGGATCGCCAATTATTGATAAAACGCACATTAATGGATTATATTTAAATTGTGGTTGGTGCTATGGTGGATTTAAGGCAACTCCAGCTTCCGGGTGGACTTTTGCACATACAATTGCTCAAGATAGAGTTCATGATTTAAATGCTGGTTATAGCCTAAACAGATTTAGCACTGGAAATTTAATTGATGAAAAAGGCCTAGGAACTAAAACCTGGATATCATAAATGTTATATATCAACTGTCCACATTGTGGACTTAGATCTCAGAATGAATTTGCTTATGGCGGAGATGCAACAGTAAAGCGTCCTGAACTAAATAAAGAAATAAGCGATCAAGAATGGGATAATTTTGTATACTTAAGAAAAAGTCCAAGAGGAAAACATTTAGAATTATGGCATCATATTTCTGGATGTAGACAATGGATTAAAGTTGAGAGAGATACATCAACTCACGAAATTTTTAAAACTTATAAAGCAAACGAAGCAATAGAATAATGCCCCAGGATTTTAGATTAGATAATGTTGGAATGGTCAATAGAGAAAAAAAAATCTCGTTTAAGTTTAATGGCAAAAAATATTTTGGTTTCGAGGGAGATACTATCGCATCTGCCTTAATAGCGAATGGAGTTCATTTAGTAGGTAGAAGTTTTAAATATCATAGGCCTAGGGGTTTTTTTGGAGTTGGTGTTGATGAGCCCTATGCAATTCTGCAGTTAGACAGAAATAACGAGAGAGATCCAAATATAAGAGCAACAGAACAAGAAATTTTTGAAGGACTAGAGGTTAAGAGTGTTAATTGTTGGCCTAGTGTAAATTTTGATATTGGAGCGATAAATAATTTTTTAAAAATGTTTTTTCCAGCTGGTTTTTATTACAAAACATTTATGTGGCCTCCTAGCTTTTGGTATAAAATATATGAACCTTTTATTCGAATGGCAGCTGGATTTGGAGAAGCTTCAATCAAACATGATAAAGAGAGATATGAACATAAATATGAGTATTGTGATTTATTAATAACGGGATCTGGACCTTCAGGTTTAGCAAGTGCTTATGCCGCTGCAAAGAATGGAGCCCGAGTAATATTGGCTGAGGATAAACCAAGATTTGGAGGTAGCTTATTAACAAGTGATGTAAATATAGGAAACCAAACAGGTGTTGAGTGGACAGAAAAAATTATAGCAGAACTAAAGTCCATGCCTAATGTTACAGTAAAAAATAGATCGCAAGTTTTTGGTTACTATGATCACAATATGTTAGTAATGTCAGAGCGTATTAGTGATCACTTGCCAAAAACTCAAAAATATCTCCCTAAACAACGTTTGTGGTACATAAGAGCAAATGAAGTATTGATTTCGTCAGGTTCAATTGAAAGACCTTTAGTTTTTGGAAACAATGATACTCCTGGCGTTATGTTATCGTCAGCTGCCAAAGAGTATATGAAAGTTTATGGCGTATTAGTTGGAAAAAAACCTTTAATTTTCACAAACAATGATAGTGGTTATGAAACTGCAATTGAATTTAAAAAAAACGGAGTAAATCCAATCATATTGGATACAAGAAGTAATCCTTCTTCAGATATTATAACTGAGGCAAAAAATTTAAATATTGAAATTAAATTCTCACATGTCGTTGTTGCTGCAAAAGGCTATAAAAAAGTTAAATCAGCAGATATTGCTAAAATATCTGACGATAAAAAAGAATTATTTAACATAGAAAATATAGAATGTGATTGTATTTGTGTATCAGGTTTTTGGACACCATCTATTCATTTAGCTTCACAGTCAGGAAACAAATCTAAATTTAACGAAAAAATTGATGCATTTGTACCAGATAAATCTAAACAACAAGAAAATACAATTGGGTCAGCAAATGGAATATTTACATTAGAGGAAACAATTAAAGATGCTTTTGATAAAGGTTTTGATGTTTCAAATAAAATAACTGAAAAAAATAATAAAGTTTCAGTACCAACAGTAGTAGAAAAAAAATCAACAGATCATGATAAATTTTGGTGTGTTCCTTTACCAAAAGGTAAATCTTATAAAAGGTTTTTAGATTTTCAAAATGACGTAGCGGTTTCTGATATTGAGCTAGCTCTAAGAGAAGGTTTCAGATCTATCGAGCATGTAAAAAGATATACAACGCTTGGTATGGCTACCGACCAAGGAAAAACGAGTAATTTAAATGGATTACAATTAGTTTCTGATATTGAGAATAAAGTTGTTCCACAAGTAGGACATACGACTTTTAGACCTCCTTATACTCCAGTTTCAATTGGAGCAATTGTAGGAAGAGAAGTTGGTAAGCATTCTAAACCAACAAGGAAATCACCTATGCACTCATGGCATGAAAAAAATAATGCAGTTTTTGTTGATGCAGGGGTTTGGTTAAGACCAAGATATTACAAGCAAGGTAATGAAGGGTTATTTGAAGCATCAAAAAGAGAGGCAAAGAATGTAAGACAAAATGTAGGCGTATGTGATGTTACAACATTAGGTAAAATAGATGTTAAAGGACCAGATGCAGCAGAATTTTTAAATAGAGTTTATACTAACGCTTGGCTTAAACTTCCAGTAGGTAAAGCAAGATACGGTGTAATGTTAAGAGAAGATGGAATTGTAATGGATGATGGAACAACAACAAGGATTTCAGAAAATCATTATCATATGACAACTACAACAGCTCAAGCAGCAAATGTTCTATCTCATTTAGAATACTATTTACAACTAGTGTGGCCAGAATTAAATGTAAACGTTGTATCAACCACAGAGCAATGGGCGGGTGCAGCAATCGCAGGACCTAATTCTAGAAAATTATTAATGAAATTATTCCCTAATTTAGATGTTTCAAACGAAGGTTTGCCATTTATGGGTTATAAAGAGGCTGATTTATTTGGAGTTCCTGCAAAAATTTACAGAATTTCGTTTTCTGGTGAGTTAGCATATGAGATTAACGTTGAATCTGATAGCGGATATTTCATGTGGGAAAAAATCATGGAAGTTGGAAAAGAATTTCAAATACAACCATATGGAACTGAAGCTTTATCAACTCTAAGAATAGAAATGGGCCATGTTGCGGGCTCTGAATTAGATGGAAGAACAATCCCTTACGATGCATCTTTAGAAGGGCTAGTTAGTAAGAAAAAAGATTTTATAGGCAAAAGATCTTTAAACAGATCTGCCTTTACATCTACGGATAGAGAAAAATTAGTTGGCGTAGTTCCAATTGATAAAACTACAAGTATACCTGAGGGATCTTACATAGTAAAAGATCCAAAAGCAAAATTACCTAACCCAAAATTAGGTCATGTTTCGGCCTCATGTTGGAGTGTTGAATATGATAACCCATTTTCTTTAGCAATAATTAAAGATGGTAAAAATATGATAGGACAAAAACTCTTTGCTATGTCACCTTTAAAAAATAAAACGATACCTGTAGAGATTGTCTCTTCTCATTATGTAGATCCTGAAGGAAAGAGAGTTAGATCATGACGATAATATCACCTTTGCAAAACATTCATTCAGAGGGCTCTTATGGAAATTTTGAAAATAAAACTGAAAATGAATTATTGAAAATTTCTGAGTTAAAAAATTTATTAATTGTTCAAATAGTTCAGTACAAAAATTCTTCAATTAAAATAAATGATATAAATCTTAATAATTTGCAATTTGTAAATGAAGCACAAAAAGTTGTTGCAAATGAAAATTTAAGAATATTGTGGAATTCACCAAACAATTGGCTTGTTGTTTCTAAAAAAAAAGAACTTTTTAGTGAAATTTTAAAAAATTTTAATGATAGCGACTTTGCTATCACAGATCTCTCACACTCAAAAGCAATTATAGAAATAGAAGGGCCTAATGTTAAAGAGGTTTTAAAAAAAGGTTGTCCGTTTAATTTCAATATATTTAGTAAAAATATGTGCATCAACTCATCATATAACGGAATATCTTTTTTAGTTGATATGGTTGAAGATGATCCTGAAAAAGCTAGAATTTTTTCACTTCGTAGTTTTGGAGAATCTATGTACCACTCAATAACTGATGCTTCACTAGAATATGGCTATAAATGTATCTAGAAACTATTCAAAAGTTTTAAATCTTGTTTTTTGAATAATAAATACGAATAAAATTGGTAAAATTAAAGTCAGTAATGTTACAGTTATTAATAATATTCCCAATTCAGAGTAGTCAGCAGTAGTCAATATTGCATTAGTCACTTTATCTTTGACTTCACGAGTAATTGTATAAATTTCATTTAAGTATTTTGTTCCTAAAGCACTTGCTGATAATGCTAAATTTGTAAAAGACGCAAAAACTGCAAAAAAAGTAGCTTTTAGGTGCGAAGGTGCATTTTTAGCAATCCATGCTAGTAAAGGTATCATTGAGACCTGACCTAAAGGCGACTCTAATGCTGTATTAATTAGTGCAATAAATTTAGCATCAACAATTCCATTTGTTATTGATGAGGTCCAATTATGAAATCCGTAATACATTCCTACACTTGGCAGAAATAATATTGCACCAGCGATTGACAAAACTACAATGATTTTTGCTATAGAATTATTTGACATAAAAGGTCTAAGCAAAATAATTCCAAACAATGTTAAGACCGAAGCTAGTAGTGATAATATAGAAAAAAACTGCTCATTAAATTTTAGTTCATCTATTTCAAACCAAGACAGTCCTGGACCTGGACCTGGCATTGCTCTAAATACGAATATAATCACAGCCGTCCCGACAATCGTAGATCTTAAATTTTGAGGCAGTTCTTTTATCAATTTACTCATCAGGAACAAAATAATTACCATAGATCCTAAAAAAACTATCTCTTGAGCAAAAGGAACTCCGAAGGAACCAACGCTGAGTGTAAAAATTACAAAAATTAAACTACCACCTAAAATCCACCAATTAATCTCTGTTTTTTCATGTTCGTAATTATCTTCGTTACCGACTAAACCCTGACCAATTAATTTATTTTTTTTTTTATTTTTAAGATAGTTAGCAAAAATTACTCCTAAAATTGAAACAAATGGTATTACTAGTGCATAAATATAAATTGAGCCATAGAGCTCTATTTTGTCCGCTTGCTCTAAACTATCTACGCCTTTAAATAAGATTACATTTACTAAGGCAACTAGAACAGTGCCACCGATAATTGCAAATCGTCCAAGTGTCTGCATTGTAGTATGCATTGTTTTAATCTGATCTTGTGAAAATTTTTGACCTTCTTCATTAACAATTGGAACAGCTTCTACTGTCATTGCATCTGCAACAACATCTTGAACCACATAACCAATGGGAGCTAAAAGAACACTTATTACAAACCAAGTTTCTACTTTTAGAATTGTGGACATCCATTCTGTATGGATAATTAATCCATACATTATCAATAAGCTTAAACCAATTAGTGTAGCTCCTACATAAACCATATAATTTTTTTTGTTCCAAATTAGATCTACTAAATGACCTAATGGCATTTTTAGTGCCCAAGGGATGCCAGCCCAAAACCCTAGCCCAGCAAGAAAGGCTGCTGATAAATTTAGATAATCTTTAACAAAAAATGTACCCACTATTCCTGTTAAACCTGAAATTCCAGCTGCAAGATAAATCATTAAAGGTGGTAAATAGGATAATTTAAATTGTCTTCCTAAATCTAGTAAAGTGGAATCGACAAATTTGGAAATTTGATTCATAAAATTATTCAATTACGTTTAATTTTATTAATTTAGTATTCTTTGTTTCATTACACCACAACTCGTAACTTTCACACACTCTCCACAGATGGTTAATAGCTCTTTGAGAAATATCTAAAGGAAAATGGCTTTTTGCATAGTATAAATCAGGAAATTTAATTAATTGCTTCATCATTGCTTCTTTTTGAAGATTTAAAAGCCGAATTACTTCGGTAGAAATTTTTTCTCCAGAATTATTATCAATATAATTATTTTTTTTTAACTCTTCAAACCAATCATCATGATACTTACCACTACTTATTTTTTCATATAATGGTGAACCCATGAATCTTTCCATAGCATCAATATTACTTATATTTTGCTCTTTACTTTTTATTTCACTTATTGCCAAATAAATAACCTCTGCAACATAAAGTATATAAGGTTTGGTCAAATTTTTTTTCATGAAATTATAAATTTAAACTATAATAACACGAATTTGGATCCTCTTTGTAATGTGCAAAAGGTTTGCATTTTTTGAATCCAAAATTTTTAAATAATTTTCTTGCTGGGGCAAAAAATTCTCCAGCGCCTGTTTCAACACTTAATTTTTTAATTCCAATTTTTTTTGATTTATCTATTAAATGTATGATAATTTTCTCTCCATATCTTTTTTTCCTAAATTTGTCCGCAACTCTAATTGACTTAAATTCCCCATGTTCTTCTGATAGGGTTTTCAAAGCTCCGCATCCAATTAAATCATTATTCTCCCATAAACTCCAAAATTTTATGCTGGGAACTCTCAAACCTTGCACATCTAATACATGTGAACTACCTTCTGGCGATACAGATCTTAATTCAATAAAATGAATTCTTAGAAGCTCATTTACCTGTGGGTTATCAAAGTTATTTTCTATTGATTTAATCATTTTGAAGAACATATAATCTAAAAACAAATTAAACCAATATTAAATATATGTGTGGAAGATACGTAGTTACTAACGCTGTCACAAAAACAAAAAATATCGTGAAAACTGCGATTAATGTTCAAGACAGTGATAATTATAATGCACATCCATATCAAAATCTTCCTGTGGTCAAGAAATATAAAAACGGCAATACTGTTGAAAATCTTAAATGGGGAATTATTCCATCCTGGGCAAAACAGAAAGACTTTAAAGCCTTGATAAATGCAAGATTAGAAACAATTGATGAAAAGGTTTCATTTAAAAAACTTATAAAAACGCAAAGATGTATAGTTGTTGCCGATGGCTTCTACGAGTGGAAAAGAACAAAAGATAACAAAATTCCATATTATTTTTCCAGAAATGATAAAAAAACAATTTTTATAGCTGCAATTTACGATGAAGGCCAATTTTGCATGATAACTGAGGAGGCAAGCCAAAATATTTCAGAAATTCACCATAGACAACCAGTAATACTTTATGAAAAAGATATAGATAAATATTTAAACATCGAACATTTTGGTTCAACTTTTTTAAAAGAGTGTAACAAAGTAAGTTTGACTTTTCACGAAATATCTAAGGATGTCAATAAACCAACGAATAATAGCGCCTCATTAATTCAACAAATTTAAGATATTATTTTTCAATGATTGTTACATGACCCATTTTTCTTTTATTTTTTATTTCTTTTTTAAGATAGTCAAAAAAGAATTCGTTCTCAGAAAATTTTTTGTCTCTATATATTAAAATATCATCACCTATTAAATTTATCATTTTGGCATTATATATTTTCTTTGTTTTAATTTTTTCTAAACCACATACAGCTCTAACATGATTTTCAAATTGACTTATATTGTGAGAATTAATTGTCAAATGTCCTGAGTTATGAACTCTGGGGGCTATTTCGTTAGCATATAAATTATCATTTTTGTCAATAAAAAACTCTACACATAATGTTCCAATATAATCTAAGTCCTCTACAATTTTTTTTGACCACTCAGTGGATTTAATTATAATTTCTTTAGAAATATTTGCAGGTATTTTAGAGTGCTTTAAAATTTGGTCTTCATGAACATTTTCAATTGGTTCATATATTTCATATTTTTGATTACCAAATCTTGTAATGATAACAGATATTTCTTTTTTTAAATTAATGAATTTTTCTAATATATATTCTTTAGAAAAATCTATTTCATTAGATATATCCTTTTTGCTATTTAATTTGTATTGACCCTTCCCATCATATCCTAATGTAGTTGTTTTTAGTAATCCTGGCAAAAAATTTTCATTTTCTTTTAATTCGTCTATATGTTTTATAGAAACATATTGGGTAGTTTGAATATTTATATCATTGAGAAAATTTTTCTCTGTCAATCTATTTTGGATTAAATTATTAATCTCAGGTTTAGGTAAAACTGTTTTTTCATTATTTATACTTTGAAGAATATGAAATGGAATATTTTCAAATTCGTAAGTAACTAAATCTACACTATCGATAAATTCCTGAGTAATTGATTTGTTATCATATTTTCCATATATGAATTTTTCCGTAAAGTTTTTAGCTGGCGCATTCTCATCATCGCTTAAAATAACAGTTTTAATGCCAATTTTGTTAGCAGCTACTGACAGCAAACTTCCAAGTTGACCTCCACCTATAATTCCTAAAATAGGATTTTTCATTTAATTTGGTTTTTTCTTAACAGATTTGGATTGTTTAGATCTCCATTTTATTAAGCTGTTTTTAATTTTAGGATCAAAATTAGAAATTATAGATGCTGCATATAATGCAGCATTTATGGCACCATCAGTTCCTATGGCAACTGTTCCAACCGGAATACCTTTAGGCATTTGGGCTATAGATAAAAGACTATCTAGACCTTTTAGTTTTTTACTTTCAATAGGAACGCCTATTACTGGTATTCTTGTTAATGCAGCAATCATGCCAGGTAAATGTGCAGATCCTCCTGCGCCTGCAATAATAACATTAATGTTTCTCGACTCTGCTGATTTTGCATAATTGAACATTCTCTCAGGTGTTCTGTGAGCAGAAACAATATAAGTTTCATAATTAATTTTGAGTATTTTAAGAGTTTTTTCACATAATTTCATTGTGGAATAGTCAGATTTGCTTCCCATTACAATGGATACTCTGTGACTATATCTTTTCTTTTTCATGCTAAGTTTTTGAATTAATATAATCAATATAGTCTTAAAATTAAAACTAGTCGACAAAATTTGTAATAATTATAATGTGTTTTTAATATGAATTATCGAATTGATAATCTTCAATATTGCAACTGGTCAAGAGATATTTTTAAAATCAACAGAGATGCTGGACTGAACGCAGTACATGCAACAGTGGTATATCATGAAGACTATGATGAATTTTTAATTAAATTGAAAGAATGGGAAAACTTATTAAATGAAAATTCAGATCTAATATTTTTGGGAAAAACTTTTGAAGATATTATAAAGGCTAAGTCAGAAAATAAAACTGCAATATTTTTTGGTTTTCAAAACTGTTCTCCAATTGAGGATGATATTAACTTAATTGAGAAAGTTCATCATCATGGATGCAGATTTATGCAACTTACTTATAATAACCAATCCCTTTTGGCTACAGGATGTTATGAAAAAAACGATTCTGGTGTGACAAATTTTGGAAGAGAAGCTATAAAAGAAATGAATCGAATTGGAATAGTTATTGATATGTCGCATTCAGGTGAAAAAAGTACATTAGATGCTATAGACATTAGCGAAAAACCAATTGCAATTACTCATGCTAATCCGTCTTTTTGGCATAGTGCTTTAAGAAATAAATCTGAAACACTTTTAAAACATTTATCAAACAGTGGAGGAATGCTTGGGCTTTCTTTGTATGCACATCATCTAAAACATGGAACAAATTGTAAATTAGATAGCTTTTGTGAAATGGTTGCAAAAACTGTTGAAATAATGGGCGTAAAAAATATAGGTATTGGTTCTGACCTTTGTTTGAATCAACCAAATAGTATCGTTGAGTGGATGAGGAATGGAACGTGGAGTAAAACAAAAAATTATGGTGAGGGAAGCAAAAGTAAACCAGAATTTCCTGATCAACCTGAATGGTTTATTGATGCAAGAGGTTTTAGTAATTTAGAAAAAGGATTGAAAAAAATAGGTTTTAATGAAAATGAAGTAAATGATATTCTAGGAAACAACTGGTTTAATTTTTATAAAGGAATTAATTAATGGAAATTAAGTTAAGAGACCCTAAATTCCTGATGAAGTTGTCTAAACTTGGTTCTTTCCATCAGTCAAAGCTCTCTTTTTTGAGATCGTTCTTAAAAGAGTTTAAAGAGTGGAAATATAGTAGAGACCTTTTTCAATTAAATGAAAAAGGATTTGGAAGAGCAATTTACTCTTTTACTAAAGAAAAAAAAACTTATTCTTTAATTTGTTTTGCAAATGAAATTAAGGATGACGAAAGATCAGATAGGGTTATTGCCACTAAATGGGATGCTGCATTTACTCTATTTGATGGAATTCCAACAAAAGAAGATGTTGATAGACTTAGTAATAATGTGCCTAAACAAGAGGTCGGAAGGTTATCTTACAAAGAATTAACCCTATCAAGAGCTAATAAATCTGTAAGGTTGTTTAATCATGTAGTTGAAAATTTATCAAAAGGTCAACAACCAGATAAAGAATTTATATCTAAAGTTGGTTATCTTTATAGAACTACTGCAGTCTATGGATCTGGTAAATTTGGTTTAGCGGATAGATTTAGGATTAAAAATAGGGATGAAATTTGCGGGCCATTTAGACTAGAGATGATGTTGGTTTATTTAGTTAGACAATTTACATTTGACCAAGTTAATCATATTGCAAAAAGTATAAGTCCAAAGAACGCAGTTGAATTAGATAACAATATCAGCAGAACTCTAGGTATAGGAAATTCTACAGGACTTGGCATGGCACCATTTATAGTAAACCATCCCACTCTACTTAATAACTGGATAATTGCTAGAGAAACAGTTTTAAAAAAAATAAGAGAAATAGAAAAAGTTTCTAAAAATGATTTAGATATTTTTTATCGGTGTTTAATTAAATCACTAAAAAATATTACGAGCTGGCATACTGAAAGTGAATTTCAAAAAGAAAAAATTAAAAATTTAATAATTGATTTAAAAAAATTTATCAAATTTATGAAAGAAGAGTTTAAATTTGAAAATTATTATCAATTTAATAATATTTATATGTGGGCTGAGGAGAATTTAAATGATGAGTGTATTGAGTATATCGTTTCTATGATGATGGAGCCATATGACAAAATAGTAGATCCTTTAGTATCTCAAATGAGTTCAAATGAAGAAAAATACTTCAATATTCCTGTTGAAAGAACTATTGAAGATTTAAGAAATATAATTGAAAAGAATTACTCTGAAATTTTGAAAATTGATTTTAATATGAGAGAAAATAATAAAAATTTCTGGTTTATTTCAAAAAATAAAGAGGAGCCAAGAATAGGGGATAGGTATATCGATGATGGATCAAATTTAGAACAACCACTTGCAATTGCAAGAGATATCAAAAAGCTTTATGAAGTAGTATTTACAAAAAAAAATAGTTCCAAAATTGGAAAATTTTTATTGGATAATAATCATTTAAGACATGCAGTAAGAAGAGTATTTATATCTGAAAAATGTCCTTATGCGGAAATTCAAGATAATACAATTGGTTCTAAATTAATGCCTATAGACATGTTAAGGCTTAAGTTGTCTTTTTTTGGTGCAATAAAATTTGATCCTAGATCAGACAAGTGGTTACGTATTTGCATGTTTCAGGGCGCACCTTTGCCATCAGAACTCTCAAATTTTGATAATTATTGGATGTATAATTAATTTCGTATGAGAAGTTATAGCGAAATAGAAACTACAATTAAAAGAGCAACTAAGGCTAAAGGTTTTTCATGGGGTATTTCTGAGGAAGTTGGAAAAAATATAAGATTACTTGAGATGTTTGGTTTACCAGGACTTAAAAATCTTAACCAATACTTTAAAATTTATAATATTAGTAACTTTGAAAATATTGGAGAAATTTCACCTTCAAATACAGCAAAAGGATATTATTGTCCGATACTTTGTGGTTTAAATTTTTATGATCAATCACCTGTAATTTTAAAATTTAATGAAATTGAAATTAATAAAATAGCTTTTCCTCTCATATTTTTATCTTTTTTGAGTAGGGCGTCAGAGATTATTGGTAAAAGAATATTCTTAAAAATGGACAATAAAGAGTTTTTATTTAATTTTAATGAATCTATTTATTCTAATTATTTAAGTGGAGATATTTTAGAAAAATCAGACAAAATAAATATTAAATTTTTAGATAATAAAAATAACTTCTCCGAGGATGATTGGTTAGAAATGCACAAACTTTCAATTAGAACTTATGTTGAGGAAAGTGAGGAGTCTAAATCAAGAACTGCAGGAGCTGGTTTAACAGATAATGACTGATATAAAAAAAGATGATTTTTTGGAGAAAAATTTAAAAGATTTAGACGAGATTTGTGAAGAATGTCATAAAGAAGATGAAAGCGTTACGCAAAATTTAATTATGACAGGATACAAGTTGTGTAAATCTTGTAGAACCGCAAAGACTGTATTTCCTCTTTAGCTTATATTACTGACTGGGATTGAGTTCATTCTATTTATAATGAATGTTATTGAGAGAAAAGCAATTATAAGAAAAGATAAAAACACTACTCCAAAAGATTTTAGATTAGACTTTAAATGCAATATTTGCTTTGTAGATATAATTAAAGAAGCAAATATCCAAAACTGTGTAAGAAAAATTATAGGCAAAACCAAGTCTGGTGTAACTGCAAAAAATCTTATTAAACCTGGCGCGTGAGCATATCCTACGGCAATTAAT
The DNA here is from genome assembly GCA_902611265.1 of uncultured Pelagibacteraceae bacterium. Lineage (GTDB taxonomy): Bacteria > Pseudomonadota > Alphaproteobacteria > Pelagibacterales > Pelagibacteraceae > Pelagibacter. Next base: position 61,482 of record CACLYY010000002.1, read on the forward strand.
ACTTTTTTAAATGGAACTTTGCTTCCCTTGTCTGGAAAGATTTTTACTCCTATTACAAAAATAAAAATTGCCCAAACAAACCATGTTAGTAAAGCTGTCAAACCAGATATACCTATTGATGTTTTTATAATTGAATTTGCTGCTACAGCCCCTGCAACTCCATCAAGTATCATTACAAGACCAGCAAAATATATTGCAGCTTCTCCAAAATATTTATTATCTTTGTATAAGCTTCTATCTAATTTTAATGATTTAAAAAAAATCTCTAGAAATTGTGCTAGCATAAGTTTTAAGGGAGAAGTTTTGCTCCTCCCTTATAATTATTTAACCTTTTACAACTTCTCTTGTATTTGCGTTGTAAGACTCTTTAAATGGTATATCAACAACTACAGCATCTACAGGTTTGCCTGGAGTTTCAGAATATTTTTCAGGTAAGTGAACCTTAAATTTAGTTCCTAGCTTTCCTTTAGGAAAACCATTAGCATTAAGAGTTCCATCGAATGGCACATAACCCATTGCAATATTTTGTTTTTTTTCAGGGTGATACCAAGGCGAAGTAATAAACCCAATTGGCTCTCCACCACCTTCATCTGAAATTAACCAAAAATCAGGAGCGTATTCCTCAATTGGCTTTCCACCTAATTCTAGCCCAACCAATTGAAGTTTATAAGGTTTATGTCCAGCTTTTAAATCAGCTTTCATTTTCTCAAGAGCTTTTTTACCAACATAATCTGCTTTCTTATTCCACTCACCTTTACCGGATAATGAAACTTGATAACCTAAATTACATTGGAATGGATTGTGTTGATTATCCATATCTTGTCCCCAAGAAAGAATTCCAGCTTGAATTCTTCTATGGTGAGCTGGTGCAATTACCATTAAACTATGTTTTTTACCCGCTTCAAGAACCGCATTCCACATGTCCTCAGCGTACAAAGTGCATTCTCTTAAATATATTTCATAACCTGCTTCTCCTGAAAATCCTGATTGAGATATTACACAGCTTCTTCCGCCAACTTTAGCTTCAGCTAAACCATAGAAAGGCATGTTATCAAAATCAACTTGATCTCCACATAAATCTTTCATTAATGCTTTAGATTTTGGTCCTTGAATTTGAACCGGACTTACGTCTATTTCATCAATTTCAACATTAAATCTCTCATCGGAGTTAACCCCTTGTAAGTAAAGTCCTATATCACTATCAGATAAACTAAACCAAAATTCATCTTTTGATATTCTTAAAAGTATAGGATCATTTAATACGCCGCCATATGCATTACATAGAATTACATATCTTGCTCTCATCGGAGAAATTTTTGTAGCATCTCTTGTAATTACATAGTCTACAAATTTTTCTGCATCAGGACCCTTAACTCTAATTTGTCTTTCAACAGCAACATTCCACATTGTTACATGATTAACAATTGCATCATACTCTACCATTGCACCTCCGTCTTCAGGTTTTACATATCCTCTTGGATGGTAAATACGATTGTATACAGTTGCTCTCCAACAACCAGCTTGCATTGATAAATGCCAGTATGGTGATTTTCTTACACGTGTTGAAATTAACATTTCAACTTTTGTTGGTCCGCTTTGTCTTAAATTATAAGGCACTTTTCTATCAGATTGATCTACTGATGTTACGTGTCTTAGCTTACTATAGTCAAATTCTTTAGACATAGTTATTCTCCTTCAACCACTTGTTTGTTTCCTTCAAGCCGCCGAATGTATAAATGTGAAAATAATCAGTATGCGATTTAACTTTCCCAATTAGATCATTAGGGTCTTTAGGTTTCAATAAATCTAATGCCTTAGTAAAATTAGATTTAAGAAAGTTAATGGAATTTTTTGCCCCTACAATATTTGCAAACTTTATTAAGCTTGAAATTTTCATTGGCCCAGTTATTCCAACATGAACTGGTATTGTTTGTTTAGAAATAAAATCAACGATAGGCTGAGCATCAAGTAACCATTGAGTAACTATATAATCAGCATAAGGCTTTTTATCTATCATAGCTTTTTCTAAATCTGAATCGGATATATCAGGACTCCCCTCAGGATGTCCAGCAATTCCGATCTTTATCCCATCAAAATATCCTGTTTCTAATATCTGATAGGAGCTATCAAATTTTCCAATTGGTTCACGGCTACCTCCAATTACAAGAACTTGTTTTACACCTAAATCTTTACATCTTAAAACATACTCTTTTAATTCACTTTCGCTATTAATTGATCTAGCTGGAAAATGAGGAACTGGGTTAAAACCTTTTTTTACCAAATCTCCAGATTTGTCAGCAGTCTCCTTATAATCACCTCCAGGTAGCATTGTGACATATACATCTTTCACACTTGGTAATGTATCAAGATCAGTGTGAGGTCCAATTTCTAATGAAAAATTCATTAACGAATAATTATTTATTTTAAAATAACTGTCTAGAAAAATATTAGATCAAAGTGTCAGGGTTACTTTTTCTGACCTCTGTGTTTTTGAATTCTTTGACCATACTGCTGTGTAACTCTGTCAAAGATGATTGCTAGAGCTACTATTGCCAAACCATTCATCATTCCAAGTGCTAAATATTGATTAGAAATAGCTTGCAAAATAGGCACTCCCAGACCTTTAACACCTATCATTGATGCAATAACCACCATAGCTAAAGCCATCATAATTGTTTGGTTAATTCCAGCAAAAATTGTTGGTAACGACAATGGTATTTGCACAGATTTTAATTTTTGCATTGGAGTTGCACCAAACGCTTCGCTTGCTTCAAGTGTTTCTTTATCTACCTCTCTTATTCCAAGATTTGTCAGCCTTACTACCGGTGGTAAAGCATAAATACAAACTGCCAATAAACCAGGTACTTTTCCAATACCTAAAAGCATAATTATAGGTATAAGGTAAACGAAACTTGGAATAGTTTGCATCATATCCAAAACGGGTAAAATTGCTTTTTCTGCTCTGCTTGATTTAGACATTAACACACCAATTGGAATACCGACTACAATACAAACTAATGTTGAAACAGATATTATTGCAACAGTAGCCATACAGTTTTTCCACATTCCAAAATAACCAATAATCATAAAACAAACTATTGTACCTATTACCAGTTTAATACTTCTTGATCCAATCCATGCCAACAAAGCAAATACACCTATTACTAATGGCCAAGGACTATTGACTAATAATTTTTCCAACCAAATTAAAAAATGCAAAAGTGGATCAAAAAAACCTTCAATTCCATCTCCATAGGCTCTTGAAAATTCTTTAAAACTAGAGTCTATTCCTTTTTTAAGCTCTCTTAAAGCTGTTCGATCCATTACAGGAATTTTATTAAAGAAATCCATAATTTTACTCAACCAAACCCACTAAAGAGTGGGTTTGGCAATATTTTATTTTATTAAAGTGCTTTTTTTATTTTTGCAGCAGCTTCACTTGAAACCCACTTAGACCAAACATCTTCTTGGTTTGTTAGGAATTCAATTGCAGCATCAGCACCCTCTGCTTGGTTTTCACCCATCCAAACTAACATACCGTTCATTACTGGACCTGGATAAGTTCTTTTTTTGAAATAATCCATACCAGCACTTCCAGCTGTATTTTTGAAATTGTCAGTTACGATTGTGTAAACTTCAGATTTTGTCCATGAAGTTGCTTTAGGGTCTCCACATTCTTGTTCTGGTAAAACTATACATTTATCCCAGTTATCTTTTCCACCCCAAGCTCCCATGTCCACAGCTCTCATATCATATTTACCAATGATAGCTGTTGGTGACCAATAGTAACCAAACCAGTTTTCACCTCTTTCAGCAGCTTTAGCAATTGATCCATCTAATCCTGCAGCAGAACCTGTTTCAACAATAGCCCAACCTTTTGCTTCCATGTCAAAAGCTTTGTAAAGATTTCTATTACTTAGTTCACAGTTCCATCCTGGAGGACAAATATGAAACCCACCTTTTGATGGATCCTCTGGATGAGGAAATAGATCCGGTCTTGCCAAAATTGCTTCAGCAGTTGTAAGTTCAGGATGTTTTTCTAAAGTAGCAGGTAACACCCACCATCCTTCACCTAAACCAGTAATAGGTGCTTTATTAAGTGAGTGCATTTTTCCTTCATCAACTGCTTTATTTAAAGCAATGATTGCAGCGTTAGCCCAAAATTCTGGAGCAACATCTGGCTCACCTTTTTCTTGCATAGATGTAAATGTAGGCATTGTTGCACCTGGCACCAATTCAACAGAACATCCGTAACCTTCTTCTAATATGATTTTGTCAACTTCAGCCATGAAGTTTGCTGAAGCCCAGTTCATATTAGCGATAGTTATGTTCCCACAAGCTGCGTTGGCAACACTTCCAAAAGAAGTTAGTCCAAATATTACAGCAGCAGATAGAAGTAATTTTTTGATTTTCATTATTTCTCCTAATTAATTAATTATAAAACATCAGAACATATAGATGGAAAAATTGCAAACTAGTTTCAACTTTGAGTTGTGTTAAAATTGTCTTTATACTCTCTTTATTTAGAAATAGATTATTAAATAAACATGAATAAAAATTTATTATCAAGATTAGATGAGGGTCCCGTTATATTCGCAGAGGGATATTTATTTGCGATGGAAAGAAGAGGATATCTTTCTGCAGGTCCATTTGTGCCAGAAGTAGTGCTAGAACATCCTGATGTAGTTACACAATTGCATAGAGAATTTATTAGAGCTGGTTCAGATATTGTTCAAGCTTTCACCTATTATGGACATAGAGAGAAATTAAGAATTATTGGAAAAGAACATTTGCTAGAACCGATGCAAAAAAATGCACTAAAAATCGCAAAGGATGCGGCTAATGAATTTAAAGATTTAGATTTAATGGTTTGTGGAGATGTAGCTAACACAAACATTTTTGATCCAAATGATAAAAACTCCTTCAAAGAATGTCAAAAGATGTACGAAGAGCAAGTGCTTTGGGCAAAAGAGGCAGGTGTTGACTTTGTAGTTGCAGAAACAATTAATTGGGTAGATGAAATGAAGATAGCTTTAAAAGCAATTAAGGATGAAGGTTTAATTGCAGTTGCCAATTATGCAATACCTCGTGGTGATTTGACAAGAGATGGCCACACTGCTGAAGATGCATGTAAAATAATTGAAGATCTTGGTGCTGATGTTGTCGGTTTGAATTGTTATAGAGGTCCAGAAATGACCATGAAACTTTTAAAAAAAATAAGAAAAAAAGTTTCCTGTCATGTTGCAGGTCTTCCTGTTCCATATAGAACAACAGAGGAAGAACCAGGATTTTTGAATCAAACAGATCACGGATGTGACTGCATTCCTGGAGGAAATGCATTCCCTGTTGCTCTAGATAATTTATATTGTAACAGATTTGAAATGGCTGAATTTGCAAAAGAATGTCTTAAAGAAAAAATTAATTTAATCGGTATTTGTTGTGGTGCTGAAGCTCATCATGTTAGAGAAATGGCTGTTGCAGTTGGTAAAAAACCAATTGCCATGAAGTACATGCCAGATATGACTAAACATTTTCACCATGGGACAGACAAGACATTGAAAGACGTCAATAAAGAAATAAAATACTAATATGCAAAATCATGCAAAAGTAGTCATCATAGGTGGTGGCGTAGTAGGCTGTTCCATTCTTTATCATTTATCAAAGTTTGGGTTAAAGGATTGTGTTCTTCTAGAAAGAAATGAACTTACATCTGGATCTTCTTGGCATGCAGCTGGAAATGTACATGTGATTTCATCTGATCCAAATATTTCTAGAATGATGGCTTATACAATCGGATTGTATAAAGAAATTGAAAAAGAGTCTGGTCATTCAGTTGGCTTCAAACCAAGTGGAGGATTTTATTTGGCTTCAAATGAAGTTTGGGCAGATTATTTAAAAAGAGAGAGGTCTAAAGCAAGATATATGGGACTTGACCAAGAATTTGTATCTCTAGAGGAAGTAAAAAAGAAAAATCCTTTAATTGATCCATCAAGATACCTTCTAGCATTGTGGGATCCAATTGATGGGGAAGTAGACCCATCAGGTGTGACTTATGCTTTTGCTAAAGCAGCAAAAGTTCATGGTGGAAAATATTATACACATACAGTTGTAAAAGACACAAAACAAAAAGAGGATGGAAGTTGGGATGTGATAACTGACAAGGGCAATATAAAAGCTGAAATAGTTATTAACGCTGGAGGTTTATGGGCAAGAGAAGTTGGACAGCTTGCAGGAATTAATCTACCAGTTCAACCAATGGAGCATCACTACTTAATCACTGAAGCTATTCCAGAAATTGAAGCAATGGGTGATCAAAGAATTCCTATTGGAACTGATTTTGAAGGTAACATTTATTTTAGACAAGAAGGAAAAGGAATGCTTCTTGGAACTTATGAACCAAAATCAACACCATGGAAGGTTGAAGGAACACCTATGAATTTTGGTCATGAGTTATTAGAACCAAAACTAGATAATATTCAAGATAGATTAGCAATAGGTTTTGAAAGAATGCCAGCGTTAGAAAAAGCAGGAATTAAAAATATTGTAAATGGGCCTTTTACTTTTGGACCTGATGGATCACCACTAATTGGTCCTGTTCCCGGAATGAAAAATTATTGGGTAGCAGTGGGTGTAATGGCTGGTTTTTGTCAAGGAGGTGGAGTTGGAAAATGTATTGCTGAATGGATAATTGACGGAGAACCATCAATAGATGTTTGGGCAATGGATGTTGCAAGATTTGGAGATTATGCATCACCTCAATACGGAACAATTAAATCTTCTGAAAATTATGAACGAAGATTTATTATGACATTTCCAAATGAAACTTTACCAAAAGGAAGAAAACAAAAAACAACAGCTCTTTATGACCGTTTTGTAGATCAAGGTGCAGTTATGGGAGACAGCTTTGGTTTAGAAAATGTTTTGTGGTTTGCAAATGATAAAAAAGATGCATACGAAGAGCCAACTATAAAAAGATCTAGATCGCATAATTATGTCTCCAAAGAAGTTATTAATGTAAGAGAAAATGTTGGTTTTATTGAAGTTGCTAATTTTTCAAAGCATCAATTTAAAGGAAAAGATGCAAGAAAATTTTTAGATCATATTATGGCAGGTAAGCTTCCAAATCCTGGAAGAATATCGTTATCTCCAATGTTATCCTATAGAGGAAAATTATGTGGCGATCTTACAGTTTCATGTATTGATGAAAACGAATTTATGGTTTTTGGTTCAGGTGCAGCTCAAGAAATGCATAGACGTTGGTTTGAAAGCCATTTAGATAAATTTAATGTTGAATATAAAAATAGATCAGATGAATTTCATGGAATATCTATAGCAGGACCTAATTCAAGAAAAGTTTTAGAAAAAATAGTTAGAGACGATGTATCTAATGAAAAATTTAAATTTAGAGATTCAAGAAGAATGTTTGTTGGAGGTGTTCCAGCAATTATAAACCGAATTTCATTCACGGGTGAACTTGGTTATGAAATATATGTTGCGCCACATTTCCAAATAAAACTTTATGAAGAGTTAATGGAGGCGGGAAAAGAATTTGGTATTAAACCTTTTGGTGGAAGAGCTTTAATGTCTATGAGACTAGAGAAAAATTGGGGTGCGTGGACTTTAGATTATCGACCTGATTTTACTGCTAAAGAAACTGGATTAGATAGTTTCATTAATTGGAACAAAGAATTTATTGGTAAAGAAAAAGCTAAACAAGACAATAGTACGAATAGATTAGTCCCTTTAATAATTCAAACAAACGACATAGATGTCACAAACAATGAAGCAGTAATGAAAGGCGATAATAGCATTGGATATATAACCTCAGGTGGGTTTGCACATTTTGTAAATAAAAGTGTTGCTTTTTCATATCTAGATCAAAAAAATTTATCATCTGAAGATGGAATACAAGTAGAAATTAATGGTGATTTATTCAATTGTTCAATTATCAAAGAACCACTTTATGATCCAAGTGGAGAAAAAATGAGAGGGTAATGGCCCAAAAAGATGTAGGTAACAAAGTTCCAATTTACAAATTAAAAGAAACAAAAGAGGTGATGGATTTTTATGACGAATGGGGTCTAGATAATAAATATGATAAAGATATGGTTGAATGGAATTATACTGGTCCAAAGGAAACAGTAGAAGTTTTCAACAAACATCAAAAAGAAAAAAAAATCAATATTTATGATGCTGGATGCGGAACTGGATTGGTTGGCGTAGAGTTGAAAAAGCATGGTTTCACTAATTTTTTTGGCGCCGATCTATCCCAAAAACTTTTAGATCTGGTTCCAAATAATCTTTATAAAAAATTAGATAAATTAGATTTAAATAAACCAATAAATGAAAAAGATGATCAATATGATGCTTTAATGTGTGTGGGCACATTTACTTTTGGACATGTAAAACCACCTGCGTTAGATGAGTTTATTAGAATTACTAAAAATAAAGGTCTAATTTGTTTCACTATTAATGAGGGAATATATGAGGAATATGGGTTTGATAAAAAAATTAAACAATTAAAAAATGAAAATAAATGGAAAGAAATAGAATTTTTTAAATCTGATTATATTGCAAGTAAAGATGTAAATGCATGGCTTGGTTTATATGAAGTGACAAAATAAAATGTCAGCAATTTATAAAATTATAGATAAAAAAAAATTAGATATAGTTAAGAGACCAATTTCTAAAGCACATGGACTTCCTAACGAATGTTATACAAGTAAAGATTATACTTTAATAGAAAGAGAGAAAATATTTGAAAATAAATGGACCGTAATAGGAGTAGCAAGTTCTTTACCAAATGTCGGCGATGTAAAACCATTTAACTTGTTAGGACTGCCATTATTTTTAGTAAGGAATAAAAAAAATCAGATAAAAGTTTTTCATAACGTCTGTAGTCATAGAGGAGTAAAGTTAGTAAACAAAAAAGGTAATATTAGAAATGTTATTAGATGTCCTTATCATTCATGGTCATACACATCAGATGGAAAACTAATTGCAACACCTCATATAGGTGGTATGAACCAACACAGTAGCCCGAAATTTAAAAAAGATAAAAACAATTTAAAAGAAATAAGATCATATGTTTGGTTAGATTTAATTTTTATTAATATCAGCAACAACGAAATTCCATTTGAAAAATATATTAAACCCTTAAGTGATAGGTGGGCAAAATTTTGGAAAATAAAAGATAGGAAATTAATTAATCATGCAAATGATTTTGGTTATTTTAAATTAAATGCAAAATGTAATTGGAAATTTGCAATTGAAAATTATTGTGAAAGTTATCATTTGCCATGGGTTCATCCAGGTTTAAATTCTTATTCAAAAATAGAAGATCACTATCATGTTCAAGGATTGCCAAACCGCTTTGCAGGCCAAGGCACAGTTGTATATAATCCAAAATTTAAAGGTAAGAAAAAATTCCCAAACTTTCCTAACTGGCCAAAAGAAAAAGAAAATATTGCAGAGTATGTAGCTTTGTTTCCCAATGTTATGCTAGGTATACACAAAGATCATTTCTACGCATATTGGTTAGAACCTATTAGTCATAAAAAAACTTTAGAGCACATGGAAATATATTATGTAGGTGAAAAAGCCTCAAAATCAAAAGATTTTAAATCATTAAGAAAACAAAATCATAAATTGTGGGAAGATATTCAAAAAGAAGATGTAGGTATAATTCAAAGAATGCAATTAGGCCGCAACTCTCACGCATATAATGGTGGAAATTTTTCTCCTGATATGGATAATCCAACCCATCAATTTCACAAATGGGTAGCAACTAACATTGTGTAGAAAGTGCGGATTTTATGTATAGACCTTTGCCAGATGAATTAACAATTAAAAGTTCACCAATTGAAGGTTTGGGATTATTCGCAACCAAAGAAATTAAAGCTAATACTTTTATTGGTATTACTCACATAAGAGATGAGCAGTTTGAAAATAAATATATAAGAACTCCATTAGGTGGTTTTTATAATCATTCCGATAACCCTACGGTTCAAAGAATGGTATCAAATATTTTACCTACATTAAAATTTGGTGATTCAATTGATCCTACCGCAAAAGCAAAGAAGTTTAACGAAAATGATGATAATTTAGAAAACATGTATTATAATTTAAGAGAGAAACCAGACGCAAAATATTTTTTTATGGTTTCAATAAAAGATTTGAAACCTGGAGATGAACTTTGTGCAAATTATAATTTATACACCTATCCAAAAACAGGAGTTGGTGTTCAGATGTTATAGGGATGAAGTTTAACAGAAAAATTCTTTCAGAAAACCAACCAATTAAGAAATACATTTCAAAAAAAAGATTAAGAGAAGATGAAATAGACTTTGACAAACTTAGATCTTATAGACTTGACAGAGTAAGAAATGAATTAAAGAAAAATAATATTGAGGCATGTATTTTATTTGATCCAGTAAATGTAAGGTATGCATTAGACACTGTAAATATGAGTGTTTATAATATGCATAATCTTACAAGATATTGTTTTATCCCTGTTGATGGTCCAACAATATTATATGAATATTTTAATTGTGAAATATTATCCAAAGGTCTTGATTTAATAGATGAAATAAGACCAGCAATTACTTGGGATTATTTTAGCAACGGTGACCAATCAGAATTGCAACTTAAAAAATGGGTCAATGAAGTTAATGATTTATCTAACTCATATTTTAAAAGCAAAAAAATTGCAATTGATGTAATTAATGGTCCAGCCGTAAATGAACTTAATAAAAAAGGAATTCAAGTTTTAGAAGCGAAAAAAATACTTGAACAGGCTAGAGTTATTAAATCATCTGAAGAAATTAAATGCATGCGAGCAGCTTTAGATGTTGCAGATATTGGAATAATTAAAATGAGAGATTACTTGAAATCAGGAATTACCGAAGATGAGTTATGGTCAATTTTACATAAAACAAACATTGAAAATGGTGGAGAGTGGATAGAATGTAGAATATTATCTTCAGGATCTAGAACTAATCCTTGGATGCAAGAAAGTAGTAATAAAATTATTCAAGATGGTGAGATCGTATCGTTTGATACGGATATGGTTGGCCCTTATGGATATTGTGCAGATATTTCTAGAGCTTTTGTTTGCGGAAATAAATTTAACGAAAATCAAAAAAAAATTTATTTAACAGCAGTTGAGCAAATTGAATATAATTCAAGATTAATTAAAGATGGAGTATCGTTTAAAGAATTTACTGAAAAGGCATGGATACTTCCTGAAAAATATTACGGAAATAGATATTCGGTTATGCTTCATGGAATAGGTTTATGTGATGAGTGGCCAGCAATTAGATATCCGACTGATGGTGGAGAAAGAAGTGGAACATTTCAAAAAAATATGACAATTACTCTAGAAAGTTATATTGGAGAAGTTGGAGGTCATGAGGGAGTCAAATTAGAGCAACAATATTTGGTTGGCGAAAATGGATTAGAATTAATATCTCATCATCCTTTAGAACAAATTTAATGAAAATAATTTTAATTATGGGTTTGCCTGGGGCTGGCAAAACAACTTTGGCAGAAGAACTTGCTCCAAAGCTTAATGCTAAAAGATTAAATGCTGACGAAGTTAGAAAACAAGCAAATGATTGGGATTTTTCTGAAGAGGGTAGAAAGAGACAAGCTAAAAGAATGGCAGACTTTGCTTTAAAGCTGAAAAATCATGGAAATTATGTTGTCGCAGATTTTATTTGCCCAACACCAGAAGCTAGAAGTTTATTCCCTGCAGATTATGTTATTTGGGTAGACACTATTAGAGAAGGAAGGTTTGACGATACTAATCAAATGTTTGTTAAACCTGAAAAATATGATTTTCATGTAACTACTCAAGATGCTAAGGTTTGGGCAGATAAAATAATTAAGGAGATATCATAATGAGTTATGAATGGGATAATAAAAAACCAACAGCACAAATGCTTGGAAGATGGCAGCCATTTCATGAGGGTCACTATGCTTTATTTAAAGAGATCATCAAAAAAACTGGTCAAGTTTGTATTCAAATAAGAGACGTTCAAGGAGTTGATGACAATCCATTTGACTTTGAAACAGTAAAAAAAAATATTGAAAATAAATTAAATCCTGAATTTGAAGGAAGATTTAAAATAATGATGGTGCCAAATATTACAAATATTTGTTACGGGAGAGGAGTTGGTTACAAAATTGAGGAGATAGTTTTATCTGAAGAAATACAAAAAATTTCTGCTACAAAAATAAGAGCTAAAATGCGTGAAGATGGTGAGTTAAAATAACTTCAATATGAATGTAAAAACAAAAAAATTAGGAAACGGAATTACAAATGTAATAATTAATGATCCTAAAACTTATAATTCACTGTCATTCAAAACTTTAAGAGATCTTTTGAATACTTTTATTAGATTAGATAAGGATGATAATACAAGAGTAATAATATTAGAGGGATCAGGTAAAGGATTTAGCGCTGGTCATAATCTTAAAGAGGTTGGTGGTATTAAAAATAGGTCAAATCACTTAAAATTATTTAATCTCTGCTCAAAATTAATGATGAAAATTGTTGAAGGAAAGAAACCTGTTATTGCAAAAGTGCATGGTGCAGCTTATGCAGCTGGATGTCAGTTAGCTGCAAGTTGTGATCTAGCTTACAGTACAGCAAATGCCACCTTTGCAACACCAGGAGTAAATATTGGACTTTTCTGCAGTACTCCGATGGTTGCTGTAAGTAGAAAAGTAACTCGTAAAATTATGATGAAGATGCTTCTGACTGGAGATCCTATAAATGCAAAATACGCTAAGGAAATTGGTTTGATTAATGATTGTTTCTCAAACAAAAAACTAAATGCAGAAGTTTTAAAAATTGCAAAAAAAATTTCTTCAAAATCAAATTTAACAATTAAAATTGGAAAACAAGCTTTTTATAAACAATTAGAGATGCCACTAGGAGATGCTTATAAGTTTACAAGTAAAATGATGACTGCAAATATGGCTTCACAAGATGCAAAAGAGGGAATATCGGCTTTTTTACAAAAAAGAAAACCTAGTTGGAAAAATAAATAATAGCTATTAAGAAATAAAATAATGAACGATAATGAAATTAAATCTATTTTAAGAAAATCAAAAACAATAGCTATGATTGGAGTGAGCTCTGAAAAAAAAGGAGAGGATAGAAAAAATCTTAAGAGAAAACCAGCAAATGTTGTTATGAAATATATGCAAAATTTTGGTTATAAAGTTATTCCTATTAACCCTTTTGCAGTTGGTGAGATTGTAAATGGGGAACAAATGATCGAAAGTTTAGATAAGATAAAGGAAGAAATAGATATAGTTGATGTTTTTAGACCCTCAAAAGAGGCTGAAGGAATTGCAAAAGAAGCAATTAAAAAAGGAACAAAAGTTTTATGGTTACAATACGGAATTCACAGTGATGAGGCAAAATTTTTAGCAGATAAAGAGAATATCCAATTTATTTCCAATAGATGTATTAAACAGGAGTATCAAAAACTTTTTCAAAAATCTAATCCAGTTTTTCCTGTGCTTAAAGATTAATGAAAAAAGTATTTTTGGTATATGGGCATTACAACGATAAATCTTTTAATTCTGCTATAAAAGATAATTTCATAAAATCTGCTAGGGAAAATGGTCATTTAGTTGAATGTGTAGATTTATATAAAGAAAAATTTGATCCAGTATATGCTGGTGAAAATGCTGATGATATTGTTTTAGATCACAGAAGAAAAATTGATGATTCTGATTTAATTGTACTAGTTGCTCCTATATGGAATTATAGAATGCCTGCTATTGTAGAAGGTTGGATCGATAAGGTTTTAGCGCCACCCTGGGCTTTTTCATTTAAGAAACTTTTCGGCAATTATGGATATGCTGTTGGTAAACTAAAAAGCAAAAAAGCTTTGATTTTTTGTACATATGGTTCACCCAGATTCTCAATTTCAGATTTTTTTTTAAATTTACCCCTTAGAAGAATTAAAAAAGGTATTTTTAATAAGTGTGGTATTTATGACATTACCTATAAACGATATTTTGCTGTACCATTTGTATCGAATGAAAAAAGAATTGAGTTTTTGGAAGATGTTAAAAATACAGCCAGACATTTATAGAATTTTTTTTGTATTTATATTTTTAATTTTTTCTACAAATGAATTAAAAGCTGAAATAAAAAAACCAAATCCAGATATTAAACCTAGAGAGGTAATTGAAATTCAACTTAATGCTTTGATGAAAAATGATACTCCTAGTAAAGATCATGGGATAATTCAAACATGGTTTTTTGCACACCCAAACAATCAGAGAGTAACAGGACCTATTGAGAGATTTAAAAATATGATCAAAACAGATTCCTACTCAATGCTTTTAAATCACGAGAACTATGAAATTGTAGAGGTATATAAATCAAAGGGCGTATCGACTTTTGAAGTGACAATTATGGACAAAGACAAAAAGTATTATAAATTTAAATGGCAAGTTGAAAAATATGAGCTCGATGGATTTTTAAAAAATTGTTGGCTTACCACTGCTGTCTCTCAACCTATGCCGATGGGTTCATCTATCTAATGAAAAAACCAAGTTTTCCAGTTAGAATTGCAATATTAATGGCTATTCTTTGCATCCCGCCAATTGGCGCGACCCAAATTGGATGGTACTATTTTGGACAAGAGATGGGGGTAAATTTTGGTATGGTTGCAGGCGTCATTAGTGTAATAACCGCAGCTTATCTGATGTATCAAATGGGATGGAGAGATGACGATGATGACGATTATGACTATTAGAATTATGTTTTGTTTATAAGAAAAATTAGGTAAAAATCGCATGATGAAATCAAAAGCAAAAGTCGTAGTAGTTGGTGGAGGCGTTGTTGGTGTCAGCGCACTTTATCATTTAGCAAAAAAAGGTTGGTCTGATGTTGCATTAGTTGAACGAAAAGAATTAACTTCAGGTTCCACATGGCATGCTGCGGGACTTCTTCCATTATTTAATATGAGTTATTCAGTAGGACAACTTCATAAGTACGCCGTCAATTTATATAAAAGTTTAGAAGAAGAAACTGGAAAGAATGTTGGATTTAGTGTTGTATCAAATATCAGATTAGCAAGCAATAAAGACAGGATGGATGAATACCATCAGTATGCGGGTGTTGCTAAAACAATCGGAGTAGATGTTAAATTTTTAACTCCAGAACAAGTTAAAGAAATTTGGCCATTATGTCATACAGATGATCTAGTTGGAGCAATACAACATCCTGAGGATGGCTACATTCAACCTGCGGATCTAACTCAAGCGTTAGCAACAGGGGCGAGAAATAGAGGAGCTGAGATATATAGAAACACAACAGTTTTAGCGATGAGACAAAATAAGGATGGTTGGATTGTTGAAACAGATAAAGGATCAATAGAATGCGAACATGTAATCTCTTGCTCTGGAAACTTTGCTAGACAGACTGGAAAAATGGTAGGTTTGGATATTCCGGTAATACCTGTTGAACATCAATATATTGTAACAGAGCCACATCCAGAAATTCAAAAAAGAAAAAAAGATGGATTGCCCGAGATGGGAGTTTTGAGAGACAGTGATAGTAGGTGGTATATGAGAGAAGAGGCTGGTGGTTTAATATTAGGTCCCTATGAGGATGGAGCTCCAGCATGTTATGTTGATGGGCCTTCCAAAGAGTCTGAATACGAATTATTTCAAGAAGACTTAGATAGACTTGCGCCACATATTGAGGGTGCGATACATAGAGTTCCTGCTTTTGGAGAAGTAGGAGTTAAAAAAGTTTACAATGGTGCTATCTGTTATACACCTGATGGAAATCCTATTGTTGGACCAGCATGGGGTTTAAAAAATTTTTGGATAAATGAAGGTCACAGCTTTGGAATTACTGCTGCTGGTGGAGCAGGTTGGCAATTAGCAGAGTGGATTGTAGATGGAGAGCCAACAATAGATATGTTAGGTGTTGAGCCAAGAAGATATGGTGATTATTGCTCAAAATCTTATCTTAAAGAGAAAAATGAAGAAGCTTACAGCCATGTATTTATTACTCACTTTCCAGATGAAGAAAGACCAGCTGCAAGACCATTAAGAACAGCTCCTTGTTATGACAGAATGAAAAATCTTGGTGCAGTTTTTGGTCAAAAGTTTGGATGGGAAAGACCTAATTTTTTTGCAACTGATGGGATGGAGCAAAAGGACGATTGGTCTTTTAGAAGATCAAATTGGTTCAAAGCTATTGAGAAAGAGTGCAAGAATGTAAAGGAAAATGTTGGTCTACTAGATATGACAGCTTTTGCAAAATGTAGAATAAAAGGTCCTGGAGCCGAGGAATTTTTAGATAAATTGGTCGCAAACAAACTTCCAAAAAAAATAGGTAGAATTAATTTATGTCATGCATTGAATACTAAAGGTGGTGTTCATTCAGAATTTACAATAATGAGAGAATCAGAAAGTAGTTTTTATTTGGTTTCTGCGGGAGCGTTTCAAAGGTTAGATCATGACTGGATATTAGGTTGGATGCCAAAAGATGGATCTGTTCAATTTGAAAATTTAACAAACAGCAAAGGTGTTCTAGTTGTATCAGGACCAAAAGCCAGAGAGTTAATGCAAAGAGTATCTAATGATGATTTTTCAAATGAAAATTTTAAATGGTTAAGTGCAAAACAAGTAGATGTAGGATTTGCCCCGGTAAATGCAATGAGAGTAAATTTTGTAGGAGAGTTAGGTTGGGAACTACATCATCCTATTGAATATCAAAACCATATTTTTGATAAGTTAATGGATGCAGGACAAGATTTAGGTTTAAAACCATATGGTATAAGAGCTATGAATAGTTTAAGAGTTGAAAAATCTTATAAATTAGTTGGTACCGAATTATCCATTGAATATTCACCATATGAAAGTGGTTTAGATAGATTTGTCCATCCAAATAAAGGTAGTTTTATTGGTTTAGAAGCTTTGAATAAATGGAGAGAGAAAGGTTTTGATAACAAACTTGTTACTTTAGAAGTTCATGAAACAAGTGATGCAGACGTGCTTGGAAATAACCCTATTTATGAAAACGGAAGTGTTGTCGGTAGAGCAACAGGAGGTGATTTTGGTTTTAGACTGGGAAAATCTATCGCACTAGGAATGGTTAAGCCAGAGCTAGCTAATATTGGACAAAAACTAAAGATTGATATACTTGGTAAGATGCATGAGGCAACAATTTTAGAAGAGAGTCCTTATGATACAGAAAATAAATTATTAAGAGCATAATGAAAATTTTAGTCGCTGTAAAAAGGGTTATTGATTATAACGTCCAAATAAGAGTAAAAGAGGATGGCAGTGGCGTTGTGACAGACAATGTTAAAATGTCAACTAATCCACCTGATGATAATGCAATTGAAGAAGCTGTTAAAATTAAAGAGGCTGGAAAAGCTTCAGAAATAATAGCTGTAACAGTTGGAGAAGAAAAAGCCCAAGAGACTGTTAGAAAAGCACTAGCAGTTGGAGCGGATAGAGGAGTTCATGTAAAAGTGGATGGTGTACTAGAACCTCTTGCTGTTTCTAAAATTCTTAAAAAAATTGTTGAAAAAGAAAATCCAGATTTAGTTTTCATGGGCAAACAAGCAATTGACGATGATTGTAACCAAACTGGTCAAATGTTAGCTGCACATTTAAACTGGCCTCAAGCTACTTTTGCTTCAAAAATTGAGGTTAAAGAAAATTCATTAGAAGTAACTAGAGAAGTCGATGAGGGTTTAGAAACTATTGAAGTTAATACACCTGCAATAGTGACATGTGACTTAAGACTTAATGAACCAAGATATGCATCACTACCAAATATTATGAAAGCAAAGAAAAAGCCTATTGAACAAATTAATGCGTCAGATCTAGGAGTTGATACTAACCCTAGAATAGAACATATTAAAATTGAGGAACCCCCAAAAAGAAAAGCAGGTATAAAGGTTGCTAGTGTTGAGGAGTTGGTCCAAAAATTAAAAAATGAGGCTAAGGTAATATAATGTCAGTTTTATTGATAGCAGAGCATAACAACAAAGAAGTCAAATCATTTACTTTAAACGCAATTACAGCTGCATCTCAGATAGATCAAGACTTACATGTTTTATTGATTGGTCATAATGCAGATGACGTTGCAAAATCCTTATCTGAGGTACCTTTGGTAAAAAAAGTACTTCATATGGATAATGAAATTTATGAAAATTATATTGCTGAAAATTATACTTCAGCAATTTTAAAACATGCTGATAAATATTCTCATATAGTCTGTTCAGCAAATACCTTTGGAAAAAATCTAATGCCTAGAATTGCTGCATTATTAGATATTTCACAAGTGAGTGATATAATAAAGGTAATTGCTCCAGATACATTCCTAAGACCAATTTATGCTGGTAATGCATTTGCTACTGTCAAAAGTAATGACGAGAAAAAGTGTATAACAATAAGACCAACATCATTTGAGGCGGCTGAAACCACAGGTGGGTCAGCAGAAATTGAGAAAGTGGATGCAGCAGATAAAACTGAAAACACAAAATTTGTGAACAGAGAGGAAATTAAATCAGATAGACCTGAATTAGGAACAGCTAGAATCGTTATTTCTGGAGGAAGAGGGTTGCAAAGTGGTGAGAATTTCAAATTAATAACTGATGTTGCAGACAAATTAAATGCTGCAATAGGGGCATCAAGAGCAGCAGTTGATGCAGGTTATATTACAAACGAACATCAGGTTGGACAAACAGGTAAAGTAGTAGTTCCAGACTTATATATAGCAGTTGGAATCTCTGGGGCTATCCAACATCTAGCGGGTATGAAAGAAAGTAAAGTTATCGTGGCTATAAATAAAGATGGTGAGGCACCAATCTTTAGTGTCGCAGACTATGGCTTAGAAGCTGATTTATTCGAAGCACTTCCTCAATTCTTAGAGGAGTTGAACAAATTAAACACTATACAAAAATAACAAATACTGTAAAAAAATAATATGTCCAGAGAAGTGATGGAATACGATGTAGTAATCGTAGGTGGCGGACCATCAGGACTTTCAACTGCAATTAAATTAAAGCAGTTAAATCCAGATATTAATGTCTGCCTGTTAGAAAAAGCATCTGAAATAGGTGCACATATTTTATCAGGGAACGTGTTTGAAACACGAGCTTTAGATGAACTGTTACCTAATTGGAAGGATCTTAATGCACCAATTAAAACAAAAGTTACTAAAGAAAAATTTTTATTTTTAGGAAAGACAAAAAAAATTAGTTGGCCAACTTGGTTATTACCCAAAGTTCAACAAAATCATGATAATTATATAATTAGTCTTGCTAATTTATGTAGATGGTTAGCTGAGCAAGCTGAAAATTTAGGTGTTGAAATATTTCCAGGGTTTCCTGCAAGTGAGGTTTTATACAATGAAGATGGTTCTGTGAAAGGTATTGCAACTCAAGATATGGGTTTAGATAAAGATGGAAATAAAAAAGATAGCTATGAACCTGGAATGGAGCTCCATGGAAAGGTAACAGTTTTCGCGGAAGGCTGTAGGGGTCATTTAGGAAAAGAATTAATCAAAACATTTGAATTAGATAAAGGTAAAGATCCACAACAATATGGAATTGGTTTTAAAGAAATTTGGGAATTAAAAGAGGAAAAACATGAAGAAGGTTTAGTAATGCATACAGCTGGCTGGCCTTTAGATAATAATACTTATGGAGGAAGCTTTGTTTACCATGCTGAAAATAAACAGATTTTTTTAGGTTATGTCATAGGGCTTGATTATAAAAATCCTCATCTATCACCTTTTGATGAATTTCAAAGATTTAAAACTCATCCTGCAATCAAATCAATGTTGGAAGGTGGTAAAAGAATATCCTATGGAGCAAGAGCACTTATAGAGGGTGGTTTTCAAAGTTTGCCTAAAATGTTTATGCCGGGTGCATTATTGGTTGGTTGTGATGCTGGTACTTTAAATATGCCAAAAATAAAAGGTTCTCACACGGCAATGAAGAGCGGGATGATTGCAGCTGAAACTATCGTAGACCATTTAAATTCAAACAAAGAATTATCTGTTTATGAGGAAAAATTTAAAAATAGTTGGGTTTATAATGAATTATATGAAGCCAGAAATGTTAAGCCAAGTTTTAGTTGGGGTTTAATTTTGGGAATAATATTTACAGGAATTGATCAAATTTTATTTAAAGGAAAATTACCTTTTACTCTTAAACATAAACATGCTGATCACGAAACATTGAAGCCCGCTAATGAAATGCCTAAAATAGAGTATCCAAAACCAGATAATGTGATTACATTTGATAAAACTAGTTCAGTTTACTTAACAGGAACAAACCATACTGATAATCAACCTGTTCATCTTCAACTTAAAGATAAAGATTTGCCAATCAAATATACTTTAGGAAAATATGATGAGCCTGCTCAAAGATATTGCCCTGTTGGTGTTTATGAAATACAGAAAGAAAATGAAGTTGAAAAGTTTGTTATAAATTCTCAAAACTGTATTCATTGCAAAACTTGCGATATAAAAGAGCCATCACAAAATATTACTTGGGTTACCCCAGAAGGTGGCGGCGGACCTAAGTATGGAAATATGTGATTAGGAAAGATCTATTGCAAACTTTTTTAAAGTTTCAATCGGTACAAGTTTTAAAGTGTTCATATGAGTTTTTTTTAGATAAATAGAACATCCAATTCCTGCTTCTAAGGCTCTAGCAACCCAACCTGCACATACACACCAGTTATCACCGTCTTTAAGTCCAGGAAAACCAAACTCAGGGTGAGGTGTGATTAAATCATTACCAGCTTCTTTACACCATTTTAAAAATTCATCATTAACTTTTACACAAACTGTATGTAACCCATGATCATTTTCATCTGTATTGCAACAACCATCTCTAAACCAACCGGTTAAAGGATTTTTTGAACATTCTTCTAGATCTTCTCCAAGGACATTTTTTTGAATTTCACTCATTAAATTTTGGTAGGATTTGGTTGTCCTTTATAAACAATCTCTGGATCAAATTTTTTATTTTCTTCCTCAAATTTCATTTCGACTTTTCGACCATTCTCAATTTTTCCCATTGGAACCGATCTATAGAAGCAAGATCTATAACCAACATGGCAACTAGCTCCATCACCAATATCAACAGTAATCCATACCGCATCTTGATCGTCATCAATTCTTATTTCTTTTACTTTTTGAGTAAATCCACTTGTTTTTCCTTTATGCCAAATCGCTTTTCTAGATCTACTCCAGTAATGAGCTTCTTTTGTTTCAATAGTCAATTTTAATGCTTCAACATTCATATATCCATGCATTAGAATTTCTTTAGTTTTACTGCATGTAGTAATCACAGGAATTAAACCGTCATTATCAAATTTTGGCGATAATAGGTTGCCTTCTTCTATATCAGCGACATTTTCTCTTTTTTTAAACATATATAATCCGCATTATCTAGCATATTAAGGAATATATTAAATATTTTAAATTTGACGATTTATATATATAAAAACCCTTCATGAAATTAGTAAAAAACGAAAATAACAAAAAGCCCGAAAGCGTTTCCGATGAGGAGGCTAGAGAAGCATTTATTAAGATTTTAAGATGGATAGGAGAAGACCCTACTAGAGAGGGTTTACTAGAAACTCCTAAAAGAGTAACAAAAGCGTTTAAAGAATATTTTAAAGGCTACCAAGAAGATCCAAAAGAAATCTTAAGCAAAACATTTGGGGATGTAGAGGGATATAGTGATATGGTAGTTCAAAAAAACATATCTGTACAAAGTCATTGCGAACATCATATGGCTCCAATTATTGGTATTGCTCACGTTGCTTATATTCCAAATGAAAGAGTTGTAGGTTTGAGTAAAATTGCACGAGTTGTTGAAGTTTTTTCTAAAAGACTTCAAACTCAAGAAAGATTAACAGTACAAATTGCAAATACATTGATGGAGTCGTTAGATGCAAAAGGTGTTGCTGTAACAATAGATTCAACTCATCAGTGTATGACTATGAGAGGTATAAAAAAAGAACAAGCTACAACAGTTACTAACTTTTATCTGGGTCAATTTAAAGATGATCTTAGCTATCAAAATAGATATTTGAGATTTATAGCAAAATAGAGTTTAATTAAAAAATGCCTGACACTTTTAAAGCCTTGGTTATTAACCAAGAGGGAGAAAAGTTCACTAGAACTGTTAGTGATTTAAATTCCGATTTTCTAAAAGACGGTGATGTATTAGTAAAGGTAGATTACTCTGATTTAAATTATAAAGATGCTTTAATTTTAAAAAATGGTGCAAAGTTAGTTAAAGAGTTTCCAAGAATTCCCGGGATTGACTTTTCTGGAACAGTTAACGAAAGTAAATCAGATGAATTTAAAGTTGGAGATGAAGTAATTCTTACAGGTTGTAGAGTTGGTGAATTATTTCATGGTGGATTTTCACAATACGCAAGAGTGAAAGCAGAACATCTTATAAAAAGACCATCAAATCTAAATAGCAAACACGCGATGATGATGGGAACTGCTGGATTAACAGCAATGCTATGTGCCTTTGCAGTAAAAGCTAAAGAAGAATTATTTTTACAAAGCAAAGTTAACGATGTACTTGTAACTGGATCTACTGGGGGTGTTGGAATGGTTGCAGTAATGGTATTATCTAAAATGGGTTGTAATGTAACTGCACTGACAGGAAAACCAGATAAAGCAAAATATTTGAGGGAATTAGGCGCAAAAAACGTTATAGATCGTAAAGAATTTGAGGGTGAAGCCAGTTTAATTGGAAAAGGTACTTGGGATGGTGTTGTAGATACTGTTGGTGGAAATATTTTGGCAAATGCAATTTCTCAAACAAGATTAAAAGGAATAGTAGCAATTTGTGGTAATGCAAGTAGCAATAAACTAAATACTTCTGTTGTGCCTTTTTTTCTAAGAGCAGTTAAATTATGGGGTATCGACTCGGTAAATATTAGCAATAAAAGAAAAGAGTTTATTTGGGGTGAAGTACCCAAATATGTAGATTTTGATATTTTAGAAAAATCAATCAAAACTGTGGGTTTGAATGAACTTTTAGATATTTTTCCTGAAATGTTAGAAGGAAAATTAAAAAATAGAATATTAGTTGATGTAAACAAATAATGGATTGGGATAAATTAAAAATTTTTCATGCAGTAGCTGAAGCAGGTAGTTTCACCAGCGCTACAGTCATACTAAATCTTAGTCAGTCTGCTATTAGCAGACAAATTCAGTCATTAGAAGAAGATTTGAAAGTAAAATTATTTGAGAGACATGCTAGAGGCTTAACTTTAACTGAAAATGGAGAATACGTTTACAAAACAGCTCATGAGGTAATAAGCAAACTTAAAGAGGTTGAAACAACATTAGGGGACCAAAAACATAAGCCAACAGGGAAATTGACTATTACTACTGTAAGAAGTTTTGGCACCCACTGGTTAACACCAAGGATTCAAGAATTCATGCAATTAAATCCAGAAATTGAAATAGAATTAATTTTTGACGATAAAGAATTAGATTTAAGTACTAGACAAGCTGATATTGGTATTTTTATGAGAAGACCTAAACAATTAAATTATATTCAAAGAAAATTGATGGATATTAATTACCATATTTATGGGTCTACTAAATATTTAGAAAAATATGGAATACCAAAAACAATAAATGATTTAAGCAAACACAAATTTATATCTTTTGGAAGAGGTGCACCGTCTCCTGTTTTTAACCCTGATTGGGCATTAAAATTAGGAGTGAAGGACAATAAAAAAAGAAAAACTGTTATGAAGGTAAATAGTGTGATGGGATTATTGCTAGCAGTTGAAAGTGGAGTAGGTCTTGCTGCTTTGCCTGATTATTTGGTATCATTATCTAGAAATGTAATTAAAGTTTTACCTAACGTAGAAGGCCCAATTACGGAAGCACATTTCGTTTTTCCAGAATCTCTTAAAAACGTGGCTAGAGTTACAACCTTCAGAAATTTTCTTTATAGTAAAATTTCTGAGTTTAAGTCTTAAAAACCCTAAAAATCACATAAATTATATGTGCGACACTATTGAGATTGATAATCATTATCATTGCGAATAGTTCTCAAAATCATTATAAATACATTAACAATTAACATAGAGAGATAAATGAAAAAAATATCAATTTCAGCATTAATTCTATCATTATTTGTTTCAACTTTTGCGAAAGCAAATGAGGTGAATATATTCAATGCTAGACACTATAAAGCTGACGCAGAACTTTATAGCAAATTTACTGCAGCAACTGGAATTAAAGTAAATTTAATTAATGGTAAAGCTGGAGCTTTAGAGAAAAGAATGATCGAGGAAGGTGCAGACTCAGCTGCCGATCTTTACATCACAGCAGATGCAGGAAGATGTGGTGCTTTTAAAGCAAAAGGTATGACGCAAGCAGGACTTGTTTCACCAACTATCAAATCTTCAGTTCCAAAAAACTTTAGAACAACTCACTGGGTTGGTGTAGCCAAGAGAGCTAGAATAGTCTATTACGCTCCAGAAAGAGTAAGTGGAGCAGAATTATCTGGACTAACTTATGAAAGTCTGGCTGATCCTAAATGGAAAGGTAGAATTGCAATAAGAGCATCTAGCAATATTTACAATAAATCTTTAGTAGCATCATTAGTAAAAAATAATGGAAAAAAAGCTGCTAGAGAGTGGGCAAAAGGTGTTGTTGCCAATATGGCAAGAGATCCTAAAGGAAATGACAGAGCTCAGATTATGGCAGTTGCCGCAGGAGAAGCAGACATTGCAGTTGCAAACACATACTATTTAGCTTTGATGTTATCCGGGAACAAAGGTGCAGAACAACAAGCAGCAGCTAGAAAAGTAAAGGCATTTTTCCCTAATCAAAATGATAGAGGAACACATATGAATATTAGTTGTGCTGCTCTAGTTAAAGGTGCTCCAAATAAAGCTAATGCAATTGCACTTGTAGATTATTTGTTATCACCAGAAGCACAAGAACATTTCACTAATAATACTTTTGAGTTTCCGATGATTGCAGGTGTTTCACCAAACCCATTAGTAGTAAACAACTTAGGTTTAGATTTTAAACAAGATTTAACCACAAGCGTTGCTAGTTATGGAGCTAAGCAAGCGGATGCATTAGAAGTAATGACAGCTGCAGGTTGGAAATAACATTGAGGACTAAAAAAAAATTTATGTCTGATGTTAATTACAATAAATCAGTCAAGCCATGTATCCCATGTGCTGAGGAGTGTAAAAAAATTAACAAAAGAATAAATAAAAGAAAGTTATCAGAGATAAATACTAAAGATTTTCCGCACATTCTAAAAGTATTCAATATCTGACCTTTTTTAATAAAAGTGCCTATGTATCTTTCGTAGGCACTTTTAAATTATTAAATTGAGACTATATTTAAAATTAAATTAAATTACTCTTATGAATTCAAACAAACTTAATATATGGTTTCTAAGCTCTTTATTAGTTTCATTACTTGTTATTATTCCAATTATAACCGTTTCAATTAGTTTTTTTGAAGAAACCTCTCGATATTTTGAAATTTTAAAATCCACTTTTCTATTTGAGTATATTCTTAATTCTTTATTGCTTTTGATTGGTGTTTTAATTTTAACTTTTATCTTGGGAGTAGGAGCATCATATTTAGTATCGTTTTATGAATTTCTTGGAGTTAATTTTTTTAAATGGGCTTTAATTTTATCTTTTGCAATTCCACCTTATATATATGCATATTCGTTATTTGCCTTCTTTGATAATTACGGAACAGCATTTACTATATTAAAGACCTTATTTGGTGAAGGCGAATTTAATCAACATATACCAAAATTTGATGGTATGTTTGGATTAATTTTATCAATTTCATTTTCACTTTACGCTTATGTTTACATATTAGGAAGATCTTCATTTTTATATCAATCACAAAACTTAATTGAACTTGGAAAAAACTTAGGTTTTTCCAAATTTAAATCTTTTTTTTTTATTATATTACCTGCTTCACGACCTGCAATTGTTGCAGGTCTATCTTTAGTTGCAATGGAAACATTGGCAGAATTTGGAGCTGTTGACTTTTTTTCAGTTAATACTCTTACAACAGGTATTTATAATGCATGGATAACATTTGATGATTTAGCTTTTGCAAATAGAATATCTTTCTTTCTACTATTATTCATATTTATTTTATTTTTAACAGAAAAACTATCTAGAAAAAAAGCAAAATATCATTTGGACTCTAGAGGTGGATTTAAACAAAAAGAAAAAATAAAACTCTCAGGTATAAATTCTTTTTTTGCTTTCTTGTTTTGTTTTCTATTATTTTTTTTTAGTTTTTTATTTCCATTAAGTCAAATGGTCTATTGGACAATTAAATTTCCAGAAAACTTTTTTGATGTAAATGTAATGAACCTTTTATTAAATACTTTATATTTAGTGACACTATCCAGTATTGTTTTAATATTTTTTGCATTGCTTTCAAATTATGGTAACCGTGTTTCAAAAAATAAAACTCTTAATTTTTTATCGACACTATCAATATCAGGATATGCAATACCAGGTGTAATATTAGCTGTAGCCTTTATAACTTTTATTGCATGGTTTGATAATAATATAATTAAATCTCTTGGTTTTTTATCTATTAAAAAAATATTTATTGGGTCAATCTTAGGATTAATAATTGTTTATTTCATTCGTTTTTATTCATTAGCATTTAATGGGATTAAATCTGGTTATGAAAAAATAAATTTTTCAGTTGATGAAAGTGCCTATCTACTTGGTTATTCAAAAAGAAAGACTTTTTTTAATATCCACATTCCATATTTAAGAAATTCACTTTTATTTGTAATTATACTAATTTCGCTAGAGATAATTAGAGAATTACCAATTACCTTAGTTTTAAGACCTTTTAATTTTGAAACATTTGCAACAACAGCATATATTTCTGCATCCGAGGACATGCTTGAGGCAGCAGCAGTACCAT
Source organism: uncultured Pelagibacteraceae bacterium (assembly GCA_902611265.1). Classification (GTDB taxonomy): domain Bacteria; phylum Pseudomonadota; class Alphaproteobacteria; order Pelagibacterales; family Pelagibacteraceae; genus Pelagibacter. Next base: position 88,477 of record CACLYY010000002.1, read on the forward strand.
CATTATTTTTAATTTTAATTGCAGCTTTTTTTATTACAATATCTTCTAAATATATTTTAAAAGATAATAATGAGTAAAAATTTTTTAGAAATTAAAAATGTTGACTTTATAGTTAGTGGTCAAACCAAAGTAAAAAACGTCTCTTTTTCAATTCAAAATGAAGGCGATATAATTTGTCTATTAGGGCCATCTGGAATAGGAAAAACAACAATTTTAAGAACTATTGCTGGCTTAGAGAAGATCGTTAATGGATCAATAACAATAAATAATAAGTTAATGTCCTCAAAAAACAAACATGTTGAACCAGAGGACCGAAATATATCACTTGCTTTTCAAGAAAATAGTTTATTTCCACACTATAACGTAGAAAAAAATATTTTAATTGGTACTGAAAAAAAAAGTAAAAAGAAAAAGAAAATAAATCCAAAAGAAATAATTAGTTTTTTAAACTTAAAAAAAATATTAAACAAATATCCCCATGAAATTAGTGCTGGAGAAGCTCAAAGAGCATCGTTAGCAAGATCATTAGTTTCTAATCCAGATTTACTTCTTCTAGATGAACCACTTTCAAATGTTGATCAAAGTTTTAAAGAAGAAATTCAAGTTGAGCTAAAACAATTATTAAGTAAATCTAAGATAACAACTATTATTGTTACTCATGACTCATATGAAGCTTTTTATTTAGGAAGTAAGTGTGGAATTATTTTAAATAAACAATTAAAACAGTTTGATGATCCATATAATGTTTATCACTTTCCTAATTCAATAGAGGTTGTAAACTTCCTAAATAGAGGAATTTTAATTCCTGCTAAAGTAACAAGTGAGAATAGTTTAGAAAATAAAGATTTAGGAACAATACAGGGTAATTTTGTAAAACATTACCCGAACGGAGCAGATGTTAAACTTTTACTACAACCTGAGGATTTAGAGCACGATGATAAAAGTAATTTAAAATTGGAAGTAGTCGACCGTAAATTCAGAGGAACAAATTTTATTTACACTCTTAAAACTGAGAGCAATTTACAAATTCCTGTATTCGTTCATTCTCATCATATTCATCAACATGAAATAGATGAAAAGTTCGGAATTAAAAGACCAATTCATATTGACCACATTGTCTGTTTTTAAATATTATTGTACGTTAATAAATCCATGGATAAAGAATTACCAAAAAGCGCTAAAGTTGTAGTTATTGGAGGCGGTGTTGCAGGCACATCATGCGCATACCATCTTGCTAAATTTGGCTGGAAAGATGTCGTTTTATTAGAAAGAGATCAATTGACATCAGGAACAACTTGGCACGCTGCCGGTCTTATGGGCCAATTAGGAGCATCATCAACTATAACAAAACTTAGAAAATATACTTTAGATCTTTACCAAGATTTAGAAAAAAAGACTGGTTTATCAATTGGATTAAAACAAAATGGTGCAATTACAGTTGCAACAACAAATGATAGAATGCAAGAGTTACTAAGACAAGCAACGACAGCTCAATTATCAGATGTTGAAGTGCAAGTTTTAGATAAAAAACAAACAAAAGATTTATACCCAGTAGTAAATAACGAGGATATTATTGGAAGTGTTTTTATGCCTAAAGATGGACAAGCTGATCCAGTAGGTGTCACTAACGTTTTAGCAAAAGCGGCTAGGATGGAAGGTGCAAAAATTTTTGAGAAAACACCTGTTACAAAAATTTTGGTAAAAAATAAATCTATAGTTGGAGTAGAGACTGCAAAGGGAAAAATAGATTGTGACTATGTTGTTTTAGCTACCGGTATGTGGTCTAGGCAAATTGGTGAAAAAATGAATGTAAGCATTCCATTATATCCTAATGAACATTTTTATGTGATCACAGAGCCGATGAAAGATCTACCTACAAATTTACCAGTTTTGAGAGATTATAATAATTGTCTTTATCTAAAAGAAGATGCTGGGAAAATGTTAGTTGGAATTTTTGAACCAAATGCCAAACCTGCTTTTAAAGATACTGGTATTGTACCAGAAAATTTTTCTTTTGGAGAATTGCCAGATGACTTTGATCACTTTGAACCTTATTTAAAAAAATCTTTTCATAGATTGCCAATGTTAGAAAATGCTGGAATTAGAAAATTTTTCTCTGGCCCAGAATCTTTTACACCTGATACACAATATTTATTAGGAGAGACTCCAGAGATAAAAAACTTTTTTACCTGTTGTGGTTTTAATAGCATTGGTATAGCAAGTTCAGGTGGCGCAGGTCGAGTTACTGCTGAATGGATGATCAATGGACATATTAATGAAGATTTATTCTCTGTAGATATAAAAAGATTTCAACAATTCCATTCTTCAAAAAAATTTATTATGGAAAGAGTTACAGAGACTCTTGGTGATTTATATGGAATGCATTGGCCATATAAACAACATAAAACTTCAAGAAACCAAATTACTTTACCATACCATGAAGAACTAAAAAAATTAGGTGCTTGTTTTGGATCTTCAGGCGGTTTTGAGAGACCTATGTGGTATTCTTTGAATGGTGCAAAAGCTGAATATGAATACAGTTTTGGTTATCAAAATTGGTATCCATCTGCTGAATATGAGACCAAAAATACAAGAAAAAATGTCGGTTTATTCGAATTAACACCTTTTTCTAAATTTGATGTTGCTGGAGAAAATGTCCATGATGAATTACAAAAATTGTGTACAGCGAATATAAAAGATGTTGAGGGTAGATCAACTTACACCCAGATGCTAAATGAAGATGGTGGTATAGAGACAGATGTAACTATAACTTGCCTGACTAAAAATCATTTTAGAATAATAGGTCCAGCTGCAACAAGAGAACACGATAAATTTCATATAAAAAAATACCTCTCAGAAAAAATAAACTTTAAAGATGTAACAGAGGATTTTGCATGCTTAGGATTGTATGGACCAAATACTAGAAAACTATTATCAAATATAAGTGATGATGATTTTTCAAATGAAGGAATAAAATTTAGTCATGGTAAAAAGGTGAATATAGATGGAATTGATGTTTGGGCTCAAAGATTGTCATATGTGGGTGAAATTGGATTTGAGTTATACGTAAAAATAGAAGATAGCAAAAAACTTTTCTTAACTATAGTCAATGAAGGTAAAAATCATAATTTATCTCTATGTGGTGCACACGCAATGGATATAATGAGAATGGAAAGTGGGTTTTTACATTGGGGGCATGATATATCTCCCGAGGAGAATCAATATCAAGCAGGACTTCAATTTGCTATTAGTTATAAAAAAAATATTAATTTTATTGGAAAAGAAGCTTTATTAAAAATTAAAGATCAAAAACCAACAAAATTTTTGGCAATGATGGTTCTTAAAGACAATAAACCAGGACAACCTCTACTGCTTCATGAAGAACCGATTTACTTGGGTGATAAAATAATTGGTAGAACAACTTCAGGGAATTATTCATTCAATTTTGAAAAAAATATATCATTTGGTTATGTAAATTCTGGAAATACAATTGAAAATTTAATTGATAAAAATTTGTCTATTGAAATAGAAAAGAAAAAATATCCTGTTTCATTAATTCAAAAGCCACTTAATCAAAAAAATATTAAAAATGCCTAATGCTTAAAATTATCCCCAAAAAAAATAAGGCTGCAGAGATTATTTGTAATCTCAATAAAATTAATAAAAATGAATTGAAAAAAATAAAATCTACACTTGATAAATATGGCATGATTTATTTTCCAAAACAAAAGCTTAATTCTAAAGCTTATCTAAATTTTGCACAAAAATTTGGGAAACCTGCAAATTATCCAAGGTTAAGAGGATTAAATAAAAAATATCCACAAATAACTGTTGTACAAAGAAAATCTTCAGACGAGGGACCAAGCTTTGGTGAACAATTTCATACAGACTCTTCATATACAAAAAAACCTCCACGATACACAATGTTGCTATCAAAACTGGTGCCTAAAAAAGGTGTTGCAAATACTGAGTTTTCTTCACAGTATTTGGCATATGAAAAACTGACTAAAAATCTCAAAATTAAACTTAATAAATTAAAAGGTGTTTACTCATCGCATGGACCTATATCAATTACTACAGTTGAAAGAGAGAAAGAAAAGGGAAAAATTTCAAAAGAATTAATCGCCAGTCACAAGATTATTAAAACTATTAATAGTAAAAAAACTATATACTGTAGCCCTGGGCACTTTATAAAATTTAATACAAATATGACTAAACAAAAAAATAAATTAAAAAATTTTTTATTCAATCACCAGACTAAAAAAAAATTTCAATATGCTTTAGAATGGGAAAAAGACCAGCTTGCTATTTGGGATAATAGAGCAATGCTTCATCAAGCTACTCCTTTTAAAGGGAATAGAATTCTTCACAGAATAACAATATTATAATCAAATGTATTCGATCTTTCTTGGATTAACACCTTTTATTTTTATAACTTTACTCGGATTTATATTTGGACGACTGAAAATATTTGATCTAAGCCATGCAAAAGTTTTAAACTTATTTTTATTCTACATTGCAGTACCTGCACTAATCATAAAATTTGTTGCACAGAGTGAAATTGGCCAGGTAGACATTAAGCAAATAATTTCATATTTTTTAATGCAAACTAGTCTAGGTTTACTTACTTTTTATGTGACAAGTAAACTTTTTAAAAGACCCATACCCGAGTCAATTATATGGTCACTAATGGTTTCCTTGTCTAACCACGTAACTTTATTATTACCAATTACAAAAATTTATTTTGAAACAGAAGTTATAACGCAAGTTACCAGTATAATATTGATGGATGGAGTTATATTACTATCAGTGATTACTTTTTTCTTGGAATTAACTACAAAAAAAAATATTAAATTACTTTTTTTTCTAAGTAATGTGACTTTTAATCCAATGATATTTTCAATTTTAATTGGACTTTTCCTTTTTATATTTAACTATAAAATTGATAATACGCCGATTGATTACGTGCTATCTGTATTAGCGGCCTGTGTTTCTCCTGTTGGTTTGTTTGCAATTGGTATTACTCTCTCTTTTTATACTCACAAAGTTATTAATAAATTAACTTCAACCATCTCTATTTTAAAGTTAGTAATATCTCCGCTAATTTTATTAATTATAGCATTTATATTTTTCGATGCTGGATTGCCTGAAAAAATACCAGGTGCATTTTTTGTAAGTGTAGCACCTTGTGGACATACTGCGGTAGTATTATGTTCAGCTTACAATGTTAGTCCTGAAAATATTATTAAAGCTCTATTTATTTCTACTTTTGCCTCTATAGGCACAATTTTTTTTGCAATTCAATATCTACAGGTTGCTTAGAATTTTACTAGCACATTCTGTGGTATTGCTATCACCATCTAAATCTTTTGTTCTATTATTTTTTTCTAATAAAGTCTTTTCGATTGATTTTACTATTCTTGATGCAGCTTCTTTTTCTCCCAAGTAATCTAACATCATGGCACCAGACCATATTTGTCCCACGGGATTAGCAATACCTTTTCCTGCTATATCTGGGGCTGAACCATGTACCGGTTCAAATAATGATGGATATTTGTTTGTAGGGTTAATATTTCCAGACGGTGCAATGCCTATAGTTCCTGTACATGCTGGACCTAGATCTGATAAAATATCTCCAAATAAGTTTGAAGCCACTACAACATCAAACCATTCAGGAGTTAAAACAAATCTAGCAGTTAATATATCAATATGAAATTGATCAGTTTCAATTTCAGGATATTTTTTCTTGTTTTCATTAAATCTTTCATCCCAGTAAGGCATAGTTATTGATATACCATTAGATTTTGTAGCATTAGTTAATTTTTTTCTTTTACGTTTTTTTGCTAATTCAAATGCAAACTTTTGTACCCTGTCTATCCCATGTTTTGACATAATAGTTTCTTGAATAACAATTTCTCTTTCAGTATTTTGATACATCTTTCCACCAACTGAAGAATACTCTCCCTCTGTATTTTCTCGAACTATCATCATATCAATATCGCCGGGTTTCTTATTAGCTAGTGGGGCATTAACACCTTCAAATAATTTTACTGGTCTTAGATTTATAAATTGATCAAATTCTCTTCTAAACTGAAGTAGTGATCCCCATAATGTAACATGATCTGGGTATCGATCTGGCATTCCAACAGCACCAAAAAATATAGCATCATGACTACCAATTTTATCCTTCCAATCATCAGGCAACATTTTTCCGTGTTTTTCATAATAATCACAAGATGAAAAATCAAATTCATCAATTTGTAATTTGAATTGATGTTGATTGGCAACCTCCTTTAAAATTTTTTGAGCTTCTGGAACTACTTCTTTACCAATTCCATCTCCTGCAATGGATGCAATTCTATACTCTTTCATTTTTATTTTGTGAAAGTATCGTTAAATTGTTTTGCAACTCTTACAAAAGTAGTACATTTACTTAATTGTTTTAATGAAGGAGCACCCACATAAGTGCAACTACTTCTAACGCCACCTAGAATATCTTGAATTGTATCTTTTATTTTTCCTCTATATTTAATTCTTACAGTTCTTCCTTCACTACTTCTGTAACTTGATAATCCTCCATAATGCTTTTTATTTGCTGTTTCAGAGCTTGAACCATAAAATTCAATATATTTTGAGCCGTTTGATTTAACTATTTTACCCTTGCCTTCGTCGTGACCTGCAAACATTCCACCTAACATTACAAAATCTGCACCACCACCAAAACCTTTTGCAACATCTCCAGGACATGTACATCCACCATCTGCAATTATATGAGCACCTAAACCATGTGCTGCATCAGCACATTCAATTACAGCACTTAATTGAGGGTAGCCAACTCCTGTTTGAATTCTTGTTGTACAAACACTTCCTGGACCAATCCCAACTTTTACAATATCTGCACCAGATAAAATAAGTTCTTGCGTCATGTCTGCAGTAACTACATTTCCAGCTACAATAGTTTTTGTAGGATATTTATCTCTTACAGATTTAAGAAATTTACTAAAGTATTCAGAATAACCATTAGCAACATCAATACAAATGAACTTTATAAATCCAAATTCTCTTAAAACTTTGTTCAAATTTTCAAAATCTTCTTTTTTAGTACCAATGCTAATAGCTATATTTTTATAAATAGATTTAATTTTTTTAAATTGCTTTATTTTTTTTACATCATGTTGTTTAGTTAAACATGTAATCATGCCATATTCAGATAATTTCTCAGCTACTCCAAGCTCTCCGACCCCATCCATATTTGCAGCCATTATAGGAATACCCGACCACTCATTTTTACTATATTTAAATCTGTATGTTCTTAGAAGATTTACATCTTTACGACTTTGTAGCGTACTTCTTTTAGGTCTAAAAAGGACGTCTGAATAATCTAGTTTTAATTCTTCTTCAATTCTCACAAATCCGAATTTATACAGGTGCACAAAGTAAATTCAAATTAAATATTATTAATATTGATACTAGGCTTTCATTAGTTATACTTTCAAAAATTCATATTATTAAGCATGTTTAAAGGTTTTAAGTCAAAATACGTAAAAGTTAGAAAAGGTAAAATTTTCTGTAGAGTAGGAGGTAAGGGTCCACCGTTACTTTTGCTTCATGGTTATCCACAAACACATTTAATGTGGCACAAGACTGCTCTAGAATTATCGAAAAAATTTACGGTTGTTGCTGCAGACCTGAGGGGATATGGTAATAGTTTGGCTCCACCCTCAGATAAAAATCATTTTAATTATTCCAAAAGAGAAATGGCAAGTGACATGAAACAAATAATGGTAAAATTAGGTTATTCTAAATTTTTTGTAGCTGGACATGATAGAGGAGGAAGAGTGGCTCACAGATTAGCAAGGGACCATAGAAAAAATATATTAGCTTTGAGTGTTTTAGATATTTGCCCCACACTAGATATGTATGAATTAACAACTAAAGACTTTGCTAAAGCATACTTTCATTGGTTTTTTTTAATTCAACCTAAGTGGCTACCTGAAAGAATGATTATGAGTGATCCAAGAAAATGGATGAAACACTGCCTAGATAAATGGTCTGGAAATCATAAATTTGGAAAAGTTGAAGAAGGTTATTTAAAATGTTTTAAGCAACCAAAAAGAATTCATGGATCATGTGAAGATTATAGAGCTTCTGCAACAATTGACTTGGATCATGATAAAAAAGACAGAAAGAAAAAACTAAATATTCCTATTCAAGTATTGTGGGGAAAAAAGGGTGTAATTGGTAGACAGTTCAAACCAGTAAAAATTTGGCAGAAATATACAACTAAAAAAATTGAAGGACATGCAATAAATTCAGGTCATTTCATTCCAGAACAAAACCCAAAAGCAACTGTAAAATATTTAACCAATTTTTTTTTAGATAAAATTAGCTAATTTATGTGTTTTGATGTGATCAATGATCGCGCATATCATTCTTGATTATAAATAATTCACCCTTAAATATGATCTATGACCTCTTTACTAAAAAACTCAGAATTATCTCTAGAAAAAGCTGATAAAATTGTTTCAGAGACTTTAAATAGTTGTGATGATGGTGAACTTTACGTTGAAGATACAAAATCAGAAACTATCGTTTTAGATGATAATAAAATCAAAAGTTCAAACTATACCTCTGATTTAGGCTATGGTTTTAGAGCGGTCACAGGCGATACCGTGGCTTACTCACATTCAAATGAAATTTCAGAAAAATCGTTAAAAAATTCAAGTGATAATCTTAAATCAACTTTAAAAAACAATAGTGGCACTTACAATTCAGAAATAAAAAAAACTAATCAAAAACTTTATAAAGACATTGATCCGATTGAAAGCAAATCAATGAAATCAAAAATAGAGTTACTAAATAATATGAATGAGTATGCCAGATCTAAAGATAGTAGTGTAAAGCAAGTTACAGCTAGTTTTTTAGCTGAGAAGAAAAATATTGAAATTATTAGATCTGGTGGAGAGCTATTATCAGATAATCGACCATTGGTAAGAATTAACATGTCAGTGATGGTTGAAAAAAATGGAAGAAAAGAGACTGGTGTTTATGGAATTGGCGGAAGACAAGATTATGATGAATATTTAAAGAACGATAATTGGAAAAAAGTTTGCGATGAAGCTTTTAGGATTGCAAACACAAACATAGAAAGTAAACCCTCACCAGCTGGAGAGATGAAAGTTGTACTCGGACCAGGCTGGCCTGCTATTTTAATTCATGAAGCTGTTGGTCATGGTTTAGAGGGAGACTTTAATAGAAAAAAAACTTCTGCGTTTCATGATTTAGTAGGAAAAAAAGTTGCAAGCAAAGGAGTTACAATAATAGATGATGGTACAATAGATAATAGAAGAGGTAGTTTAAATATTGATGATGAAGGAACTCCAACCGAAAGAACTGTTTTAATAGAGGACGGAATTCTAAAAAATTTTATGCAAGATAGATTAAACGCCAGATTAATGAATACAAAATCCACAGGAAATGGAAGAAGAGAAAGTTATAAACATGTCGTAATGCCAAGGATGAGAAATACAATCATGTTAGGAGGCACAAACACTCAAGAGGAAATGATTAAATCAGTCGATAAGGGTATATTTGCGGTAAGTTTTGGTGGTGGTCAAGTGGATATAACATCAGGAAAATTTGTTTTCAATTGTACAGAGGCATATGAAATAATTAATGGTAAAGTAGGAGCTCCGATTAAAGGCGCAACTTTAATAGGTGACGGACCATCTTCATTAAAAGAAATTTTAATGGTTGGAAATGATATGATGTTAGACCCAGGAATTGGTACCTGTGGAAAAGCAGGACAAGGCGTTCCGGTTGGTGTTGGACAACCATCTTTGTTGATAAACAATATGACAGTGGGTGGAACTCAATTGTAATCTCAATGATTAAAGATCAAGCTTATCTAAAAAAAATTGCTGATATTTGTCTTAGCAAATCAAAAAAACTTGGCTCAACTGATGCAAGTATTTTGGTACAGAGTTCTGTATCTGAAAATATTAATGTTAGGAATAAAAAATTAGATGGTTCTGAAAGATCAGAAAATCTTGGAGTTGTTCTTACTACATATTTAGGAAAAAAAAAGTCTTCAATTGCATCATCAAACCTTAAAGAGAGTAACTTAAATGAATTAGTTGATAGATGTATTGAAACAATGAAGATAACGCCCGAAGATGAATATAATTCACTGCCAGATAAAGATCTTCATTTTAGCGGTTTGAAAGATTTAGATTTATACGATGAAACTCATTTGAGTAATGAAGATAAAATTAATTATATAAAAGAGGCAGAAGATGAGGCTTTTTCAAATAATAAAATTGTAAATACCAATGGTTCAGGATTTGGGGAAAATAAATCAAATTTTTTATTAGCTAATTCAAATGGATTTGCTGATGGATATAAAACTTCTCAATTTACAGCTTATTGTGAAGTTGTTTCCAAAAGCAATGGAAGTATGGAAAGAGATTATGAATATACTAGTAAAAGATTTTATAATGACATTTTAAAACCAAAACAGCTTGGATCTATCGCAGCGGAGCATGCTGTGAAAAAATTAAATCCAAAAAAGATTAAAAGTGAAAAAATTAGCCTTATATTTGATAAAAGAATATCAAAAAACTTTCTTTCAATCTTTGCTAGTGCCATTTCATCAAGTGCCATTGCAAAAGGCACTACTTTTTTAAAGGACAAATTAAACCAAAAAGTATTCAACACTGAAATAAATATTAATGATCGTGGTGATATCAAAAAAGCTAATGGATCACGTTATTTTGACAGTGAAGGTATAGGTATAATTAATTTAGATTTAATTAAAAATGGAATACTTCAGGATTATTTGATCGATACTTACAATGGAAAAAAAATAAACAGAAAGTCTAATGGCAGAGCAAGTGGTACAACAAATCTGTATTTTGAAAACGGATCTAAAACTTTTAGTGAGTTGATAAAATCAGAAAAAAAACTTCTTTACATAAAAGAAACTATCGGTCACGGCACAAATATTATTAATGGAGATTATTCCGTAGGTGCAAGTGGTATAATGATTGAAAATGGTGAATTTTCATATCCGGTAAGTGAAATAACAATCGCTGGAAATTTAAATAATATTTTTCAAAATATAACTCTAGCTGACGATCTAGAATTTAATTATTCTACAAATTCACCAACAATGCATGTTGAAGGTATGATTGTTGGGGGAAAGTAAGAATTAATGAAAATTATTTTAAAAAGCTTAATAGTCTTAACTTTATTTTTTAATCCAGTCTTTTCAGCAGATAATAATCAATTAGATAAACTTTTTGAAAAACTTTTAGAAGATGGCGAAATCTCAGCAAGGGAAACCGAAATGAAAATTTGGGGTATTTGGACAACTCATCCAAATGATCAAAACTTAACCAGTTTATTATCTAGAGGAACATCATTTATGAACAGTCAAGAATACCAAAAAGCTGAAGATATATTTACAACCGTTATCGAACTGGATCCAAAATGGGCTGAAGCATGGAATAAACGAGCTACAGTTCTTTATTTGATGGGTAAGTATAAAGCGTCACAAGACGACATTGATGAAGTTTTAAAATTAGAAAAAAGACATTTTGGAGCTTTATCAGGTCAAGGCTTAGTGCAAATGAAATTAAAAAACTATGAAAAAGCTTTAACCAGCTATGAAAGAGTAAAAAAAATTTATCCATCAATGAGGTCTCCAAAAATAATGATACCTCAAATTAAGGAACTGATTAAAGATCAATCTGTTTAAGATGAAAAAATTAATTTTAATTTTTTCAGTTTTATTGTTTCAATTAAATTATTCATTTGCCAATGACAAAGTTATTGAATCTTTAAAAGAGGGTGGCAAACTTGTATTTATAAGACATGCGCTTGCTCCAGGTAATGGTGATCCAGAAAATTTTGAATTGCAAAACTGTTATACTCAAAGAAATTTAAATGAAATAGGAATTCAGCAATCAAAAAAAATTGGATTAATTTTTAAAAAAAATGAGATTAAAATTGATAATATTTATTCTAGTGAGTGGTGCAGATGTAAAGATACTGCAAAATATGCTTTTGATGACTTTGAGACATTTGACGCTCTAAATTCATTCTATGATATAAGATTTGCAGCTAATGAGGATAAACAGATAAAAGATTTTTATGAATTTATAGACAGCATAGATAGTAAAAATAATATTGTATTTGTTACGCACTACGTAGTTATTGGGGCAATTTTAAATATTGGAACATCTTCAGGCGAAATTGTTGTGACAGATAAAAACTTGAATATTATTGGATCAATCGATACTTTATAATATATAGAAATTATGAAAACGATCTTTGTTATAGGCTCGAAAAAACATACACTTAAGTACAAAAGAAAGATGCCTGAGGGAGAAGTAAAAAAAATGAAATCATTTGTGACAAACAAAGGTCAAAAATTAGAGAAAACGTCTAAATTCAAAATTCTTAAAATTTCCGAAGAAAAATCTGCAAGAACTTATAAAATTAATTTATAAATTTTTTTAAAATCAAATTGAAAATGAAAAATTCAAAAAGAAGCAATGTTGATCCGTTTATTGTAATGGATGTGATGGAGTCCGCTAGAATAGCTGAAAAAAATGGCAAACATATTATACATATGGAAGTTGGACAGCCAGGTACCCCAGCTCCAAAATTAGCAAAAAAATTTATCACTAAAGAAATATCTAATAATAACCTAGGCTATACGGTTACACTTGGACTTCCAGCTTTGAGAGAACGTATATCTAAGTTATACGGAGATTGGTACAACATTGATTTAAATCCAAATAGAGTTGTAATAACCGTAGGATCATCTGGAGCTTTTATTTTATCTTTTACATCTTTGTTTAATATTGGTGATAGAGTGGGTATAGCAGCACCTGGCTATCCTAGTTACCGACAAATTTTAAAATCTCAAGATTTAATTCCAGTAGATATTCAAACTGAAATACAAAATAAATTTCAGCCAATACCTGATGATATAAAAAAAAACAATTTAAATGGTATTCTTGTTGCATCTCCTGCAAATCCTACTGGATCGATGGTTAACAAGGAAACTCTAAAAAATTTAATAAATACTGCGCACGAAAATAATGTAAGTTTTATAAGTGATGAAATATACCACGGTATTCAATATGAAAATAATCCCACAACAGCGCTAGAAATAACAGACAAATGTTATGTTATAAATTCTTTTTCTAAATATTTTTCAATGACAGGTTGGCGAATAGGTTGGATGATTGTTCCAGAAGATCATGTAAGACAAGTAGAAAGATTATCACAAAATTTATTTATATGTCCACCACACGTAAGCCAATTAACAGCGTTATCGGCAATGGACGCAGATACTGAACTAAATGAAAATGTTAATGTTTATAAAAAAAATAGAGAAATACTTTTAGAAGAGTTACCTAAAGCTGGATTAGGAAAATTTTCTCCTCCCGATGGAGCATTTTATATTTATGTTGATATTTCTAAATACTCCAATGATAGCCTTAATTTCTGTAAGGAAGTTTTAGACAAAGCTGGAGTTGCCATAACTCCTGGATTAGATTTTGATCAAAAAAGAGGCAATTCTACGATAAGATTTTCTTACGCTAGAAGCACCGATGATATTGTTGAGGGCATGAAAAGAATTAACTTATTCATGAATAATAATTACTTGTAAGTAATATGAGAAAAATAATTATATTTTTTTTAATTTGTTTATCTTTTAATTTCAAATATTCTTCATCAATGGCATATGAAGAAGCTCCATATAATGTAGTTCATTCAACTGATACTTATGAGATAAGACACTATAAAGATAGGTTGGTTGTAGAAGTTATTAATAAAAATGATGATAATAGTTTTAGAAAACTCTTTAGATACATCTCAGGACAAAACAATAAATCTGAAGAAATTAAAATGACAGTTCCAGTAACTCAAGGTAAAAAAGATGAAGGTTATTATATGCAATTCTATTTACCATCTAAATTTACAAAAGATAATGCTCCTCTTCCAAATAACCCAGATATAAAAATTTCAACAATTAAAGAAGGTCATTTTGCAGTTATTCAGTATTCTGGTAGAGCATCTGATAATAATTTTTTAAAACACAGAGATATTCTTAATCAAAAACTTCTTGAAGATAATATAAATATTAACGGACCTGCAATAAGAGCGACATATAATGGTCCCTTTACATTACCTATGATGAGAAGAAATGAAGTAATGTTTAAAATTATTTGGAATTAAAGATGAGATTAAAAAGACTCTTACAGAAAAAAACAAAAAAATTTATAATTAAAAAGTTATCAAATAACTACAGCACTTTGTTTCAATCATTAAATATTTCCAAAAAAAAATATTGCTACATCCCACATGTAGAATTAAAATTTATCAAGAACTCTTCACTTGCAAAAATTGGAGAGACAATTTATCTAAAAATTGATGGTCAAATTTTACCAAAGATTCTAGAAACAGGAGATTTTGATAATTTTCTATTCAATTTTTTAAAAAAAAATTTAAAAAAAAATTCAGTTTTTATTGATGTCGGAGCTAATCATGGTTTTGTATCTAAGCAGGTTTCAAACATAAAATACATAAAAAAAATAATTACTTATGAACCTGTTAAAGAAATTTTTACATTATCAAGATTGAATCTAAAAAAAATAAATTATGTAGATCAATACAATTATGGTTGGTCAAAAAAAAATAAAAAATACCCCTTATATGAAAACCCAACTAATTCTGGTGACTATAGTTTATTTCCAAATAAACAAAGAAATATTAGACATGTTTTTAATTTTAAAAATGCAAATGATCAGCTAAAAAAAATAATACTAAAAAATAAAAAAAATGACATAATTCTCAAAACAGACTGCCAGGGCTATGATATTGAACTATTTAATTCAATAAATGACAATTATTTAAAATCAATCAAATATTATTTCTTAGAATGTAGAGATATAAAGCTATCGCAGGAAAAAGTATTTTATAAAAAATTAAAAAATTTTAAAAATATTCTTGTTTCCTGTCCAATTATTCAAAAAGACTTAAAAAAAATTAATCAAGAAAATTTAAAAAAATATTTTCGACTTAAAATTGAATTTGATTTGATATTGATCAAATAATTTCGAATATGGGGCATATAAATATGATTGCCCCATATCTCATTCTTATAACTAAAACTTTTTAGCCTCTTTTTTTAAGTGACCTAATGTCTCTCCTGAATTTTTTCCAGATTTGATAACGTATCCACTTGTGCCATTTGCATTAGTTTCCACAGTTTTCAAGTTTCGAAACATAAGTTGATTTAGCCTAGCGTTCTTTGAGCCTCGGCTAAACGAACTTAACACTCTGTGCATTCTTTTCATACACTCTCCTTGTTTGTTTTTCCAAAACTCGCTTTTAACCGATGCGATATCGGTCTCTTTTTTACCATGAGATATGGTAAACGTAATTTACCATTTTAGAAAATTGATTTCAAATTATTAAAAAAAAATAAAAGATCAAAATGGGTTTTATTAATTATATTTATCAACAAAATTTAATTAGAATTAAATTTGATCCATTTACTATTGTTCTTACTTGACTTGATAACGTTTTCTATAAACTTCATTCCATCAATTCCATCATCAATCGTAGGGTAACAATTATTTGACTTATCATATTCTTGTCTATCTATTTTAGCTGATAGCTCTTTACAAATATCACTATAAATATTAGCAAAACCTTCCAAATAACCTTCTGGATGACCTTGAGGAATTCTTGTTACATTTTTAGCTTCTTCACTAGTAATATTGCTTCCTCTTGTAATGTTTTCAGAAGGGTTGCCAAATTTAGTATAACTCAAGTAATTTGGATCTTCTTGTCTCCACTCAATTCCAGCATTTTCTCCATATATTCTTATTTTGAGATTATTTTCATTTCCAACCGCTACTTGGCTTGACCATATTGATCCTTTTGCACCCTCTTTGAATCTAAGCATTATTTGGGCATTATCATCTACTTTTCTCCCTTCAACAAATGTATGAATATCAGCTGAAATTTCATCTACCTCCAATCCAGTTATAAACCTAATCAAATTGTAAGCATGGGTTCCAATATCTCCTATACAACCACCAGCGCCGGATCTATTTGGGTCAGTCCTCCATTCAGCTTGCTTTAATCCACTATCCTCTACTTTTGTTGTTAACCAATCTTGTGGATATTCAGCTTGAATAACTCTTAAAGAACCCAAGTCCCCTTTTTGGACTAAAGATCTTGCATGTCGAACCATAGGATATCCAGTGTAATTATGTGTCAAAGCAAATATTAATTTTTTGCTTTCAATTATCTTTTTAAGATCTATTGCTTCCTCACTAGACATACCAATCGGCTTATCACAAATAATATGTATCCCTTTTTCTGCAAAAATTTTTGCAATAGGCACATGTAAATGATTTGGTGTTACTATTGAAACTACATCAATTCCATCAGGTCTAGTTGACTCTTTTTCTGCCATCTCTTGATAGGTTTTATAGATTCTATCATTTTCTAGACCAAGATCTTTTCCAGTTTCTTTTGAATTTTCAAAGTCAGACGAAAATGATCCTGCAACTAATTCATAATACCCATCAAGTCTTAAAGCTATTCTATGGACATTTCCAATAAAAGCATCTTTACCACCCCCGACCATACCGATACGTATTTTTCTATTCATTAATTAATGCCAAGCATTTTTTTGTTTGCTTCATGGTCAGCTCCGCTACCTGCAAAATCATCAAAAGCTTTTTCTGTTGTATTAATTATATGATTTTTAATAAATTCTGCTCCCTCTCTTGCTCCATCTTCGGGATGCTTAAGACAGCATTCCCATTCAAGAACTGCCCAACCATCGTAATCATATGAAGTTAGTTTTGAAAATATGGATTTAAAATCAACTTGTCCATCGCCAAGCGATCTAAATCTACCAGCTCTATTTACCCATGATTGAAATCCACCATACACACCTTGTTTTCCAGATGGATTTAATTCAGCATCTTTAACGTGAAACATTTTTATCTTCTCATGATAAATATCAATATGAGCTAAATAATCTAAATGTTGCAAAACATAATGACTTGGATCAAAAAGCATATTACATCTTTTGTGATTACCAACTCTTTCCAAGAACATTTCAAAAGTTACACCATCATGAAGATCTTCACCTGGATGTATCTCATAACATAAATCAACTCCATTATTATCAAAATGATCAAGAATGGGTTTCCATCTTTTTGATAATTCATCAAATGCATTTTCAATTAACCCTTCAGGTCTTTGTGGCCAAGGGTAAACATAAGGCCAAGCAAGTGCTCCTGAAAAAGTTACATGTTTATCTATTCCTAGACTGTTTGAGGCCTTTCCAGCCATCATTAATTGATTTACAGCCCATTCTTGCCTTGCTTTGGGATTTCCTCTTACTTCAGGTGCAGCAAAACCATCAAAAGCAGTGTCATAAGCAGGATGCACTGCAACAAGTTGACCTTGCAGGTGAGTTGATAATTCTGTAATTTCTAAATTGTGTGATCTAGCAATTCCTTTAATCTCATCACAATAATCTTTACTTTCAGATGCTTTTTTTAAATCAATTAATCTACCATCCCAACTTGGAATTTGTATACCTTTGTAACCAAGAGATGATGCCCATTTACAAATATTATCTAAAGAATTAAACGGTGCATCTTCGCCTACAAATTGTGCTAGGAAAATTGCAGGACCTTTTATTTTGTTCATAATTCCCCTTTCTCTTTATTTTTTACCCAACTATTTTTTACAAAAAAAATACTAGCAGGCACAAGTCTTCTTGGATAGACTATTATTAAGAATAATTAAATTAATAGGAGATAAAATGAAAAAAATAATGATTTTATTGTTTGTTTCTCTATTTACTTTTTCTGCAAATTCAAATGCTAAGTCAATAACATTAGGATGGGCCGCATGGGACCCTGCTAACGCATTACAAGAACTTACTAAAGAGTTTACAGCAGAGACAGGAATAGATGTTAACTTCGAATTCGTACCTTGGCCAAATTTTGCTGATCGTATGTTGAATGAACTTAACAACAAAGGTAAAACTTTTGACTTGTTAATTGGTGACTCACAATGGATCGGTGCTGGTGCAGTGTATGGACATTACGTAAAATTGAATGACTTTTTTGATAAAGAAGGAATTTCAATGAACGATTTCTCACCTGCAACAGTTTATGCATATTCAACATGGCCAAAAGGAAGTGAAAACTATTATGCACTACCAGCTATGGGAGATGCATTAGCATGGGCTTATAGAAAAGACTGGTTTGATAGACCTGAGCTTAAATCTGAATTCAAAAAGAAACATGGTTATGATTTAGGTGTACCTGCTAGTTGGGATCAGCTTTATGACATGTGTACTTTTTTTCAAGGAAGAGAAATTGATGGTCAAAAAAGATACGGTGCTGCTATAAATACAGAGCGTGGATCTGAAGGTATTACTATGGGAGTAACAGCTGCTATGTACGCATGGGGTATGGAGTATGAAAATCCAAATAAACCATATGATATGGAAGGTTATTTCAATTCGCCGCAAGCAGTAGAAGCTGTAGAGTTCTACAGAAAATTATATGAGGACTGTGCTCCTCCAGGACATTCTGATGCTTATATGGTAGCAAACTTAGATGCATATAAATCAGGACAAGTAGCATTCCAAATGAACTGGTATGCTTTTTGGCCAGGTGTTTCTAAAGAAGATAGCGACGGCAGAGTTAGTGGTTTCTTTGCAAATCCAAAACAAAACGTAGCTGCTGCAACATTAGGTGGACAAGGTATATCTGTTGTTAAATATTCAGATAAACAAGATCTTGCATTAGAATATATTAAATGGTTTGCAAGACCAGATGTACAGCAAAAATGGTGGGATTTAGGCGGATATTCATGTCATAATGATGTATTAAATTCACCGTCGTTCCCTACATCTACAGTTTATGCACAAGGTTTCTTAGACTCAATGGGAATTGTTAAAGATTTTTGGCAAGAACCAACATTTGTTGAGTTAATGTTACCTATGCAGGAAGCTATTCATGATTACGTTGTTAATGGAAAAGGAACTGCTAAAGGCGCTCTAGATAAAATTATCGAAGAGTGGGTTGAAGTGTTTGAAGCAGACGGAAAACTTTAACATTAATATTTAAAAATATAAAAAAAAAAGGGGGGGTAATATCTCCCCTTTTTTTTAAAAAATCATATGAGCGTTAAAAAAAAATTTAAAGGACTTTCTGATAAGGCCGTAGCGTGGCTTTTCATTGGACCATCTGTCTTTCTTTTATTGGCAATAAATATTTATCCTTTGATTTATGCAATCAGAATGTCTTTTACAAATTTTTATGCAAATAAAATTGGGAGAGAACCACAGTTTGTCGGTTTAAAAAATTATATAAAAGTTCTCAATAAAGAGGCCATATGGGAAAAAATGCAGGTTACTGCAAACTTTATGTTTTGGACTTTGTTACTTCAGGCAGTAATAGGATTAGGTTTGGCTTTATTATTAAACAGGAAATTTAAAGGTAATGAATTATTAACCACACTAATAGTATTACCAATGATGTTATCGCCTGCTGTTGTGGGTGTTTTTTGGACTTATCTTTATAATCCTCAAGTAGGTTTATTTAATTATGTAGTAAACTTTTTTTACGATTTTGGAAGTTTTGATATGATTGGTTCAAGTGAACTCGCACCTTGGTCGATAGTAATAGTTGATACTTGGATGTGGACACCTTTTACAATGTTAATTTGTTTAGCTGGTCTAAGATCAGTTCCAAATTATTTATATGAGGCTGCTGAAGTTGACAGAGCTAGTAAATGGCAACAATTTATATACATCACACTACCATCTGTATTACCATTTTTATTATTGGCTTTGTTATTTAGAGGGATTGAGAATTTCAAAATGTTTGACATGGTCGTTGAACTTACATCTGGCGGCCCTGGCTCAGCTACAGAGCTCGCCTCAATCAATTTAAAAAGAGAAGCGTTTGAAAAATGGAAAACTGGTTACAGTTCAGCTTTTGCTGTCATTTTATTTGTAACCATTTTTGGTTTTGGAAATGTTTATGTAAAAGTAATGAATAAAATAAAGGAACGCTGATGGATACATCCAGATCATATTTAGAACCTTCATCGTTTTCAAAGAAACTTGCTGCAACAATTATTATTGTTTATACGGTAATAACTTTGATACCTATTTCTTGGATGGTAATGACAAGTTTTAAGAATGTTAATAGTGCAATTTCTTATCCACCTGAAGTACTGTTTGAACCATCTTTAGAGGGATATGTTAACTTGTTTACTAATAGATCAAGGCAATCTCAGGAATATCTTGACTCATTGCCGGCGCCAGAAACTTGGTATGAAGAATTAGTTAGAAGTAGAGAAATGGTCATTACAGGGCCATCAAAATTTTTAGGCAGATACTCAAATTCAATGATAATTGGCTTTGGGTCAACTTTTGCATCCGTATTTTTGGGTGCATTAGCGGCGTATGCTTTCTCGAGATTTAGAGTTCCATTAAAAGATGATTTATTATTTTTTATTCTTTCTACCAGGATGTTTCCACCAATAGCGGTGGCCGTTCCAATATTCATTATGTATAGAAAATTAGGATTAGGGGATACTCACCTTGGAATGATCATATTATACACAGTCGTAAATTTAAGTTTAGCAGTTTGGTTATTAAAAGGATTCATGGATGAAATTCCTAAAGAATATGAGGAAGCAGCTATGATTGATGGATATTCTAGACTTCAAGCGTTTTTTAAAGTTGTTCTTCCACAAGCGATGACCGGCATTGCTGCAACAGCAATCTTTTGCATGATTTTTTCATGGAACGAATATGCATTTGCTGTTCTCCTCACTCAATTTAATGCACAAACTGCTCCACCATTCATCCCGACAATTATAGGAGAAGGAGGTTTGGATTGGCCTGCTATTGGAGCTGGTACAACTTTATTTTTATTACCAGTGATGATTTTTACAATTATTTTAAGAAAACACCTTTTAAGAGGTATTACATTTGGAGCGGTGAGAAAATAATGCAAGAAGAAAAATCATTAATGAGAAAAATATTTAGAAGAGTTTACTGGGAAAATTTGTCTACAGTATTAATTTTACTAGGAGTTTTCATGTTGTTACAACCATTTGCAATGTGGATGTATACTTACTCATTTATTGTAATTTTAGTTGGAACTATAGGTTTCGTAATCACAAGTCACTTTCCGGATTAATATGTCTAAAATTAAAATAGTAAATTTACAAAAATCATTTGGAGATTTCACTGCAGTTAAAAATTCTAATTTAACAATTAATGATAAAGAGTTTTTTGTTTTGCTTGGCCCATCTGGATGTGGAAAAACAACAACTCTTAGAATGATTGCTGGATTAGAATTACCAACATCAGGAGAAATTTACTTAGGAGAAGAAGAAGTTGGAATGTTAAGAGCATCTGAGAGAGATATTGCCTTCGTTTTTCAATTGTTTGCTCTCTATCCACATATGAATGTAAAAAATAACCTATCTTTTCCACTTAAAATGCAAGGTTATAGTAGAAATGAAATTAAAACTAGAGTTGAGGAGGCAGCAAAACTTTTAAGAATTGATCATATTTTAAACTCCAACATTTCTTCTTTATCGGGTGGAGATAGACAACGTGTAGCCCTTGGTAGAGCTTTAGTAAGAAGACCAAAAGCATTTTTAATGGATGAGCCTTTAGGTACTTTAGATGCAGAATTTAGAGAATTAATGTGTTTAGAACTCAAGAAATTACATATCGATATTGGAGCTACCACTGTTTATGTAACACACGATCAATTAGAGGCAATGTCGTTAGCTGATCGTATTGCTGTAATGGATGGTGGTGAAATTTTACAAGCTGATGAACCTTCAGTAATCTACAATAAACCTGCAACTAAATTTGTAGCGTCATTTATTGGCTCCCCTGGAATGAATTTTATAAATATTGATCAAGGAATTTCTAATGAACAGTCGACTTTAAATATAGAAGGTACAAATTTTAGTATACCTAAACAGTACGAGATATCAAAAGGCAAAAAAAACTCATTTGGTATTCGTCCTGAAAATTTATCTCTTACTAATGAGGGTGGTCTTAAAGGTTCGGTATTTGGAGTTGAATATTTAGGTTCAAGAAAAATTATAACCGTTAAAACTAATTTTGGAGAAATCAAAGTAAAAACTGATATTTCAACAAGTGTTAAAATCAATGAAAACGTTCAAGTAAAACCTTCAAATGATAACATAATTATTTTTGATGGTGAGACAGACAAATCTCTTAAAAGTGAGTTTATGAATTAATGGCAAAAATAGAATTAAAAAATTTATCTAAAACCTATAATAAAAAAATTGAGGCCTTACATGATATAAATTTTACCATTGAGGATGGTCAGTTTTTTGTTTTATTAGGCCCATCTGGCGCTGGAAAAACTACTACATTAAGATGTATTGCTGGATTAGAGAAAATAGATAATGGAAGTATTTTATTTAACGATGAGTCCGTAACCGAAGATCAACCAGCATCAAGAGATGTTTGTTTTGTGTTTCAACAATACTCTTTATATCCTCACTATAGTGTTTATGAAAATTTAGCATTCCCTTTAAGATCTCCAATGAGAAAATTACCTGAGGAAGAAATTAAAACTAAGGTTGAAAATATTGCAAGCATGTTAAAGATTTCAAATAAGCTAAATAATAAAGCTACACAATTATCTGGTGGTGAGATGCAAAGAGTTGCAATTGGACGTGCACTAGTTCGTGAGCCAAATTTATACTTGATGGATGAACCGTTATCTTCTCTAGATGCTAAGTTAAGAGAGAGTTTAAGAGTTGAATTAAAAAACATTCAAACCAATCTAAATGCAACAATACTTTATGTTACACACGATCAAGCAGAAGCCACTACTTTAGCAGATAAAATTGGAGTTTTAAAAGAAGGCCATTTAGTGCAAATAGGTACTCCTGAAGAAATATATGAAAATCCAAATTCTATATATGTTTCTCAAAGATTGGGTTCACCAAAAATCAATATTCTCCCTGGAACCTTACTTGGAATGAATGATGTACCTACTTTTGGTATAAGACCTGAGAATATTACAATAGGAAATGGTAACCACTCAGCCAAAATTATCTCAATTGAAAACCTAGGCTCTGAAACAGTAGTTGCTTTAAATTTTAAAGACCAAGAAATACTTGTGTCAATTCAAGGTAATTATAAATCATCAATAAATGAGACAATTAATTTTGACATCAACAATAAAAAAGTTTTAAAATTTGATAAAGAAGGAAACAGAATTTATGAGCGTTAGTTTTTTAATTTCTCAAGCAAAAAGTGTCCAAAAAGTTATAGATGAAAATTCTGCTGAAATAGAGGTTCTTGATCAAAAAATTGGAGATGGAGACCATATTTTTAACATACAAAGAGGTTTAAAATTAGTTGTTGAACTTGAAGATTCAATTAAAAATTTACCATTAGCCAAAGCTTTAAATATGATAGCAATGAAAGTTCTGTCAGGTATCGGTGGATCATCAGGTGCATTATTTGGAACTTTTTTTATGACTATGGCTAAATCTCCTGATCTAGATAAAGATGTTGATTTTAATAAAGCATGTGAAATGATTATTAGTGGAATTAGAGCCATGAAAGAAAGAGGAAAAGCTGATGTTGGAGAAAAGACTATGATGGATGTTTTAATACCAGTTTCAGAAAAACTTAACGAATTAAAAAATGAAAGTGAATTTAAATCAGGTTTAAATGAAGTAATAAAAATTGCTGAAGAAAGAATGTTATCTACAAGAGATATGTTAGCCACAAAAGGTAGAGCTTCTTTTTTAGGTGAACGTGCAAAAGGACATATAGATCCTGGAGCCCGTTCTTCACAGCTTATAATCGATACAATTTGTAAATCAGTAATTAATAATTAGGAGGGAAAATGAAAAAATTTATTAACAATAACGATGATTTTTTAAAAGAGAGCCTTACAGGTTTTGGTAAGGCACATAGCGACATTATAAACGTCAATCTAGACCCAAGTTTTGTTTCAAGAAAAAATAAAACTAAAGATGGAAAAGTCTCCCTAATTTCAGGTGGCGGAAGTGGTCATGAACCAATGCATGGAGGATTTGTTGGTCATGGAATGTTAGATGCTGCATGCCCAGGTTTTGTGTTTTCAGCACCAACGCCTGATCAAATGCAAGCAGCAGCAGAACATGTTGATAGTGGTGCAGGGGTTTTATTTATTGTTAAAAATTATTCTGGAGACATAATGAACTTTCAAATGGGAGCTGAAATGTACTCTGGCAAAAATGATAGTATTGTCACTAACGATGATGTTGCTGTTGAAGACTCTACATTTACAACTGGAAGAAGAGGTGTTGCAGCAACAGTATTAGTAGAAAAAATAGTTGGATCTTTAGCTGAGCACGCCGGATCACTCGAAGAATGTAAAAAACTTGGTGAAAAAGTAAATAAAAACGCTGGTACAATGGGAGTTGCATTTACAAGCTGCACTGTTCCTGCTGCAGGAAAACCTACTTTTGATATAGGCGATGATGAAATGGAGTTTGGTGTAGGGATCCATGGTGAACCAGGAAGAAAAAGAGAAAAAATTCAACCTTCAAAAACGATTGTAGGAAATATTCTTGAAGCTATTTTAGATAATTTAAAACCAGAAAAAAATCAAAAAAATTTACTTTTCGTAAATGGAATGGGAGGCACTCCTTTAACAGAATTATATTTAGTTTATGAGGATGCATGTCAAATTTTACAATCAAAGGGTTTTCAAGTAACAAAAAGTTTAGTTGGAAATTATTGTACTTCACTTGAAATGCAAGGTGCTTCAATTACTCTTCTCAAGTGTGATGATGAAATCTTAAAGCATTGGGACTCCCCAGTTCATACAGCGGCAATGAGATGGGGAATGTAAAACTTTTTTTGATCAAATAACGACTAAATCAAGTTTTTGATTGCCAAGTCTTTCGTTACCACTTTCTGTAACTAAGTAAGTTTCACCTAAGTTCATTGCTAAATTATTTTCAGAATCCATTAATATCATATGCATAAAAAATACATTTCCTGGTTTAATTATATATGGATTTCCAGTGTATAACATTGGCCAATCCATCCAATTAGGTGAAAAGGTTGCTCCTAAAGAATAACCACAAGCATTCATTCTAGAATTTTTATAACCTAAATCATCAAAAGTCTTTGCATGAATATCATATACTTCACCAACTTTGTTCCCTGGTTTCAATTTATTTTCACAATTATTTAAAGCCTCAATACAAGCTTCATGCATTTTATAATGTTTTGGATCAGCTTTTCCAATTGGAATAGTCCTAAACATTGCGGAGTGATAATGTCTGAATGTTCCAGCCCATTCTATAGTCAGTTGATCTTGTGAATTTAATATTTGTTTTTCAGCTTGGTATCGACAAAGAAGTGCATTTTTACCAGATCCAATTATAAATTCATTCGCAGGATAATCACCACCTCCCTCAAATATGACTTTATTCATTTCAGCTAAAATTTTTGACTCACTTATACCTGCTTTTGCATGTTTCCAAACCTCACTTAAAGCTTTGTCAGCTAAATTTGCTGCCTTTTTTACATAATCAATTTCTTCATTGGATTTTACAACTCTTAATTTAGTAACTAATTCGGAAGTATCTTCTATTGAGCAGTAATTTTCTAAAGATTTATTTAGCCTTAAAGCATTTCGACCAGTTAATCCGTATGCTTCATATTCAATTCCAATTTTTTTACCTTTTAAATTTAATTCATCTAAAATAACTTTAAGATCTTCAGTTGGATTTGATCCATTTTTATCAACCCATATTCTTATATCACTAATATTAGATGTGTTTTGTGCTTGTCTTAAATCTGGAGCTCTTGTTAATAAAATTATATTACCTTTTTGATCCAAAACTAATGTTTGAAAAAAAACATACCCAAATGTGTCATATCCAGTGAGCCAATACATCGACTCCTGTCTAAACATCAGGAGGGCATCCAATTTTTCCTCTTTTAAAAGTTTAATTATTTTATCTTTTCTACTTTTGAATTCTTCTACAGAAAAATGAAGACCCATTAATTGATAGTTGTTCTAACAGTACCAAGTTTCTCTACTTTGCCTATATATTCACCTTTGCTTTTAATTGGCACAACACCAACTGTAGAGCCAGTAAATACATAAAAATCTTTATCTAAAGAAACTTTCTCTTTTCTTATTTTGTTAAGAACAAATTTTAAAGAATTTAGTGGGTTTACATAAACAGTATTTGTATTACCGTTTAGGTTTAATCCTTTTTTATTTTTTAAATTTGTTTTTAAATTGCTGAAATTTATTTTTTTAAATTTTTTCTTAGCTCCAACAATAAATTTAATATTCACACCAAAGTCACTACATAAATCACCTAAATATTTAATACCTTTTTTTCTCTGCCTAAATCCAACAACCTCAATGCAAGGACCCATATGAGTAATAAATTTTGTTATATTTTTTGAATTTAATTTTCCTTTAAAGTCAAAAAATTTTTTTTTAATTATATAGTAAACCTCTACTTCAGTACCTAAAGCATATTTATTAATTTTTACTTTTCCTCCAGATTTAATTAAATTTTTTCCAAATACAGTGGAATGAAATGGCTCTTTTTCTTTTAACTTTTTTAAGAGAGCAATTATTGTACCTCCAGCTTTAAAACCAACTTTTGTGTCATTAATTTTACTTTCACATAATAATCTTAGTTTATGAGCTAATTTTATATTCTTACAGAATTTTTCAGGAATTGGATTGATAAGTTTATTACTATTATAAGCACTTACTAATTTTTTTGACACTGATTGAATATCATTTTTCATATCTATAGCCTATTGAAGAACTGTCATTGGATCAAGCCTTGTTTGAAACCAATTTATTCTAAAATCTAAGTGAGGACCAGTTGATCTACCCGTGGAGCCAACAGTTCCTATTATATCTCCTTTTTTAATTAAATCTCCTACTTCAACCATTACATTTTCTAAATGAGAATAAATTGTCGATATACCATGACCATGATCCATAATAATTGTTCCTCCTGTGTAATAGAGGTCATTTTCAGCCATCGTGACCACTCCAGTACCAGAAGATTTAATCTCAGTTCCTTTTTTTGCCGCTATATCAATACCGTAATGAGGCCATCTTGGTTTCCCATTGAGAATTCTTTGACTTCCATAAATCCCACTAATTATACCTTCAACCGGCATAATAAATTTTTCAGAAAAAAAAGTTAAATTGGAGTTAATTGCTCTAGCTTCTCCAATTTTTCCATTTTCTTTTTTAATTCTTTTATAAACAGATTCAGGTGGTGTTACTTTATTTTCAGGCAATCCATCAATTCTTTGAATGTTATACTTGCGTTTAAAAACTTTTTTGATTATTTTTTCTGATTTTCCATTAGTAATCTTTGTTATCAAAACATCAAACTTCCTATCTCGATCAATTCCAAAAACAAAATAACCATCATCTGATACTTTGACATCTTTTTTATCAATTATTATTTTTGAATTAGGATCTGTTTTTCCTAAAATAAAATGACCTTGAATAAATTTACCATCAAATTCAATTGCAAAAATATTTGTTGGAAAAAAAATTGCTAATATTAGCAACAGTTTTTTCATTATTTTGCTGTCCATCCTCCATCTATCAGAATAGATGATCCAGTTATCATTGCAGCAGCATCTGATGCTAAAAAACATACAGCTGTAGCCACATCACTCTCTTTAGCTGCTTTGCCCATAGGAATATTACCTAAAGCCAAATTTTTGAACTTTTTATTTTTAAAAAATTTTTTTACCATAGGAGTTTCAACAAATGTCGGAGCAACTGTATTTACTCTGATATTTTTGGTTGCTAGCTCTACGCCCATGCCCTTTGTTAAACCTTCAATTCCAAATTTAGTCATATTATAAATATTTCTACCAGACATGCCTACATGGCCAAGTTGAGATGACATATTTATAATTGATCCGGTTCTTTTTTTATTTTTAATCATTTTCTTTACAACCAACTGTGCAACATTAAAGGCAGCTTTTAAGTTTAGATCTACCAAATAATTCATACTTTGCTGTTTTATTTTCTCAAATGGTTCTGGGATATTAGTCCCTGCATTATTTACAAGAATATCAATAATTTTTATTTTTTTTAATTTTTCCTGTAATTCGCTATAGTTCATTACATCACAATTTATTTTGATTAATTTACTTTTAAACTTTTTTATATCTTTTTCTAATTTATCAAGATCAGATGATGTTCTGCTCAAACCAATAATTGTTGCCCCTGCTTCAGCTAGAGCGATTGAACAAGCGCGTCCTAAGCCTTTACCAGCTCCTGTTACAAGAGCATATTTCCCTTTAAGATTAATTTTTTTTAAATACATTTAAATAAATAACTTGATGTCTGTATAAATTAAATCAATTGCAACAAATAATATAGCAAATAAACCAACCCAAGCTATCCATTTGTACTCTTTAATCCATCGAGAAATTAATGTTGCGGCAGTTGCCATTAATATAATTGATAAAACAAGACCAAAAACTAATAAAAAATAATGATCTTTAGCTGCACCCGCTACACCTAATACATTATCCAAACTCATAGTAAAATCAGCTAACAAAACAGTCCAAATTGCTTTAAGCATTGATGAACTATCTACTTTGATGTTTTCCTCATCATTTTGTGAATTTCTAATTACATCAACATAAAGCTTGTAAACTATATATAACAATAACAAACCACCTAAGAGTCTTAGCCCTGTTATTTGTAAAAGGTAAGCAGTTATGAGCGTTAATAAAATTCTTAATATTACTGCTCCACCAATTCCCCAGAAAATTATTTTTTTTCTTTGTTCTGGAGGAAATTTCGAAGCAACCATTCCTATAATAATGGCATTATCTCCAGCAAGAATTAAATCAATAAATATTATTTGAAAAAAAATTGTAATTTCTTCTGTCATCTAGCATCTTCTATTATCATATCTGCTGCTTTTTCAGCAATCATAATAGTAGGTGCATTAGTATTTCCTGAGGTTATCGATGGCATAACAGATGCATCAACAATTCTTAAATTTTTCAAGCCATGAGCCACTAATCTATCAGATACGACTGCATTTTCATCCGAACCCATCCTACAAGTACTCACAGGGTGAAAAATAGTACTGCAAAATTTTCCAGCTTCTTTAGCTAATTCCTCATTATCTGTAATATGAATGCCAGGTCTATACTCCTCTGGTTCATATTTTTTGTATGCTTTAGAATTCATTACAATGTTTCTAGTAATTTTTAATGCTTTACCTGCAATTTCTCTGTCTTCATCTGTAGACAAATAATTCATTTTTATTTTTGGGGACACTCTTGTATCTGAAGAATTTAGTTCAATAGAACCTCTGCTTGTGGGTCTTACATTGGTTATGCTAGGAGTAAATGCTGTAAATTTATGCAGAGATCCTTTGCCTAATACATCTGTACTAGCAGGAGAAACGTGAAACTGTAAATTAGGAGTTGCCAAGTGTGGATCACTTTTGACAAAGCCACATAAATAACTAGCCCCAACAGTAAGAGGTCCTTTTCTAAATAAAAGATATTTAAGTCCTGTCATAAATTTTTTAGTCATACTGTAATAAATATCATTTAAACTCTCTAAATTTTTGACTTTGTAAACTGGTCTGAGCATTAAATGGTCAGTTAAATTCATTCCTACTCCAGGGTGATCTTTAACAACATTTACGTTATTTTTTTTTAACAATTCACCTGGACCAATACCTGAGGCTTGAAGAATATGAGGAGAACCAATTGTTCCAGAACTTAAAATCACTTCCTTATTTGCTTTTACAGATATTACATTGTTGCCA
Source organism: uncultured Pelagibacteraceae bacterium (assembly GCA_902611265.1). Taxonomy (GTDB): domain Bacteria; phylum Pseudomonadota; class Alphaproteobacteria; order Pelagibacterales; family Pelagibacteraceae; genus Pelagibacter. The sequence goes on from CACLYY010000002.1 coordinate 118,423, forward strand.
ATCCAGTAATTTACTTTGTCTGCTTTTTTATTATCGAACTCAATATTCTTAACATGAGCATTTGTAACAACTTTTAAATTCTTTCTTTTTTTTACAGGATTTAGATATCCAACTGCTGTGCTACATCTCAGTCCATTTCTAACCGTAAAAGGAAAATAACCCATGCCCTCGTTATCTCCATTATTAAAATCATCAGTTCTTTTATGGCCGAACTCTTCTGCTGCATCCATAAAAAGATCACAAACTTTAAATGTTCCTCTAATTTCTTGAACAGCTAAAGGGCCTCCAGATCCATGAAATTCATTTTCACCAAATTGGAAATCTTCAGATTTTTTAAAATATGGAAGAACATCTTCCCAAGACCAACCAACATTGCCAAGCTGTCTCCAATAATTAAAATCATTAGACTGGCCTCTTATATAAAGCATACCGTTGATAGAGGAACTTCCACCCAATGTTTTGCCTCTTGGATAAACCATTTCTCTATTATCACAATATTTCTCTCTTTCTGTTTGAAAACACCAATCTGTTTTAGGGTTCAACATTGTCTTAAAATATCCACCTGGAATATGTATCCATGGATTAGTATCTTTGCTTCCTGCTTCGATTAATAATACCTTGTGATTAGGGTTTGCACTCAATCTGTTAGCTAAGACACAGCCTGCCGATCCTGCACCTAAAATAATATAATCAAAGTTTTCCATATTATTTAAAAATAATTAAATTTTTTTAAAAATCTTTTAACATATACTTTATAAATTAAATAATAAGATTAGGTAGTTTAATATGAAATATTTGGACGCATTAATTATTGGTGCTGGATTTTCAGGTTTATATCAGCTTCACTGTTTGAGAGATAAATTAAAATTAAGCACTTTAGTTATCGAGGAGGGTAAAGAAATCGGGGGCACATGGTATTGGAATACATATCCTGGAGCTCGTTGTGACTCTGAAAGTTTTACCTACGGTTTTACTTTTTCTGAAAAAATTTTTAAAAATTGGACGTGGAAAGAAAGATATCCAAAGCAAAATGTAATTTTAAAATATCTAAAATATTTTTCAAATGAACTAAAATTAAATAAAAATATAGTTTTTAACGAAAAAGTAATTTCAGCAAAATATTTAGAAAAAAATAATTTATGGAAAATTCAAACAAATAATAAAAAAAAATATTACGCCAAATATTTAATATGCGCTGTTGGATCTTTATCATCTATAAATCTTCCAAAAATAAAAGGAATTAATCAGTTTAAAGGTCAATTACATCATAGTGGAAGATGGCCCAGAAAAAAAATAAACTTTAAAAACAAAATTGTAGGACAAGTAGGAACTGGTTCTACCGGAATCCAGATAGCACCTGAAATTGCAAAGAAAGCCAAAAAATTAATTTTATTTCAAAGATCACCAAACTTTAGTATTCCTGCAAGAAATAGAAAACTAACTAAAAAAAATATTCAAAATTATAAACAAAATTTCAAAAAACTCAGAAATTTTTTAAAAAGAACACCAGGAGGACATCCCTTTGAATTTCCTAAAAAATCTGCTTTTGATTTTAACGAGACAAAAAGAAATTTACTTTATGAAAAATCTTGGCAGTATGGAACTCTATCCTTTAGGGCAACATTTAATGATATAGTAAAAAATATCAAAGCAAATCAAACAGCAGTTAACTTTATAAAGAGTAAAATATATTCAACAGTAAAAAATAAAAAATATGCAGATATATTAACTAATTTTGATCATCCTTTTACAGCTAAAAGACCTACTTTAAATACAAATTATTATGAGATGTTTAATAAAAAAAACGTCGAATTAGTTGACTTAAAGCAAAGTCCGATAATTAAAATAACTAAAAGAGGCATTAAAACTAAAAAAGGTGAATACAAATTGGATAAAATTATTTTTGCAACAGGTTTTGATGCATTAACTGGATCAATTTTAAAACTTAATATAACTGGCAAAAAAGGTATAAATTTATCTAAATTTTGGAGCAAAGGTCCTAAAAGTTTCTTAGGCCTTCTTGTTCCGAATTTTCCAAATTTATTTATTGTGAGTGGGCCTGGCAGCCCATCAGTTTTAACAAATGTTCCAGTACAAATAGAGCAACATGTTAATTGGATTACAAATTGTATTAAATATTTAGAAAAAAATAGAAAAAAAAGTATTGAAACTACCAATCTTGCAGCAAAAAAATGGCAAAAAGAAATTATGAATTCAGTTAAAAAAACATTATTCATGAAAGCCAAAAGCTCATGGTATAAAGGCGACAATATACCTGGTAAACCAAAGACTTTTTTACCTTACCCTGGTGGAATGCCAAAATATAAAAATGTATGCTTAAAAGTTGAAAAGAACAAATATAAAGAATTAAAAATATCCTAAAATGAGAACTATAAAATTTTTAATAGTATATTTATTTTTAACAACCAATTTACTTTCAGCAGAGATAGAAATTTTAGTTGATAAACCAGGTAAGGGAAAAAAAATTATTAATCATTCTTGGGTACAAATTGAATATACTGGTTCATTTATTGATGGAAAAGTATTTGATACTAACGTTGGAAAAGACAGACCTTTAGTGGTTCAAATAGGAATGAGAGAAGTTATACCTGGTTTTGAAATGGGTATAGTTGGTACAAATAAAGGCACAATCAGAAAAATTAAAATTCCCTCAGAATTAGCATATGGTTCTTCAGGAGCTGGAGATGTAATACCTCCAAATTCAGATCTTATTTTTGAATTTAAGATTATTGATGTTTTGGATCCAAATTATAATTTAATTTCATCTGATCAATTAAAAAATTTATTAGATAATAATGCAGTTGTTTTAGATATTCGAACAGACGATCAATGGAAAAAAACTGGTGTAATTAAAGGATCATTTCAAGAGACTGCGTTTGATAAAAATGGAAAATTTAATGTTTATTTAATGGATAGAGTTAGAGCCTTAGCTGGCGCAGAGTCACAAAATATTGAAATTATATTCGTTAGCAATGATGGAGAGACTGCATCAATTTTAGGCAATGCCTTTGCAGAAGACCTAGGTTTTAAAAATGTATACGTTTTAAAGGGCGGAATAAAAGCTTGGATTAAAGAGGAAAAAGCATTAGTTTCTTTCTTAAAATAACATCAAATCATTTAAAAAATGAAGCTTAAAGATAGAGTAGCAATAGTTACAGGTGGAGGCAAAGGTATAGGCGAAGAAATTTGTATTGGCCTAGCAAAAGAGGGCGCTAAGATTGTTATAGCAGAAGTAGATATTACAAATTCAGAAAATGCTAAAAAAAAGATTTTAGATACAGGCAGTGAAGCAATAATCGTTAAAACTGATGTTTCTAAAAAAGATAGTATTAATGAAATGGTAGAAAAAACCATTCAAACATTTGGAAAAATTGATATCCTTATAAATAATGCAGGAATAAGACATGTAAAAAAATTGTTAGATCATTCTAAACAGGACTGGGACGATATGATTTCAGTTAATCTTACAGCACCATTTCTTGCAAGTCAGGCTGTAATTCCTCACATGATTAAAAACGGTAAGGGAAAAATTATAAACTTTGGTTCTATAGCTAGTTTTATGGGTAGACCTGATAGAGTAGGTTATGTTGCAGCTAAAAGTGGGGTACTAGGTTTAACGAGAGCATTGTCAGTTGATCTTACTGGAAAAAATATAAACGTTAACACTATTTGTCCTGGATTAATATCAACTCCTTTCAACCAAAAATATGCTGAAGATCCAAAACATGGCGAAGCCTGGGGAAAAGAAACAGTTGTAGGAAGATGGGGACAACCAAAAGATATTGTAGGAGCAGCAGTATTTTTATCAAGTGATGAATCAGACTTTATAAACGGATCTGAGATTAAAATTGATGGTGGATGGCTTTCCTCAAAAGTTAGAAGAGGAGAATTAGATAATGAGTAATTTTGAAAAAAATTATGAATTAGCTCTTAATAGTGCAAAAAGATTATCAGATAAAATTTTGATAGATGGTAAATTAATTTATGCTCAAACCGATAAAAAAATACCAGTTTTAAATCCTAGTACTGGAGAGAATATTGGTTCAGCACCACAATGTGATAAGAATGATGTTAATATTGCAGTTGAATCTGCTTTTAAGGCATTTCAAAAATGGAAAAAAATACCAGCACGTGAAAGGGGAAAGATGGTTGCTGCAGGTGCGAAGAGATTAGAGGAAAGAAAATCTGAGATTGAGACTTTGCTTTCATTAGATACTGGTAATGCTTTAAGAACTCAAGCTGTGCCAGAAACCGCTGCATCTATTGAGCTAACAAATATGTTTGCAGGACTATCAGGAGAGTTAAAGGGTGAGAATTATCCACCCAATATCCCGAATACTATTCATTATACAACAAGAGATCCAATTGGTGTGGTTTGCGCAATTGTACCATGGAATGCTCCTTTATTTTTAACAGTTGCTAAAATTGCTCCAGCAATAGTTGCTGGTAACAGCGTTGTGTTAAAAACAGCTGAACAAGCACCTTTTTGCGCTTTACTCTTATCTGAAATATTTCAACAAGAACTACCACCAGGAGTTTTAAATGTTATTTCTGGGTTCGGAGAAGAGTGTGGTGAACCTTTGGTAACTCATGAAAAGGTAAGAAAAGTAACTTTTACGGGATCTTTTTCTGTTGGAAAAATAATTGCTGAAAAAGCTGCTCCGAAATTATGTCCTGTTACTTTAGAACTTGGTGGGAAAAATCCAAATATAATAATGAGTGATGCTGATTTAGATATTGCAATTCAAGGTGTAATTGATGGTATGAGGTATACCCGTCAAGGACAAGCATGTACTGCGGGGTCTAGAGTTTATATTCAGGAAAAAATTTATGATAAAGTTATCAATGGTGCAGTTGAAAAACTGAGTAAACTAAAAATGGGAAATGCTTTAGATGAAGGATCGGATATTGGAGCGATTATCTCAGAGGAGCAACTAAAAAGAACTTTGCATTATATGGATATAGCAAAGCAAACTTCTTCAGCTAAAGTCGTACATGGTGGCAATCAACCAACAGGTGGTGATTATAAAAATGGTTTCTTTTATGAGCCTACACTTATGTCAGGGGTACCGGTAGACTCTCCTGTTTGTCAGGAAGAGATTTTTGGGCCAGTAGCTTGCGCTATTCCATTTAAAACATTTGAAGAAGTAATGCAAAGTGCGAACGATACACCATTTGGATTATCAGCTGTGCTTTGGACTCAAAATTTGTCTAGAGCTCTAGAATTTGTTGAAGATATTGAAGCAGGATTTGTTCAAGTAAACCAATGCGTTGCTCCAAGAGCAAATGTATCTTATGGTGGTTTAAAAATGAGTGGTCTAGGTAAAGAATATGCGTTTGATAGTATGATAAATCATTTTACTCAAAGCAAAACAGTTTTGATAAATCGAGGAAAATCAAATATAGATATTTAAATATGACAGATCAAATTGCTTTCATAGGAGTTGGAAATATGGGTAATCCAATGGCCGACCAGTTAGTTAAAGCTGGAAAAAAAGTTAAAGCTTATGATGTTTCTCCTGAAATGATACAAAAAGCAAAAGAAGCAAATTTAAACGTAGTAGAAACTTTAGATGAAGTACTCGATGGTGCAAATTTTATAATTTCAATGTTACCTGAGGGAAAACATGTTAAGTCACTTTTTTTAGGCGAAAAAGGAATAATCGATAAAATATCAAAAGATGCATTAATTATTGACTGTTCAACAATCGATATAGAAACTTCGTTATTACTCGGCAAAGAAGCTAAAAGTAGAGGCATTAAAATGATTGATGCACCTGTTACAGGAGGTGTTATGGGTGCAAGAGTAGGCAAACTTAATTTTTTAGTTGGTGGAGATGACGAGTCTGTAAACTTAGCAAGACCATTAATGGACATTATGGGTCAAAAAATTTTGCACGCTGGACCCCAAGGAAGTGGTGTTGGAGTTAAAATCTGTAATAATATGTCCTTAGGTATTTCAATGATAGCTGCATCAGAGGCATTAATGTTAGCAAAAAGACTAAAGATGGATTTAAAAAAAGTCCATGAAATAATGAAAAACGCATCAGGAAATAATTGGGCCTTGTCGACTTACACTCCCTTGCCGAATTTAACAGATGGCGTTCCTTCAAACAACAAATATAGACCTGGTTTTTCTGCTGCAATGATGACAAAAGATTTAAAATTAGCAAATGATGCTGCAAAATCAGTAAGCGCATCAACCCCTTTAGGAAAACATGCTTTAGAAATTTTTTCAGAATTTTGTAACGAGGGAGAGTCTGAAACTGATTATTCAGGTATATCAAAAAAAATTGGTGGCGATGCTTGGGATTACCCTTTTGATCCAAAAGGCAAAGATTAGCTATGAAACCTCAAGTTGCATATACAATTTATGTAACAATTTAACGTTTTACATTTCTCAACCAATAATATTAACTTAGTTTATTATTAAGTCTTAATAACAATAAAGAGAGGGATATATAATGAAAAAAATCACATCAATGATTTTAGCTTTAGTATTTGCAGTTTCAGTAATTGGTTCTGCATCTGCTAAAACATTAAAAATCCAACTTACTTTTCCTAAAACATCTTACGATGGACAAATCGTAAAAATGTGGACTGATAGAGTAACAAAATTAACTCGAGGTGAGTTAAAATTTGAACTTTTATCAAAAGGTGAAGTTGTTGGAATGAAAGAAACACTAGAAGCCGTTGACAAAGGTCTAGTAGATGGTGGTGCAGCATGGACTCACTACTGGTCAAACTATCACCCAGCAGCGATGTTATTTGGTTCGCCAGTCGCTGGTGGAGGAATTGGATTAAGTACTAAATCTTGGTTAGCATGGTACTTCGACAATGGTGGTAAAGAGTTATACGACCAATTGTGGAGCGAAATGGGAATGAATGTTAAAGGTTTTGTAATGGCATCATCTGGACCAGAAGCATTAGGTTGGTTTAAAGAGCCAATCAAGAATATGGATGATTTCAGAAAATACAGATTCAGAACTCCTCCAGGAATTCCAGGACAAACATACAAAGATATCGGAATTGCATCAGTATCTTTATCAGGTGGTGATATTTTACCAGCGCTTGAAAAGGGAACAATTGATGCTGCAGAGTGGTGTTGTCCAAAACCAGACTCAGTATTTGGTTTCCAAAAAGTTCTTAAAAACTATTATCTACAAGGTCTTCACCAAAATGTTGTAAATGGAGACATTTACATAAATGGTGATGTTTATAATTCTTTAACTGATCATCAAAAATATGCAATGGAAGTTGCATCTGAAGCTATGATCACAAGAAATATTACAAACAGGGCTGTAGAAAATGGAAAAGCGTTAATTGATCTTACTCAAAATCATGGTGTAAAACTATGGGATACACCAGCTGATTATTTCACAGAGTATATGAACGCTGCTCAAGCTACTCTTAAAAAGAATGCAGCAGAGAATGCTTTCTTTAAACAAGTTTACGAGCACATGACTGAGCACGCAAAAGTTGTAGTACCTTTTATTGCACAAATGGAAACATCTGATGCATCAATTGGATCTGCATTTGCAGCACAACAATAAGTAACTTTATAAAAAACGGGGATTTTACTAATCCCCGTTTTTTAAATAATTAAATTAAAATAATATACTTGTTCAATGGTTGATAAAGATTCAGAACCTAAAGTTAAAGAAAATTTAGATATCACTGACGAATTAATTGCTGAAAGAAGAACAAGTACAAAAATGCCTGAGGACATGATTCCTTGGATGGCAAAAACAATCGAATTTATTGACTCAAAAATGCTTTTATCAGGCAAAATAATAATGTGGATCACAATTCCACTTATTTATGCGATGATACATGAAGTAATTGGAAGACATTTTTTTAATAGACCTACACTTTGGTCTTTTGATATTAGCAGAATGTTAGCAGGAGCTTTATTCATGCTTGGTGCAGCATATACGTTATCAAAAGGTATCCATATAAGAGCTGACTTTCTCTATAGAAATTGGACTGTTAAAAATCAAGCTAGAGTAGATTTATTTTTATATCTTTTGTTTTTTATACCAGGTTTCTTAGTATTTTTTTATGTAAGTTTTGATTATGCTTACACATCAATTTGTGGAAGATCAAATCTTGAAGAATGTTTAGGTGGAAAAGTAAGGATTCAAAGAGCTATGGATACCACATGGATGCCAATTATGTGGCCATTAAAAAGTTGTATGCCAATTGGAGCCTTTCTACTTTTAGTTCAAGGTTTTTCTGAAATACTTAAAACATATTATGCTTTTGTGAAAGGAAGATGGCCTTAATGGAAATCTTTTCACCAGAAATAATCGGCGCAATAATGATTGGTTGCATGTTGTTTGCAATTTTTGTTGGGTTTCCTATTTCATTTACGTTGATTTTTTTAGGTCTTGTTTTTGGTTATTGGGGATTTGGAAAGTTAGTTTTCTATTTAATGACCTTGCAATTCAATATGATAATGACCGAGAATACTCTGGCCGCCGTTCCACTCTTTATATTTATGGGAATTTTGATGGAGCAAGCTGGATTAATGGAAAGATTGTTTAACGCGGTACAACTAATGCTATCGAAAACAAGAGGAGCATTGTTTTATGCTGTTATGTTTGTTTCAACTATCTTTGCGGCAGCAACTGGAATTGTTGGAGCTTCAGTCACAATTTTAGGAATTATGGCTGGAAAAACTATGATCAGGACTGGGTATGATACTAGACTTTCTGCAGGTCTAATTTGTGCTGGGGGTACTTTAGGAATTTTAATTCCTCCAAGCATTATGTTAGTTGTTATGGGTCCTGTATTAGAGATACCAGTTACAGATTTATTCGCAGCAGCAATTATCCCAGGAATTCTTTTAGCATTTTTGTATGCCGCTTACACAACGTTAAGATGTTTTTTAAATCCTAAACTTGGTCCTGTATTACCAGCTTCAGAACGACCAAAAAATATGGCTAAGGTTTGGTATGAGTTTTTAATGGGTTTAATTCCTCCTGCTGGTTTAGTTTTCTTTGCCTTAGGAAGTATTTTATTTGGTCTTGCAACTCCAACTGAAGGTGCTGGCATGGGAGCTTTTGGAGCAATACTTTTAGCATTAGCATATAAAAAACTTACCTACCATGGTCTTAAAGAAGCTCTATTAAAAACTTTAGAGATAACTGCATTAATTATGTTTTTAGTTGCAGCCTCAAATTTTTTTGGTGCGGTATTTTCAAAATTAGGAACTCCATCTCTATTAACAGACTTCTTATTAAATCTTGATGTAAATAAATACGTGATCTTAGCAATTATAATGGCTGCAATATTTTTACTAGGTTGGCCTTTAGAATGGGTTCCAATAGTATTAATAGTTTTACCAATAGTTTTACCTTTAATTTTGGAATTAGGTTTTAACTTAACTTGGTTTGCTATTCTTGTAGCAGTCAATTTACAAACCGCCTGGCTTTCTCCACCTGTAGCTCTATCAGCTTACTTCTTAAAAGGTGTGGTGCCACAATGGGATTTAAAAGATATATATTTAGGTATGATGCAATTTATGGTTATTCAATTAATTGGCTTAATATTAATTATTATATTTCCCCAAATAGCATTATGGTTGCCAAGCATAATGTATCCTAGTCCTTAGCTTTTTTATTAATTTGAGGAATAATAGTTCCTACTAAAATAATAATTAACGATATAAATATATTTATGGATATTGTTGATCCCAAAACTATCCATGACATTGTAGCACCAATAGGACCTGTTAATGGATACATCAAACTAATTCTACCGATAGGTGCTCTTCTTAAAGCAAAGTTATAGAATAAATAAGCCCCAAAAGTTATAAAAGATAATGTTATTGCTGCAAGAACTGGAGGACTAAAATTTAAGTAATTATTATATTTGAAACTACTATCAGGCCACACTATAAAAAGTATTAAAACAGATAAGATTGCTCCAATCATGTATTGAAAAGTATTAACACCTAATTGATTTACTTTAGTTTGCATAAAACGTCTTCCAAGAACTTCGTTAATAGAAACACACATCATTCCTAAAAATATTATAAAGTCCCCTAAATAATTTCCGCCACCAATTTTCTTTTGAGTTGATAATAAAATTAAAGTTCCAATAATTGTAATGAATGCACCAATTATTACCTTGATCTCAATTTTTTCTTTCAAAAAGATTCTTGCTACAAAAGGTTGCCAAATAGGAAGTGTGCTGATCAAAGCAACTCCGCTTACTGGTGAGGTGAGCAACAGTCCTATATGAAAACTGAGAGTTACCAAAAATGGATTTAGAAGACCCATTAAAAATGGAGTTAATCCAATTTTTTTTATTGATAAATCTACTCTCATTAAAAGAGCGAATATTAACATTAAGACAAATGCCAAAGAAAATCGGACAGCCATCAAGTCCATTACGTAAAACTCTTGCAATGCTAATTTTACAAATGGAGGTCCAGAGCCAAAACCTATAACAGCAATGAACATCGAAATGTATCCAATATTACTTTTTATAAAAATCATAAAATAATAAGCTACAGTTATCACTTTTATAGACATATAAAAATATTAGTTTAGAATCTTTAATATGAGTCAAAATATAGAATTAAAAAATTTTGAATTAGCTACAGTTAATCCAAATAACAAAACATGGACTTCAGCTGATTTGTTCTGTTTTTGGGCTAACAGCATTCAAACTATTGCTGGATTTGCTCTTATAGCTTCTCTGTATTTACTATATAATTTAAATTCTTATTTAGTCTTTGCTTCTTCAATAGCTGCATCAATTCTTGTTTATTTATTCATTTCCTTAATTGGTCATCCATCTCAAAAACATGGATTGCCTTTTCCTGTAATGATGAGGATGTCCATGGGGCTAAATGGTGCAAGATATTTAAGTTTATTAAGATCAATCGTTGGAATATTTATGTTTGGAATACAAACATACTTCATATCTAAATCTATAACTTATTTAATAAGAATTATTATTTATTATGGAATTGATGCACAAATCTTAGAAAATGAATTTGTTTTAACATTTTTTCTTGGATTGAATATTATTGATTGGGTTTCGTTAATAATAACTTTTTTCATTCAATATTTTTTATTTACAAATGGTCAAAGATATAATCAAGGATTTTTAAAATTTTCAGCAATTTTAGTTTACTTTGGATTAATTTTCTTTTTTGTTATGCTTGTGGCTGAAAATAGTACTCAAATATTTCAATCTTTAAAATCTAATACCGCTAACACAAATCTAATTTCTAAATCAAATATCATGCCGTTTATTATTCTTACTGGAACAATTTTTTCATATTTTTCGATCGTTCTTTTAAATTATGGTGATTTTTCAAGATATGTAAAAACTAATAAAGACTTAAAAATAGGAAATTTATTTTTGTTTTTAAATATGATTGTCTTTTCATTTCTTGCAACTACTATCGTAATAGGAGTTGACGTTTTGTTAAATCAAAAACTTGTGGTAGTTGACCAAATAATTACAAAACCAATGGATATAATAGGAAAGATCGATAATGTATACCTCACTGTATACGCATTAATTTTTATAATATTTTCTTCTCTTTCAACTAATTTAATAACCAACTATGTTCCATCTCAAAATTGTTTAATTAATTTTTTACCTAAAAATCTAAACCTAAAAAGTGCTGGAATATTAATTTTAATTTTTGGGCTTATGGCAGGCAGTTTGTGGACTTCATTATTAAGCCAAACAGATGTTATAAAATTTATAGATGCTTTAGCAGCATTTTTTGGACCAATTTTTGGAATTATTATTGCAGATTACTATTCTGTTAAAAAAGAAAAAGTTAACCATAAAGATCTTTTTTTTATTAGACCTGAAAATGAATATACTTACTCAAGAGGATGGAACTTCAAAGCTTTATACGCATTATTAATTGGTTTTATTTTTTCTTTTACAATTATTTGGAATATGAATTTTGCCGATTTCAAAACTTTTTCATGGATTATAGGATTTGTCGTTTCATATATTATGTATTATCTTCTAAATGAAAAATAATTATGAAAGCTTTAGTTTATACTGGCGTTGAAGAACTTACTTATAGAGATGAAAAAGATCCAACTGAAATAAGTGGAGAAAGTATTTTAAAAGTTCACGCTTCAGGGATTTGTGGGTCAGATATGCACGCATATCACGGCAAAGATGAAAGAAGAATTCCACCATTAATACTCGGTCATGAGGTAAGTGGAAAAATTCAAAATGGTAAATTTAAGGATAAAAATGTTGTATTGAATCCATTAATCACGTGCGGAAAATGTGAGTATTGTACTAACGGACGCGAGCATTTATGTCCAAACAGAGTTTTATTAGGAATGAATAGACCATACGAGAGAAGTGGAGTATTTGCGGAACTTGTTTCAACTCCAAATCAAAATATCTATGAAATTCCAGATCGATTGGATTTAAGCGAAGCAACAATTGCTGAACCCACAGCGGTATCATTGCATGCTGTATTGATGGGAGAGACATCTTTGAAAAAACCTCTCTCTGAATGTAGAACTTTGGTACAAGGCGCAGGAGCAATTGGATTATTATGCTCATTAATTTTGTCTAAAATTAAAGGAAATAAAAATATAATTATGTCTGATCCAAATAAACTAAGATTAGATGTATGTTCAAAATATTTCGATGGTAAGTTTGTAAAACCAAATGATAAAGAGGTTGAAGAAAATAGTTTTGATATTGTTTTTGATACAGTAGGATTAGAAGTGTCTCGACAACAAGCGATATCTGTAATCAAACCCGGCGGCAGTATTATTCATATAGGTTTGACACAACCATCCGGTACGTTTAATTTTAGAAAGGCAACACTCCAGGAAGTGACATTTATAGGCACCTACTGTTATACTAATAAAGATTTTGAAAATACAATTAAGATTTTAGCAGATAAAGAGATAGGCGACCTAACTTGGATTGAGTACCGCGAACTTAAAAAAGGAGCTGAAGCTTTTAAACAAATCCATGATGGTAGTTGTTCTGCTCCAAAAATTGTCTTATTGCCATAGTGAATTGGCAATATTGAAAAAAAAATAAAACTGTCTATAGAAGCTTTCATGAAAAAAATTTTATTATTAATTTTATGCTCAATTATATTATCTCCAGTATCTAAAGCTGAAGAAAAAGTAATATTTGATTTTACGGAAGAGGAACTCTCTAATTTACAAGTTAGAAAAGTTAGAGGTGCTGATGCTAAAACGATTTATACAATTGGACAAAACGAAAATGGAAATTACTTAAAAGCAATAGCAAATAATGCAGCTTCTGGATTGGGTAAAGAGATAAAAATAGATTTAGACGCCACTCCTTATATTAATATTACTTGGAAAGTTGAAAAAGATTTAAAAGGAATAAAAGAGAATACAAAAAAAGGACATGATTTTGCTGCGAGAGTTTTTGTTATTAAAAAAACAGGTGCTACACCACTATCGAATAGAGCTATCAATTATGTTTATTCTAGCAATTTAAATATTGATGATAATATGCCAAGTCCATATACAAAAAAATCGATAGATTACGTTTTATCTACTACAAAAAATAATTTTGATGAATGGGTAACAGTCAAAGCAAATGTAAAAGAAGGTTTTAAAAAACTTCATAATCTAGATGTTAAGGAATTAGATGGGGTTGCAATTATGGCTGATACCGATAACTCAAAAATGACAGCAATTAGCTATTATCAAAATATTTTTTTTTCGTCTCAGTAACTTATCTAATGTAATTTTTAAGGACTAAACTTAAAAACGAAAGCAAGATTGCTGCAATAACATCAAAAAGAGGTGATGCATCAGGATATCCAAAATTCCAAATAATAACACCTATAAGCCAGATAATATATATTTTCATAATAAATAATCATTAGTATATATATTCTTTGTCTTTGGTAATATGATTAATATGGAATTTAAATCGAGATTTAAAGTTTACTACGAAGATACAGATAGTGGAGGAGTAGTTTATTATGCTAATTATTTAAAATTTTTAGAGCGAGCTAGAACAGATGCGATTACTTCATTAGATTTTAGTAATAATAAACTTGTTGAAAAATTTGGGATTTTCATAATAGTAAAATCTTGCAATTTAAATTTCCTCAGACCAGCAAAGCTAGAAGATAATTTAGATATTATTTCAAAAGTAATTGAAGTTAAAAATGTATCAATCAAAATGAAACAAAATATTTTTGTTAATGACAGTATGATTGTTGAAGCAGAAATATTGTTAGCTTCAGTAAACAATGAGGGAAAACCATCAAAACTTCCAGATGAATTCAAAAACGAACTAATTAAATAGCTTTTTTTATCTTAAGAAATAAATTTGTCATTTTTTTTATATCTATTCTTCCAGTATTTACATTTCTTGGGCTTGGATGATAAGAACCGACTAATATAATATTATTTGGTAATTTATAAAATTTACTATGCCCAAACTTAATATCAGGCTCTATTTGTAATTGTTGTTTATAAAACATTACACAAGCGTCAAAAGCTATTTTCCCAAGCGCTACAACAATTTTTAAATTTTTCAAATTTTCTATTTCATTATTGAAATATTTAAAACAATTATTTAATTCATTTCTAGTTGGTTTATCTCCTGGTGGTACACATTTTAAAGCTGTAGTTATAAAACTATCATTTAGTCTCAGCCCGTCACTTATATGAATTGAATTTGGTTTATTTGACAATTTTGCTTTATGAAGGCATTTGTATAAAAATTCAGATGATCTATCGCCTGTAAAAACTCTTCCAGTTCTATTCCCTCCATGAGCTGCTGGTGCTAAACCAACTAATAATATTCTTGCCTTCCTATCACCAAAGCCGGTTATTGGTTTTCCCCAGTATTTCTCATTAATATATTGTTTTCTTTTGTCTTTTGCTATTTGGCTTCTAAAGTTTACAAGTCTTGGACATTTTTTGCAGTTTATTATTGAGTTTTCTAGTTGATCAAAACTTTTATTCATAAATTTAATTTTTTAATCATCATTTCTTATACTATAATTAATTATAATTATGAACGTAGGTTTTATTGGTGTCGGCTATATGGGTTATGGGATAGCTAAAAATATTTTAAAAAAAGGAAATAATCTATTTGTTATTGCAAATAAAAAAAGAGCATCCATTGATAAGATCGTAAGTGATGGCGCAACAGAGGTTCAAACCTACGAAGAATTATGTGAAAAAAATTTAGATGCCTTGTTCTTTTGTGTAACAAATACTCCAATAGCTTTAAGTATTGCAGAAACAGTGTCAACTTTATTAAAAGATAGCACATTAATAATTGATGTTACGACACATAATCAAAATGGATCCATTAAGATGGAACAAATTTTTGCAAATCAAAGAATTAATTATATCGAGTGTCCTGTAATGGGTGGGCCAGTCCAAGCTGAAGAAGGAGTATGTGGAGGAATAGTCGGAGCCTCTGAAGAAAATTTTAAAAAAGCTGAAATATATTTAAAAACTTTTTGCAAAGATTATTTTCATTTTGGTGAAGTTGGAAAAGGAGCAAAATCAAAGTTATTAAATAATTTCTTATCATTAGGAACAGCAACGAATGTGATTGAATTTATTAAGAGTGCAAAAAAATTAAATATTGATTTAGAAAAACTTTTTGCAGTTGCAAAGCTTGGATCAGGTAATTCAACAGCTTTAAATAGAATTTTTGATAATGTCCTTAAGGACGATTACACTGGATTTAAATTTTCAACTTCCAACACTTTAAAAGATCTTACCTATATACATGAAATGCTCAAAGATTTAGGTAATGCAGAAAAATTAGCTGATGTAAAAAAGTCTATTTACAAAAAAGCAGTAGATGACGGTAATGGAGATCTCTTCATAAGCGAACTAATACAAAAAGATTAATTATTCATTTTTTTTATCAGCAAATACAATAGCTATAAGTAATAATGCTGTCCAAAACATTGCTGCTAAACTTTTGATAGCACTCGTTTCAGCGCCCCATAAATCAAAAACAAATGCTCCAATAAGAATTCCAATTATATAAATTATTACTACTAATCTAGTCTGAGTCATTTAGTTGTTTCTTTTTAAATAGTGACATTCCATTATTTTTTTTATGTTCATAAGATTCTTTGAAACTTTCCAACTGCCATCCTTGCATCCTCTTTTGAATATCTTCTAAGTTTTGTTTTTTCCACTCATCACTTGTATTTTGGTCTTTCCAAATCTTCTTTTCATCATTGTCTCTTCCACAGCCATAGCAATATCCAGTTACAGGATCCATTTTGCAAATACTTATACAAGGCGAAATTATCATTTTTTTATATATTTATATCTTTTTACACTATTATTCTGATTGGACAAATTAGATCAATACTATATAAAACACCATAAATTTGGGCGAGTGGCGGAATTGGTAGACGCGTTGGTCTTAGGAACCAATAGTGCAAGCTGTGAAGGTTCGAGTCCTTTCTCGCCTACCATATAAAAAATATGAAAGTAACAGTAGAAAATAAAAAAGGTTTAGAAAAAGATCTTAAAGTATTCATAGATAAAAAAACTATCTCAGGCTTTATGGATGAGAAATATGAAGAAATAAGAAAGGATGTTGTAATAAAGGGTTTCAGACCTGGTAAGGTGCCTACTGAAATATTAAAAAGACAATTTGGTAAAGCTGTTTACGGTGAAGTAATTGATAAGTTGCTAAAAGATACAACAACAAAAGCTTTAGAAGAAAATAAGATCAAACCGGCCGGACAACCTAAAATAGATTTAAAATCTTTTGGTGAAGGTAAAGATTTAGAATATATTATTTCAGTTACCGAACTACCCAAAGTTTCTGCTAAAGGATTAAGCTCAATCAAAGTAATTGAGTATGTTGTAAAAATTGATCCAAAAGAAACCGATAAAAGAATTAGTGAAATTGCAAAAAGTCAAAACAATTTTAAAGATGCAGAAGCAAATTATAGCTCAAAATTGAATGATCTTGTAATTTTTGATTATAAAGGGACTATTGACGGCAAAGAATTTAAAGGTAACGAGGGTAAAAATACTCAATTAGTTCTTGGAAAAGATTTGTTTATAAAAGGTTTTGATAAACAATTAGAAGGCGTTAAATCAGGTGACACAAAAAATGTAACGGTCAATTTGCCAGAAAATTTTCCTGAAAAAGACCTTATTAATAAAAATGCTGTGTTTGAATGTAAGATTACAGGAGTGAGAATTCCAGAAGAAGTAAAAGTTAATGATGATTTTGCTAAAAATATGGGTGCCAAAGATTTAGCAAATTTAAAAGAACTTATTACAAAACAAATTAATGATGAATATAAAAACTCATTAAATATGATTACAAAAAAAAGTATTCTTGAGCAAATAGAAAAAGAAAAACTTGAACAATTACCTGGCAATCTAATTGAACAGGAGGTTAAAATATTATCTCAAGGAATGAAGGAAGATGAAGTTAAAAAAAACCAAAAATCATTAGAGGATCAAGCTAAAAAAAGAATTAAAACTGGATTAATCTTAAATGCTTTTGGTGAAGAAAATAAAATTAATGTTTCTCAGGAAGAAATTAATGTAGAAATACAAAAACAATTTAGAATGATGCCAGGTCAAGAAAAGATTGTTAAAGATTATTATGAACAAAATCCAGCAGCTATAGATAGTTTGAGGGGACAGATTTACGAAGAAAAAATAATTGAAGAAATTAAAAAAAAAGCAAAAACTTCTAAAAAAGAAATTACCAAAGAAGAAGCTGAGAAAATTTTAAAAGAAGACAATGAAAACAGTATAAAGGATCAGGCTAAACTTTCTAAAAAAGATGAGAATAATAAAACTAAGAAAAAAACTGACCCCAAAAAAAAAGAGGTAAAAACAAAATCTAAAGAAACTAAAAAAACTAAAACTCCCGCATCAAGACCTAAGAAAGCAAAAAAGGTTAGCAAAAAGTAATCACAAGTTGTATAAGATTAATCGAATCGATTATGACTAATAAAATTCCAGAACAATTAAGTACGCTTATACCTATGGTTGTCGAACAATCTAGTAGAGGAGAAAGAGCTTACGATATTTATTCAAGATTACTTAAGGAAAGAATAGTATTTGTAGTTGGCCCCATAAATGATGCAGTAGCGTCCCTAGTTACCGCACAATTATTATTTTTAGAATCCGAGGATCCAAAAAAAGAAATTTCTTTATACATAAATAGTCCTGGCGGTCTTGTTACTGCTGGACTTGGTATTTATGATACTATGCAATATATAAAACCAGAAATAAGCACTCTATGTATCGGTCAAGCTGCAAGCATGGGTTCATTTTTGTTGGCAGCAGGATCTAAAGGAAAAAGATTTTCATTACCAAATTCAAGAATAATGGTTCATCAGCCCTCAGCTGGTTTTCAAGGCCAAGCAACAGATATTGAAATCCATGCCAATGAGGTCTTGTCATTAAAAAAAAGATTAAATGAAATTTATTCAAAACATACAGGAAAATCTGTTGATGAAATTAAATCAGCATTAGAAAGAGACAACTTTATGACTCCAGATAATGCAAAAAATTTTGGACTCATAGACAAAGTAGTAGAAAAGAGAGAATAAGTCACAATATATAGTTTGTTCACAACCTATACTTGATTACTTTATATTAAATGTATTACAGTATGTAAATTGATTCGAAATATAAATTATGAGTAACAATAAAAATATTCTTTACTGTTCTTTTTGTGGCAAGAGCCAACACGAAGTTAGAAAGTTAATTGCTGGACCAACAGTTTTCATTTGTGATGAATGTGTAGAACTCTGCATGGATATCATAAAAGAAGAGAGCAAAGATAATTTTGTAAAACATCAAGATGGTTTACCGCTTCCAAAAGAAATATGCAAAGTTTTAGATGATTATGTAATTGGACAATCCCATGCTAAAAAAGTTTTATCTGTTGCAGTTCATAATCATTACAAAAGATTAAACTATGAAAATAAAACAAGTAAAACAGTTGAACTTTCTAAATCGAATATTTTGTTAGTTGGGCCCACAGGTTGTGGAAAAACGTTATTAGCACAAACTCTTGCAAGAATACTTGATGTGCCTTTTACTATGGCAGATGCAACTACTTTAACCGAAGCTGGATATGTTGGTGAGGATGTTGAAAATATAATTCTGAAATTATTACAAGCAGCAGATTATAATGTTGAAAAAGCCCAAAGGGGAATTGTTTATATAGATGAGGTTGATAAAATTAGTAGAAAATCAGAAAATCCATCGATCACTAGAGATGTATCTGGAGAAGGTGTTCAACAAGCATTATTAAAAATTATGGAGGGAACTGTTGCAAGCGTTCCACCTCAGGGCGGAAGAAAACACCCTCAACAGGAATTTTTGCAAGTAGATACAACTAATATTTTATTTATATGTGGAGGAGCATTTGCAGGATTAGATAAAATTATATCGCAAAGAGATAAAGGATCTTCTATTGGATTTGGAGCAGAAGTTAAAACTTTAGAAGATAAAAAGACTGGTGAATGGATGAAAAACTTAGAGCCTGAGGATTTATTAAGATATGGACTTATTCCAGAATTTATTGGCCGTTTACCAATTACAGCTACATTGGAAGACTTGGATGAAAAATCTTTAATAAAGATTTTGCAAGAGCCAAAAAACTCTTTGATTAAGCAATACCAAGAACTTTTCAGATTAGAAGGTGTAAAATTAACATTTAAAGATCAAGCAGTTAAAGATATAGCTAATAAAGCTATAAGTAAAAAAACAGGCGCAAGGGGATTAAGATCAATTTTGGAAAATTTATTACTAAAAACTATGTTTGATTTACCAGGTCAGGATAATATAGAAGAAGTCATAATTGATGCTGGAGCCACTAAAGGTACTTCGCAGCCAATAATAGTTCATACTAAGAACAAATCAAAAACAGAGAAGACTTCTGCGGCTTAATAAGAGTTAATAAACAAAAATTTCCTATTGCATTATAAAATATAATATCCATATTCTTCAATATGGAAGTCAAATTAACACAACCGCTATTACCACTTAGGGATATAGTTGTATTTCCAAGTATGGTTATTCCACTATTTGTCGGAAGAGATAAATCTATTACCGCATTAAATGAGGTTATGAAAAGTGACAAAAAAATAATTCTTGTTACACAAAAAAATTCCGAAGTTGATGATCCAAAAAAAAATGACGTTTTCTTATACGGGTGCGAAAGTAATATTTTGCAACTTTTAAAACTTCCAGATGGAACAGTAAAAGTTTTAGTAGAAGGTATTAAAAGAGTAAAAATAGTTGATTTCAGAGATGATGAAAAATTTATAACTTGTACGTACGAGCATCAAAAAGATATTTTAAATAAAGATGAGGATTTATTACCTCTAGCACTTACCGCTGTAAGAAGATTAGAAAAACTCACATCAGTAAATAAAAAAGTTTCTACTGAAACGATTAATAATATTAAACAAATTAAAGACCCTTCTAAAATTGCTGACAATATTGTTTCAAATTTGAATGCAACAATATCTGAAAAACAACAAATATTTGAAACACTCGATGTAAAGAAAAGATTAAACGCAGCTATAAAAATGATGGAAAGTGAGACTAGTATTATTGGTGTTGAAAAAAGAATTCGAGGAAGAGTTAAAACTCAAATGGAAAAAACACAGAGAGAATATTATTTAAATGAACAACTAAAGGCTATCCAAAAAGAATTAGGTGAAATTGAAGATGGAAAAGATGAAACAACAAATTTAAAAAAATCAATTCAAAAGGCTAAAATGCCAAAAGAAGTTGAGAAAAAATGCATGTCTGAGCTTAAGAAATTAAAAAATATGAGCCCGATGTCTGCAGAAGCCACAGTTGTAAGAAATTATTTAGATTGGATGATTGATCTTCCATGGTTTAAAAAAGACAATGTAGATATTGATTTAAATAAAGGGCTTAAAATTTTAGATGAGGATCATTTTGGACTTGATAAAGTAAAAGAGAGAATTATCGAATTTCTCGCAGTTCAAAAAAGAATGGATAAAATTAAAGGACCTATACTATGTTTAGTTGGACCCCCGGGAGTTGGCAAGACATCATTAGGAAAATCTATTGCGAAGGCAACTAATCGACAGTTTATAAGAATGTCCTTAGGTGGAGTTAGGGATGAGGCTGAAATTAGAGGCCACAGAAGAACTTATATTGGATCATTACCAGGAAAAATTATTCAAATGATGAAGAAAGCAGGAACAAAAAATCCATTGTTCTTATTAGATGAGGTGGATAAAATTGGTAATGACTATAGAGGAGATCCATCATCAGCCTTATTGGAAGCTTTAGATCCTGAACAAAATACTGCATTTAATGATCACTATTTAGAGGTAGATTATGATTTATCGGATGTAATGTTTGTAACAACTGCAAATACATTAAATATATTGCCACCATTATTAGATAGAATGGAAGTGATAAGAATTCCTGGTTACACAGAGGATGAGAAAATAAATATTGCAAATAAATATTTACTACCTAAGCAAGTCAAAGAAAATGGTGTTAAGGAAGGAGAACTTGATATAGCGGATGGAACAATAAAGGAAATTATTAGAAGCTATACAAGAGAGTCAGGAGTAAGAAATTTAGAAAGAGAAATTTCAAAAGTAACGAGAAAAGTTGTTAAAAAAGTTGTAAGTGGTGAAGTAGAAAAAGTTCAGGTAAATGATAAAAATGTTCCAGACTTTTTAGGTATTAAAAAATTTAAATATGGTGAAGTTGAAGACAAAAATAAAACTGGAATTGTAATTGGATTAGCATGGACCGAGGTAGGTGGTGAAATTCTTAAGATTGAAACTGTAAACATGCCTGGAAAAGGAAGAATGCAGATTACAGGTAAACTTGGAGATGTAATGCAAGAGTCGGTCAAGGCTGCGAAATCATTTGTGAGATCAAAAAGTCTAGAGTATGGAATTATACCTCCGTTTTTTGAAAAGAAAGATTTCCACATCCATGTTCCCGAAGGAGCGACACCTAAAGATGGACCTTCAGCTGGTATAGCTATGGTAACCTCTATAGTATCATCAATAACAAATATTCCAGTAAATAGAGAAATTGCAATGACAGGTGAGGTAACTATAACAGGTCAAGTTTTACAAATAGGTGGTTTAAAAGAAAAATTACTAGCAGCTCACAGAGCTGGAGTTAAAAAGGTATTAATTCCAAAAGAAAATGAAAAAGATTTAGTGGATATTCCAAAAAAGGTAAGAGAAGATATCAAAATTATACCTGTTGAAACTGCAGACGAGGTACTAAAGATCGCCCTAATGAAAGAACTAAAGCCAGTAGAGTGGACTGAGGTCGAAAAGATCTCAGATGATAAAAAAGACGACAAATCACAAGCCAGCATTCAGTAATAAACAATTTACTTTATTAATCTGTTGATGTATGAGTACCATGAATTTGGGTGGTTAGCTCAGTTGGTAGAGCATCTCGTTTACACCGAGGGGGTCAAAGGTTCGAGTCCTTTACTACCCACCATTACACCTGTGGGGGTGTAGCTCAGTTGGTTAGAGCACCTGCCTGTCACGCAGGGGGCCGAGGGTTCGAGTCCCTTCACTCCCGCCATAACTTCAATAAAATTAGGCTTAAAAATGTGACATATCTCCACTTTTAGTTGATATAATAGTTGTTACATAGGAATCAAATGCTTGCGGAATTTTTAAAAGATTATCTACCAATAATACTATTTTTGATAATAGCTTTAGGTTTGAGTTTTGCTTTTGTTGCAATAAACTATATTGCTGCTCCAAAAAGACCAGATCCAGAAAAGCTTTCAGCATATGAATGTGGATTTGAACCTTTCAATGACTCCCGTATGGAATTTGATGTAAGATTTTATTTGGTTGCAATTTTATTTATAATATTTGATTTAGAAATTGCATTTTTATTCCCATGGGCAATTTCACTTGGGCAGATAGGTTTATATGGCTTCTGGTCCATGATGTTATTTTTATTTATTTTAACTGTTGGTTTTATTTATGAGTGGAAAAAAGGAGCCTTAGATTGGGAATAAAATGAACTTAGAAGATAGAAAAAAAGATATCCCTGAAGAGTTTAAACAACTAGCACAAGATTTTAGTGATAATGGTTTCATAACAACGTCATTAGATAATCTTGTTAATTGGGCAAGAACCGGTTCATTACATTGGATGACGTTTGGATTAGCATGTTGCGCTGTTGAAATGATGCAAACATCTATGCCTAGATATGACCTTGAAAGATTTGGCGCAGCACCAAGAGCATCACCTAGACAGTCAGATGTAATGATAGTTGCTGGGACCTTAACTAATAAAATGGCTCCAGCCTTAAGAAAAGTTTATGATCAGATGCCTGAACCTAGATATGTAATATCTATGGGAAGTTGTGCTAATGGTGGAGGTTATTATCATTATTCATATTCTGTAGTTAGAGGGTGTGATCGAGTAGTGCCTGTTGATGTATACGTTCCTGGGTGTCCTCCTTCAGCTGAAGCATTACTCTATGGAATTTTACAATTACAGAAAAAAATCAGAAACAAAGGTTCTTTAGAAAGATAAAAAAATGAAAAATCTTGGGGACTTGGAAAAGTTTATAAACTCTGAATTAACTTCTAAAATAAATAATTCATTTATAAAACATGATAATATTTATCTAAACATTGATCATGATGAATTGATTGATGTTATTTCTTTTTTAAAGACTAACAAGGAGACTAAATTTAGGCAATTAATTGAAATTACAGCTGTGGATTATCCAGAGAGCGAGTATAGATTTAAGATGGTGTATTTTCTTTTAAGCCATGAACATAATAAAAGAGTTATTATTGATTATTCAATAAAAGAAAACGATATAATCTCATCAATTACCTCATTATTTCCCTCAGCAAATTGGATGGAGCGAGAGGTATTTGATATGTATGGTTTAAACTTTAAAAATCATCCTGATTTAAGGAGAATTTTAACTGACTATGGTTTTGAAGGCTATCCTTTAAGAAAAGATTTTCCTCTAACTGGACATAATGAGGTTCGTTATAGTGAGGAAGATAAAAAAGTGATTTATGAACCTGTAAAATTAGAGCAAAATTATAGAAATTTTGATTATGAAAGTCCTTGGGAAGGGACAAAATATATTAAAGAAATTAAAAAAAGCTAATGGCAAAAGAAAAAAAAACATTAAATTTAAACTTTGGACCGCAACACCCAGCAGCTCATGGGGTCTTAAGATTAATACTTCAATTAGATGGAGAGGTTGTTGAAAAAGCTGACCCGCATATAGGTTTATTGCACAGAGGAACAGAAAAGTTAATCGAGAATAAAACTTACACTCAAGCTGTGCCATATTTTGATCGTCTTGATTATGTGGCACCAATGAACCAAGAGCATGCATTCGCTTTAGCCATAGAAAAAATTCTTAAAATCGAAGTTCCTGCTAGAGCCCAATATATAAGAGTAATTTTCTGTGAAATTGGTCGAATATTAAGTCACATATTAAATGTTACTACTCAAGCAATGGATGTTGGGGCATTAACACCAACATTGTGGGGATTTGAGGAAAGGGAAAAATTAATGGGATTTTATGAGAGAGTTTCTGGATCTAGGTTGCATGCCAATTATTTTAGAGCTGGTGGAGTGCATAAAGATCTTCCTTCTGGGCTTGATAATGATATTGATGAATTTTGTGATAAATTTCCAAAAATCATTGACGATTTAGAAACTTTACTTACTGATAATAGGATATTTAAACAGAGAAATGTAGATATAGGAATAGTATCAAAGCAAGATGCCCTAGATTATTCTTTCTCTGGAGTAATGTTAAGAGGTTCAGGAATTGCTTGGGATTTAAGAAGAAGTCAACCTTATGATTGTTATAATGATTTACAATTTAAAATTCCTGTTGGAAAAAATGGAGATTGTTATGACAGGTATCTTTGCAGAATTGAGGAAATGAGAGAAAGTGTAAAAATCATCAAACAATGTTTAAAGAATTTGCCAAAAGGCCCAATTAAGACAGATGATGGAAAAATTTCTCCACCACCTAAGAAGGAAATCAAAGAGTCAATGGAAGCTTTAATACATCATTTTAAATTATTCACTGAGGGATATAGAGTTGAAAAAGATGAAATATATACTGCAGTAGAGGCACCAAAAGGAGAATTTGGTGTATATTTAATATCAGATGGGTCAAGTAAGCCTTACAAATGTAAGATTAGAGCTCCTGGATTTACACATCTTCAAGCAATGGATTATTTAATAAAAGGTCATATGCTCGCTGATGTACCTGCAGTTTTAGGATCAATGGATATTGTTTTTGGTGAGGTTGATAGATGAGTATAAAAAAAATTCACAAAGAACAGCCTGAGACTTTTGAGTTTAATAAAAAAAGTATGGAAGCTGCAAACAAAATAGTTTCAAATTATCCAGATGGAAGACAACAAAGTGCAGTAATGGCTTTGTTGTATATCGCTCAAAGACAACATGATAATTGGATACCATTAAAAGCAATGAAATACATAGCTAAGTTTTTAGACATGCCATACATAAAAGTTTATGAAGTAGCAACTTTTTATTCAATGTATAATTTATCTCCTGTTGGTAAATATTTTTTTCAAGTTTGTACTACTACGCCTTGTATGCTTCGAGGTGCTTATGATCTAGTTAAAGTTTGTAAAAAAAAGATATCAAAAAAAGAAAATGAATTATCTGAAGATGGAAAAATTTCTTGGATGGAAGTAGAGTGCCTTGGTGCATGTGTTAATGCTCCAATGATGCAAGTTAATGAAGATTATTATGAAGATTTAAATGATAAAAAACTTGAAGAAATAATTGATACTATATATCAAAACAAAATTCCTAAACCAGG
This sequence comes from uncultured Pelagibacteraceae bacterium, assembly GCA_902611265.1. Lineage (GTDB taxonomy): Bacteria > Pseudomonadota > Alphaproteobacteria > Pelagibacterales > Pelagibacteraceae > Pelagibacter. Next base: position 144,300 of record CACLYY010000002.1, read on the forward strand.
ATCTTACACAGGACGAATTAATGCAGAACCAGTTGATAACCGAAAAACTTTATTAGGAAACAAAAATGCTTAAAGACAAAGATAGAATATTCCAAAATTTGTATAATGATAGTGGTGCAGATTTAGGGTCTGCTAAATTAAGAAATGATTGGAGTGGAACAAAAGATATTTTAGAAAAAGGAAGAGAATGGATTATTAACGAGGTAAAAGCATCTGAGCTCAGAGGTAGAGGCGGAGCAGGTTTCCCTACTGGTCTAAAATGGTCTTTTGCACCAAAAGAAGTTGGATCTAGACCTCATTATTTAGTCATTAATGCAGACGAGTCAGAGCCTGGTACATGCAAAGATAGAGATATATTAAGATTTGAACCTCACAAATTAATAGAGGGATGTTTAATTGCTTCTTACGCAGTGAACGCCCATAAATGTTATATTTATATTAGAGGTGAATATTTTAATGAGGGACAAAAACTTCAAACTGCAATCGATGAGGCTTATAAAAACAATTTAATTGGTAAAAATGCTTTAAATTCAGGGTGGGATTTAGATATTTATATTCATTATGGTGCAGGTGCCTATATTTGTGGTGAAGAAACTGCACTACTTGAGAGTTTAGAAGGAAAAAAGGGTCAACCAAGATTAAAGCCACCATTTCCCGCATTAATTGGACTATACGGATGTCCTACTATCATTAATAATGTTGAAACTGTCGCTGCTGTGCCTTCTATTTTAAGAAGAGGAGCAAAATGGTTTAGCTCACTTGGAAGACCAAAAAACACTGGAACAAAAATATATTGTATTTCTGGAAATGTAAATAATCCATGTAATGTGGAAGAAGAAATGGGAATTCCACTTAAAGAATTAATCGAAACTCATGCTGGGGGTGTTGTTGGTGGTTGGGATAATCTTAAAGCTGTAATACCTGGTGGTTCATCTATGCCAATGCTACCTAAAGAAATTTGTGACAACATAAAAATGGATTTTGATGCATGTGTAGAGAATAAAACAGGACTTGGAACTGCTGGAATTGTTGTAATTAATAATGATCAAGATATCATTAAGTGCATGGCAAGAATAGCCAGATTTTATAAGCATGAAAGTTGCGGTCAGTGTACACCTTGCAGGGAAGGATCTGGCTGGATGTGGAGAATGTTAGAAAGAATGGCAGCAGGTGAGGCAACTCCAGATGAAGTAGATATGCTTTTTGATGTAACTAAACAAATAGAAGGTCATACAATTTGTGCTTTTGGTGAAGGTTCATCTTGGCCAGTTCAAGGATTAATTAGACATTTTAAAGATGAGATACTTGAAAGAAATAAATTTGATCCTGTTGTGAAAAAACAAAAAAATATTCCATACCTGGTTGATCAACATTTATTAGAAAAGGAAAATGCCTAAATTAAAAGTAAACGATATTGATATAGAAGTTGAAGATGGTCTAACGGTTCTCCAGGCTTGTGAACAGGCTGGAGCTGAAATACCAAGATTTTGTTATCATGAAAAACTTTCTATAGCTGGAAATTGTCGTATGTGTTTGGTCGAAATGGAAAAATCACCAAAACCTATAGCATCATGCGCAATGCCTGCAGCTGAAGGGATGGTTATTAAAACAAATACGGAAAAAGTTGAAAAAGCGAGAAAAGGTGTGATGGAGTTTTTACTAGCTAACCATCCTTTGGATTGTCCTGTTTGTGATCAAGGTGGGGAGTGTGATTTACAGGATCAATCTATGTATTATGGAATTGATAAATCAAGATTTAAAGAAAATAAAAGATATGTACCTGAAAAATACATGGGTCCATTAATAAAAACTCAAATGACTAGATGTATTCATTGTACTAGATGTATTAGATTTGCTACTGAAGTAGCAGGAGTGCCAGAATTAGGAGCGATCGGACGTGGAGAAAATATGGAAATTACTACATATTTAGAGAAATCCATGGAGTCTGAAATGTCAGCTAATGTAATTGATTTATGTCCAGTTGGTGCATTAACTTCTAAACCTTATGTGTTCGAGGCAAGACCTTGGGAGCTTAAAAAGACTGAAACAATTGATGTTATGGATGCTGTTGGGTCGAATATTAGAGTAGATACTTACGATTGGGAAGTAAAAAGGGTTTTACCAAGAATTAATGAGGAAATTAATGAAGAGTGGATTTCTGATAAAACAAGATATGCATGTGATGGTTTAAAAAATCAAAGATTAGACACACCATTTATAAAAAATAATGGAAACTTTGAAGAAATAAGTTGGCAAGATGCATACAAAAAAATTAAAGAAAAAATTTCAATAACATCGCCAGACAAAATAGTTGGTTTAACTGGCGACATGACAAACATGGAAACTATGTTTGCTGTTAAAAACTTATTTCAAAAAACATTAAATTCAAGTTATTTGGATTCTAGAGCTAAACATACTTACATAAATTTTGAAAACAGAAGTAATTATTTGTTTAACTCTGGCATAGAAGGGATTGAAGAAAGTGATCTTATATTACTAATAGGCACAAACCCAAGATTTGAGGCAACTATATTAAACTCAAGAATAAGAAAAACTTATTTAAAAAATAAAACTGAAATATTTTCTTTAGAGGATGTGGGTGATTTAACTTATCCTTATAAAGTTTTAGAAAATAATTCAAAAGTAATTGATAAAATAATCAAAAATGAACACGATCTATCAAACAAAATTGCCAGTGCAGAAAAACCTATAATTATCTTAGGTCAATCAATATTAAATAGTAACAACGGTGCATATATATTTGAAGAGTTAAAAAGGTATTTAACTGGTATTAATAAAATTGATAATAATTGGAATGCACTAAATATTTTATTAACTGATGCATCAGCTGTTGGTTCTTATGATTTGGGCATTTTTTCCTCAAATGATGGAAGCAATAAAACTCTTGAAAAAATAGAGGATGGTGACATAGAAGTTATTTTTTTATTAGGTCAAGATAACCTCAAAATTAAAAAAAGTAATGAATTTATAATTTATATTGGAAGTCATGGCGATAATGGTGCGGATATGGCAGATCTTATTTTACCTGGTGCCGCATATACTGAACAAGACGGTTATTTCACTAACTTAGAAGGAAAGCTTCAAAAAGCATATAAAGCTTCATATCCACCAGGAGAAGCTAAAGAAGATTGGCAAATAATTAATGAAGTATCTTCTACTATCCTTGGAAATCCTCTATTTAATAATAAGGATGAACTACTAAAATCTATGCAAAACTATTTAAATAATCAAAATATTAAAAATTTTGAAGTTCCTACATATAATTTGAATGATGAAAAAATATTAGTTGAAGATATTGATTATTACTATTCTAATGCGATTGCCCGTGCATCCAAAACAATGTCAGAGTGTAGATACGCAAGAACTAATTTGAAAAAAACTGGAACCGAGGGTTAATGGACTCTTATTTTTCAATATTATTTACTGAGGTTTATAAAATTTTATTTTTATTAGTGCCCGTTTTAGTATCTGTAGCAATGATAGTTTGGCTTGATAGAAGAGTCTGGGCCTTTGTACAAAAACGAAGAGGACCCAATGTTGTTGGTCCATTTGGTTTATTCCAATCATTAGCTGATGCATTAAAATATATCTTTAAAGAAATAATAATACCTGCAAGCTCAAATAAACTTGTATTTGTATTAGCTCCAGTCGTGACTATGACATTAGCATTAATATCATGGGCTGTAATACCATTTGGCGAAGATTTTGTTCTAGCTGATATCAACGTTGGTATTTTATATCTTTTCGCAGTTTCATCATTAGGTGTATATGGAATAATTATGGGAGGATGGGCCTCCAATTCTAAATACCCTTTTTTAGGTGCAATCAGATCTGCTGCACAAATGGTATCATACGAAGTTTCAATAGGAGTTATAATTATCAACGTTCTATTATGTGTTGGATCTTTAAATTTAAGTGACATAGTTATGGCACAACAAAATTTATGGTTTGTAATTCCTTTATTTCCTATGTTTGTAATTTTTTTTATTTCTGCACTAGCAGAAACAAATCGCCCTCCATTTGATTTACCAGAAGCAGAAGCTGAATTAGTGGCAGGATATCAAACTGAATATTCAGGAATGATGTATGCTATGTTTTGGTTAGGAGAATATGCAAATATTTTGTTAATGTGTGCAATGGGAGCAGTTTTGTTTTTGGGTGGCTGGTTATCTCCAATAGACATCTTCCCATTTAATGCTATTCCAGGTCCATTTTGGTTAATCTTTAAAATATTATTTTTATTTATTTTATTTGCGTTAGTTAAAGCAACTGTTCCAAGATACAGATATGACCAATTAATGAAGCTTGGTTGGAAGATATTTCTCCCATTTTCACTGTTTTATGTTGTTTTAACTTCAAGTTTTTTACTATATTTTGATTTATTACCGGGAATATAAATGAAAATTTCACGATTATTAAAAACTATATTCATGATTGATTTTATGAATGGTTTATTAATTGCAATAAAAGAGACTTTTAAGGCAAAAAAGACAATCAATTATCCTTTTGAAAAGGGGTCTTTAGGAACGAGGTCTAGAGGGGAGCACGCTCTAAGAAGATATCCTAATGGGGAAGAAAGATGCATCGCATGTAAACTTTGTGAAGCAGTATGCCCAGCCCAGGCTATTACAATTGAGTCAAAGGAAAGAGATGATGGAAGTAGAAAAACTGTAAGATACGATATTGATATGCTTAAATGTATTTATTGTGGTCTTTGTGAAGAATCTTGTCCTGTAGATGCAATTGTCCAAGGTCCAAATTTTGAATTTGCAACAGAAACTAGAGAAGAACTTTATTACACAAAAGAAAAACTTTTGGAAAATGGAGACAGATGGGAAAACATTTTAGCTGCCAATATTAAGGCTGATAGCTCTCACAGATAATCTTATGATTGCACACTCAGTTTTCTTTTATATTTTCTCTTTAATTGCTATTGTTTCAGCAGTCATGGTAACAGTTTCAAAAAATACAGTTCACTCAGTATTTTTTTTAATACTAGATTTCATTAGCATATCCTGTTTGTTTATTATGATAGGTGCAGAATTTTTAGGCATGATAATGCTAATAGTTTATGTTGGAGCGGTTGCAGTTTTATTTTTATTTGTTGTAATGATGTTAAACGTAGCTGAACAAAAAGGTCAGTGGTTTAGTTCAAGATGGGATGGTGGAACACATATCCCAGTTGGTTTGTTAGTAAGTTTAATTATTTTTTTTGAACTTATTATTGTAATTGGAGGATGGAAATACAAACCTGATTTACTAAATAGTCTATCTCTTAACATATCTACTGAAGTCACTAATACCAAATCTATCGGAAATGTTTTGTATACGGATTATATACTCCTATTTCAAATTTCAGGAATGATATTGTTAGTTGCCATGATTGGAGCAATTGTTTTAACTTACAGAGAGAGAGTTGGAGTTAAAAGACAAAGTTATGTTAAACAAATTTCTAGAGAAAGAGCTGAAGGTGTTAGTCTAGTAGAGGCTGAGAAAAATAAAGGAGTTAAAATAGATGCTTAGCATAGGTTTGGGACATTATTTAACATTAGCCGCAATTATATTTACTATAGGTGTTGTAGGTATATTTCTTAATAGAAAAAATGTAATAGTTATTTTAATGAGTATTGAGCTAATTTTGCTTGCAGTAAATATAAACCTTGTTGCCTTTTCAATTTTTATCAATGATTTAAGTGGGCAAATTTTTACACTTTTTATTTTAACTGTTGCTGCTGCCGAAGCTGCTATCGGTTTAGCCATAATTGTAGTTTATTTTAGAAATTCAGACACAATAAGAGTTGAAGAGATTAAAAATTTAAAAGGATAAAATGGAATATCTAATTTTATTTCTACCTCTTATAGGATCTGTAATTAGTGGTTTTTTTGGAAAGAAAATAGGTGACAGAAACTCCCAAGTTTTAACAAGTACATTTGTGAGTATTTCAGCAATACTCTCTTTAGTTGTTTTGTATAAAGTTATTAGTTCGGACTATTCTAGCAATCTTGTAGTAGCTACCTGGATTAACTCTGGAACTTTAAATGTTAATTGGTCGATAAAAATTGACTCCCTATCAGCAGTTATGTTTGTTGTGGTAAATTTTGTTTCAGCTTTAGTTCATATTTACTCAATTGGATACATGTCACATGATCCTCACAAAACTAGATTCATGGCATATTTATCATTGTTTACTTTTGCAATGTTAACTCTAGTAAGTTCAGATAACTTTATTCAACTATTTTTTGGATGGGAAGGTGTAGGCTTATGCTCATATTTTTTAATTGGATTTTGGTTTAAAAAAGAGAGTGCAAACAAAGCTGCAATAAAAGCCTTTGTTGTTAACAGAGTTGGTGACTTTGGTTTAGCTCTTGGAATTTTTCTGATTTTTTATGTTTTTGGTACAGTCAATTATGATCAGGTTTTTGAACAAATTCCAAATGTTTTAGATAAAGAAATTAATTTCATTGGCATTAATATAGAAATTATTGATTTGATTTGTTTACTTCTATTAATTGGAGCAATGGGTAAATCAGCTCAATTTTTATTACATACTTGGTTGCCTGATGCTATGGAGGGCCCAACGCCAGTATCAGCATTAATTCATGCGGCAACAATGGTAACAGCAGGGGTATTCCTGATTGTTAGATGCTCACCTATATACGAATATTCTCCATTAGCTCTCACAGTTATAACCATAATTGGAATGACTACTGCTTTCTTTGCGGCAACAGTTGCACTTGTTCAAAATGATATTAAAAAAATTATTGCTTATTCTACATGTAGTCAATTGGGCTATATGTTTTTTGCAGCTGGAGTAGGCGCTTACAATGTTGCAATGTTTCATCTATTTACACATGCCTTTTTTAAAGCTTTGCTATTTTTAGGAGCCGGTGCTGTAATTCATTCATTTCATGAGGAACAAGATATAAATAAAATGGGTGGAGTTATTAAGAAACTCCCATACACATATGTATTAATGCTTATCGGCACTCTTGCTTTAACAGGTTTTCCTTTTTTATCAGGCTTTTATTCTAAAGATGCAATAATAGAATTTGCTTACTTAAGAGGAAATGGAATAGGAATACTTGCAGCTTTTGTGGGTATTGTTACAGCTTTATTAACAGCAATCTACTCTTGGAGACTTATTTTTAAAACATTTCATGGTAATTTTAATAATAAAGAACTTAGTGTTGATAAAATACACGAGTCTCCTGTGGTTATGATTGCCCCGTTAGTAATCTTGGCAATAGGAGCTATTTTTGCAGGTATGGCGTTTAAAGATTTATTTATAGGGCATGAAATAGCATATGAATTTTGGGATCAATCTATAAAATTTTTAGAACCACTCAGTACAGATCATCCACCAACATGGTTTTTACTTCTAACACCAATACTAGTTACTGCTGCAATTCCGTTGTCTTATTATTTGTATCTAAAAAATAAAAACATAGTTTTAGGATTGAAAGAAATGAATGAACCAATTTACCAATTTTTAGCTAAAAAATGGTACTTTGATGAAATATACGATTACCTATTTGTTAATCCTTCAAAAAGAATTGGAAAGTTTTTATGGAAAAAAGTTGATGGATCAATAATAGATAAATTTGGTCCTGACGGGATTTCAAGTGTAATTAAAAATTTATCAATCAAGGCAGTGAAATTTCAATCCGGATTTATATATCAATATGCATTTGTTATGTTGATAGGTTTTTCTATTTTATTAACAATACTGATTTTAAATTAATGAACTTTCCAATTTTATCATCTTTAATTTTGCTCCCATCAATTGGAGCTTTATTTATATTATTTTCGAAATCATCAAGTGGAAAATATCAAAGTGCCAAATACGTATCGTTATTTATTTCATTAGCAAATTTTTTGTTGTCAATATATCTTTGGTATATCTTTGATAAAAATTCTGTAGACTTTCAATTTGTAGAAAATAGGGAGTGGTTATCAGGATTTATAAATTATAAAGTTGGAATAGATGGTATTTCAATTTTATTTGTAATATTAACAACTTTCATAACTCCAATTTGCATTATTTCAGTAAATGCTACAATTACAAATAGACTTAAGGATTTTTTAATTGCTATATTAATAATGGAAACATTTATGATCGGTGTTTTCTGCTCACTTGATCTAGTAGTATTCTATTTATTTTTTGAGGCAGGTCTTATACCAATGTTCTTAATAATTGGTATTTGGGGTGGAGAAAGAAGAGTCTATTCAGCTTTTAAATTTTTTCTGTACACTTTGTTAGGATCAGTTCTTATGTTGGTTGCTATTATTTCAATTTATTGGATAACAGGAACTACTGATGTTGAAAAACTTTATGAACTTGGCATTAAGGCTGAATATCAAAATTTATTATGGTTAGCTTTTTTTAGTTCTTTTGCAGTTAAAACTCCTATGTGGCCAGTACATACGTGGCTACCAGATGCTCATGTAGAAGCTCCAACTGTTGGATCTGTATTACTAGCAGCAATATTGCTTAAAATGGCCGGATATGGATTTATTAGATTTTCGATAGGATTATTTCCTATAGCTTCTGAAAATTTTACAATGTTAGTTTATATCTTAAGTCTGATTGCAATTATTTATACATCTCTGGTTGCTTTAATGCAGGAAGATATGAAAAAACTCATAGCATACTCCTCTGTTGCACATATGGGATTTGTAACACTAGGCATATTCACAATGACTCAACAAGGTATTGAGGGAAGTATTTTCCAAATGATTAGTCATGGACTTGTATCTGCTGCACTTTTCCTAAGTGTTGGAGTTGTTTATGAAAGACATCATACAAGGCTAATAAATAAATACGGCGGTTTAGTCTCCATAATGCCAAGATATGCAATTGTTTTTATGGTATTCACATTAGGAGCTCTAGGACTACCTGGAACAACAGGTTTTATTGGAGAATTTTTAATTTTAATGGGCGCATTTGAGAAAAATATCTTAGTTGCGATGATTGCAAGTTTGGGAGTAATTTTAGGAGCAGCATATATGCTGTGGCTATTTAAAAGAGTTGTTTTCGGCGAAATTAATAATCAAGAGCTTAAAAGTATGAAAGATTTAAAAACTTTTGAAATTATCACCTTATCAGCTCTAGTCATACCAATTATTTTTTTTGGTTTTTACCCAGAGCCTTTAATGAATTCAATAGAAACATCAGTAGAAAATACTTTAAACATGTACAACTTTGACTTAATTAACAACCTTGCATCAAAAGACTAATGGAAAATTTTCAATATATATTACCTGAAATCTTCATATCGGTATCTATAATGATATTTTTACTAGTTGGAGTTTTCAAAAAAAATAGTGCAACTTTAATTTATAATTTATCTAATATATCGTTAATTATTTTACTGGCATTAATTATAAATCTCAGCTCATTAGATACAATCTACTTATTCAACGAATCATATTTAATAGACAATTTATCTAACTATATGAAGATAATACTTGTTGGATCTGGAATTTTTGTAATGCTAACTGGATCCAAATATATTCAAGTTATTAATTTAAATAAAATTGAATATCCAATTCTCATTCTAAGCAGCATTTTGGGAATGATGATAATGATAAGTTCAAATGATTTAATTGTTTTTTACATGGGCCTTGAATTGCAATCATTAGCTTTATATGTTCTTGCATCTTTTAATAGAGATAATTTACTTTCTACAGAGTCTGGACTAAAATATTTTGTTCTTAGTGCATTATCATCTGGTTTGCTATTATATGGATGTTCATTAACTTATGGGTTTTCTGAAAGTACAAATTTTGATCAAATACTTATAAACTCTACTGAATTTAATTATGGCACCACGTTTGGGATAGTGTTTATTTTAGTTGGTCTTGCATTTAAAATATCGGCTGTACCTTTTCATATGTGGGCTCCAGATGTTTACCAAGGCTCCCCAACATCTGTAACATTATTCTTTGCCATACTTCCAAAAATAGCTGCACTCTCTGTATTCATTAAGTTTTTGTACACACCTTTTGCTAATATGAATGATCAGTGGCAAACAATAATTGTTTTTATTTCAATAGCTTCAATGATATTTGGTGCCGTGGCAGCCATAGGTCAAAAAAACTTAAAAAGACTAATTGCTTACAGTTCAATCAGTCATATGGGTTATGCGTTGGCTGGGTTAGCAACTGTTAGCAACCAAGGAATACAAAGTTCTATTACTTATATATCTATTTATTTGGTAATGAATTTAGCCTTTTTTAGCTGCTTATTTATGCTTAAGAGAAATGATAAATATTATGAGAATATAGAGGATTTATCTGGACTTTCTAAAAAACATCCAATCTTGTCTTTCTCATTATTGATAGTTTTATTTTCTTTAGCAGGAATACCCCCGCTTGCAGGTTTTTTTGCAAAATTTTATGTATTTTTAGCTGTTATAGAGCAATCAATGTATTTTTTAGCAATTGTTGGATTATTAGCAACCGTCGTAGCAGCTTTTTATTATCTAAGAATTATAAAAATAATATATTTTGATCCAGAAAAAGACGAATACGAAAAATCACATAATCTAGGACTAAAAATTACTTTAGCTATTTCAACAATATTTATTTTAGCATACTTTATATATCCAAGCGGCATAACAGAAATAGTATCTAAAATTACAATGATCTAATGAAATTAAAAAAATATTTATACAAAAAAGTTGAAAGCACTAACAATGTAGCAATAAGATTAATTAAACAAGGTAATCAAAGAGGGATAATTTTAACAGATCAACAAACAAAAGGTAAAGGACAAAGAAAAAATAATTGGATATCTATTAAAGGTAATTTGTTTTTATCAGTTTTCTTTGAAATTAGTAAAAAAATATCCTTATCTAAAATAACAAATTTTAATTTAAAAATAATTAAAAAAATAATCTATAAAAAAATAAACGCTTTAATTCTAATAAAAAAACCTAATGATATATTAATTAATAAAAAAAAAGTTTGTGGAATTTTACAAGAAACAATTTTTAAGCAGAATAGAAAATACCTAATTGTAGGAATTGGAATTAATGTTTCTAGTAGTCCAAAAATTAATAACTATCCAACTACATACTTAAATAACTATACAAATAAAAAATTAAATAGACTTAAATTATTTAAAGAAATTAAATTACTGTATGAAAAAAACTTACACTCATTTGGAGTTTAATATATGTATTTAATTGGTGATATTGGAAATACTGCAATTAAAATTTGCTTATTTAACAACAAACTAAAATTGATTAAAAATATTAAAATTTATAAAAAAGATTTAAACAAAAATTTTATCAACAAAAAATTATTATTTTTAAGGAAATATAATTCAAAACTTAGAAAAGTACTCTTTAGCTCGGTTGTCCCTAAATCATATAAAATTATAAAAAAAACTATTAAAGAAATTACTAAGTTGGACTCTGTTGAATTAAAAACATGTAATTTAAAAAAATTTATAAATATAAAAGTCAATAGAAAACAAATTGGTTCTGACCGTTTAGCGAATGCGATTGCAGTTATGGATAGTAGGTTTAATTATATTATAGTTGATTTTGGTACAGCCACAAATTTTGATATTGTTATTAAAAAAGATTATATTGGTGGTGTTTTAGCACCTGGGGTAGAACTTTCTTTGAAAAATTTAATAGATAAGGCCTCATTAATACCTAAAATTAAGCTAGAAAGGACAACAAATGTCATTGGTAAAAACACTAAAAGTGCTGTAAGAGCTGGTTTTTATCATGGTTATACTGGTTTAATCGAAAATATAATTAAACTTATTTTAAAACAAACTAGAAAGAAATTTAAAATTATACTTACAGGTGGATTTGCACACTTATTTAAATCATCAATTAAAGGTATTCAAACGGTTGATAAAAATTTAACAATTAAAGGTATCTTAAGAGTTGCTATAAATTAAAAAAAATATGAAAGATGAATTATTGTTTTGTCCCCTAGGAGGATCTGGTGAAATAGGAATGAACATGAATCTATTTGCATATGGTAAACCAGACAATCAAAAATGGATTATTGTTGACGTTGGTGTTACATTTGCAGATGATACAGTACCTGGTGTTGATATCATATATCCAGATCCAGGATTTATTATCGATAGAAAAGATGACTTGTTAGGTATAGTGCTAACACATGCTCATGAAGATCATATTGGAGCTATAGCTCATGTTTGGCCAAAATTAAAATGTAAAATTTATGCTACACCATTTACTTCAGTTTTAATTACAGAAAAATTCAAAGAAAAAAAAATTGATATAACTGGTTATTTAAAAATTGTAGAGCTAAATAGTACAATTAATTTACATCCTTTCAAAATAGAGTTTGTTACTCTTACTCATTCAATATTAGAACCTAATGGTCTTAGAATACAAACACCGGCTGGAAATATTCTACATACTGGAGATTGGAAATGTGATCCAGATCCTCTGATTGGTGGAAATATAAACTCTGAAAGATTAAAGGAAATAGGTAATGAAGGTGTATTGGCTATGATATGCGATTCTACAAATGTATTTAGTTCAGGTAGAGCAGGATCAGAGCTGGATGTTCGTAAAAATTTACTTAAAGTTTTTCAAAGACTAAAAAAAAGAATAATTGTTACTTCATTCGCATCTAATGTAGCAAGAATGGAGTCTGTTTTTTATTGTGCTGAACAAACTGGAAGACATATTTCGTTAGTTGGAAGATCTATGCACAGAATATTTAAAGCAGCTAGACAATGTGGTTATCTTAAAAATGTTATTGATCCAATCGATCCAAGAGATGCAAAAAATATATCTAGAGAAAAAATTGTCTATTTATGTACTGGAAGTCAAGGAGAACCAATGGGTGCGATGAATAGGATAGTTAAGTATACACATCCAGATGTGTTTATAGAAAGAAACGACGCTGTTATTTTTTCCTCAAAAATTATCCCTGGAAATGAAAAAAAATTATATAAACTGCACAATAATCTAGTAAAAGAGGGAATTGAGGTTGTATCTGAGGATAATGAATACATTCATGTATCAGGTCATCCAAATAGAGAAGATTTAAGGGATATGTATAATTGGGTTAAGCCAAAGGCAGTAATTCCTGTACATGGGGAGCATAGACATATGATAGAACACATTGAATTTGCTAAAGAAATGCAAGTCAAATATCCAGTCCAAGTAGAAAATGGAGACATTGTTAAGTTATATCCTGGCGAAAAGCCAGAGGTCTACGACAAAGCGCCAAGTGGAAGAGTTTATTTAGATGGAAATGTTCCAGTAGAAGAAGATTCTAGATCAATAAAAGAAAGAAGAAATATTTCGTCTAATGGATTTTTAGAGGCAACAATTATGATTACACCAAAAGGCAATATTCATAATAAACCCTTGGTAACATTTAGAGGCCTACCAGTATATGAGAATGATGATTTTATTTATGGGCTAGAGGAAGAAATAACAAAAACAGTTAAAACATTTTCATTAAACAACACAAAACAAGAGGATAATCTTATAGATGCTCTTAAAATAACTTGTCGAAAATTTTCAAAAGAAAAAACTGGGAAAAAACCACTAACAAATATAAACTTGGTTAGAATTTAAATAATAAAATGTATTTTTCAAAATCATTTGTACCAATTCTTAAAAACAACCCTACAGAAGCTAAAATTAAATCACATCAGCTTATGTTAAGAGTTGGAATGATTAAGCAATCATCAGCAGGAATTTACTCATGGCTACCTCTTGGTTTCAAAGTTATGAAAAAAATAGAGCAAATTGTTAGAGAAGAGCAGGATAGAATTGGTGTTCAGGAAATTTTAATGCCGACAATTCAATCATCAGAAATTTGGAAAGAAAGTGGAAGATATGATGATTATGGCGAAGAGATGCTACGTATTAAAGACCGTCAAAATAGAGAAATGCTATATGGGCCGACTAATGAAGAATTGGTGACAGAAATATTTAGATCAACTATTAAATCTTATAAATCGCTCCCTCAGCTTTTATATCACATTCAATGGAAATTTAGAGATGAGTTAAGACCTAGATTTGGAATAATGAGATGTAGAGAATTTTATATGAAAGATGCTTACTCATTCGATTTAAATGATGAAGAAGCCTTATTTTCTTATAATAAATTTTTTCTATCTTATTTAAGGACATTCAAAAGATTAAATTTATCAGCAATTCCGATGGCAGCCGATACAGGACCTATTGGGGGTAATCTTTCTCATGAATTTATAATTCTTGCTGATACTGGGGAAAGTAAAATTTATACAGACAAAAGAATATTTGATGTGAATAGCTCATCTACTTTATTGGAAAAAAATTCGCTTACTGATTTAAGACAGCAATATGAAAAATTTTATTCTGTTACAGATGAGAAATTTGACCAGAAAGAATTTGAAAAGGGAGTTCCGGAAGAATTTAGAGTAAACACAAAAGGAATAGAGGTAGGTCATATATTCTATTTTGGAGATAAATATTCAAAACCAATGAATGCTGCAGTAGATTTTAATGGTAAAAAAGAATTTGTTAAAATGGGATCTTATGGAATAGGTGTATCAAGATTAGTAGGTGCCATAATTGAGGCTAAATACAACGATAAAGATGAAATAATGAAATGGCCTATATCGGTTGCTCCTTACCATTGTGCTATCATTCCGATGATTAAAAAAAATGATACTACAAATTTAGAAAAAACTCATAAAATTTTTGAATATTTCAAATCAAAAAATATAGAAGCGATAATAGACGATACAGAGGAAAATATTTCTGCAAAAATTAAGAAATTTAATTTAATAGGCATTCCTTATCAGTTAATCATAGGAAATAAAACTGAAGGCGACTTGTTTGAGTTTACAGAGGTAAATGGTGAAACTCAGAGAGTAAATATAGAGGAAGCAGCATCACAAATTCTAAAAGCTAAATCAAATTGATAACTCAGTTAGAAAAAGAGGTTACCCTTAGATTTTTAAAGACCAGAAAAAATGATGGTTTTTTAAATATCATTTCCATTTTTTCATTCGTAGGTATTTCTTTAGGTGTAGCAGTTCTTATAATTGTCATGTCTGTGATGAACGGCTTCAGAACTGAATTAATAAATAAAATTGTCGGTTTTAATGCTCACGCGGTTGTCCAACCAAATGGAAAACCTTTAAAAATTATCAATGATTCTGATTTTGCAGAAAGCATATTTTCAAATGATGGAGAAGCTGTAATTTTAAGCAAAGACAAGACCAAGGGTATCTTCTTAAAAGGATATTTGGAAAGTGACTTTAAAAGACTACAAATAACAGACAACAAGGAATTTTTTGGATCAAAAAATCTAATTGAAAATGCAATCTCAATTGGTAAAGAATTTAGTTTAAATTTAAATGTTGACATTGGAGATACAATTACAGTTATCTCTCCAGCAGGAATCCAAACTTTAGTAGGAACACTTCCCAAGCAAGAAAACTTTAAAATTACATCAATTTTTGATAGCGGTTTAACAAACTATAATGAAAATATTGCATATATAAATTTAGAAACTCTTGAGAGTTTTTTTAATAAAAATAAAGATGACAGGTTTATAGAATTTTACTATCAAAATCCAAAAAACATTGAAATTCATAAAAAAAACTTAATGGCCTTATTCTCCGAAGCTAATGTTTATACTTGGTCAGATATGAATAAATCATTATTTTCGGCTTTGAAAGTAGAAAGAAATGTAATGTTTATAATTCTCTCTTTAATAATTATTGTTGCAGCATTTAATATAATATCTGGACTAACAATTTTAGTAAAAAACAAAACTAGAGATATAGGTATTCTTAAATCTATCGGAGTATCAAGTAAATCGATAAAAAAAATATTCTTTTTAGTGGGTTTTTTAATAGGAACAGCGGCAACATTATTTGGTGTAATTATTGGTACTCTTTTTTCTTTTTATATAGAGAATATAAGGCAAATTATTTCAGATATATTTGGTATATCTCTTTTTCCAGAGGATATTTATATTTTAAATTCAATGCCATCAGAAATAAATATTAATTCAATTATATTGATCTCTATTTGCTCAATATTTACAACAATTTTAGTGTCGATATATCCAGCAGCCAGAGCATCATCATTAGATACAGTTAAAACATTAAAATATGAATAATTTTATTAAATTAAAAAAAATAACTAAAAAATATGAAAAGAATAAATCTCTTAGAGTTTTAAATGATATTTCTTTCAGTTTTGAACCTGGAAAAACTTATTCTATTATGGGACCATCTGGATCAGGTAAATCGACATTACTAAATTTGTTATCTTTGATTGATACACCTACAGCGGGATCGATTGAAATAAGTAATAACAAAATAAATTCAAATAATAAAAACGAAAATGATTTGATTAGAGCAAAAAAAATTGGAATTATTTATCAAGACAAAAATTTATTATCAGATTTTACAGCTTTAGAAAATGTTTACTTGCCTAATTTACTTATTTCTAAAGAAAAACAAAAATCTAAAGAACTTGCAAAAAAATTAATAAAAAATATGGGTTTGTCAGCAAGGGTAAATCATTTTCCTAACGAATTATCTGGTGGTGAAAATCAGCGTATTGCTATAGCAAGAGCATTAATTAATAATCCCGACATTATATTGGCAGATGAGCCAACTGGCAGCTTAGATACTGATAATGCCAAACTCATCTTTAAAATGCTATTTAATTTGAAGAATAAAAATAGAATCATTATTTTTGCAACTCATAATAGATATTTTGCTGATATGGCAGATTGTAAAATCATGATGAATAATGGTAATATCCAAATTACCAATGTATCAATCTAAAAAAAAATTGTTTAATCATATTAAGATTCATTCACAATATTCAATTTGTGAAGGTGCATTAAAAATTGACGATCTTAAAGAGTATTGTAAAAAAAATAAAATTCAATCGGCTGGATTAAGCGACACATACAATCTATCAGGAGCATTAGAGTTTTCAGAAAATATTTCTTCAGTTGGAACACAACCAATAATAGGAACTCAAATTTTATTTAATTATAAAAATAATTTTGGAATTATTCCATTAATTGCTAAAAATTACAAAGGCTACAAAAACATAATTGAACTTTCTTCCAAATCCTACTTAGAAAATGCACATAATGACAATCCATATTGTTCTATTGATGACTTATTAAAATTTAATGATGGAATAATTGTATTATCTGGCTCAGTAAACAATTTAATTGGCAGTCTATTTAATAAAGGTTTAATTGACGAGTCAGATGAATTGATAAAATTATTAAAAAAAAGATTTGGTAATAATTTTTATTTAGAAATTCAAAGACATGGAGACTTAAATGAAAAACAATTAGAAATTTATAAATTAAATTTGTCCAACAAATATCAAATACCAATTATTGCAACAAATGAAGTATATTATTTAGATAAGGAAATGCACGAGGCACATGATGCCCTTTTGTGTATAGGCCTAAAAACTTACATAAACGATCAAAAAAGATTAAAATTGTCAAATAATCATTATTTTAAATCAACAAATGAAATGGTAGAAATATTTAAAGATTTACCAGAAGCATTAGAAAATAATTATAATTTGCCTTTTAGATGTAATTTTAGACCAATTACATCAAGACCTATACTTCCAAATATATCTTCAAATTCACTAGATGTTGATGAAGATCTTAAAAAAAACTCTTTAAAGGGATTAGAAGAAAAATTTAAAAATGATCCAGATTTAATAAGTAAAATCAAAGACAATAATAATTTAACTAATATTTATAAAAATAGATTAAAGCATGAAATAAAAATCATAACTGAAATGAATTATTCAGGATATTTTCTTATTGTTTCAGATTATATTAAATGGGCAAAAAATAATAATATACCTGTCGGCCCTGGAAGAGGTTCTGGAGCAGGATCATTAGTTGCTTGGTGTCTGTCTATAACAGATGTAGATCCTATAAAATTTAATCTAATTTTTGAAAGATTTTTAAATCCTGATAGAATATCTATGCCTGACTTTGATATTGATTTTTGTGAGGAAAAAAGGGATCAGGTTTTTAAATATTTAACTACAAAGTACAAAGATAGTGTTGCCCATATAATAACATTTGGAAAACTCAAAGCCCGAATGGTTATTAGAGATGTTGGTAGAGTACTAGGATTACCTTATGGTTTTATTGATAGTATTTGTAAAATGATACCTTTTGATCCATCTAGACCTTTAAAATTACAAGAAAGCATAAATCTAGAACCAAGATTACAAAAATTAATTAAAGAAGATAAGAGAGTTAAGCGTTTGGTTGATTTATCATTAAAACTTGAAGGTCTAAATAGAAATGTTGCGACGCATGCCGCTGGTGTTGTGATTGCTGATAAAAAGCTTACAGAAACTGTTCCCTTGTATAAAGATGCATCAACAGACTTACTTCTACCCTCTACACAATTTGATATGTATTCTGCTGAAAATGCTGGCTTAGTAAAGTTTGACTTTTTAGGTTTAAAAACATTAACAGTAATTAATAAAACCCAGAAACTTGTAGCTAAAAAAAATCCAAAATTTAAAATTGATAATATCGATTATAATGATCAGGAAGTTTTTAATCTTTTATCAAGTGGAAAAACTGTTGGATTATTTCAATTAGAAAGTTCTGGGATGAAAGAAGCTCTTACTAACATGAAACCTAATCATTTAGAGGATATTATTGCATTAGTTGCCTTATACAGACCTGGACCTATGAGCAATATTCCAATTTATAATGATTGTAAGCATGGAAAAAAAGAACCTGATTATTTACATCCTAAATTGGAAGAAATTTTAAAGCCTACATATGGTGTAATTATTTATCAAGAACAAGTAATGCAAATTGCACAGACTTTATCAGGTTTTACTGCTGGAGAAGCAGACATTTTAAGACGAGCTATGGGTAAAAAAAAAAGAAGTGAGCTTGAAAAGCAAAAGGAAAGGTTCGTTCAAGGCGCTTATAATAATGGAATAAGCAAAGATATAGCAGCTGGCATCTTTCTTAAAATTGAACCATTTGCAGAATATGGATTTAATAAAAGTCATGCAGCTGCATATGCTATAATAGCTTATCAAACTGCATTTTTAAAAACATATTTCCCACATGATTTTTTTGCAGCATCTATGTCAATGGAACTCTCAAACCAAAAAAAACTGAGTGAATTTTATGAAGAATTAAAAAGATTAAATATAAATATAATTCGTCCAAACATAAACGAATGTTATGCTGATTTTTCATCAGATGGTAAAAATTTTCTCTACGCTTTAGGAGCAATAAAAAATGTTGGTTATGAAGCGATTTCAAATATTGTAGAAGAAAGAAAAATGAACGGTAAGTTTAAAGATTTAACTGATTTTATCAAACGTGTTAATCCAAAAGATATAAACAAATTACAATTAGAAGGTTTAGTTAAAGCTGGCGCTTTTGATATACTAAATAATAATAGACAATCTTTATTTGATTCAATTCCTAATATAATTCTAAAATCAAAAAATATTTTTGAAAATAATTCAGTAAATCAAATAGATTTATTTAATGAAGAAAATGATGAAAGCTATGTTGAAAAATCTGAGGATTGGAACATTGACAACAAGCTATCAAAAGAATTTGAAACTCTGGGTTTTTTTATTTCAGATCATCCTTTAAATCAATACAGGTCACTTTATGATCAATATAATATTATAGATTTTGAAGAATTTAACACAAATGAAAATATTCTAAGTTCAAATATTGCATCTACAATACTTAAAGTACAAGAAAAAAAAACACAAAAAGGAACATCATATGCAATAATTAAATTTTCAGATCTTTCAGGTGTCTTTGAACTATTTGTTTTTTCAGATGTTTTTGACTCCAACAGAGATATATTATTGGAGGGAAATTCTGTAATGATAACCTTAGTTAAAAATTATGTTGATGAAAGCAAAGTTCAAAAAAAAATAAATATTAGAAAAATCATCTCAATGAAGGAAGTTATCGATAGACCAATAGATCAGGTGAAGATTAAAATTCAGAATTTAGATGGAATTAAGAAAATCAATGAATTAAAATTAAAAGAAGGTAATACTAAAATATACATTGATATTGATATGGGTGAAAAATTATTAACTTTTCAATTGAAAGATAATCGAAAAATTGACCATAAAATGCTGAATTTACTTAGAAATGAAAAAAAAATTGAGATATCTTAAATAATACTTGTTTTTTTATATTTTTTTTGTAATTAGTTTCATAAATTAACACGCACACAATTTCTGGTTTTATACCTCCGGTCCTTTTTATAGGCAGTAATTGTGGTGGCATAACCGGGAAAAAATATGAAAATACCAAACTTAACAATCGAACAATTATTAGAAGCTGGAGTTCATCTAGGACATAAAACTTTAAGATGGAATCCAAAAATGAAAAAATTCATTTTTGGTAAAAGAGATTCTATTCATATAATCGATTTAACCCAAACTCTTGAATTAACAAAAGTTGCTTTGGAAAAAGTATATTCTACAATATCAACAGGTGGAAAAATTCTATTTATATCTACAAAAAAACAAGCATCTGAGGCAATAGCAGAACTTGCAAAAGAAACAGATCAATATTTTGTAAATTACAGATGGCTAGGTGGAATGCTTACTAATTGGGGCACTATATCAAATTCAATAAAGAAACTTGATAAAATTAATTCTGATCTAGCATCTGAGAATAGAGGTTTTACAAAAAAAGAATTATTAAAAATGAGCGGTCAAAGAGATAAATTGCAAAGATCTTTGGGTGGTATATCAAATATGAAAAAGGTACCTGATCTTGTATTTATAATTGATACAAATTATGAATCTTTGGCTATTAAAGAGTCAATAAAGTTAGGAATCCCAATAATTGCAGTTTTAGACACGAACTCTAATCCAGATGGTATTGATTTTCCAATACCAGGAAATGATGATGCTAGAAGATCAATTGACTTATATTGCAGTCTTTTAAATGAGACCATTCAAAATGCAAAAAAAGAAATACCTCAACCTCAAATTGGAGATAAAGAAATTAAAGAGAAAAAAAAAGAAACTTCAATCTTAGAAACTAGAAAAGAAGCAAAAGTAGATACTAAACTTAATTAAATAAATATTTAATAGAATAGTAATGAGTAATATAGAAAAAGTTAAACAATTAAGAAAATCAACAGGAGCTGGTTTTAAAGATTGTAATGCGGCTCTAAAAGAATCGAGTGGTGATTTAGATAAAGCTGCAGAAATATTAAGAGTTAAAGGCATTGCTAAAGCTTCAAAAAAAATGTCTAGAAGTGCAACGGAAGGCGTAGTTGTAGTCTCAGGTGATGAAAAAAAAATGTCTCTAATAGAGGTAAATTGTGAAACAGACTTTGTCGCGAAAAATGATGACTTCATAGATTTTGTCAAAGAGCTAAGTGATCTAAATAATAAATGCTCTTCAGATATAGATCAGTTAAAACAAGCAACTATGAAAAACAATAAGTCGGTAGATGAGAGTTTAGTTGCTTTAATTGCTAAAATTGGAGAAAAAATAACAATTGGCAGGTCTAAAACATTAAATGCTGAAAATTCAAGAAATTTTTCATATCAACATTCAGTAATTAAAGATAATGTATCAAAATTAGTTGTTATTTTATCTTTAAAAACTAATGATAAATCTGAAAAGCTTGATTTGTTTGGAAAACAATTGTCAATGCATATAGCTGCATCAAATCCAATAGCATTAAATCCAAGTGAAATAAATCAGGATATAATAAAAAAAGAAACAGACTTAATCGCTGAAGAATTGAAAAATTCTGGAAAACCTGATGAAATTGTTAAAAAAATAAGTGTGGGCAAAATAAATAAATTCAAAGATGAAAATAGCCTTATCACACAAGACTGGGTTATGGATCCAAAAATGAAAGTTAAAGATGTTTTAAAAAATCTACAACTACAAGATTTGAGTATAAATGAATTTGTAAGACTAAAAATAGGTGAGTAATGTTTGACGAAATGAAATATAATAATAAGATGTCAAAAACTTACGAAGTATTCCAACAAGAATTATCCTCTTTGAGAACTGGTAGAGCAAGTGCAGCAATGTTAGATATAGTCAAAGTAGATGTTTATGGTCAAAAAATGCCAATCAATCAGCTAAGCAGTATTACAACACCAGAACCCAGAACAATTAATATTCAAGTATGGGATATAAACAATGTACCTCTAATAGATGCGGCTATAAAAAAATCTGATTTAGGGCTAAATCCACAAATAGATGGGCAGTTAATTAGACTCCCTGTTCCTGACTTAAGTGAAGAGAGAAGATCAGAAATTAAAAAATTAATAAAATCTATGGGAGAAAAATGTAAAGTCTCAATAAGAAATATTAGAAGAGAAGCTAATGATGAATTAAAAAAATTACTAAAAAATAAAGATATTTCAGAAGATGAAGTAAAAAAAAATGAAAAAGTTATTCAAGATTACACCGATAGCCAAATTGAAATGATAGACAATAGAGTAGCATTAAAAGAAAAAGAAATAATGACAATATGAATTCACCTAAACATGTAGCCATAATTATGGATGGCAATGGTAGATGGGGGATAAAAAAAAGAAATTCAAGAAATTATGGACATGCAATCGGCGTTAAAACTGTTGAATCAATAATAACAGAAGCTATATCGAACAACATAAAATATTTAACCTTATATACTTTTTCCACTGAAAATTGGAAAAGACCTAAAAAAGAAATTAATTATTTAATTAAATTGTTAGAAGAATACATTATTAATGAAATCAAAAATTTAATACAAAAAAAAATAAAATTAAAAATACTAGGAAACATTAATAAATTTCCAAAATCACTAAAATTAAAATTAAGAGATGCTGAAAGATTGACCAAATCTAATAAAAAAATTCAATTAAATGTTGCTCTTAATTATGGCTCCAAAGAGGAGATAATAAAAAGTGTAAAAAAAATATATAAATTATCAATACCAATAAATGAACGAAATATTAGTAAAAATTTATATACAAAAAATATTCCAGATCCTGAAATTTTAATTAGAACAGGCAATAGGAAAAGATTGAGTAATTTTTTACTTTGGCAATCGTCTTATACGGAAATATATTTTGAAAAGAAACTTTGGCCTGACTTTACAAAGAAAGATTTTCGTAAAATTATATTAAATTTTTCGAAAATAAGACGTAACTTTGGCGGTATAAAATGAATAATATTACAAAGAGAATTTTAACCTCAATAATATTGTTATTGATAATTTATCTTTCAATTATAAATTCATTAATTTTATTAACTTTTTTATTTATTATAACCTTATCTGCAATCAAAGAATTCAACCTAATCTTTAAGTCTATATTTAATAATAATTTTTTTTTAATATTTATTTCTAATTTATTATCAGTTTTTTACATATCAATATTTCTGATTATTATTTGGATTAATTTAAATTCATCAAATACTGAAAAAATTGTTTCAATAATTTTTATTTTATTTATCTGCATATTAACAGATGTTGGAGGTCTAATTTTTGGAAAGTTAATTGGAGGAAAAAAACTATCAAAAATTAGTCCTAACAAGACGTATGCTGGTATGATTGGTTCTTTTTTGCTCTCTCTGATATTTGGATACCTGTTTTTTTATTTTCAAAAAAATACTTTAAATTTTGAGTTGAATGTTTTTTTAATAATCATAACATTATCTCTACTCTCACAGCTTGGTGATCTGACTATTTCATTATTCAAAAGAAAGGCAAATTTTAAAGATACTGGATCTATATTACCAGGACACGGTGGTATTTTAGATAGAATTGATGGTATACTACTTGCAATACCATTTGGCGCAATATTAATTTCGTTATAAATGAAAAAAGATATTTTTTTATTGGGTTCTACTGGATCAATTGGGATTACTGCATTAAACATTCTTAAAAAAGATAAAAAAAATTTTAAAATTGGATTATTAACTACAAATTCAAATGTTAGTAAAATATATAAACAAGCAATTTTATTTAACGTTAAAGAAATTGTAATACATAATCAAAATAAGTATTTTAAAAATTTAAATAAGTTTAAAAATAAAAAAATTAAAGTCTTTTCATCTATTCAAGAAGCTCTTAAATTTAAAAAAAAAAAATCACATTTAACTATTAATGCAATATCCGGTATCGCTGGCCTTGAGCCATCATTAAACATAATAAAACACACAAGTAATTTAGCAATAGCTAATAAAGAGTCTATTATATGCGGATGGAAATTTTTAAAAAAAGAATTAATAAAACACAAAACTCAATTTATTCCTTTAGACTCTGAACATTTCTCAATCTGGTCATTATTGAAAAATGAAAACAAAATAAATATAAAAAAAATTTATTTGACAGCTTCTGGAGGGCCTTTTTTAAATTTTGAATTAGATAAGATAAAAAAAATTAAACCAAAATATGCATTGAATCATCCTAACTGGAAAATGGGTAAAAAAATTTCTATTGACTCGGCTACTATGATGAACAAAATATTTGAAGTAATTGAAGCAATTAAAATTTTTAATTTAAATTCAGACCAAGTTGAAATATTAATTCACCCAAAATCATATATACATGCTATTATTAATTTTAATAACGGACTTACAAAATTATTAGCACATGATACCACAATGGAAGTTCCTTTAGCCAATGCACTTTATTTTTCTCAAAATAAATATAAATATAATAATAGTAATTTTGATTATCAAAAACTTAATGGACAAAATTTTATTAAACCTGATTTAAAAAAATTTCCTCTTTTAAAAATCTTAGATTATAAATTTGATAATACTTATTTAGAAATAATTTTAGTATCTTTGAACGATGCCCTTGTGAAAAAGTATCTTGAAAATAAAATAACTTATATCACTATACATAATTCAATGTTAGAAATGTTAAAAAAAAAATATTTTAAGAAATATTATTCATTAAGACCCAAGAATTTAAATGATGTTAAAATTATGGTAAAAAAAGTTAATCAGTATGTTGATCAGCACTTTTAAAATTTTAATTAAACAAATGTATAAATTAAAAAAAATAATTCTAATTATTTTTTTACATCAAACATTGGCTGTAACTACATTGCTAGCTGAAATTTACAATGATATAAAAATAAAAGGTAATGAAAGATTGTCAGTTGAAACAGTATTAATGTTTTCTGGACTAAATATTAACAACGATATTTCAGCTGCAGATCTTAATAACTCTATAAAAAAACTTTATGAAACAAATTATTTTGAAGATATAAAAATTTTTTCTGAAAAAAAAACACTACTAATCGTAATTAAAGAAAATCCAATTATACAATCAATTGAAATTAAAGGTATAAAAAATAAATCATTATTAGAAGAATTAAAAAAAATTACCAAAAAAAACGAAAAATACCCTTATCTTAAAAATAAAATTTTAGAGCAAAACAATCTATTGTTAAATATTGTCAGAGCATCAGGATTTTATTTTGCACAAATTGAAACAAATATAATTGACAATAAAGACAACACTGTAGACATTTTATATGACTTTGATCTAGGTAATAGAGCCATTATTAAAAAAATTGTATTTCAAGGTGATAAAAAATTTAAAGATTCGAAGCTAAGAAATGTAATTAAATCAGAAGAAGGAAAATTTTGGAAATTTATTACGTCCAATAAATATTTAGATGAGAGGAAAATTAAAAATGATGAAATTTTACTTAAAAAATATTACCAAAGAAAAGGTTATTACAATGTCAAAGTTAAATCTTCATATGCTAAAAATATAAATAATGAGTATTTTGAATTAATTTTCAATGTAGACTCGGGTTCAAAATTTTTTTTTAATGATTTATCCATTGAAATATCCAAAAATTTCAATTTAAAAAATTTTACAAAAATAAATGATAAGCTAAAAAGTCTTAAAGGAACAAAATATTCTTCTACAGAAATAAATAAAATTTTAGATGAAATTGATAAAATTATATTACAAAAAGAATTTTTATTTTTAAATACAAATTATGATTTAAAAATAATAGATAATAATCAAATTAATGTTCATTTTAAATTTAAAGATTTAGAACAATTTTATGTTGAACAGGTAAATATTTTTGGCAATTTTATTACTGAAGAGAAAGTAATAAGAAATTCTTTAATTATTGATGAGGGAGACGCGTTCAACAATGTCTTATTAGATAAATCAATAAATTCAATTAAGTCACGTGGTTTTTTTAAGTCAGTAGATGTAAAAACAAAACAGTCTAAAAATGACAATCAAAAAAAAATAATAGATATTATCGTTGAAGAAGCTCCAACAGGAGAAATATTTGCTGGTGCTGGAACAGGAACATCAGGCGCAACTATAACAGCAGGTATTCAAGAAAAAAACTATCTTGGTAAAGGCATAAAATTATCAACAAATTTAACATTATCTGAGAATGAAATAAAAGGGAAATTTGCTGTGGTTAACCCAAACTTTAAAAATACTGATCGATCATTGCAAACAACTATAGAAAGTACGACTTCTGATTTTTTAAGCACAGGTGGGTTTAAAACATCTCGTACAGGTTTTGGTATTGGTACTGGATTTGAACAACTATCAGATTTATATGTAAACCTGGATGTATCTGCCTACTATGAAAAACTTGAAACCACATCTACTGCATCAACTTATAAAAAAAAACAAGAGGGAGATTATTTGGAAAATTTATTCACATATGATTTAACATTGAATAAATTGGATCAAAATTATCAACCAACTGATGGACATTTAGTAAGTTTTAAACAAGTGTTACCTATTTATTCAGATGATCTGTCAATTGGCAATACTATAAATTTATCTAAATATCACTCTGTATCTGATAATTTAATTTTATCTGGTAAATTTTTCTTTAGATCAGTAAATTCAATTGATGATGATGTAAGAGTATCTAGAAGAGTATATATCCCAAGTAGTAAACTTAGAGGTTTCGAGTCAGGAAAAATTGGACCCAAAGATGGGACTGAATATGTAGGAGGAAATTTTGGTTCAGCTTTAAATTTAAGTTCAACTATTCCAAATGTATTAAGCGGATATGAAAATATAGATTTAAGCTTTTTTTTTGATGCAGCAACTTTAAGAGAAGTCGATTATGATAGTTCTTTGGAGTCTACTAAAATAAGATCTTCTACAGGAGTTTCAGTAAATTGGTTTACTATTATAGGACCACTTAATTTTTCATATGCAATACCTATATCTAAAGAAAGCACAGATCAAACGGAGTCATTTAGATTTAGGATAGGAACTTCATTCTAAAATGAGAAAAGTTTTATTTTACTTATTTTTATTTGTTAATATTCAAACACCTTCAGCAAAAGCTGAAATTGCATATATTGATATTAATCTTATTTTGAAAACATCTGAAGTTGGAAAGCAACTAAACTTACATATTAATAAAAAAAAATCTGAATTTACAAAAAAATTTAAATTGATAGAAAGTGAACTTATTAAAAAAGAAAAGTCATTGTTAGCCCAACAAAATATATTAAGTAAAGAGGAATTTGAAAATAAAATAAAATTATTAGCCAAAGAGGTACAGGATTATAAAGAGAACAAAAAAAAAAATATTGAAATTTTAAATCAATTTAAAATGGAAAAAACAAAAGAAATATTAACAGAATTAAATCCAATAATTTCAAACTTTGTAGAAGTTAATTCAATATCAATAGTTATGCCAAAAAAAAATATAATTGTTGGAAAAAAAAGTTTAGATATAACTGAAAAAATATTAATTTTACTTAATAAAAGTATTGTCAAATTAAATTTTTAATATGAAAAATGTATTCTTTAAAAAAATAAACAATATAAAATTAAATGATATTCTTTCATTGTTAAATTTAAAAAAACAAAAAAAAAATTATAAAATAAATGATATCAAAGAGTTACAATCTGGAACAAATAAAGATATTTCTTTTTTTAATTCGGCAAAATATCTAGATTCTTTAAAAAAAACAAAATCTAAATTTGTAATTACAAACAAAAAATTTCTACATATAGTTCCAAAAAAAATAAAAGCTATTGAGGTTCCAAATGTTTTGTTGGCTGTAGCTAAAGTTACGTCTTTATTCTATCCAGACTCTTTAAATGATAAATTAAATATGGATATTAATTATTATAATAAAAAACAATTCTCAAAATTAGTAGTTGGAAAAAATGTTCTTTTTGGAAAAAACGTAAAAATGGGAAAAAATTGTATTGTTGGTCATAATACAATAATAGAAAATAATGTTAAAATTGGTAATAATTGTACTATTGGTAGCAATGTAATTATACGAAATGCTATAATTGGTAATAATACAACTGTGCTCGATGGAGCAATAATTGGTAAAAAGGGATTTGGTTTTTATCCAGATAAAAAAAATAATATAAGATATCCACATATTGGCTGTGTGATTATTGGAAATAACGTAGAAGTAGGCTGCAATAACACAATTGATAGAGGTTCTTTATCAAATACAATTATAGGAGACGGAACCTATATAGACAATCAAGTGCATATTGCACATAATGTAAAAATTGGTAAAAATTGCATAATAACTGCTCAGGTTGGATTTGCTGGCAGTTCATCGATTGGCAACAACGTTTTAATTGGTGGACAAGCAGGTATATCAGGTCATTTGACTATTGGAAATAATGTTCAAATTGGTGGTGGTAGTGGAGTGATTAAAAGTATACCCTCAAATACTAAAGTTATGGGATATCCTGCAAGAAATATTAGGAATTTTATAAAGGAACAAAAAAAAAATGACTAGCTTAAATAAAGAGCAAATCAAAGAGTTGTTACCACATAGAGAGCCAATGCTTCTTATAGATGAGCTTAGAGACATAAAAAAACTTTTTTCTGCAACTGCAATTGTAAATGTTACAAAAGATAGTTTTTTTGTGAACGGACATTTTCCTGGAGAACCTGTTATGCCTGGTGTTTTAATAGTAGAGGCTTTTGGTCAAGCTGCAGCTGCTTTAACTGCTAATGGTTTAGACAAGGCAACATACGAGAATAAATTAGTTTTTTTAATGACAATCGAAAAAGCAAGATTTAGAAATCCAGTGATACCTGATTGTAGACTAGAACTTAAAATTGAGGCTATTAGATCTCATGGAAGAGTCTGGAAATACAAAGGCACTGCATATGTTGGTGATAAAAAAATGGCAGATGCTCAATGGTCAGCAACTATTGTAGATAGAAAGTAATAATTAGTAGTAATAGTTGATAAGAATAAAATCTTAAATTTGTTATTTATTTATAGTGATCCATAAAACAGCTATTGTAGACAAAAATGCAAAAATTTCAAAAAATGTTGAAATTGGCGCATATTCTGTAATCGGACCTGAAGTTGAAATTGGAGAAAGTACAATTATTCACTCTCATGTAAATTTAACAGGTAATACAAAAATTGGTGAAAATAATCAAATTTATCCCTTTTCATCAATTGGCACTCCTCCACAAGACCTTAAATATAAGGGGGAGAAAAATTTACTTACTATAGGCAATAACAATAAATTTAGAGAATATGTAAATATAAATCCTGGTACTGAACAAGGTGGAGGAATAACAAGTATTGGAGATGGTAATTTATTTATGGTGTACTGTCACGTTGCTCACGATTGCAAGATATCAAGCAATATAGTTTTAGCCAATAACGTACAGGTCGGTGGACATGTAGTAATAGAAAAAAATGCAATAATTGGAGGTAGTTGTGCAATACATCAATTTTCTCGAATAGGGGAATCATCAATGATAGGTGGTATGACAGGAGTTTTAAGTGATGTTATTCCATTTGGTTTATCCATGGGAAATAGAAATAATCTAATGGGATTAAATCTTATTGGATTGAGAAGATCCAAAGTTTCAAATGAAAATATTAAAAAAATTCAATTAGCTTATGAAATAATATTTAAAACTCCAAGTTTTAGAGAAAATATTGAAGGGATTGATAATGATCTTAAAAACAATGAATTTGTAAAAAAAATAATTAATTTTATAAATTCAGATAAAAAAAGACCAATATCACTTCCGCTTAACAAACTATGATAGGACTTTTTTTAGGAGAAAAAGATTTACCATATGAAATTATTAAAAAAATAGAAAGAAAGAAGATAAAATATTTCATTATAGATCTTACAAAAAATAATAAATTTAAAAAAAATAAAAATAGTTTTTTTATTAATATAGGTAAATTCGGTCAAATTTTAAAACTTATTAAATCAAAAAAATGTAGTAAAGTTATTTTTGCAGGTAATATAATTAAACCCAAAATATCAAAATTAAAATTGGACTTTAAAGGTTTATTTTATATTCCAAGAATAGTTAAAGCGGCAAAGTTAGGTGATGCAGCCATCTTAAAAGTTTTAATAAAGATTTTATTAGAAAATAAAATTAACGTTATTAAATTAAATACTTTCAATCCAGAATTAACTTTAAAAAAAGGATTTTATACTATACTAAAACCATCTAAAAAGGAGAGAGAAGAAATAGTTAAAGGTATTCAAACTTTAAAAAAAATAAACTCACACAACCATACACAAGCAGTAATTATAAGAGATAACAAGGTAATTTCTAGAGAAACAAGAAAAGGTACAAAAGAAATGATAATATCTATACCTAAATCCAAAATAAAAAAAGGCATTTTAATAAAACTACCAAAAGCAAAGCAAGATTTAAGAGTAGACTTGCCTACAATAGGAATTGATACGTTTAAAGATTGTAATAAAGTCGGTATCAAAGGAATTGTTGTTAAATCAAATCAAAATATTATATTAAACAAAGAAGTCTGTATTAAATATGCCAATCAAAACAAACTCTTTCTCATGGCTATATGAAAAAAATTTTTGTTCTGACTGGTGAGCCCTCCGGTGATAAATTAGCTTCTGAAGTAGTCTCAAAAATCATTAAAAAAAGAGGTGATTTGGAATATTTAAGTGTAGGTGGAGCAAACTTAAAAAAATTAGGAATAAAGACAATCTTTGACCAAAAAGAGATAACTTACATAGCTTTTACCGATATATTTTTAAACTTTTTTAAAATAAAACGTAAAATAAAAGATACCGTTAATGAAGTATTACAATTCAAACCAGATATTTTATTCAGTGTTGATAGTCCAGATTTTACTCTAAGAGTAGCAAAATTAGTAAAAGAAAAAAATCCAAATATAAAAATAATTCATTTTATTGCTCCTAAAGTTTGGGCGTGGAGAGAGGGTAGAGTTAAGAAAATGAAGGAATTTATAGATCATGTTTTATTACTTTTTAAGTTTGAAAAAGAATATTTTGATAAAGAAAAACTCACTAATACATTTGTAGGCCATCCTTTGTTGGATAAAAAAAATAATGAAAATATCTTCATGGATGAATTTTTAAATAAAAAAAATATTATATCAATCTTTCCTGGAAGTAGAACTTCAGAGATTAACCATCATATGCCAATTCTAATTAATTTTATTAAAAAAATGAATATCAAAGACCCTAATTATAATTTCATATTTCATGCAACTGATAAAAATAAAGAACTTATATCAAGTTATATTTTAAAAGAAACTTTACAAAATTTAGAAATTATTAACGATGATAAAATTAAAACTGCAGTTTTAAAGAAATCAATTTTTGCAGTTGTAAAATCTGGAACAGTTTCGTTGGAAGTATGTAAAATGAATGTTCCATCAATAATAATTTATAAGATGAATTTTATTAATTTTTATTTAGCAAAATTTCTACTAAATATAAAATTTGCTAATATGGTTAATATTATAAATAATAGAGAAGTTATTCCAGAGTTGATACAATCTGAATGCAATGCGGAGGAAATATTTAAAAGTGTTTACTATTTTTTAAAAAAACCAGATTTAATTGCCAAACAACAAGAAGAAATAAAAAAAACTCTTGAAACTCTGACCTCTCCTAGCTCATCGTCTGAAGAGGTATCAAATATTATCTTATCCTATATCTCCTAATCTTTTTATTACCTCGTTTTTTCCAAGAGATAATATTATATCATATATTCCTGGACCAAATTTAGATCCTGTTAACATTATTCTTAATGGCTGTCCAATGCCCTTAAAATTTGTATTATTCAATTTTATTAATCCATTTATGATCTGTTCTAAATTTTCTCTGTCAAAAACTTCTAATTCTGAAATCTTCTCTTTAAATAAATGTATTATTTTTTTTGCATTATCATTTATTAATTTTTTATCATTGTCATTAAAAATAACTTTATCATTTAATATGTATTTTGAATTGTTAAATATATCCTCAAGTGTTTTTGCTTTATTTTTTAAAAATGTTAAAGAGTTCTTTATTGTATTTTCTTTATCTTCTTTAATTCTATCTTTATACATCTCACAATATTCTTTTAACCTTTTGTACAATATATTTTCATCACTATTTTTTATGTAATATTCATTCATAGAAAGTATTCTACTCAAATCAAGTTTTGAAGGTGATTTACCTATTCCTTCTAAATTAAAAAGTTTTATACATTCATCTAAATTAAAAATTTCCTTATCTTTATAAGACCATCCTAACCTTAGAAGGTAATTTCTAAGTGATTCAGGCAGAATTCCAATTTTTGAGTAATCTTCTAATGTTGAGGCATTGTCTCTTTTTGATAATTTCTTACCATCTATTGTATGAATAAGAGGTATATGAGCAAATTGTGGAATATTCCATCCCAGTGCTTCATATATCTGTATTTGTTTAAATGTATTTATTTTATGATCATCTCCCCTAATAATATGAGTCATTTCCATATTATGATCATCAACTGATGCAGATAAATTGTATGTTGGCGTTTCATCATTTCTTAAAATCACAAAATCCTCAATAGTATTATTTTCAATCTCGACGTTTCCTTGAACAAGGTCTTTTAATATCGAAGTACCTTCTATTTTACTTTTAAATCTTATAACTGGTTTAATATTTTTAGGAGCTTGATCTTCAGAAATATCACGCCATTTTCGATTATACACATAAGGAATTTTTTTTTGTTTAGCTCTTTTCTTTTGCTCCTCTATTTCTTCTGCACTACAAAAGCATTTATAGGCATTTCCATTTTCTAATAATCTTTTAGCAATAGTTACGTGTTCACCAATCATTTTTGATTGAATATACTCTTCACCGTCGTGTTTAATTCCCATCCATTTCAGAGAGTTAATTATTTGAATTTTATGCTCTTCCTTAGATCTTTCTTTATCAGTATCTTCTATCCTTAAATAAAATTTACCAGATTTATTTTTTGAATATAACCAATTGAATAGAGCTGTTCTTACCCCACCAATATGAAGAGGCCCGGTAGGGGAAGGAGCAAATCTAGTTGCTACTTTTTTCATGGAATTTATTTAGACTATTTTACTGAAAGTTTCTATATAAAGATACAAGAATTCCTTGAACTTTCACTCTATCTGGACCAAAAATTTTTGTTTCGTAGTTTCTATTTGCACTTTCTAATGCAACAGTTTTGCCTTTTCTTCTAATTCTTTTCAGCATAGCCTCATGATCATCAATTAAAGCTACTACAATTTTTCCATTATCTGCAGTATCTGCTTTTTTTACTATAACAGTATCACCATCATTAATTCCAGCTTCAATCATAGAATCCCCTTGGACCTTTAAACCAAAAAATTCTCCATCTTTTTCAATATTTGCTGGTAGTGGGATTCTTGAAACCTCATTCTGTATAGCTTCAACTGGAGTTCCTGCAGCAATTTTTCCAAGAACAGGGATTTCTGTATCGTTAGAATTATTTAAATTTTCCTCATCTAATCCTCCCTTAATAACGCTTGGAGAAAAACTGTTATAAATATCGTTTGCAGATGCAGTTTCAGGTAACTTAATTACTTCTAATGCTCTTGCTTTGTGGGCTAATCTTTTAATAAAACCTCTTTCTTCTAATGCACTAATAAGTCTGTGAATGCCAGATTTTGATTTTAAATTTAACGATTCTTTCATTTCCTCGTATGAAGGGGATACACCTGTAGATCTCAACTTTTTGTTAATAAAGAGAAGCAGGTTTTTTTGTTTTTTAGTTAACATAGAACAAATTAAGTACATCAATGTTCTATAAAAGTTCCTCAATTTATACAACAGCTAAAAAGCATGATAAATGTTGAAAAATTTCTACAAAAGGGAAAAAATATTATTATTTTCTAAATCTTTTAAAAGTGATTCACCAATTAAAAAAGTACTTATTGAGGTCCTGTTTTTTATATCAAGCAATTCATCTTTTGTTTTTAGACCGCTCTCAGATATTAGAGGGGAAGAGTGATTTGAAACAACATCATATATATCAAAAGTTGTATTTATCTCAGTTTTAAGAGTTTTTAGGTTTCGATTATTTATTCCAATTAAAGCATCCGGATATTTTACTGATTTCTCTGCCTCTTCAACTGTATGAACTTCAACAATTACACTCATATTATGCTTTAAAGCCTCCTCGTAAATTTCATCAGCAGTTTTTTCAGAAATACCGGCTAATATAATCAGGACTGCATCAGCTCCGTAACTTTTTGCTAAAGGTACTTGAAATTTATCAATAAAAAAATCTTTACAAAGAATGGGTAATTCAATTTTTTTTTTTATTTCAGAAATATGAGATAGGTTGCCAAAAAAAAAATCTTCTTCAGTTAATACAGACAAACATGTTACATTCTTTGAATTATATATATTAGCAATTTTAACTGGGTCATAATCATCTATCAAAATACCTGCAGACGGACTTGCTTTCTTTATTTCAGCAATTATTGATATTTTATTTTCTGAGTTTTTCGTTTGTATTTTCTTTTTAAAATCAAAAAAAACGTCCTTCTCATTTATTGCATGCAATAACCTGTTTATATCAATTTCAAGTTTTAATTTTTCAATTTTAGTTTTCTTTTTATCAATTATTTTCTGAAGGATATTTTCAGACATTTTGTAAACTTTTTATATATTTGAATGCTGCTCCAGACTTAATAAAACCTCTAGTATAATCATAAGCAATTTTAAAATCATCATATTTTTCAGATATCATTAATCCTGCTGCAGCATTTAAACATACTGCTTTTGAAAAATCATTATCTTCACCTTTAAAAATATTTAAAATTTTATCAGAATTAAATTTAGCGTCATCTCCAATTAAATTTTCGAATTTATCAGCATTAATATTTAATTCATGTGGATCAATTATAAACTCAGATATTTCATTATTTTTTAATTGTACAATATTAGTTTTGGCGTAAGGTGATATTTCATCTAGACCATCTTCACTATTTACTATCCACGCAAATTTTAAATTTAAATTTTTAAGAGCATTCGCAAAAATTTTTAGAAGTTTGTTATCAAAAACACCAATTACCTGCCTATCAACAAGTGCTGGGCTGCTTAATGGACCTATCATATTAAAAATTGTCCTTTTTCCTATTTTTTTTCTTGTTGGACCAACATATTTCATTGCCGAGTGGTAATTCGGTGCGAACATAAAGCCAAAATTGTAATTTTTAATCTGTTCCTCGATTTGTTTTGGTTCTAAGTTGATATTTATATTTAAGGCTTCAAGAACGTCAGCTGACCCACATTTTGATGAAACTGCTTTATTTCCATGCTTTGCTACTCTAACACCCATACTTGCTAACAACAGCGCTGATGCAGTTGAAATATTAAGAGTATCTTTTCCATCTCCTCCAGTACCACAGGTATCAATGCAATTTTCAACTTTTACTCTTTTTGATTTATCTCTTAATATATATACGCCTCCAGCTATTTCATCTGAAACCTCACCCTTGTCTGATAATAAAGTCAAAAAATCATAAATTTGTTGATCGCTAGCTTCACCATTCATTATAATCTTAAATGCATTTCTACTTTCATCAAAATTTAAATTTATTTTGTTTCTTAGCTTTTCTAAAAATTGATCCATTTTTACTCTTTTACAAAGTTCTCTAAAATTTTTAAACCATATTTAGTTTTGATACTTTCAGGATGAAATTGAACTCCATGAACTTTATATTCCTTATGCATAACACCCATAATTGTCCCATCGGATGTACTAGATGTAATTTTTAAATCTTTAGATAAGGACTTTCTATCGATTACTAAACTATGATATCTGGTAGCTGTGAAATTTTTTGGTAAATTATTAAGAATACCAATTTTCTTATTTATAATATTGCTTGTCTTTCCATGTACAAGTTCTTTAGCTTGGGTTATCCTAGAACCAAATATTTGACCAATGATTTGATGACCTAAACAAACGCCAAGGATCGGGATTTTTTTATACAAATTTTTTACTATCTTTAAACAATTTCCAGATTGATTAGGATTTCCAGGACCTGGAGATATTACAATTTTATTATACCTTTTTTTTAAAATAAAATGATGATCTACTTTATCATTTCTAAAAACATCTACTTTAGAAAATGATGAAAGATAGTGATATAAATTAAATGTAAAACTATCATAATTATCAATTAAAATTATTTTCATAATACTTATTCCAAAGCCTTAATTAAAGCTTTTGCTTTATTTACAGTTTCATTAAATTCATTAATTGGTTTGCTATCTGCTACAATTCCTGCACCTGATTGCACGTAAAATTTCTTATTTTTAGAAATTGCTGTTCTAAGCGCTATACAAGTATCAAAATCGCCATTCGCTGAAAAGTAACCAATCCCACCAGCGTACACCTTTCTTCTTGTTGTTTCTAACTCATCAATAATTTCCATTGCTCTTATTTTTGGTGCACCTGAAACAGTTCCAGCAGGAAAACCAGCCAGCAAGGTATCAAATTTACCAAATTTTTTATTGAATATACCCTCAACATTAGAGACTATATGCATTACATGAGAATATCTCTCTATTTTAAAGCTTTCAGTTACTTTAACAGAGTTTATTTTAGAAACTTTTCCAGTATCATTTCTTCCAAGGTCAAGAAGCATTAAATGTTCGGAAAGCTCTTTTTTGTCTTTTAAAAGATCTTTTTCATAGAATTTATCATCTTTTTTATTTTTACCTCTAGGTCTTGTGCCAGCAATAGGCCTTATAGTTATCTTATTATCTCTAAGCCTCACAAGTATTTCAGGGCTTGCACCTATAATTTGGAAATCTTCAAAGTTAAAAAAATACATGAAAGGGGAAGGGTTAGTAACTCGTAATTTTTTATAAATATCTATTGGTTCTTTATTTAGATCAGTTTCGAACCTTTGACTTAGAACAACTTGAAAAATATCTCCAATTTTAATGTAATTTTTAGCTTTAATTACATTGTCTAAAAATTTTTTCTTTGAGATGTTTGATTTAATTTTTGGTTTAGAGATATTTGTATTTGATGATTTAATCTTCAAATTATAGTTTGATAAAAAAATCATCTCCTCAATTTCTTTTTGAATTTGATCATATTTTGCCTCATAATTCTTGATTTTTTCATCAGAAAAACAGTTAACTATAAAAAATAATTTTTTTTCAGCATTATCAAAAACTATAAGGTTTCTAGGCCTTAATATTCTCGCATCAGGAATTTTAAGATCATTTTTTGTACTATTCGGAATTCTTTCAATATATCTTATTATATCATAAGAGAAGTATCCCGAAATAATTGAACTAATAGGTGGTATTTCTTTAGGTATTTCAAACTTAAAATCTTCAATTATTTTTTCAATATTATTCTTTGGTTTTCCTTTTAGTTTCTTTTTTTTGTTTTCGTAATTTAAAACGCAGTTATTATTATTAAATTCCCATATTTTATCAGGATTTTTCCCAAAAATAGTATATCTGCCTTTTATAAAACCCTTTTCAACGGACTCAAAAATGAAACTATTTCTTACATTTAAAAAGTTATTTATTAAATTCTCTATTTCTTTTAATCCATTAGATTTGAATGAATAGTAGAGAACCTGGTTTTTACTCTTTAAGTGATTTTTCTTAAATAATTTTAGACCAATATTCAACATTATCTAAAATAGTTTTTTACTCTATCAATTGTCTGATTAAAGGTTTTTACTTTATATTTTGAATTTAATGAAAGATCATACGATGTGTAAATATCGTTAATTATATCATTATTTGATTTAGTTGAATATTCTTTGATATTATCAGCATTTTTATCTATATCAGGGTAATAAATACTATTTATTCTTGATAAGTAAACTTTATCTTTTTCTCCAGTAACTAACGTAAAACTTTTATTTGGCAATGTATAAATAAGATTAACAGACTCTGTGTCAAAAACTTGAGTATCATTAAGACTTTCTAATGTGACAGATTTAATATTTTTTTTATCTTTTGATATTTTAATAAATTCATCGTCATTAAATTTTTTCTCGTCAATTTTTTCAAAAATATTTTTATTAAACTCAAATTTCTTTTTCAAAACTATGTTTTTTTTTAAACTTTCTAAAAAATAAGGTTCATTGAAATTTGGTATTTTTTTATTTAGATTTAAAATTTCAAATATTAAATAATAATCATTTTTATCAATTAATTGTATATTGTCCTCGTTTCTTTTAGAATATATTTCTTGAAGTGTTTCATCTGAATTGTCATTTAATATAAAATCTTTTATCTCATTAGGCTTTAAATTATAAACCTCATTAATTTCTTTTATGCTTGATCCATTTAGAATACTGTTTTCGATTTCATCAATTTTCTTGAAAAATTCGTCATTAAATTCATCAATTTCAATTAAACTTTGAGGAGTTATTTTTGCATATGAAAAATCAATAAAGTCCATTTTTAAAATATCTTGATTGTTTTTTATGAAATCGTCTATTTCTGAGTCTGTTACATTCTTATCATGAACTAAATCAAGGTCTAGAAATTCAATATCAATTTTTTTATTTTCATTTACAAAAATCTTATTTTTTAAAAAATGTGGAGATTTAATTCCTCCACTTATATATTTAAATAAATTTTTCTTTAATTCTTGTTCTTTTAATGAATTTTCAAAACTTGATGCTGTAAGATTATTTTCTAATAAAAATTTTTCATATTTTACTCTTGAGAATTTATTATTATCATCCAATAAAATTACATTAGATCTAATTTTATTTGCTAAGGCTTTCTCAGAAAGAGATACATTTAATTCTTTTATCTCCATTTCGATTAATTTCTCAGATATTAGTTCTGATAAAATTTGTTCTATAATATTATTATCTAAGTTTGCTTTAATAATATCATTTGTAAGCCTAGACTCATTTACAAAATTTACAAAATCTTTTGATGAAATTGCCTCATTATTAATCTTTGCAACATTGTTAGTATTGCCTCCACTAAAGACACTTCCCATTCCCCAAAATACAAATGGAATTATAATAATTCCAACAATAACACCTGCTATTTTTGTATTTGAAAAACTTCTTAATTTACTAATCATTTTATATATTCTTTCTTTATTGATCTAAAAAAAAATAAACATATAAATTATAATAATCGGTATGACAAATAATAATATTTATTTCATTGCTAACTGGAAGATGTTTGGATCTGTTAAATTAGTTAATTCATTAAATAATGTAATAAGTTATTCAAAAAAAAACAAACAGAAGGCTAAAATTGTATATTGCCCACCATATACTTTGCTTAAATCTTTTATAGATAAAACTAAAAATTCGAACATTGAGATAGGAGCTCAGGATTGTCATATAAACTCAGACTATGGACCGCATACTGGGGCCATAAGTTCAAAAATGATTAAAGATTTAGGAGCGAAATTTGTTATAATCGGACATTCTGAGACAAGAGAAGAAAATGATAATAAAAAAATTAATTTAAAAATAAAATCTGCACTTAATAAAAAATTAAAAGTTATTTTTTGTATAGGTGAAAAGTTGATTGATAAAAAAAAAAATAAAACTAAGTTTGTTTTAAAGAAACAATTACTTGAGGGACTAAAAAATTTAAATAAATTAGATAAAGTTATAATTGCATATGAACCTATCTGGTCCATTGGTACAGGAATAATTCCAACAGAAAATAATTTGAAAAAAAATGTTAAATTTATCAAAGATACTTTAAAAAGAGCAAAAAAATTTTCAAAATCAAAGGTTTTATATGGAGGCTCTGTTAACCCAAAAAATATTAAAAATTTAATGAGAATCGATAATATTGATGGTTTTTTGATAGGTGGAGCATCCACTAATGAAAAAATATTTATTGATATAATGAAAAAATCAATTATTTAGGCGTCGTGGAAAACATATTATTAATTTTAAATATAATATTAGCTGCAATACTAGTGTTGCTTGTTTTGTTTCAAAAATCAGAGGGTGGAGCCTTAGGTATTGGCGTTTCTCAAGATAACTTTATGTTTTCAAGATCTGCTGGGAATTTTATGACTAAAGCGACAGCAGTAGTTGCAACATTATTCATAATTTGTAGTTTGGGATTAACTATAATTTCAAGAGGAGATCTTCCCTCAAATACGTCTGTTATTGATAAAATTGAAGAAAATGCAGATGATGCTCCAAAATTACCTGAAAATAATAATTAATACTTTTATTTTTATAATTCATTGGCTATAACATAATTCCATGGCGCGATATATATTTGTCACTGGCGGCGTGGTTTCATCACTTGGTAAAGGTTTATCATCTGCATCACTTGGTTACTTACTTAGATCACAAGGTTATAAAGTCAGGATACGAAAAATGGATCCTTATTTAAATGTTGATCCAGGCACAATGAGTCCATTTCAACATGGTGAAGTTTTTGTAACCGATGATGGTGCTGAAACAGATTTAGATTTAGGACATTATGAAAGATTTACAGATATATCGGCAAAACAATCTGACAACATTACAACAGGCAGAATATACAGCGACATAATCAAAAAAGAGAGAAGAGGTGGTTATCTAGGTAAAACAGTTCAAGTAATACCTCATGTAACTGATAGAATAAAAGAGTTTATTAAAAAGGACATTACAAATGAAGATTTTGTTATTTGTGAAATTGGAGGAACAGTAGGTGATATTGAAAGTTTACCATTTTTAGAAGCCATAAGGCAATTTTCAAACGATAATGGAAGATCAAAATCCTTATTTATTCATCTAACTTTTGTACCTTTTTTAAAATCATCAGATGAAATAAAAACAAAACCAACTCAACATTCAGTAAAAGAGTTAAGAAGTATAGGAATTCAACCCGATATAGTTATATGCAGATCTCAACAATCTATTCCATTGGATCAAAGAAGAAAAATATCTTTATTTTGCAATGTAGGTATCGACAATGTTATTGAAACAGTTGATGTGAAAACTATTTATGAGGCTCCAATAAGTTTTTTTAATCAAAAACTAGACAAGCAGGTATTAAAATTTTTTAAATTAAAATCAAAAAAAAGGCCAAACTTATTGCCTTGGAAAAAAATAACTAAGATAGTTCTTAGCACTAAAAAAACAGTTAACATTGCAATCATAGGAAAATATGTAAATTTAAAAGATGCTTACAAATCTCTTGATGAAGCTCTTACTCATGGAGGAATTTATAATAAAATTAAGGTAAACTTAGTAAGAATTGAGTCGGACAAGCTTAGATCAAATGAAATAAAATCTAAATTAAAAAATGTTTCAGGAATTTTGATACCTGGAGGATTTGGTAAGAGAGGTACTGAAGGAAAGATAGAGGCCATTAAATACGCAAGACAAAAAAAAATACCTTTTTTAGGTATTTGTTTTGGAATGCAAATGGCAATGGTTGAATTTGCTAGAAATATATTAAAAATAAAAAAAGCTGGATCTAGTGAATTAGATAAGAAATGTTTTCCAGTGGTCGGATTAATTGATCAATGGAGCAAAGATGGAAAAGTTATCAAAGGTACTGACAAGAATCTTGGAGGAACAATGAGATTAGGTCTTTATAAAGCAAAACTTAAAAATAATTCTGCCATAAAAAATGTCTATAAATCCAATGTAATTAATGAGAGACATAGACATAGATATGAAGTCAATATTAACTTAATGGATCAATTTGAAAAAAAAGGTTTGATATTTTCTGGAGTTTCTCCAGATAATAAATTACCTGAAATCATTGAATTAAAAAATCATCCATGGTTTATTGGTGTTCAATTTCATCCAGAATTTAAATCTAGACCTTTAAATCCTCATCCATTATTCTCTTCATTTATTAAAGCTGCAAAATCTTATAATGGAAAATAAAGTAATAAATTGTAACGGGATAGAAATTTCAAACAAAAATAAAATTTGTCTTATCTCAGGACCATGTCAACTCGAGACAGAGCAACATGCTTTAGATATGGCTGGAAAAATTAAAGAGATTACTACAAAATATAATATTGGTTTCATTTATAAAACTTCATTTGATAAAGCAAACAGGACTAGCCTTAAAGGTAAACGTGGCGCTGGATTAGAAAATTCATTACCAGTATTTGACAAAATTAAAAAAGATTTAAATGTTCCAGTTCTTACTGACATACATAATCAAGATCAATGTTCTATAGTTGCACCTCACGTAGATGTGCTTCAAATACCAGCTTTTCTTTGTAGACAAACAGACCTTTTAATTGCTGCAGCTAAAACCAATAAAATTATTAATGTAAAGAAAGGTCAATTTCTTGCACCCTGGGATATGATCAATGTAACTAAAAAAATTTCAGATAGTGGAAATGAAAACATTTTAGTCACAGAGCGAGGTGCTAGCTTTGGCTATAATACATTAGTATCTGATATGAGATCTATTCCAATCATGGCCAGGAATGGTTACCCAGTAGTTTTTGACGGTACTCATTCAGTTCAACAGCCTGGTGGTCTAGGTGAAAAAAGTGGTGGTCAGAGAGAATTTGTAGAATATCTTTCAAGGGCAGCTACTGCCGTAGGCATAGCAGCTATTTTTTTAGAAACTCACCAAGACCCTGATAATGCTCCATCTGATGGTCCTAATATGGTACCTTTAAACAA
This sequence comes from uncultured Pelagibacteraceae bacterium, assembly GCA_902611265.1. Lineage (GTDB taxonomy): Bacteria > Pseudomonadota > Alphaproteobacteria > Pelagibacterales > Pelagibacteraceae > Pelagibacter. The sequence goes on from CACLYY010000002.1 coordinate 187,231, forward strand.
ACTTGACGACCTAATTAATCAAATTGTGGAAATTGATAATTTAGTTAAAAAATAATAAATGAGTAAAATAAAACGAGTTGTTGCAAGACAAGTATATGACAGCAGAGGCAATCCAACTATAGAGGCAGAAGTATTTTCTAATAATTTAAGTGCATCTGCAATATGTCCATCAGGTGCATCAACAGGTACTTTCGAAGCTTATGAAAAAAGGGATAAAACTAATAAAAAATATTTAGGAAAAAGTGTTTTAATACCAGTTGCAACTGTTAATAAATTAATTTCGAAAAAATTAAAAAATCAAAATATTCATGATCAAGAAAGAATAGATAGTATTCTTATCAAATTAGATGGCACTAAACAAAAAACTAAATTAGGTGCAAACGCAATATTAGCTGTATCAATGGCTGTAAAAAAGCTATCAGCTAAAGAAAAAAAAATACCATTGTATAAAAACTTTATAGTCAAAAAAAACTTCAAACTTCCATTTCCATTAATGAATATAATAAATGGAGGGGCGCATGCTGATAATGGTCTTAGAATTCAGGAATTCATGATTAGACCTGATAAAGCAAAAACATTTAAAGATGCTGTTAGAATCTGTTTTTTGGTAATTAACAATTTAAAAACATTATTAAAAAAATCTGGTCATTCTATTAATGTTGGAGACGAAGGAGGATTTGCACCAATGATTAGTGATAACGAGAGTGCACTCAAACTTATTGTTCAAGCAATAAAAAAATCTGGTTTCAAAAATGGAAAAGAAATATCTATTTGTTTAGATGTGGCAGCAAATGAATTAATAAAAAAAGGAAAATACTCAATTCATTCTAAAAAATATATTAGTGTTGATAATTCAATAAATAAATATTTGAATTTAATTAAAAAATATCAAATTAAGTCAATAGAAGATCCCTTTGGTGAAAATGATTGGAAAGCATGGTCTAAATTTTTAAATAAATCAAATAATAAAACACAAATTGTAGGAGATGATCTGTTTGTTACTAATCTTGAGAGATTAAAAATAGGTTTTCTAAATTTGTCAGCAAACAGTATTTTGATAAAATTGAATCAAATTGGAACTGTGACCGAAACCCTAGAGGTTATTAAATTTGCTCAAAGAATAGGTTTTAAAACAATAATTTCTCATAGGTCAGGAGACACTGAGGATACGTTTATTGCGGATTTGGCTGTTGGTACAAATTCAAATCAAATCAAAACTGGTTCATTGGCAAGATCAGAGAGAATAGCAAAATACAATCAATTATTACGTATTGAAGAAGATCTTGGTAGATCTGCAAAAATGAATAAAATTAACTAATGTTTGATAAGTTAAAAAAAAATTATTTCATTCTAATCATCACATTCCTTTTTATTTACTTCTTCTTTAACTTGTTGGATGGAGAAAGAGGATTAATTTCTTATATAGAAAAGAAAAAAATTTATGAACAACTTAAAAATAATCAAAACATCTTAAAAAGTAAAATAGCAGATTTAGAGCATAAAAATTCACTATTAACTAAAAATATTGATTTAGATTTCATAGAAATATTGATTAGAGAGAAGTTTTTATTTGGAAAAGAGGGAGAGACTACCTATATAATTAAACATAATGGAAATAAAAAATAGACCAAGGCATCCTGAAAAAGTTAACAAACCGGTTAACCCTCTTAAAAAAAAACCCGATTGGATAAGATCAAAACTATTAAATAGTAAAGAGTTTTTTTTAACCAAGACTGTTGTTAATAATGATAACTTAGTAACTGTTTGCCAAGAAGCAAACTGCCCTAATATAACTGAATGTTGGAGCAAAAGACACGCAACTTTAATGATAATGGGCGATACCTGCACAAGAGCCTGCGCTTTTTGTGATGTTAAAACAGGAAAACCAGAAAAATTGGATGAATTTGAACCAATTAAAATAGCAAATGCAGTAAATAAATTAAATCTAAGACACGTAGTAATAACTTCAGTAGATAGAGACGATCTTTCTGATGGAGGTTCAAATCATTTTCATGAGGTTATTGTTGCAACAAGAAAAAAAAATCCAAACACAACAATTGAAGTGCTTACACCTGATTTTTTAAGAAAAGGCGAAGCTTATAAAAGAGTGTTAGAGGCAAATCCTGATGTATTTAACCACAACATTGAAACTGTACCTAGTCTCTATGTTAAAGTGAGACCTGGAGCTAGATATTTTGGATCATTAGAGCTTTTAAAGAATTCAAAAAAATTTAATAAAAACATTTATACAAAGTCAGGAATAATGGTTGGGTTTGGAGAAACAAAAGATGAAATAATTCAAGTCATGGATGATTTAAGATCAGCAGAGGTTGATTTCTTAACAATTGGTCAATATTTACAACCATCTGTTAAACATTTTCCTCTGAATAGATATTACAGCCCAGATGAGTTTGAAGAATTGGGAAAAATAGCTAAAGCGAAAGGATTTCTATTAGTATCATCATCTCCTTTAACCAGATCATCATATCATGCTGACGAGGATTTTAATAAATTAAAAAAAAATAGAAAAAATATAAATTAATGCCCAAAGCATCAGTTAAGAGATTAATTGATAACAAAAAAGATAAGCTTATTGACTTTGTTCTAGATATTGAAAAATATCCAGAGTTCGTTCCATTTTGTAAAGGATCAAAAGTATTTGAAAGAAAAGAAGTTGGAGATTTAACACTTATTGTTGCTGATCTAACAATAGGAAAAGGTCCTTTTGTAGATACCTATAAAAGTGATGTGAAATATAATAAGAAAGAGGACACAATTTTTGTTACTAATATTGATGGTCCTTTAAATTATTTAGAAAATAATTGGAAATTTATTGAGCATGGAAGATTAACTGAAGTTACATTTGATGTTGATTTTGAAATCAAAAATAAATTTTTAAATATTCTTATGACCAAATCTTTTCAATTTGGTCTAGACAAAATAGCTGATGCTTTTCAAAAAAGAGCTGAAAGTTTGTAATAATTGTAAATTTTTATACATTTTTCAAAACCATTTTAAGAGCTTTTTTTACTGTAGCCTTCTGAATGAAAATCCTTCCTTTATTTTTAAACAAATTTTTCTTAATAATTGTTTTGCGACCTTTTTTTAGACCCACATATACTAGCCCAACTGGTTTTTGCTTAGTTCCTCCATTTGGTCCTGCAACACCTGTAATAGAAATTGATATATTTGATTTACTAATTTTACTTAAATTTTCAACCATTGATAAACAAGTTTCATGACTGACAGCTCCGTATTTAGTAATAGTTTTTTTTGGTACTTTTAGTAATTTTACTTTTGCATTATTTGAATAAGTAATTAATCCCATATTAAAAACTTTAGATGATCCACTAATTGAAGTTATTGTACTTGCTAAAAGTCCACCAGTACATGACTCAGCAAATGAGACTGAAAGTTTTTTTTTA
>CACLYY010000003.1 GCA_902611265.1 uncultured Pelagibacteraceae bacterium
GAAAAAATTCCTCTAGATACAGAAAGAGGGTATCATGTTCATTTCAAAGACTTAGACCATTTAATTTCAAGACCAGTTGTGAACTCAAACAGAGGCTTTGGAATGTCTCCAATGGATCAAGGTTTAAGAGTGGTGGGAACTGTTGAATTTGGTGGTTTAGAAAATGCGCTATCAAAAAATAGAATAAAAAATTTAATTTTAAATGCGAAAGAAATGCTTGATGGTTTACCTGAACATAAAGATGAATGGCTAGGTTTTAGGCCAACTTTACCAGACTTTTTACCAGTGATTGGACCATCAAAAAATTATGAAAATGTATACTATTCATTTGGTCATCACCATTTAGGATGGACTTTAGGTGCAATATCTGGAAAAATAGTTTCAGGGATGATTGCAAATGAAAATACTAATATGGATTTAAAACCATATAGTTCAGTCAGATTTGCATAGTAAAGTTATATAGTGTGGATATTAAACTTGAGGATAAATATAAATTAAGTGAAGGTACTAGATTTTTAACTGGTGCCCAAGCATTGGTTAGAGTTCCTATCGTTCAGGCTAGAAGAGATAAAAAAAAAAATCTAAATACCGCATGCTATATTTCTGGTTACAGGGGCTCTCCACTTGGTGGTTATGATCAACAAATAATAAAAAATAAAAAATACTTGAATGAAAATAATATTTTCTTTCAACCTGGAATTAATGAAGAACTAGCTGCAACCTCCTTATGGGGTACACAACAGGTTAATCTCAGAAAAAAAGATAAATATGACGGTGTATTTGGCATCTGGTATGGCAAAGGACCAGGTGTCGATAGAGCGGGGGATGCATTAAAGCATGTAAACTTAGCAGGTACCTCGAAGTTTGGTGGTGTTATAGCTCTAATGGGAGATGATCACATCTGCGAATCTTCTACAACTTCCCACCAAAGTGAATTTGCGATGATCGATGCAATGATCCCTTTTTTTAATCCAAGTGGTGTTCAAGAAATATTAGATTATGGGATAATTGGAATTGAATTATCTAGAAAAAGTGGTTGTTGGGTTGGTATTAAGTGTGTTCATGACAATGTCAGTTCGGGCGCAACAGTTGATTTAGATGAAAACAGAGTTGTTCTTAAAGATATTTCTAAAGAAAATTATCCATCCGATGGATTAAATATAAGATTGAAAGATACAGCTCAAGAAAAAGAATATCGCTTACATCATCATAAATTAAAATACGTAAAAGATTATTGTAAAGTTAATAATCTAAACAAATTAATTTTTGACTCGGAAAAACCTAGAATTGGAATAATTAGTACAGGAAAATCTTTCTTAGATACTAAGCTTGGACTTGAAAAAATTGGAATAAATAAAGAAATCGCAAATAAGATAGGAATTAAATTTCTTAAAATTGCCATGCCTTGGCCATTAGAAGAAACGGTAATTGAAAATTTTGCAGAAAATTTGGACAAAATCATAGTAGTTGAAGAAAAAAGATCAATTATTGAAACACAAGTAAAAGAAATCTTATTTAATAAAAACCTAAAAGTAAAAGTAATTGGAAAAAAAGATGAGAATAGTAACGATCTGTTTGTTTCGTCTGGAGCTCTAGATCCAGGAGAGATTGGGCTGAAAGTCTATGAAATAATAAAATATTTACAATTACCAGATGACGTGAATAATTGTTCAAAAGAATTGAAATCTTTAACTGAGTCAACAAATTCAAATATTTCCTTAAAAAGAGTCCCACATTTTTGCTCAGGCTGCCCTCACAACACTTCAACTAGAATTCCAGAAGGCAGTAGAGCGATAACTGGGATTAGTTGTGCTTATCTTGTTGAACATATGGAAAGAGATAATGAGGGCTTTTCTCAGATGGGATCTGAAGGAGCTACATGGGTAGGAGAGTCAGTTTTTAGTAACACTGACCATGTTTTTCAAAATATGGGAGATGGGACTTATATACATTCAGGAATACTTTCGATTAGACACGCAGTTGCAGCAAAAACTAAAATGACATTTAAGATTTTATATAATGATGCTGTTGCTTTAACTGGAGGACAAGCATTAGATGGTTTACCAACAGTTGCTCAAATGTCCAAACAGCTTGAGGCAGAAGGAGTTGAAGAAATAGCAATAATTACAGATGAAATTCAAAAGTATGGTGACACGGGAGGCTTTGCTAAGAATTCAAAAGTTTATGACAGAAAAAATATCATAGATGTTCAAATTGGATTAAGCAAAGTTAATGGAACAACTGTAATAATTTATGATCAAACTTGTGCAGCAGAGAAAAGAAGAAGACGAAAAAAAGGTATATTAGAGGAACCAAAAAAAAAAATTTTCATTAATAAAGATTTATGTGAAGGGTGTGGAGATTGTGGAATACAATCTAATTGTGTTTCAATTGCACCAGTTGAGACTGAGTATGGAAGAAAAAGACAAATCGACCAATCATCTTGCAACAAAGATTATACATGCGTTGATGGGTTTTGCCCTAGCTTTGTAAGTCTTGAGGGTGATATATCACTTAAAAAAAATTACGACGAAACCCTTATAAATAAAATAAATTCAAAAATTGAGGATCCAATACTACCCAAAATAAATAAATCCTATGGAATAATGGTTGCTGGTATTGGAGGAACTGGTGTTGTTACAATTGGAGCAGTACTTGCAACAGCTGCTCAAATAGATGGCAGAGGATCTGGTGTTCTTGACATGACTGGGCTAGCACAAAAAGGTGGAGCTGTAAAAAGTTTCTTAAGAATTTTTGAAAAACCAGAAGACGTTGGAGCAATTAGATTATCGTACGGGGATACAAACTTACTCTTGGGATTTGATTTACTTGTTTCAAATGATTTAGAAATAATAAAAACTTTGGATAAACAAATTTCAAAACTTATAATCAATACAGATGAAGTAATGCCAGGAGATTTTACACGGGATAAAGATTTTTATTTGCCATTTGAAGAAATGCGAAATAATTTAATTAATATAGTAGAACTAGAGAATATTAAATTTATATCATCAAATAAAATTACATCTAAGATCTTAGGAAATTCAATATTATCAAATATGTTTAATGTTGGGGTTGCATATCAATCAGGTCTGATACCAATTTCAGCTTCATCAATTGAAAAAGCAATTGAATTAAATGGTGCAAGCGTAAAAGATAATATAGATGCCTTCAGATTTGGTAGACACTACAAAAATTTAAAAGAAGAGGTAAATAGCATAATTAAAGACGAACCTGAGATCTTAGAGGGTTTTGATGCCAAATATCAGAATAGATTAAAATTTTTAGAAGACTATCAAAACACAAAATATGCTCAAAAATATGTCGATTTGGTTAGTTATGCGAAAAAGATAGATAAAAATGTTGGAAATGGAAGTCAATTCTCAACAGCAGTTTTAAAAAATTATTTTAAATTGATGGCTTACAAGGATGAGTATGAAGTATCTAGATTAATGACAAATAAAAAATTTGTGGATGATATAAATAAAAACTTTGAAGGAAACTTTGATTATAATTTTTATTTAGCTCCACCAATTTTCAGCAAAAAAAGCAAAGTGGATGGCAAATTAATAAAAATAAAATTTGGTGGTTGGTTATTTAATGTGTTTAAATTGCTTTCAAAATTTAAATTTTTAAGGGGTACAAAATTTGATCCATTTGGTTATTTAGATGAAAGAAAAAAAGAAAGAGAGTTAATAAGAGATTATAAGCAAACCATTGTTGATATTGGATCAAAAATAAATAAATCAAACTATGATACAGCTGTTAAAATAGCATCAATACCTGATCAAATAAGAGGATTTGGACATGTTAAGGAAAAGAATATAAAAGAAGCTATAAAAAATAGAACTGATTTACTAAATTCTTTTCATGAAAACATCTAGCCCAATATATATAGCTTCTTTATACTTAGTGCTAGCATGTTTATTCTGGGCTGGAAATTTTATAGTGGGTAAAGCAGCAAGTATTATTGACATACCTCCGGTATCATTAAATTTTTATAGATGGTTTTTGGCCTGGATAGTTCTACTACCATTTACTTATAAGGAATTACTTAGTAAGAAAAAAATTATATTGGATAATATTTTCTTATTTTCAATTTTAGGGATTTTGGCTGTTAGTGTTTTTAATTCTGCCCTTTTTTATTCATTGAGGCATACCCAAGTAATAACTGGAGTACTTATGATATCCACAGTTCCAGTTATGATAATATTATTTTCATTTTTACTTAAAATTGAGAAAACAAATTTCTTCCAAATAACTGGTGTATTCCTCTCGCTTATAGGTGTTTTGTTTATAATAACGAAGGCAAACTTAAACAATTTATTAAATTTATCTTTTAATAAGGGAGATATTTTTGCATTGATTGCTATGTTTGCTTGGTCACTATATTCAACACTCTTAAAAAAAAAGGAGTTTAATTTATCTCCAATTTCCTTATTACAGGTCGTTATTACTTTTGGAGTTATTTTTTTAATTCCTATGTATTTTATCGACTATAGTTTAGGAAGCACAATAAAATTACAATCTTCTTTTTATTTAGTTTTATTTTATGTTGTTTTTTTTCCTGGTTTAATCTCGTTTTTATTTTGGATAAAGGGTGTAAAATTAATTGGTGCAAATAGATCTGGAGTTTTTTTACATTTGATGCCAGTTTTAGGTGCTGTAATGGCTATGATAATTTTCAATGAGAAAATATTATTTTATCATTTCTTAGGTGCAATTTTTATTATTGCTGGTATCACAATCTCAAATAAAAAAGTTCAAAATGCTTAAAGTTGCTATATTAGACGATTATCAAAACGTTGCTCAAGAATTTATTGATTTGAAAAATCTTTCATCAAAATTTGATATTGAGGTTTTTAGTGAACCTTTTGAAAACGAGGACGATGCTATAGAAAAATTAAAAGAATTTGAAGCTCTACTTATAATGAGAGAAAGAACATCAATTACTTCAAATCTTATTAAAAGTTTGAAGAAACTAAAATATATTTCTACAAGTGGAATGAGAAACAAAGCAGTAGATCTTGAAGCAACAAAAAAAGCTAAAATTGTTGTTACAGGTACTGAAATTAACTCAAATCCTACTTGTGAATTAACATGGGCCTTAATTTTAGGACTAGCTAGAAATATCAAAGTGGAAGTTGATAATATGTACCAAGGCTATTGGCAAACAACAGTAGGAGTTGAATTAAAAGGAAAAATTCTTGGTCTTATTGGTTTAGGAAAAGTTGGATCTCAAGTTGCCAAAATTGGAAAAGCATTTGGTATGCAAGTAATGGCATGGAGTGAAAATCTTAGCTTAGATAAATGTAAAGAGCTTGATGTTTTGCCTTCAAGCAAAGAAGATATAATCCAAAATTCTGATTTCATTTCAATTCATGTACAAGGCGGAGAAAGATATAAAGATTGTTTTAAACTTGCTGAGTTTGATAAAATGAAAAAAACAGCCTTTTTGATTAATACCTCAAGAGGTCCAATTGTAAATGAAGATGATTTGATTATAGCACTTTCAACTAATGTAATCGCTGGTGCTGGAATTGACGTTTATGATAAAGAGCCTTTGCCTGCTGGTCACAAATTAAGATTTGTACCTAATGCACTTTTACTTCCACACGTAGGTTATGTAACAGCTGAAAATTATTCTATTTTTTATACACAAATGATCGAAAATTTAGAAGCTTGTGTTGCCGGTAAGCCTATAAGAGAAATAAAGTAAAGTGGAATTACCAGTTGTAAATCATCCTGACTATGAAGCAAAGATTGATGATGATAACAAATTTCCAATTAAAAAGTTTGGCGAACTAGCAAATTTTCTTAAAAATGAAAAAGTAGTTAAAAAATTTTATAAACCTGAACCATGCTCAATCGATACACTTAAAGAGGTTCACTCTGAGGAGTATATTTATAAAATTAAAAATAAAACATTAGAAGATTCGTTAGTTAAAAAAATAGGGTTTCCTTTAGTTGATAGTGTTGTGAGAAGGTCTTTAGTTGCAACAGGTGGAACTGTGTTAGCTTCTAAATTGGCTATTAATTTTGGAATAGCTTGTAATACCGCTGGTGGGAGTCACCATGCAATTTATGATGAGGGAGCAGGATTTTGCGTTTTTAACGATGTAGCAGTTTCTGCGAAATATCTTCTTAACAGAGGATTAGCTAATAAAATTCTCATTCTTGATCTAGATGTTCACCAAGGAAATGGAAACGCTGAAATATTTAAAAATGAAAACAATGTTTTTACTTTTAGTATGCACTCAAAAGTAAATTACCCTCCTATAAAATCAAAAAGCGATTTAGATGTTGAACTCGAACAAGACATGGAAGATGTACAATACTTAGATATTTTAAAAAAAAATTTGATTTTTTTAAACGATTTTAATTTTGATTTTGTATTTTATATTGCAGGAGTTGATATCCATTTAGGTGATAGATTAGGCAAGTTAAAAATATCTGATATAGGAATAAATAAGAGAGACGACATGGTTATTAGAAACTTTTTTCAAAGAAGAGTTCCTATTTGTGGAGTTTTAGGTGGCGGTTATAATAAAGATTTTGAAAAACTTGTTGAATTGCATGCAAGTTTACATAAAAATTGTGCAAAATATTTAAATGACAAAAAATAACCCAAATTTATCAGACCAACAAAAAAAAGTTTTATTTGAAGAAGCAACAGAGGCTCCAGGCTCTAGTGAATTAAATTTTGAAAAGAGAGAGGGTGGCTATTATTGTGCAAATTGCGGAACAAAATTATTCGACTCTAACACCAAGTACGAAAGTGGTTCAGGATGGCCTTCATTTTATGAGTCTCTTCCTGATGTATTTGAAACTAAAACTGATCATCATATTGGATATGCTAGGACCGAATATCACTGTAAAAAATGTGGTGGGCACCATGGACATATATTTGATGATGGACCACAGCCATCTGGTAAAAGATATTGTAATAACGGAGTGTGCCTAGTGTTTAAACCAAAATAATCGATTTCAATTAATGAATTTAATTGAAATACAAAATAAGATTATTTCTGAAAAAATTAAGCTCAGAAAAAAATCAAAAAACGTTGTTAATAATTTTAAAAAAATTGAAAAATATATTCAAAAAGAAGTTACAATAATTAAAGAGTCAAAAGATACAATTATTCCCGAAATAGAATTTGAGGATATTTCAACTAAGAATCAAACCACAATAAAAGATAAAGTATTCAAACGTGGCTGCGTTATTATTAGAAACGTTTTTGATAAAAACAAGGTGAAAGATTTAAATGAAGATTTAGATAAATATGTATTGGAAAATAATTATTTTGAAGATCAAAAAAAAAAGATTGGTATAGACAAATACTTTAGTGACCTAAAATCAGGAAAACCTCAAATTTTTGGTTTGTATTGGTCTAAAGCTCAATCAGAAATTAGACATTCTAAAGAAATGGAAATCGTTAAAAAATGGTTGAACAATTTTTGGAATTATAGATATGAGGGTAAAAATGTATTTGATCCAAATAGAGAACTTGTTTATGCAGATCGAGTAAGAAGAAGAGAACCAGGGGATGATACTTTAGGCTTATCTCCACATTGTGATGCTGGATCTATTGAAAGATGGACAGATAAAGCATATCAAAAAATCTACAATGATATTTTTTCAGACAATTTCGAAAATTTTAATCCATTTGATGCTAAATATAGAGATGAAACAATTGAATTTGAATCTCCTGCAGTAGCACATGTATTTAGAACATTTCAAGGATGGACTGCCTTAACAGAACAAGGTCCAAATGATGGAACTTTACAATTAATTCCTATTGTAAAAGGAATGTCATACGTTTTAACAAGAGCTTTATTAGATGATGTTCCTGAAAATGAATTATGTGGATCAAAAGCAGGAAAAGCTTTATCGATAAATGAAAAATATCACAGTTTGCTGTTAGAAGGGTTAATTTCAATTCCTAAAATGAATCCTGGAGATACTATTTGGTGGCATCCAGATGTAGTGCATGCAGTTGAGGAAAAACATAAAGGAAAAAATTACTCAAACGTTATTTATGTTGGAGCAACACCTTATTGTAAAAAAAATATTGATTATATAAAAAAACAATCCAAAAAGTTTATTGAAGGTAAAAGTCCACCTGATTTTGCTCCTGAAGACTACGAAGTAAATTATAAAGGTAGAGTTAAAGTTAATGACTTAACTGAATTAGCAAAAAAACAATTAGGTTTAATTGATTGGAATTAATTTACTTTAAAGATGCTTCTAGTTGACCATTTTTTTCAAGATTTCTAAGTTCTTGATATCCACCAATATGTTCATCGTTAAAAAAAATTTGAGGAATTGTTCTTCTTCCATTAGCTTTTTGAATCATTTCATCTCTAAGCTCTGGACCTGTAGATACATCAATAACTTTGTATTCAAGATTATTTCTTTTTAATAATCTTTTTGCAGCATCGCAAAATGCACACATTGGCCCTGAATACATTGTTATATTTTTCATACTTTAGATATAATTATATTTTTTGATTTTACCAGTTATGAATTTCATTTTTCTTTATCTTAACCCTTATTTGTTTTCTTGAATATTCAAACTTTTTTCTATGTTTAATGCTTTGTGAACTTACTCTTTTTCTCCATAGCCTAAAAGATGAAGGTTTTAAACTTCTTCTCATAATCTTAATTACGTCAGACTCTGTTTTTCCAGTTTTTTTTTCTATATCTTCAAATGTAATTCTATCTGCCCATGCTGCCCAAATGACCCAGTCTGGACTACCAGGTTTTGGTTCAGGATTTTTAACTCTGGTTGTGGGCCTGTGACTTTTTTTCATAAAAATTCCAGCAATCTTGAAATAAATAAATAATGCAAATTTATATACCTGTGATATTATCACTAATAGATAGTCCTATCTAGCCATCTTTAGCTCCCGGTTTTTTAGGGCTATCCATCATGCTTCCTTTAAATTATTTTCTTTTTCTTCAAATTATCTTGTTCATGTTTATTACTCCTGGAACTCCTAGAATTGTTATTATTTCATATTCTATGAATTATGGTGTTAGAAATTGTATTTGGACTGCCTTAGGAGATGTTACCGCAAATATTATTCAAGCATGTCTTGTAATTTTTGTAATCGGCTCTTTTATTTCAGATAATCCTACTTTATTAAATATTTTTAAATGGTTTGGTGTAATTTATATACTATACCTGGCATTCGATATTTATAAATCTAAACCTAAAGATATCAACTCAGGTGAAACTTTGCAAAAAAGTTCGTTATCATTTTTTAAAGATGGTTTTTTAGTTGCGGGAACAAGTCCTAAAGCTTGGATGTTCTTTCCTTTTATTTTTCCTCAATTCATTGATTTTAATTCAAACTATGTTGCACAATTTTTAATTTTAATAACAACTTACGTAGTATTAGATTTTTTATCTTTAGTTGGTTATGCAGTCTTAGCAAATAAAATGATTATGTGGGTTAAAGCAAAAGCAAAGGTCATAAACACAATTTCTGCGTGCGTCTTAATTGTTATAGCTCTCATAATTGCATTTATGCAACAATATTGACCCTTAATGCGATACTACTGTTACTTGAAAAAAAACTAATTTCTTAGTTAAATAAGGTTTAAATTAATTAATTAATAAGAGGAGATAAATGAAAATTAAAAACATTATAATTACATTTGTTTCTGCAATAGCAATTTTATTTTCAACTTCAGTTGTTTCATTTGCAAAAGTTGTTGGTGATAAAATTATCTTAGGTGCCGCAATTTCTTTAACAGGAAAATATTCATCTAACGGTGTTCACACTCAAAACGGTTATAATATGGCCGTTGATAGAATAAACGAGATGGGTGGTGTTAAAGTTGGAGGAAAAACTTACAAGTTTGATATTATCTATTACGATGATGAGTCAAATCCAAAAAGAGCAGCACAACTTGCAGAAAGATTAATTTCACAAGACGGTGTTGAGTTTATGCTTGGGCCATATAGTTCTGGTTTAACTAAAGCAATTGCACCTGTAACTGAGAAATATGGTGTTCCAATGGTTGAAGCTAATGGTGCATCAAGATCTTTATTTACTAAAGGTTATAAATATTTATTTGCAGTGCTTGCGCCAGCAAACTTATATTTAGACGTTGCAATTGAAACAGCAGTAGCGCTGAATGGTGGAAAAGGTGTAAGAATTGCTCAAGCTTTCGAGCAAGATGCATTCTCACAGGACGTTAGATTAGGAATTCTAGATGCAGCAGAGAGAACTGGATCTAAAATCATAATTGATGACAAACTACCAAAAGAGCTAAATGATATGGCTGCAACTTTAGCAAAAGTTAAAGCTGTTAAGCCAGATGTATTAGTTGTATCAGGCCATACAAAAGGTGCATTAACTGCAATCAGACAAATAGCTGAAATGAAAGTTGATGTTCCAATGTTAGCAATGACACACTGTGATGCTGCTAAATTATCTAAGCAACATGGTAAGAACTCACAGTACGCTTTATGTGCATCTCAGTGGCATAAAACATTAACTTACAAAGATGATTTTTTCAAAGATGGCATGACATATGCTGCCGACTTTGAGAAATTATTCGGTTATGATCCACCATACCAATCAGCAGAATCATCAGCTGCTTTGTTAGTATTTAAAGATGCATTTGAAAGAGCAAATACTTTTGATCAAAAGAAAGTAAGAGATGCTCTTGCAGCTACTAATATGCAAACATTCTATGGAAATATTAAGTTTGCCGAAGGTGGTCAGAACGTTGACAAACCAATGGTACTTTTCCAAGTGATGTGTGATGACGCAGGAAAATGTGAAAATAAAGTTGTCGCTCCATTAAAATGGGCATCAGCTGAATTAATTCACCCAATTCCTAAGTGGTCTGAAAGATAATTAAAAATAATATTAGCCCCCTAGTAATAGGGGGCTTTTTTTTATATAGCATTTAGAAGTTATGGATTTTTTAATTTTCCAAGTTCCGATGTTAACTTTACAGGCCGTACTAGATGGTTTGTTACTTGGAGTTTTATTTGCATTAATCGCCTACGGAATGGCTCTTCAATGGGGAGTTATGAATATTATTAATATTGCTCAAGGTGATTTAGTTATATTAGGAGGATACATTGCATACTTTATGTATCTGTATGGAATTCATCCCGCGTGGGGAGTGATAGTTTCGCCAATTATAATGTATTTTGTTGGAGTAATTATTTACAAATTAGTTATCAACAAAGTTGTTGATAGAGACTTATTCATTTCGATTTTAGCGACGTTTGGAATAAGCATTTTATTTATGCAATTAATGAATTTTGCATTTGGTGCAGATGTAGTTCTTGCAAACTCTGGATATGGAACAACTATGCTGTTTGATAATTCTGTCACGTTGCCAAATTCAAAGATTTTTTCAGCATTTATAAGTATTGTGTTTGCTATTGGACTTGTGATTTATATGAAAAAATCTAAGCTTGGAAGGGCTATTAGAGCAACCGCTCAAAATGCCAGAGCCGCAAAAATATTAGGTGTAGACACTGAAAAAGTTTACGCAGCAACTTTTGGAATTAATGCTGCTCTTTGTGGAGTAGCTGGAGCGCTAATTTCTATTACTTTCACGATACACCCTTATATGGGTCTACCATATACAATAAGATCTTTCATGATAGTAATTGTTGCTGGACTAGGAAATTTACCTGGTGTTGCAATGTCAGGAATGGGACTTGGGGTATTTGAAGAGTTTGCAGATTATATTTTAGGAACAGAATTTAGAATTGGTTCAGTATTTTTATTACTAGTTTTAATACTAGTTTACAGAAGATTTAAACTATCAAGAAAAAGAGAATATTTAAAATAATGAATAAAAATATTATTTTATATGGAGCTATTCTAATATTTGGTATTGCTGCACCTTTTATTTTTCCAGCTTTTAAAGTTCAATTATCAATTTTATGTATATTAATAATTCTGGCTATCACTTGGAATGTCCAAGGTGGTGAAATGGGTTATAACACTTTTGGAAATATTTTATTTTATGGACTTGGAATGTATTTATGTGCCTCAGTTCAAGTAGGAATGTTTTTTCCTCTAGGAGAGTGGACCGAGGGAGGCGGAGAAAAAACTTTTGTTCATACTCCTGCTCAATTTTTTCAAGGTTTTGCAGTTGGCTTAGCTGTTGCTGCAGTAGTTCCAGCAATAATCGCAGGACTTATAGGATATTCTATTTTAGGTTTAAGAGGGCATTATTTTGCAATTTGCACATTAGGTTTAGGAGTTGCGGCTGGAGAAATTTCTGGTGGAATAGAAATAATTGGAGCTGGACAAGGTTTTACAACACCACCGTTTCCTAATGTTGATAGATTAGAAGCAAGAGGTGAGTTTTTCTATTTTTGTAGTTTCATAGTATTGGTATTCACATTCCTTGCAGTTAAAGCAATTTACTCAACAAGATTTAAATTAGTTCTTAATGCAATAAGAGATAATGAGGATAAAGCCGAAGCAATGGGTATACAAACAATGAAATATAAAATTATTGGTTGGATGATCTCTGCGTTTTTCTGTGGATTAGCTGGAGGTATTATGGGGGGACTAGTTGGATATATAGACTCAACCGATGTAGCATTTGATGGAAGAGAAATGGGAGTATTCATGGTCTTGATGGCCATACTTGGAGGAAAAGGAACATTGTGGGGCCCGGTAATTGGTGCAACTTTATTTCATATATTTAAAGAAGGTTTTTGGACTTTCTTCTTAGGTTGGCAGTATGTTGCTCTTGGCGTTTTGATTGTTGTAATAGTTATTTATTTCCCAGAAGGGATTATGGGTTGGTTGAGAGAAAAGTATCCAGAAAGATTTGGTGAAGTTGTGGATGAAGCAGATCGGAAAGCACAGGTCACACTTAAATGAGTATTTTAGAGGTAAATAATGTCAGTAAGTCATTTGGAGGTGTTAAGGCTAATGTTGATATATCCATGTCAGTTGAAAAAGGAAAAATTGTAGGTTTAATTGGTCCAAATGGATCTGGAAAAACTACATTGTTTAATTCTATAGTTGGAACATATCCTATAGATCAAGGATCAATTAAATTTAATGGTAAAGAGGTATCTGAATTACCAGTTCCAGTAATAGCTAAGCTTGGTTTGTTAAGAACTTTTCAACAAACAAGAATATATGGAAAACTAAATTGTGTAGATAATATGCTTATCAGCCACAAAGCGAGTGATGAAAGTTTAATTTCTATATTTTCCCAAATACCACAAAATCTTACAGAAAAAGCTGAAAATTTATTAAATTTTGTTGGATTATATCAAAAAAGAAAACTAAGAGCGGGAGATTTATCATTTGGTCAGCAGAAGTTATTAGAATTAGCAATGGCATTAATGAATGAGCCTGAGATGTTATTGCTGGATGAACCGACCGCAGGTATCAATCCTACTTTAATAAATGGAATTATAGACAGATTAATAAAAGTTAATCAAGATTTTGGAATTACACTCCTTGTTATTGAGCATAATATGAGAGTAATAATGCAGTTAGCTGAAAGCATCTTTTGTCTTGCACATGGAAAAATGCTTGCAAATGGAACACCTGACGAAATTAAAAATGACAAGCGAGTTATAGACGCTTATTTAGGAGCTCAATAATGGCAAATCAATATGAAGTTCTTGGTAAAGCTCCTGGAGCAGAGGATTTAAAAAAATTATCATCTGAAAATGTTCACTTAACTATCAAGGGTTTATCAGCTGGTTATGGTAAGATGGAAATTTTACACAATTTTGATTTGTTTGTAAGTAAAGCACAATCTCTTTGTTTGATTGGTCCAAATGGTGCAGGAAAATCAACTATACTTCATTCAATATATGGTTTTACAAATATCTTTTCAGGAAAAATAGAAATTGATGGAAAAGAAATAACTAACCTCAGCCCTGCAGAAAAACTTAAGTCTGAGGGGATAGCATATATTCTACAGGATAATTCGGTTTTTCCAGATATGACTGTGGAAGAAAATCTTCTAATGGGTGGATACATTAAAGATAAAACAGAAGAATCTTTTGAAGAAGCAGAGAGAGTTCTTCAAAAATATGAAAGATTAAGAAACAGAAGAAATCAACCTGCTAAAGTATTATCTGGCGGAGAAAGACGACTATTAGAAATTTCTCGAGCTTTAGTTATGAAACCTTCTATCTTGCTTGTTGATGAACCATCAATTGGGCTTGAGCCTAGATACATTCAAATGGTTTTTGAAATTTTAGATGATCTTCAAAAAAATGAGAAAAAAACAATTATATTGGTTGAGCAGAATGCCAAAAAAGGTTTAGAGTTTGCTGATATTGGGTATGTTTTAGTTTCAGGAGAAACAGCTATTGCAGGTAAAGGAGATGATCTTTTAAATAATCCAGATGTCGGCCGTCTATTCTTAGGCGGCTAATGATAAATCTAAAATATTTTATCAAAGGAGTAGTCTGCTCAAAAAAATTTGATAGTCCAGCAATTGCATTAGGTGCTAGTTTCATTGCTATAGGTGCTTTATTAAAAAATTTAGGATTTAATATACAAGAAAGTATTTTTTCAACATTTTTAACCTACGCCCTTCCAGGATCATTAGTGATGGCAGAGTCAATGCTTATTGGTGCGTCACTTGTAAATATTTTTTTAGCAGTATGGTTGGTAAATTCTAGACTATTTCCAATGACAGTTTCAATAATGCCATTACTTAAACATGATAGCCAACCTAGATGGAAATATTATTTATCTTGTCACTTTGTAGCTGTTTCCTCATGGTTGATTTTAAAAAGTAATTATGAGGAAATTGAGAGGAAATATAGAATAGATTTTTGGATAGGCATAGGAACAGCCACTTGGCTAATTGCCATTTTTTCAACAGTATTAGGATTTTATGCTGCCGACTTTTTAAGTAAAGATATGATAATTGGACTTGCGATAGTAAATCCAATTTATTTTATGTGTGCAATGATAGGAGTTATGAAAACTATACAACTTTCTTCTGCCATTATCCTGGGAGCATTTTTAGGTCCAATTTTTTATTTTTTTTCACCGGAATGGAGTGTTTTACTTGGTGGATTGGTAGCTGGTTCAATTGCTTACTTTATAGGAGAGGTATATGACAGCTAATATTGTTTTAGCAATTTTAGTAACTTCTCTTGCAACTTATATTTCAAGATTTCTTGGTGCTTTAACATCAGAAAAGATAGGAGAGACATCTAAAATTTATAAATGGTTTAATTGTGTAGCATATTCAACTCTTGCTGCTTTAATTTCAAGAATATTAATTTTTCCATCAGGAGATCTTTCAGATGTGCACTATATTTTAAGGATAATTGTCGTGTTATTATCAATATTAATATTTTATGTTACCAAAAGAAATTTAGTTTATCCAACCATATTATCTGCTATAATTTTAGCTACACTAAATAGTTTTGCAGTATGAAAAAACTTTTTTTTATTATATTTTTTCTTATACTTTCTAGTAATGTAAATGCTGGATGTGATGATCCTATAACTGATGGAGTAGACTATACTAAATGTAAATTTTCAGATGGTCAGGATCTGCAAGGAAGTTTTCTTCCTAACTCTAATCTTTCATTTGCTAGTTTTATTCAAGTAAATTTGGATAAAAGCATTATGATGAATTCTAATTTAGCTTTTGGCACTTTTTCAGAATCTTCATTTATAAGAGCAAATTTGTACGAGTCCACTTTAACAGGTGCAAATTTTGAGCAATCAAATTTCACTAGCGCCAACTTAACAAGAGCAGATTTTATGGGAGCAACGTTAATTGATGTAAACTTTCAAAATTCTAATTTAATGGAGGCAAACTTTACATCTTCAAATATTTTGAATGCTAATTTTGAAGGTGCAAATCTAATAGGGGCGACATGGACAAATGGAGAAGTGTGTGGTCCTGATTCCATAGGCACTTGTAATAAATAAATCTGTGAAGAATCTTTTAAAATTAGATGGGTTTGAAATTACATATCATGAAAAATCTAATAGGATTATAAATATACAAATTGATGATCAGATTATAGATCGGTTAGTATTCCCATTTAAAAAATTTAATATTACAGCATTAGAGTATAAACCATTTACAAGGTTCACTATCGCAAAAAGTTTAGATGAAACCGCATCTAATAAATTAAGTAATTTTTTAAACGAAATTATTAAAGATAGAGATACTGGTTGTTTTATCATTGGTCCAAAAAATAAGTCTTCTAAAATAGATCAAACGTTTTTAGTAAAATTATCAACTGCAATAACTCACTTAATTGGAAATCCAAATCACGACTCGATGGCTGGAAAATACTATGCAAGATTTCACGTAAAACATGAGGACAGTAGCGACTCGTATCTTCGTAAGGCATATGTAAATATGGATTTACATACCGATGGAACATATGTACGTGAAACAACTGATTGGATATTAATGTCAAAGCTTGAGGAGGAGAATGTGATTGGTGGTGAGACCGCTTTACTGCATCTTGATGATTGGGAACATTTGTCTGATCTTTCAGATGATAAAATTGGAAAGCAAAATTTTATTTGGGGATCTCCAAAAAGTAAAAATATTGATTATAAAGTTGAACACCCTGTTTTTTCTAAAGATAGTGATGGAAAACCTATTATTTCTTACATCGATCAATTTCCTGAACCAAAAAATATGGATCAAGGACTTTTTTTACAAAGATTATCTGACGCTCTTGAGGGTAGTAAAAATAAGATAATCACATCCTTACCAGTTGGAAGCGCTGTTGTGGCGAACAATTATTTTTGGCTTCATGGTCGAAAACCTTTTAAAGAAAATAAAAATTTATCAAGAGAATTACTAAGAATAAGAGGTTCCTTTTTTAACAATTAAGTGTAGAAAATATACTTATGAAACTTGGATTTATAGGAACTGGTAAAATTACTTCAGCAGTAGTGTCGGGTATATGTAAATCGAAAATTAAATATACCAAAATTATGGTATCTGAAAGAAATAAAAAAATTTCGAAACAACTAAAAAAAAATTTCAAAAAAATTTATATTGCAAAAAATAATCAAGATATTGTCAATGATTGTAACTGGATTTTTCTTGCTGTAACACCTACTGTTGCTAATCAAATAATACATAAGTTAAAATTTAAAAAAAGTCATGTGATTGTAAGTTTCATATCAACAATGAATCTTCAAAATATTAAGAAGGCAGTTAAAGTAAAAGCAAATATTTCAAGAGTAATTCCTTTACCTCCTATTTCTCTTAAAAAGGGACCAATCCCTATTTTTCCACCAAACAAGAAAATTAAGAAGTTTTTTAAAAATCTTGGAACAGTGGTTGAAATTAAAAATGAAAAATTATCTAAAAATTTTTGGTCAACATCTGGAATGATGGCACCTTTTTATGAATTATTAAGAACAATGTCTGAATGGTTAAATGAAAAAGGAATTCAAAAAGACCAAGCTCAGAGATATATAACATCTCTTTTTTTAGCGCTTTCCGAAGATGCTGTGGTTAACTCAAAGAGAGATTTAAAAATACTTGTCAAAGACTCTCAAACACCAAAAGGATTGAATGAGCAAGGTGTAAATGAATTAAAAAAAGCAGGCTTCTATAAAGCTACTAATAAAACTTTAAATAGTATTCTTAAAAGATTAAATAAAGCATAATTTTATAAGTAATAAATGTCTAATATTCTACAAATAGATAATTTATCAAAATATTTTGGTGGCTTGGCTGCCGTATCAAATTGCTCATTAAAAATAAAAGAAGGTTCAATTACTGGAATAATTGGTCCAAATGGATCAGGCAAAACTACTTTATTTAATCTTATAGCAGGCAATCTTAAGTCATCAGATGGAAAAGTAATATTTGATGAAGAAGATATAACAAATGTTCCATCTCATGAGCTTTTCTCAAAAGGTTTACTTAGAACTTTTCAAATAGCTCATGAATTCTCAAATATGACAGTTCTTGAAAATCTAATGATGGTACCTGGTAATCAGTCTGGTGAAATCTTAATAAATGCTCTTTTGAAACCAAATTTAATTAAAAAAGAGGAGGATATAATAAGAGCAAAAGCATACGAAGTAACTGAGTTTTTAAATCTTAAACATCTAGCAAATGAACGTGCTGGTAACTTATCTGGAGGTCAAAAAAAGTTATTAGAACTAGGAAGAACCATGATGGTTGATGCAAAACTTGTATTATTGGATGAAGTAGGTGCAGGAGTAAATAGAACATTATTAAAAGATTTAGGAACAGCAATCTTAAGACTTAACAAAGAAAAAAACTATACTTTTTGTATGATTGAACATGATATGGATTTTATAAGCAGAATGTGTGATCCAGTTATTGTAATGTCAGAAGGATCTGTTCTTTTTGAGGGAACTTCAGATGAAGTTAAGAAAAACGAAAAAGTTATAGATAGTTATTTAGGTAGAAAGAAGTGAATGGCATTTTTTGAAGGAAATAAAATGACAGGAGGATACGGCGATGGTCCTGATATAATTAGCTCATGTTCTATAAATGTTAATAGGGGAGAGATAGTTGCTATTCTTGGACCAAATGGAGCTGGCAAATCCACAGCAATGAAGGCAATGCTTGGATTGTTAAACTTAAAATCAGGTAATATTTCAATTGATGGAGAAGATATTTCTAAATTATCTCCTCAAGATAGAGTTAAAAAGGGAATATCATTTGTACCACAAACTAGAAATGTTTTCGCAGAACTTACCGTTAAAGAAAATTTGGAAGTTGGTGCTTTTTTAAGAAAAGATAATGTAAACAATGTTATCGAGGAAATATATGATCTATTTCCAATCCTAAGAGAAAAAAAAGATCAAGTTGTTGGACAATTATCAGGCGGACAAAGACAACAAGTAGCTTTGGGAAGAGCTTTAATGATAAAACCATCTGTTCTTATGTTAGATGAACCTACAGCGGGTGTTTCCCCAATAGTAATGGATGAATTGTTTGAACATATTATTAGAGTTAAAAATACAAAAGTAGCAATCATCATGGTCGAGCAAAATGCAAAACAGGCTTTAAGCATTTCTGATCGAGGATATGTTCTTGTAACTGGGGAAAATAAATTTGAGGGGTCTGGCAAGGAATTATTAAATGATCCAGAAGTCAGGAGATCTTTCTTAGGAGCTTAGTATGGATTTAATTAATGCAGTAATAGTTTTATTGAATTATACAATTATTCCAGCCTTGACATATGGTTCTCAATTAGCTCTTGGAGCAATTTTTGTAACATTAATATACGGTATTTTAAGATTTGCTAACTTTGCAACTGGGGACATGATGTCATTTGGTACAATGTTTGCTGTACTTTTGACTTATTACTTCCAATCTATCGGAATTAATTTTGGTTTTCTGCCTACAGCTTTGCTCACTATTCCTTTTGCAATTTTTATGATGATTTTATACATGCTGATAATTGATCAAACAGTATTTAAATATTACAGAATTAAGAAAAGTCCACCAGTTATGCTTGCAATGGTCAGTGTTGGTGTAATGTTTGTAACACAAGCGATAATAAGAATTATAATTGGACCTACTGATCGTAGATTCTTAGATGGTGAAAAATTTATTTTAAAAGCAACGGAATTTAAAGAAATGACAGGTCTTGCAGAAGGTTTAACAATTAAATCTACACAAATGATAACAATTATGGTTACTATAATTGTTGTTGCTATTATGTTTTGGTTTTTAAATAAAACTAAAACTGGAACTAGTATGAGGGCTTACTCAGATAATGAGGATTTAGCTCTCCTATCTGGAATAGATCCAAAAAAAGTGGTTTTAATTACTTGGATTATAGCTGGAATATTAGCAACAATTGGCGGTATTCTTTATGGTTTGGATAAAAGTTATAGACCATTCGTATATTTCAATAATATGTTACCCATTTTTGCTGCTGCGATAGTAGGAGGAATAGGAAATCCATATGGAGCATTCTTTGGCGGTTATGTTATCGCGTTTGCTGAAATATTTTTGACTTATGCATATAAAAGATTTTTAGTTTATATTTTGCCAGAGTCTTTAGAACCAAATTCATTGATGCAATTATTATCAACCGATTATAAATTTGCGATTTCATTTTCGATACTAGTCATTGTTTTAATATTTAGACCATCAGGCATATTTGAAGGAAAACGTATATGAGGAATTATTTAAATATAATTATAGCGTATTCGATAATGCTACTTTTAATTATTTTAGTTGGCATCTTTCAGTCTTGGTCTATCGCATTAACAATATTTAATTATTGTATGATTTCTGCAGTAATGACACTAGGAGCAAATATTCAATGGGGTTATGCTGGCTTAATAAACTTTGGGATCATGGGTTATACAGCATTAGGTGGTTTGGCAGTTGTATTAGTATCTGTTGCACCTGTACCTGAAGCTTGGAGCGTGGGTGGAGTTAATATGATGACTTGCCTAGGAATAATTATATTAATGATTTTTTCTACAAGGTATATTTTAAAAAATATTCAAAAATCTAATAAAAGAAATTACTTAGTAGCTGGAATAATTATTGTTGGATTAATTCTAATAAAAATAATTGCTGGACCTGCAATTGAACAAATAGAAGCTGTTGATCCTGCGAAGACAGGTTTTCTTGGAGGACTTGGGTTACCAGTTTTATTCTCATGGATAGTTGGAGGACTTTTTGCTGCTGGGCTAGCATTTATTGTAGGGAAAGTTGCTTTAGGACTAAGAGCAGATTATTTAGCTATTGCAACGTTATTGATAGCTGAAATTGTTGTTTCCATTATTAAACATGAAGACTGGTTAGCAAGAGGGGTTAAAAATGTTATTGGTTTAAAAAGACCAGCTCCTT
Source organism: uncultured Pelagibacteraceae bacterium (assembly GCA_902611265.1). Classification (GTDB taxonomy): domain Bacteria; phylum Pseudomonadota; class Alphaproteobacteria; order Pelagibacterales; family Pelagibacteraceae; genus Pelagibacter. The sequence continues at coordinate 20,822 of CACLYY010000003.1, forward strand.
ATGAAATTGACCTACAAACTTCTCCTTGGTTTATAAATTTAGTAGAAAAATTTCACTCAGCAAAATTAGATCTTGCAAATTCATTGTCGGAGAGACAGGATATTTTAAATCAGTTAGTGATTGATGCATCATCTGTTTATGTAAAACTATGTTTTGCAGGCATGTTTTTAGTTGTAGTTATAATTTTATTAATAATTACACAAAAGGCTCTTTACTCCCCTTGGGGTAGAATGATGAGAGCAATAAGAGATAATGAAGAAGCTGCAAGCGCAATGGGTAAGAATGTAGTTAAACAACATTTATTCATATTTATTTTAGGTTCAGCAATTGTGGGTATTGCTGGAGCTATGATGGTAACTAATGATGGACTGTTTACCCCAGGGAGTTATAGACCAATGAGATATACATTTGTAATTTGGGTCATGGTAATTGTTGGTGGTACAGGAAACAATTTTGGAGCAATTCTTGGAGGATTTGTTGTATGGTTCTTGTGGGTAGAGGCAGCACCTATTGCTTTATTTTTCATAAATTTATTTACAGCTCACTTACCTGAAACGAATGAAATTAAAATTCATTTAATTAATAGTGCTCCATATTTTAGATTTTTGCTCGTTGGTATTGGACTTCTTCTGATAATGAGATTTAGACCTCAAGGAATAATTCCAGAAAAAATTATAAAACAATAATTTACGATGAGTTATTTCATTTTAGGGTTCTTTACAGGACTGAGTTTAATATTAGCTATTGGGGCTCAAAATATATTTGTAATTGAGCAAGGTTTAAAAAAACAATTTGTTTTTATTGTATGTGCAATTTGCACATTATCAGATTTCCTTCTTATATTTTTAGGAATATTCTTATTCCATTATTTTGAGAGTTTTTTTTCACCTTTAGTTGAACTTATTCTAAATCTTCTTTTATTTTTATTTTTAATTCATTTTATTTGGAAAAAACTGAAAAATATAAATATCAATTTTGAAATAAATCGCAAAAATGAAACAGCAAGTCTAAGTTCTGTAATATTTAAAACACTTGGTTTTACTTATTTAAATCCGCATGTCTATTCTGATACTGTATTTTTTTTAGGAAACTTTTCGAAAAACTTTTTAATTAATCAAAAAATATTATTTGGATTTGGAGCAACTCTTTCATCAATAATATTTTTTTTTACATTGGGATATTTATCTAAGTTTTTATCTGATTATTTAAACAGCAACAAGGTTTGGAAAATTATTAATTTTTCGATAATTTTATTTATGTCGTCTCTTTGTATTTACGTGTTGAACAATATTTTGGGATAAAAAAAACTCCAGCGATTTTCACCGCTGGAGTTTAATAATTAAGTATTATCTTTGTTTTTTGTCTTTAAACTTACCACCCTTAATTTCTTTCTCAATAAAGGCACCAGATGCTTCTCCAACATCTGTAAGTTCTACACTTGAAGCTCCTTCATAATTTACAGCTTTCCCGCTAGCTAATAAATCTAAAGCTTTTTTCAATTCACCAGGATAGATTTTTTCTCCTGGAGCATTTGCAACAGACATTACATTTGCTTGGACAGTTCCTCTGTCAGCTTTTCCACCAGCTTGCATAGCCAATACTATCAAAGCTGCAGCATCGTAAGATTCTGAAGTGTAAGGACCTGAAGAGTCAATTCCTGCAGCACCAGCAACATCTTTGAATATTGTTGCACCTTTACCCATTGATCCTGGAAGTGATCCAAAAGATTTATTTAAATCATTACCAAATCTGTCTGTTAAAGAATCACCGATCATACCATCAGATAATACAAATACATCAAATGCACCTGAGTCTAATGAGCCATCGATGATACTTCCTCCAGCTTGATCTAAGTAACCTAAAACAGCTAAAGCATCTCCACCTGCAGCTGCCAATGTAGCAACTTCTGCACCGTAGTCTCCTTTACCTTCTTCGTGAGCTGTCACAACAGTTACGTTTATACCGTGAGCTTTAACAGCTGCAACATATACATCTGCTAAACCTTTTCCATAATCATTATTTGTATGTGTAACTGCAATACTTTTTACTTTTCTATCTTTAGTAATATCTGCTAATACTTGACCACCTCTTGCATCAGATGGAGCAGTTCTAAAGAAATAACCGTTGTCTTTAAGATCAGTCAATCCTGGAGATGTAGCTGATGGTGAAATCATAACGACACCATTTGGTACAGCAACATTTGTTGCTATTGCTCCAGTTACTCCAGAACAGTCAGCTCCCATAATTGCTACTACACCGCCAGATATTAAACCTTCGGCAGCAGCTGTTGCAGCAGCTGAGTCAACACAAGTTGAGTCTGCTCTTTCAACAGAAATTTTTTTACCACCTAGCAATGAACCTGAGTCTGAAGCTTCTTTAAATGCAAGCTCTGCAGAAGCAGCCATAGCTGGAGTTAGGGACTCAATAGGACCTGTAAATCCTAAAATAATTCCCATTTTAATGCCATGTCCATCTGAATATGCTTTTGAGGTAAAGCAAGATACAATGACAAACATCGCTAATACTAGTTTTTTCATATATTCCCTCTAATTGTTAACAATTTGTAAAATTAAATTAAATCCTATTAGTTATAATTTTCAATGACAAAATTATCTCATTTTTTGTGCAAAAAACACAGAAGTAATTACAATTAATCCCCCAGTAACAGTAACTAAAGATGGAACTTCACCGAATATGAAAAAAGTAAGAATTAACCCAAAAACTGGAAACAAAGCGTAGAAAGGAAGCACCATATCAATTGGATAAAATTTATACAAATAAAACATCATTAAATGACCTAATAAAGAGATTATAGCTCCTGCATATAAAACTGTAAGCCAACTTCCAATACTAATATTTTTAATAGTTTGAATAGAAGTTCCTTCAAACAATACTGATAGTGTAAATAAAATTACAAAGCCAACTAAACTCATAAATGTATTTGTAAATTTTACATCTAAATTTTTAAGATACCTGGAGAAAACTTGCGATAAACCATAAAAAAACGCCATACAACAAATTAGGAGAGACCCTGTTAATTCCTCAACAACTTTTGGATCAAAAGCAAGTATCACAATACCAAAAAAAGATGTCATGATAAGTAACCACTTTTTATAACTTATCTTTTCACTCAAAAATATTGAACTTAATATTATGCCAAAAGGAATAGAAAGCTGAGCTCCTATTGTTATAGGTGCCAGAATGCTTGAAGCGTTTATGGACAAATATAAAAACATATTAACCATAACGCCAAAACAAATTGAAAACCCAATCAAAGGAATAATATATTTTCTTTCAATTATTTGAAATTTAAAAAATGGTATTAAACATAAAAACACAATTAACATTCTTAAACCACCAAAAAGAATTGGAGGTATTGTATCGTTTAATCCTAATTTACCTGTTGGATATGCACTTCCAAGTAGGAATACTACGAATAAAATAAGTAATGTATGTTTTGTTGACAATTATTATCTGATTGAGAAAGGATCTAAAGTTGGTTCATCAGAAGTATAATACCAAGTAGTTTTAACTCTAGTATAATCTTTAATTGACTCCATTCCTGCTTCCTTTCCATACCCGCTATCTTTAATTCCTCCAAAAGGTGCAGAAGGTGAAATTAGTCTATACGTATTAACAAATGTAATTCCTGCCCTAATAGCATTAGATACTCTCAAACCTCTAGCAAAGTCACTGGTGTATACACCAGAAGATAATCCATATTGATTATCATTCATTTTTTCTATGACTTCCTTTTCATCATTAAATTTCATGACAGATAAAACTGGTCCAAATAGTTCATTTTCAGCAGTTGGAAGATTGTGATTATCACACTCAATTATTGTTGGAGGAAAATAATAACCTTCATTAGAAAATGGATGTCTTTTTCCTCCACATCTAACCTTTCCACCTTGCTCTATTGTTTTTTTTATATTTTTTTCGATAATTTCTAGTTGCTTAAAGTTACTTAAAGGGCCCATTTCAGTATCAGGATCCTTTGGAGCACCAATTTTAATTTTTTCAGCTCTTTTTGTAAGTTTATCAAGAAACTCATCATAAATTCCTTTTTGCAAATATAATCTTGAACCTGCAATACAACTTTGTCCACTAGCACCAAATATACCTGCAGTAATTCCATTGATAGCATTTTCTTGATGTGCATCATCAAATACTGCAACTGGGCTTTTTCCACCTAATTCTAAACTAACCTCTGACAAGTTTTCTGCAGAATTTCTAATAATATGTCTTGCAGTTTCAGGTCCTCCTGTAAAAGCCACTTTCTCAACTAAATCATGCGTGGTTAAAGCTTTACCACATGGATCTCCAAATCCCGTAATCACATTTACTACTCCTTTTGGAATACCAGTTTCCTCTATAAGTTTTGCAAATTCAAACATCACAGCAGGTGCAAGCTCAGAGGATTTAATTACAACTGTATTTCCCATAGCTAGAGCTGGAGCAAGTTTTGTTGCTGTTAAAAACATTTGGGAGTTCCATGGCACAATTGCTGCAATAACACCTATAGGTATTCTTGAGGTTATAGCTTGAATGTTTGGTTTGTCTATTGGAAGAACAGTACCTTCAACTTTATCAGCCATACCAGCGTAATAGTCATAATATTCTGCTATATAGTTTGCTTGCTTGTTGGTTTCTCTAAATAGCTTTCCAGTATCAATCGTTTCAATCTTGCCAAGTAATTCTGCATTGTCTCTAAGTTTTTTTCCAATAGCTCTTAAAAATTTAGCTCTTTCTCTTGGTAATATTTTTGGCCAATCCCCTTCAAAAGCTTTCTGAGCAGCTTTAACTGCTTTATCGACATCATTGGCACTTGCCTCTGGAACAACAGCCCATGGTTTGTTATCTTCTGGGTTTAATGTTTCAAAAGTTTTTTTAGTATCAGAGTCAACCCATTCTCCTCCAATAAACATTTTATATTTTTTTAATTCAGGCATTTTGTATATGGTCTTTTATTGTATTATTTACATCATCTGAGCATTCAATACTACAGAGATGTTTTCCTTTAGGAATAATTTTTACAACAGAATTTTTAATTTTTTTACCTAAATTAATTGACATTTCTGGGGTTGATCCCATATCACCTTCACCAGTTATCACTAAAGTTTTAGTCTTGATGTTTTCAAATTTTTCATTGTCTTGATGTTTCACGAATAAGGAATAGATCTTTATAAAATTATTCATGTTATTGTTTTGAAGAATATTGAAAATTTTATCGGAGATGCCTGGATTTTTATTTAAAAAATCTTCTGTAAACCACCTTTTAAGAGCATCTTTAGTAAGCTTATGATCTTTTTTGGTCTGTTCAAATCTATCATTTACAATTTTTTGCTCTTTATCAGATCGATTAAATATAGAACACAAAAGTGTAAGAGAAGCTAATCTATCGTTAAATCTTGAAGCAAAATTTCTTGCAATTAATGAACCTATAGAAAAACCAACTAAGTGAACTTTATTAAATTTTAATTCATCCATTAAGTTTAATATTTGATTGGAAAAATCATCAAAACTTAAATCATTTTTGTTTAAAGGTGTTTTACCATGACCTAGAATATCATAAATTAAAACAGTATTATCAAATTCATTTATCTGTAAATCCCATATAGAGTGATCAAGTCCCACACCGTGGATAAATATGATTGGAGTTCTATCTTTTTTATTTAATATATAGAATGTACCTTTTGAGTCTGTTGCATGAATCATTATTACTTTGGTTCAATGCCCATTTCCTTCATGTCTTGGTATCTATCACCTGTTCTAGCATGTGCTCTTCCAGTTGAAGCACCTCCAATTGCGATTACAATTTCGTCATCAAATGGAGCATCATGTATTGTAAACTCATGTGTTAAATAATAAGGCCTTAAACCTGAGTCAGTTTTATGCATCATTGGGATTGATATTTTTGATCCGGCAGGACCCCTTGTGTTCGTAAAACTTAGGTAAGAAGTACCACCGACCGCATCTCTAAATTTATTACCAAATCTCAACGTGTGAATGAAAGCAGATGCATGCTCAATTTCTCCATTTAATCCAACTACACCGGCTTTTCCATAAGCTAATATTTTATCAGGAGAACCTATTTCTTTAATTAATTCAGGGACAAGTAAATCTCCAAGTTTTGGAGCTAGATCTAAAATTATGGGTTTTAAATCTTCTACAAAACCTTTCCCGTCCCAAGGATTTTTAAAAACTGCTGCTACAGAAACCATTAAAACTGGATCTTTAGCTTCTTTTCCACCCTCAATAAAAGTTTTATCTACAAATTTATTAAATTTTCTTAATTCTAATTTCATTTTTTAATTCGATGTGCAAAGCTATCTCTTCTAAAACTGTATAATGCTTTTGGATCTACATCAACATCTATAACAACTGGTTTGTTTGCTTTAAGTGCACTTTTAACTGCTTGATTTACCTCTGATAATTTTTTTACTTTAATTCCTTTTGCACCGTAAAGTTTAGCAACCTCATCAAAAGGAGGACTTTGAATATCTGCGCCCAAATATCTTTCACCATAGAAATCTTTTTGGTAAGCCTTTTCGGCACCCCAACTTTTATTATTCATAACTATTGTAATTGTATTTATTCCATGCTCTACGGCAGTGCTTAATTCTGAAATAGTCATGCCAAATCCACCATCGCCCATTAAACTAACTACAGTTTTATTAGGTTTCGCAACCTTAATGCCTAAACCACAAGCAAATGAAAAACCTACTAATCCAAAATCTAAAGGAGTAAAAAGAGAAGGAGGATTGTAATACTCTAAAGCATCAGTAGCTTGAAGGCAAAGTGTGCCAGCATCAAGTGTAATAGCTGAATTTTTAGGAAGAACTTTTCTTAACTCTTTAAATAGTCCATTTGGTTGTATTGGATAATTTTTAGATTTTATATTATCCCTATTTATTAAAAACTTTGATCTTTCTAATAAAAAATTATTTGTCCATTCTTTATAACTTAAAATTTTTTTTTGTTTTTTTAAATCATTCAACATTTGATTTACCACATTTGCAGCATCGCCATGAATACCAATACTAATAGGAAAATATCTTCCTAACATTTTTTTCTCAAGTTCAACTTGAATAATTTTAGCTTTCTTGTTTATATTATCGTAAGAATAGAAAGTAGAATTAAAACCAAGTCTAGTTCCTAATGCAATAATAAGTTCTGCTTCTTTAACCAGTCTTGAAGCAACTAAATTTCCTCTTGGCCCCATTTGTCCAGCATTTAGTTTGTGACTAAATGGTATCGCATCTCCGTGTCCAGCAGCTGTTACTATTGGAACATTTAAAAATTCAGCAAGATCAGTTACAGATTTAAATTTTGAATTATATTTTATACCTCCACCAGCAACAATTACAGTTTTCTTGGAATTAAGAATAAGTTTTGTTGTTTTATGAATTAAATTTTTTTTGCTTTTTAAATTACTTTCGCTTTTAAAAGACTTTTTATTTTCATTGATTTTAAATTTTGATGTATCTGAAAGTACGTTTCTTGGTAAGTTTATACAAACTGGACCTCTCCTTGGTGACATTGCAAGATTGAATGCATCACTGAAAGCTTTTGGAATATGACTTACCTTTTTTACAGTCCAAGTCTTTTTGGTTATTGGATTAAATAGTGACTGTTGATCAAGTCCTTGAAATGCATCTTCCATTTTATCTTTGGTAGAATATAAACCGGCAATAGATACAACAGGCGAAAATGCTGCTTTTGCTTGAGCAATTCCTGTAACTAGATTAGTAGCTCCTGGACCGTTTTGTCCTGCAATAATTACTCCTGGTTGATTGGAAGCTCTTGCATAGCCATCGGCCATGTGTGTTCCTGTTCTTTCATCTCTTACACCTATAAATTTAATTTTTTTTTCATGATACAACGCATCAAACATTTCCATTGTAGCAGAACCAATTAAACCAAAGACGTGTCTAACTTTTTCCTTTTTTAGGGATTTCACTGCCGCCTGACCGCCGGTCAAGGTATTCTTGGACTTAGTCACGATACTTTTTTAACTTCAGTATCTAGATCATCTTTAAAGTTAGGCATTACTTTTTCAGTGAATAATTTAATACTTTTCATACAATCTTCATGTTTAACACCCGGAAAGTTAGACCATACTTGAAGATTTTGAAGATTTAGCTCTGATTGAAGTTCTTTTATCTTATCTGTTACGTATTCAGGAGTACCAAATAACATATTTCTCTTGTGTAAAAACTCATAGTTAAGAAGATCTAATTTCCCTTCTGTTTGTGGAAGTTCTTCACCCGGATCCATATGATTTCCTAGACCTCTCCAATGACAAACCCATCTCATATAATTTACCATGTGTTCACCAGCTTTCTCTTTGGCTTCTTCCATTGTATCTGCAACAAACATATCTCTAACAAGAGTTACCCCTTCTCCCAAAGGAACATTTTTTTTTGTAACTTCTGATCTTTTATTTTTGTACGCTTCAAATCTAATTTTGAGTGCTTTTACAGTAGGTATCCACATAATTACGTTAATATTATTTTCTGCTGCCCACTCAATAGATCTTATGCCATCAACAACTTGATGTATTGGAGGATGTGGATTTTGATATGGCTTAGGAAGAACACTAATTTTTTTCATAGTGCTATCTTCCATATTCATAAACTCTTCACTAGGTGGACTCATATCATGTTGCCACACATAGTTAGGTGACGGATAAGTATAAAATTCTCCTTCGTGATTAAAAAATTTTTCTGACCAAGCTTTTTTTAAAATTTCTAATGTCTCTGCAAACAATCTAAAGTTTTTTGCCTGATCTTTTAAATCTGCTTCTTTATTTAGATTTATTGCTTCTCGACCATAAACTCCTCTTGCAACACCAACTTCTACTCTTCCTTTAGAAAGTTGATCAAGTGTAGCGATATCTTCTGCCAATCTTATTGGGTTATGAAAAGTAATTACGTTTGCAGCTTGTCCTATTCTTATATTTTTTGTTCTTGCTGCAGCATCTGCTCCTAACATTAAGGGATTAGTACACGACTCCATTCCCTCATGATTAAAATGATGTTCTGTAAACCATATTGAATTCCAATTATTTTGATCACAAAATTCTGTGATTTCTTTAGTCTCATCTAATAGCTGGTGATATGGTTTGTGAGTCCAATTTGTGGTATTACAAAAATAACCAAACTTCATTAAAGCCTCCTTTAAAAATTAATTTAAAGACGACCGATCCCACTTTCGTATAAGATTTTACGACGAGTTATGTATCGCTTTATATGACAATATTATTATTCTTATCTTTGATATTCAACGAATTTTTTTAAAGACTTATTTAGAAATTTATCATATCTGATGCCACCGTTACTAAATCTTCGCTTATTTAAAAAGGAAAGATTCATTTTAAAGTCATAAGAAGGTTCAAAAAAGAAAGGAACAGAGAGCCTTTTTTGCTTATTCCACAATACCCTATGATTTGTTGCTTTAAACTTGCCTTTGCTTAAATATTCTAGCGCTCTACCTGTATTCACTACCAAGGCATTTTTATTGAAAGGAACATCATGCCATTTTTTTGTTTTCCGGTTTTGAACTTGAAGACCACCTTTTTTATTTTGATATAAAACTGTGAAAATACCACTATCAACATGTGTTTCACATCCAAGTGCGACCCCATCTTGTTTTGATATTTCAACTGGTTTAGATTGATTTGGGTAATAATTAAATCTTAAAGTACTTAGTGTTTTTAATCTTGAAAAAACTTTTTTAGATAAATTGGGGTCCTTTTTGTAAATCTTTATAATACTTTTGAACAGAGTTTCGCTTAAATTAAATAAATTTTCAAAATAATCTGCAAGTTTTTCAATAGATTGCTTATTAAATGACCTCTCTATACTTAAATGCTCGATGTATTGATTTCTAGTTTTTTTTGAAAAATCCCTTGTTACTTTTAAGTCACCTAAGTCCAATCCTTCTTTTCCATTAACATCATTTGGAAAATATCCTCGATAAATATTTTTACTCTTTTTATTCCATTTCTTTGGAGCTAATTTGAATTTATTGTTTTTATTTGATTTAAAAAAATTTTCTCCAATTTTGCATACTTTATTTATTTTTCTTAATTTTATTCCATGACCAATTATTTGAAAAAAACCAACCTCAACACAAGCTTTTTCAATTTCCCTAGTAATTTTTAATGTTGCTTTTGAATTGAAGTTATTTTTTAAAATAGGATTAATATTTATTGTTGGAATATAATTTTTTCTTATCATCTATTAGCTGGTGTGTCTGTAGCAATCATTTGTCCTCGGACTTTTTCTCTAAAATAAATATATACGCCAGCACCAATAATTATTGATGCACCTAGAAAAGTTCTTGGCACTGGTATTGTTTCAAATAATATATAACCAGCTACCATTGCAAACACTATGTATGAATACTCAAATAATGAAACCACAGAAGGTGAGGCAATACTATAGGCTGTAAATACACAAAAAAATGAAATCGAAGCAACTATTCCCATTATTAAAACATAGAGCCATGCCTCTCCTGGATTAGTAAACCATTCTCTAACAATAAATTGCAAAGTTGGATCTGTAAAAGTGTTAAATTTTCCATCACCGCTAACAAAAAATATTACCAAACTTGCAAATAATGCAAAAATATAAAGCCAAGTCATTTGAGTATAAATACTATCTTTATCGGATGTATATTTTGTTATTGTCATTGAGATTGAATAGCAAAGCGCACATGCTACAGGTGCTAATTTAAAGAAATTAAAATCATCTAAAGATGGATTTAAAACAATCAATACTCCAATAAATCCAACTACAATTGCACTCCATCTTCTAATTCCAATTTTTTCTTTTAAGAAAAATTTAGCAAACATAGACATAAAGAACGGACAGGAGAAAAATAGTGCACTTGTCATAGCAAGTGTCATAAAAGTCAGTGAAATATAAAAAAAACTAAAACCAAAGAAAAAACATACAACTCGAATTAGTGTTAATAATGGGTAATGGGTTTTTAAAGATATTGTTTTTTTAGTTATTAAAACAAAGGATAGCAAAAATACTGATTGTATAAGGGTTCTTCCAAAATAAAGCTCAAATAAAGCAATATCCTCAAAAATAAATTTAATTAAAGAGTCTTGTATTGAAAAAAAAGCCATACCAGTCATTATAAAAAAAATTCCTCTGGTATTTTGGTTTGTGTCCATGAGACACCTATATCAAATCAGTGGTGATAATAATATTAATTATTTAAAATTGCCTCTGAGCCTTTTTCAGCAATCATAAGTGTAGGAGCATTTAGGTTTGCACTTGGTATTTCTGGTATCACTGATGCATCAATCACTCTTAAATTTCCAATCCCATTTACTTTCAAATCTTGATCTACTACTGCCATATCATCAACTCCCATTTTGCATGTTCCACAAGGATGATATGCAGTGTCTGCTTTCGATCTAATATATTCATTTAATTCATCATCTGACTGTGCATCAAAACCTGGCCCAACTTCATCACCAGCGTGCTCTGCTAAAGCTGGCTGTGATAGAATTTTTCTTGCAACATGAATACACTCTCTTGTTTGTCTAAGATCTTCTTCTTCTTTTAAATAATTAAATAAAATTTTAGGATAATCGTATGGGTCTGAAGAATTAAGTGTTATTTCACCTCTACTTTTTGGATGATTTGGACTTGCATGTAATTGATAACCATGTGAGTCAGGATCTTCTAGGCCATGATTTATCACAAATGATGGAAAAAAATGAAATTGAATATTAGCAACTTTTCTATCAGGTGATGATTTTGCAAAACCACCAGCCTCTAAAAATGATTTTGAGCAGGGTCCAGATTTAAACATAAACCATTGCATACCTGCTAAAATTTTAGGTATTAATTTTGTGTATGTGTAAAGTGTATTAGGAGTTTTACATTTTTGTTGTATGTAAGTTTCAAGATGATCTTGTAAATTTTTTCCAACACCCTTTGAGTGATGAATAACTTCAATACCATTATCTCTAAGATGGTTTTCGTCGCCTATACCAGATAACATTAATAATTGTGGAGAATTTATAGATCCTCCACTCAAAATGACTTCCTTATTCGCATAAATCTTTTCAACTTTGTTATTTATTTTTACTTGAAGACCAACTGCTTTTTTTCCCTCAAATAGTATCTTTTCTACAAATGAGTTTTTTAAAATATTTAAATTTTTTCTGTTCTTAACAGGGTTTAAATAATACTTGGCCACTCCAGCTCTCTCGCCTTGATGCATTGTAGTATCAAACATGCCAAAACCTTCTTGTTCCTCTCCATTCATATCTATATTTGTTTTGTGACCTGCTTCAGCTGCAGCATCAATAAATGCTTTAAATAATGGATTTGAATTTTTAGATAAATTTACTGGAAGGGGTCCCAATGAACCTCTGTATTGATTTTCACCTTCAGACCAAGTTTCAATCTTCTTAAAATAAGGAAGAACTTTATCATAAGACCAGTTATCTAAACCAAAATTTTCCCATCTGGTGTAGTCATCTCTATTACCTCTTACAAAAACCATCCCATTGTGAGATGAGCATCCTCCAATCATTTTTCCTCTAGGGCAAAAAACACGTCTATTGTTTAAATATGGTTCAGGTTCTGAATAATATTTCCAATTATATTTGGGGTCATGCATTGTATATAGAAGAGCTAATGGCATTTTAACCTTCCAAATATCACTAGACCCACCTGCCTCAAATATAGCTACAGAATTATTAGCATTCTCAGATAATCTGTTAGCTACTACACATCCAGCTGAACCAGCACCAACTATGAGATAATCAAAAGCTTGCATTTAATTTGGATGATCACCCTCGACTGCAATCCTGTCCATAACTCTTTCATAGCCCAATCCTCTGCCAGGAAAAAAATCAGTCAGACCTTGGTGAAGTGTGCTTCTATTGTCCCAAATTGCTACAGCATTTTCAGTCCATTTAAATCTACATGTAAAATCAAGTCTTTCTTGATGTAAAAATATTTCATTTAAAATATCTGAACTTTCATTTTCATCTAAATCTAAAATTCTTTTAGTGTACATTGAATTTACATACAAAATTTTTTTTCCTGTTTCAGGATGAGTTCTAACTACTGGATGGGAATTTGAATATTCATCTAGATTACCATTCCCTTCCATTTCCTTATATGCATCAACAAACGCTGCTGCCCCTAGAGAGCTATGAATGGCTCTCTTATCATTAACCTTATCTTTAATTTTGTCGCTTAATGTATCGTAAGCAATTTCCATATTAGAAAACATTGTATCTCCACCAACTGGTGGAACTTTAATTGATCTTAAAATAATTACTTTTGTTGGTTTAGGATTATAACTTACATCAGTATGCCAAGTTTCACCCCATTGTCTTTTTTCTTCTGGAGCTTTAATTATTCTTAATATTTCTGGGTAATCTTTTCTTCCCTTAACATAAATGTGTCTTTCTAATGGACCAAAATGTTTTGCTAAATTTATCTGTTCCTCCGATGTAATATCTTGATCTCTAAAGAACAGAGCTTTGTGTTCTAATAATAGATTATTTATCTTCTTCCAATTTTCTAAAGAGCTATCTTTTAAATCGATGCCTTTTACTTCCGCACCTAATGCACCTGATACTAATTTAATTTCCATAATCTATTTTTTTAATCTACCAGATAATTCTAAATTTTCAGACTTAAAACTTGATTTATTTTCCTCAATAAATTCACCCATAATTTTTAGCTTATCTTCCTCAAATTCTGTGACCTTTCTTTTCCCCAAGTCAATATAAAGGGATAAACTCTCCATAGTGGCAGCAAGAGTTTTAGTTTCTTTTTCATACATCTCACATTTTAAATGTAATCTTTTTTTATCATGGTCAAAATGTGTGCAATATACCTCTACTTCTTGATTTTCTTTAACTTCATTATTGTAAGTGGTTCTAGTTTCAACAACCATAGTGCTTCTCAGATTTGATTTTGCATTTTCGCCACCCATTTGAAATTTATTAAGCATTGTTTCCCATGCTTGATCAAAGATTAAGATATAATAAGCCATATTCATATGTTCATTATAATCTGTCCACTCTTTAAGTATTTTTCTCGTTGCAAGATGATACGACATTTTTAACTTTTATTAATTTTATCAGCTATTAGTATTTTTCTTTTCATTTCTCTAAGGACAGGTTTTTCAATTAGTTTACCATCTATAACTACTAAACCTGTATTTGAGTTATTAAATTCCTCTAATATTTTTTTTGCCTTAGTAATTTCATCTTTTGGAGGTGTAAATACCTCATTTAAAATTTGAATTTGTTTGGGATGAATAGAGCCTTTTCCAGTAAATCCAAGATTTCTAACTTGTTCAGCTTCTTTTCTCATTCCATCCATGTTTTCTAAATCTAAATATGGCACATCTATAACGTCCACACCGACACTAGCTCCCGCATGAACCAACTTTGATCTTGCATGAACAAGATTTTCCCATTTATTCTCAACTCTTAGCTCTGCTGCCATATCAACTCCACCAAAATATAAAGCTACAATTCTCTTGCTAGCATGCGCAATATTATAAATATTTTCTAAAGCTTCATTTGTTTCCATTATAACATGAAGATCGGTATCTAAATTACAGTCTGTAAGTAAATCGTCTATAAATGTTATTTCATCTGGCGTTTTAACTTTGGGTAACATAATAGCCTTAAGATTTACTTTACTTGATATAAAAGCTTCTAGATCTAAAAGACCAAATTTAGTTCTTTGATTATTAAACCTTACAACTAGTTCTACATCATTTTTAACTTCGAGCGTTTTAAGAGCTTCTATAGTATTGTTTCGGGCTTGTTCTTTATCGTTTATTGCTATTCCATCTTCTAATTCAATACAAACCATATCAGCACCTGATGCAATCGCTTTTGGAAACATTTCAGGGTGAAGCCCCGGTGTAAATATAAAACTTCTTCTTACTTTTAATTTATCTAGGTCCATCTTAACTTTTATAATCTGGCTCTTCTTTATCTAAAATGATCCTAATTTGAGATAAAAATAAATTTGCGAAATCTGTGGGAAAATTTTCATGTTCCTCTGCAGTTTTTTCTGCAATTTCATGGCTTACAACATTAAGTTCCTGGTTTGTTGATAGAGCTGTAAGATATGTTTCTGCTGCTCTCTCAAAATAATAAAGAGAGTTAAAACCTTCAGCCACTGTTCTTCCTGTGGTTAAAATTCCATGATTTGCAAGTAACATGTGTTGTTTGTTTCCTAAAGCATTTGCCATCTTAATGGACTCTTCCTCTAGTCCTAGACCTCCAAATTCTTTGAATGCAGATACTCTATTGTAAAACATCATTGTATTTTGATCGATAGGTTTCATAACAGGATCTTTAAGAGTGGAGAGGGCAGTTGCATATTTTGAGTGAACATGAAAAATGCATCTTGCATGTGGTGCTTTTTCATGTATCGCGCTATGTATATATAGAGCTGTTGGGTCAATTATGTCTGGTTTATTCTTCAGTTCCTCTTTATTTTCTTTAGTCACTAGAATTAAATCGCTAGCTTTCATATTACTAAAATGAATGCCTGCTTTATTTACGTAAAAATCAGAAGAGTCAGGGACACATGCACTAAAATGGTTTGCAACACCCTCGTGCATATTTAGTCTTGCTGTCCATCTAAAAGTAGCAGCTAATTCTTTCTGTAATTCAGATATTTCCATTTGTAAGATTTTAAAATATAGTTGAAAAATAAATTATGAACAATAACGTTTTTATCTCATGCGCGGTTACTGGGTCTGGAGATACCGCAAGCAAACATCCTGATTTACCAAAAACTCCAGAGCAAATAGCTAAATCCGCAATAGAAGCAGCAAAGGCTGGAGCTGCAATTGCTCATATTCATGTAAGAGAAGAGGACGGTACGCCAAGCAGAAGATTGGAATTATATAAAGAAGTAGTAGATAGAATTAGATCAAGCGAAACAGATGTCATTTTAAATTTAACAACTGGGATGGGTGGAGATTTAGACATTGGTCAAGGTAAAAATCCTCTAGAGTTTGGGCCAATGACCGATATGGCAAATGTAATGGAAAGAATAGCTAATGCAGAACAATTTTTACCCGAAATTTGTACTTTAGATGCTGGTACATTAAATTTTGGAGACGGTTCTGTAATTACAGTTAATACACCAAATGATTTAAGAAAGGCTGCAAAAAAATTGCAAGAAATTAAAGTTAAACCAGAAATAGAGGCATTTGATTTAGGAAATATGTGGTTTGGATCGCAATTGTACAAAGAAGGTCTACTTGATGATCCGCCAATGTTTCAAATGTGTTTAGGTATTCCTTGGGGAGCTCCCGCTACACCATTAGCAATGCAAGCCATGAAAGACGTAATGCCTAAAGAAGGAGTGTGGTCAGGTTTTGCAATTTCAAAAAACGAAATGCCATTTGTAGCTCAAACAGTTGTAATGGGAGGAAACCCAAGAGTAGGTTTGGAGGATAACTTATATTTATCAAAGGGCAAACTAGCAACAAATGCTCAATTAGTAGAGAAAGCAATAAGGATAGTTACAGATCTTGGAGCATCAATAATGACAGCAGAGGAAACTAGGACAAAACTTAAGCTTGTAAAACACAAGTAATGTTAAAAATTAAAAAAGTTGCTGTAGTTGGAACAGGTGTAATCGGAATAGGGTGGATTATAAGATTTTTAGCTCATAATAAAATCGTTTATACTTATGACAAAAATCTTAAGCAAAAAAAAATTTTGATTAACGAAATAAAAAGAGCACTTCCATATGTAAAAAAACTTTTTAACAAAAAAAAAATAAATTTAAATAATTTAAAATTTTATCTATCTTTAGAAGAAGCAGTTAAAGATGCTGATTTTATTCAAGAATGTGCACCAGAAAATTATAATTTAAAAACTGTTTTAATGAGGGAAATTTCTAAAAGTTGCAAAAAAAATGTTTTAATTTCATCAAGTTCTTCAGGATTGTTGCCATCAAAGATTTTTTCAAAATGTAAAAATATTCAGAGAGGTATTATTGGCCATCCATTCAATCCTGTATATTTGTTACCTTTAGTAGAAATAGTTCCTGGTAAAAAAACTAGTGAGGAATCTTTAAAAAATGCGAATAAATTTTATAAGTCAATTTCAATGAATCCGATAGTTCTAAAAAAAGAATTACCTGGTTATTTATCTGATAGACTTCAAGAAGCCTTATGGAGAGAGGCTTTACATATTATTAATGATGGATATGCTACAACTGAGGATTTAGATAGAGCCATAGAGGATGGTCCCGGTTTAAGATATTCTTTAATGGGAACATTTTTAACCTTTCATTTAGCGGGTGGAAAGGCTGGGATGAAGCATATGTTAGAACAGTTTGGACCAGCATTAAAACTTCCATGGACTAAGCTTAAAGCGCCAAAATTATCAAAAAAACTCTCAGAAAGGTTGATTTCAGGTACCAAAAAACAATCTAGAGGAAAATCAATTAATCAATTGTCAAATATAAGAGACGAGTATTTAGTCAACTTACAACTATTTAGAAAAAAATATGAAAATAAAATTAGAAAATAGATATCTTAAGAAAAATTAAAATGGTAAATTAAATACATGGACTTTAACCACTTCTTAACAAGCTACATGCCGGATACAAATGTTGGTTCAAAACAACATTTTAAAAATATGTTGGAAGAATGTGTTGTTGCAGAGAAACTTGGTTATGCAACAGTATCAATTCCTGAACATCATTTAATAAATTTACTTATGATGCCATCACCTTTGCAGATGGCTGTAAAAATTGCATCTATTACAAAAAATATTAAAATCACAACTGGAATAGTTGTTTTGCCTCTTCACGATATGAGAACATATGCTGGTGAAGTCGCAACAGCAGATATTTTAACTGATGGCAGATTAATTTTAGGTGTTGGAAGAGGTGCTTTTGCTTGGGAAATGCAAAGATTAGGAACTCCTATTGAAAAATCAAAGGAAAAATTTATAGAGTCGCTCGAGGTTTTACAACTATTGTTAAAAAATAAAGAGGTTTCATATAAAGGTAAATTCTATGATTTTGAACCAATTACTATAATGCCTCGACCAATAAGTAATCCTGTGCAAATGATGGTAGCTGCCATGAATTTAGAAAGTATTAAAGATGCAGCATCAAGAGGATTTCATGTTCAGTCAACAGTATTATCGGGTACTAAAGATCTCTTATTAAGTAGAGTGAATGCGTTTAAGGAGGGTTGTACAAAGTTAGGAGAAGAGGGAAAACTACTTAAACTATCCATTCAACGTATGGCCTATTTAGCAAAAGATGAAAATGAGGCTAGAGAAAAAACGAAACTTGCTTATGAATATTACAAAAGATTCGATAATATGTTTACTGGCCCTGGTAAAGTATATGAAGGAAATATTGAAGCTTTGCCAAGAAAACAAACTTTAGATGAATTAAAAGAAAATCTTTTGATCTGTCCACTGAATGAGATGATTGATAAGTTAAGTGTCTATGCCGAAGCTGGAGTCGATGAAATTATTCTTAGTTCAAGTTTTGGTCAATCGCAAAAAGATTTAATAGAGTCGATGCATAGAATTGGTGAAAATGTAATTCCATATTTTAAAAAATCAAACATACAAGTAGCATAAATATCTATGAGTATCATAGATTGTAATTATTCAGTAACAGGATCAGGACCTGCAATTTTTTTTACCCATGGAGTAGGAGGAGCAGAGGATGCATGGAGGTTTATAGTTCCAAAACTCAAAGATAAGTTCACAGTTGTAACTTATGATTTAAGAGGCCACGGAAAATCACCCGTAAGTAATAAAGATTTTAATCTAGATGATCTTGTTTTAGATCTTGAGAGAGTTAGAGAAAGAACAGGTATAGAAAAAGCTCATTTTATGGGGCATTCTTTAGGAGGCATGATTGCTCCTGCTTATGCAAGAAAATTTCCCGAAAGAGTAATTTCAGTAGGTTTATTATCAACGGTGGCAGGAAGATCGGATGAAGATAAACAAAAAGTGTGGAATGTTATTTCTGATTTAAAAAATAAAGGTGTTGAACAAACTTTAAAAAATTTAACCACTAGGTGGTTCACAGATGACTTCATAGAAAAAAATCCTGATCTTGTATCAAGAAGATTAAATCAGGTTATAGATACTGATAAAGATGTTTTTATCAACGTATTTAAAATATATGCAGAAACTGAGATGATTTCATGGTTAAAAGAAATTAAGAAGCCATGTTTATTTATGACAGGAGAAAATGATGGAGGTTGTACACCTTCTCACAATGAGAGAATGTCAAATGAGATTGAAATTTCTAAATTGGTTATAATACCAAATGTAAAACACTCATTTTTGATAGAGGCTCCTGAGCAAATAACAAACAACTTATTAGGATTTATTGAAAGTTTATAAAAACTTAATGCATTCTTAATGTATTTCCATCAACGCCAACAACTTGTCCTGAAATTCTAGAGGACTCATCTGAAATTAAATAGCAACACATATTCCCAATATCTTTCTCATAAACCCAGGTATTAAGTGATGTCATAGAAACGAACTCACTTTCAACAGCTTTTTTAGAAATTTTTAAAAATTTTGCTTTATCTCTGATTACTCTACCCATCCTGTCTCCTTTTACAGTTCCAGGACAAATCGCATTAACTCTAATTTTAAATTTTCCTAATTCCATTGCTAAGGTTTTTGTCATTCCCACAACTGCCCACTTACTTGCTGAATACGGAGATCTTAATGGAAAACCAAATATACCTGCAGTAGAAGATAGATTAACTACAGAACCACCTTTATTTTTTTTTAACATTGGAATTGCTAATTTTGAAAAAATAAAATGACTAATTACATTTATTTTTAATGTTTGTTCCCAATCTTTTGTCTTAAGTTTTTCCATAGTTCCAGTTGGACCTGCTACTCCAACATTATTAATTAGAGCATCAATTTTTTGTGTTTTTTTTTTAATTTCTTTAAAAAAATTAATCACATCGTTTTCATTTGAAGCATCACAATGAAAACTAAACAATCTTTTATTATTTAATGGATGTTTTTTTAATTTATTTATTGATTTTTGATCTATGTCACACAAAAATACTTTTGCACCTTTTTCAAGACACTCTTTTGCCGTCGCCCAACCAATCCCTGTAGCACCAGCAGAAATAATTATTTTTTTACTTTTAAAATTGTATGACATTGATTAATTTAATCGGTTAAACCATCAGATCTAACTTTATTTCTTTCTATATGTATGGGCAACACCTTTCCATAAATTGCTTTAGAATGTTCAGGTGTATTTACTCTCCATGGATCTAATACATATGCTGGTATACACATGTAACGTGAGGTTTTTCCTATTATTTTGGTTACTCTATGCATAGTAAATCGTCCTTTAAATATTTGTAAATCACCAGGTTTTAGTTCAAGTTGTTTAACTTTTGAACGATCTCCATCTAACACTTTTTTTACTTCATCAAATCTTTCGTTTCCTGGTTCTCTAATATTTGGACAATACTCAAATATCCCACCTTGCTCTGGTTTTTGTATCATAAGACTTAAAGTAAATTCACAACTATCAAAATGCCAAGGCAATATACCATCAGGCTCCATTACATTATAAGCATGACAAGCTAAGGGATCAGCCCATCTATAAATTGGAGAAATTCCTAGACAAGCAGATACAAATTTAAGTAATTCTTCAGTTTCGTATAGAAATTTCATTTCCGAATCTTTTGCAAAGCAGTCAGAGTTTAGATATCCATTGTATCTGTTCATAAATATTCTTTTTGGATGATCCTTTGGAAGAGAGGGGTCATCTTTTGCATAAAGATATGCATTGATACTTTCTTTAGACATATAAACTTCATCAAGCTGTTGCTCTAATTCTTTTCTCATAATGGCTAAAGAATTTGGTAAAATAAAGTTTGGAATTACTGAACAACTATCATTTTCTAATTCTGCTTTACATTTTTCAATTATTTTTTTTATTTTGTGAGATTGTAAGTCGTGAATAGGATATTTTTCTAAATCAACAATTTTGCCTAAGTTTTTTTTCATAACTAATTTATATAAATTATGAGCTTCTCAGCGATTCTTGTAATTCTTTATTAGAGATATAACCTTTAGCGTTTCCTTGTTTATCGACAACTTCACAATTAGAATTACTACAAACAACTTGAGGTAGAAATTCCTCGATAAATTGATCTTCTTCAACTTTAATCAGGTTTGATTTATCAATATCATCTGATTGATTAATAGGTTTCATTATAATTTTTGCTTTTATAACTTTTGTTCTGTTTACATCTTTTACAAATGCCTCAACATATTCATCTGCTGGGTTCATTATTATTTCTACTGGCGTTCCCACTTGTACAAGTTTACCTGCATTTAAAATTCCAATATGATCTCCTAATCTAAGTGACTCATCAAGATCGTGAGTTATAAAAACTATAGTTTTTTTTAATTCTGCTTGGAGATCTATCAATTGTTTTTGCATGTCACTTCTTATTAATGGATCTAATGCTGAGAAAGCTTCATCCATAAGCATAATGTCAGTATCAGTGGCCAAAGCCCTTGCAAGTCCTACTCGTTGTTGCATTCCCCCAGACAGTTGAGCAGGATATTGATTTTCAAACCCAGATAAACCTACAGACTCAATTTTCTCCATTGCAGTAGCATTTCTTTTTTCAATTTCTAAACCTTGCATTTCAAGTCCGTATCCAACATTCTGTAAAACTGTCTTATGTGGAAATAAGCCAAACCTTTGAAATACCATGCTCATTTTTTGCCTTCTAAATTTAATTAATTGCTCTTTATTGAGAGTGGTTACATCCTTGCCTTCAACTAAAATTTCTCCAGAAGTTGGATCTATCAATCTATTTAAGTGTCTAATTAATGTAGATTTTCCAGATCCAGACAAACCCATGCACACAAAGGTTTCTCCTTCCTCAATTTTTAAAGAAACATTATCTAATCCAACTGTATGTCCTGTTTGCTCTAAAACTTCCTCTTTTGTAGCACCATCCTGAACCATTTTGAGAACGCTGGATGGTTTAGGTCCGAAAATTTTATATACATTATTGATTTCAATTTTTGACATATCTAAAAGTCTAATTCTTTTAATGCATCAAAGCAAACCTACAATTAAATAAATAAAAAGCTTTCAACCATTAATTGAATTGAAATTTTTACCATTTTATATAATTATTTATCATGAATTCAATTTCTAAAATCTCAAAAAATAGCACTTACCTTCAAATTATTTGGAATGATGGGGAGGAGAGTAAATTCAATTATATGTGGCTAAGAGATAATTGTCCAACCGCGCATGACAAAGATTCACGACATAGAATGTTTAATATTCTAGAAGTTTCTAAAGATATAAACCCTAAAAAATATTCTCTTAATGATGATGGAAAATTAGAAATTGAGTGGAGTGAAGGAGAACATACAAGTTATTACGACCCAAAATGGTTAAGAGAAAATTGCTATACAATCAAAAATAAACAAAAATATAAATCTCCTTATCAACTTTGGGATAATAATTTAAAAAATAATTTTGAAAGTATATGTATTGAGCATGATGAAATAATTGAATCTGATGAAGGTTTAATAAAATGGCTTGAACTGTTGCATCATAAAGGTATTGCAATAGTTAAAAATTCACCAACTGAAAAAAAATCAGGATTTAAAATTCTTTATCGAATAAGTCATGTCAGAGAAACATTTTTTAAAACACCTTTTGAGGTAATCAATATTCCAAAGCCAAATAATTCTGCATACACGGCGCATGCTTTAAGAAATCATATGGACTTACCCTGGTTTGAATTGCCCCCTGGTTATCAGTTTTTACATTGTTTAGTAAATGATGCAAATGGTGGAGACTCTTCAGCAATCGATGGATTTGCTGTGGCTGATTATTTAAGACAAAATGAAAAAGATATATTTGAAACATTAGTTTCTGTGCCTCTTAAATTTAGAGATAAAGATTATACTCAAGAGTCTCATAGAAGTTATCATGCACCTGCAATTAGTTTAACTAAAGATAAAGATTTTCATGATATTAGATTTAGTGTTGCAACAATGGATGCTTTAGATTGTCATCCAGACCAAATGGATAAAGTTTATAAAGCCCACCATAGATTTGGAAATCTTCTACACGATGACAAGTTTCAGATTAAATTTAGATTAGGACCTGGAGACATATTTTCTTTTAATAATAGGCGTGTTTTACACGGCAGAACTGCTTTTGATCCAAATTCAGGTCATCGTCATCTTCAAGGATACTATTTAGACAGAGATGAAATACTTGGAAGATTAGAATACCTTAAAAAATACAAATCATAAGTTTTCAAATATAAGATTATTGTTTTCGTAATATTTTAAAAACTCCTTTTTACTTTTGATTGTGTAATAATATTTCTCTTTATTAGTTTTATTTATTTTTTCATTATTTAAAAATTTTTTATCTAATATTAAATATTTTATTTTTTTATTTAGGCTGCTTTTTAAAATAGATTTTACGCTAGATTTGTTGGAAAAAGACAAACCTACTGATAGTTTTGAGTTAAGTTTAAGAAGATTATAGATGTTTTCATGCTTAAAAGAGATAAAAGTACATTTTTTGAAACCTCTGGTTTCTTTAATCAAATTAGATAAAAGTTTTTTATCAAATAAAGGCTTTATTTCAATAAAGACAGGAAATTTATTTTTTGAAATTTTTAGAACTTCTTTTAACGGTGGTATTTGAAAGTTTTTATTTTTAATTTTTTTTAGATCTTCATAATTAATATTTTTGATACTTTTGCTTATTTTAAAAATTCTTTTTAAAGTAAAATCATGGAAGCATACAAATTTTTTATCTTTAGTTGAATGAATATCTGTTTCAATTCCAAATCTTTTTTTAAATGATGCTCGAAACGACTTTAAGCAGTTTTCTTTATAACTCTTATTTATTATTCCTCGATGGATAATGTGCATAAAAAAAAGGGCTTCGTTCTCACAAAGCCCTTTTAATTAATTAGTTTAAAGATTTAGTTTGGAATCCAACTTTTCCATTTGTCTGGATTGTTGTCTTTCCATTCTTTAACAACTTCTTTAAGATCTCTATTTTTCTGTTTTACTTCAACCAACATTACAGCTTGATCAGCATTATCGAATTTCATTTTAGTGAAAAATTCAGCTGCTTTAGCGTGCTCAGGCTTAGCAAAAGTATCAGGATTACCATAATTGAAAGTGTAGTCCTTTGCCCAACCAGTTGCTGGCCATGCTGCAGTTCCACAATCTTTCCAGTTGTTTGCTTCTGTGAATGAATCACAAGTTTTATGTGCAGGAAGTTTTACACCAACCATGTCATAAGCACCAAAGAACCAGTGAGGTTCCCATAAATATAACAAGAAAGGTTCTTTTCTTTCATAAGCAGCTACAGCTTCTGCAATTGCTGCCGCTTCTGTTCCTAATTCGTCAGCTTGGAAATCAATACCTAAAAGATCAAGTCTTTTTTGGTCGTGACAGTTCCAACCTGCAACGGGACATGCAATAAGTCTTCCTTTGCTTCCAGATTCAATTGTAGCAAATTTGTCTTTATGCTTATTTAAATCTTTCCAAGATTTAATACCCAAACTTTCAGCAGCATATCTAGGAATGTAGTAGTCAGATAAACCTATAATTCCAGATGTACCTAAAAGTTTTACGCTTCCATCACCTTCATAATTAAACATAGTTTGACCATCGTAAATTAGCGGACCTTTCATCATTACTGTGTCTGCTTCGGCATAACTTGGCCAACTTTCACATGCAAAATCAATTTCTCCAGCTGCAATTGCTTCCCATAAACCTGTACCTGATGGGAATACAACTCTTTTGACTTTGTATCCTAACTCTTCTTCTAGCATACTCACAGCTACTTGACATGTGATCTCTCCACCAGTCCAGTCAGCTACTGCTGCTGTTAATCTTTTAGCGTGTGCAGTACCAAAACTTCCTAGAACTAATACAAGTGACAATATCAATGCTGAAATACTTTTTGATATTTTCATATTATTTTCCCTCTTTTTAATTAATTAAAATCTTATTTTAGATCAAAATTGATGGTTATGTAAACTTATAAAATTGTAACGTTTTTGTTTAGAATGCTTATAAACCAAGTGCCTCTCTTTGCTTTTTTGTCCAAGCAAGAGAAATTCTATCAATAATAATAGCCAATAAAACTATACCAATTCCTGCTGCAAGACCTCTTCCAGTATCTGATCTAGCTAAACCATTGAAAACTTCTAAACCTAACCCTTTTCCTCCAATTAGAGGAGTAACGATTTGCATTGCAAATGCCATAATTACTGTTTGATTAAAGCCAACGACTAAACTTGGCACAGCAAGTGGAAATTTAATTTTATTTAATGTTTGTAATAATGTTCCTCCAAAAGATCTTGAAACTTCAGAATATGTTCCTGAAACTTGTGTTAATCCTAGAGAAGTTAATCTTATAATTGGAGGTATTGAATAAATTACTGTTGCAAGAACTGCTGAAACTGTTCCTCCACCAAAAAACATTAGAACAGGTATTAGGTAGCAAAAATAGGGCAGGGTCTGCATAGCATCCAAAACAACGTTCTGAACATTCCTAAATCTCTCATTGTAGGATGCAATTATTCCAAGTGGAACACCAATAGCAAAACACAAAATTACGGAAACTAAAACTGAAGAAAGAGTTATCATTGCTTGGGGCCATATACCGTTAGCACCTATAAATAACAATAATATCAATGTAACAAAAGCAAATCTCAATCCAACGGTAAAATATCCAATCGCCACAAATATACCAGTAGTGTACCACCACGGTATATGAGTAAGAAAAGTATCAAGTGGTCTTAAAAGATTAAGATAAATAAATCCTCTTAAACCTTTGGTAAACGCAATAAAGCCAGGGTTTACAGTTAATGATTTAACTCCATCAGCAATTGGTTGTCTTATAGAAAGTTTCCAATCTTCAGGAAAGGTTCCTATTTTAAATAAACTTGAATCTATAAAAGAAATGAGAAAAAAAATAATTAATGAGGGTATAATGTAATACCTTTTGCTTAATAATTCACCTATATCTTTAGCAGTATCTTTATTAAATAAAGAAATTAAAAATTCAAAAACGTAAGCAATATATTTTGTAATATTTATGCAAACAAAATTTACTAAACCACTCAAAAATTCTAAAGGTTTTTCTATAATTCTAGCTATACTATATTTTTCCCAAGCTTGCGGTAGTAAGTAAAATTTTTGAACATCTGAAGGTAAAGTTGTTTTTGGTTTACTTAATGCTAAACCAAACCTATCAAACATTATGGCCATAAATAATATACAAAGACCACCTTCCATTGCCCAACCAACATCTAAGTTTCTAATTGCTAGCCAAACTTGTCCGCCAATACCTTCTGCTCCTATAAAACAAGCAAGTACAACTAATGCTAATGCCATCATGATCACTTGGTTTATTCCCATCATTATGCTTGGTAGAGAAAGTGGTATCTTAATTTTAAATAATAACTGTAACTTACTTGACCCAAAAGATGTAGCTGACTCAATCGTTTGTTCAGGAACCTGTCTTATACCTGTATTAGTTAATCTAATTATTGGGGGCATTGCATAAATCATGGTTGCCAATATTGCTGGCGCCCCACCGATTCCAAAAAAGAATAAAGCTGGAAAAAGATATACAAAGGCAGGCATAACCTGCATTGTATCCAAAATAGGCTTCATAAAATTATCAAACCTATCACTTTGAGAGCACATCACGCCCAATGTAACGCCAAATACAACACACAGTAATACAGATAAACCCATTAAGGCCAAGGTCTGCATGGACTCATCCCACATTCCTGTTCCTCCCCAGAAGTAAATAACAAATAAAGAATATAGTCCAAGCCTTAAGCCACCTGCTATTAAACAAGGTAAAAAAATTATCGCTGCAATTAACAACCAAGGTGAGTCAATTAGAAAGTCCTCTAGGAAATAATATCCATTTTTAATATATCCAGCTATTATCTTGGTAAACCATCTATAATTTTTTTTTAAATAATCTTCGCCATCATTTACCCAGGCTGTAAATGTAAATTCATCAGTAACTACTTTAGGCATTTTGGATGGACCTTCACTTTGAAAAGATAGCCATAAAGCTATAAGAAAAGTTATTAAGATTGCTGAATATGTTATTATATTTTTGGAGTTACTTGATTTTTCTTCAATACTTGTAACTTCAGATGACATATTGATTTGAAACTTAAAATAAATAATTTTACATTTAAAGAAAAATATTGTCTATTTTTATGATATTAAAATAACAAAAAATATGAGTAATCAGCCAAAAATAACTTGCTCAAATGTTTGGAAATTATTTGGGTCGGATGAAAAAAGAATTATTAAAGATTTAGATAAAAATTTATCAATTAAAGAGGTTCAAGAAAAAACAGGACACGTCGTTGCTGTAAAAGATGTAAGCTTTTCAATAGAGAAAGGTGAGACATTTGTTGTAATGGGTTTATCAGGAAGTGGAAAATCAACCTTAGTTAGATGTATTTCAAGATTAATCGAACCAACTGCAGGAACCGTAAAAATGGATGATGTTGACGTAACAAAAATGAGTGGCAGAGAACTATTAGATTTAAGAAGAAATAAAATGAGTATGGTTTTTCAACATTTTGGTTTATTTCCACATAGGACTGTTGTGGAGAATATTGGATATGGTTTAGAGATTAGAGGAAATAAAAAAAATGACAGAATAGAAAAATCGATGGAAGTTTTAAAAATGGTTGGCTTAGAAGGTTGGCACAACAATTACCCAAGAGAGTTATCAGGAGGAATGCAGCAAAGAGTAGGTTTAGCTCGAGCATTAGCTGTAGATCCAGAA
This sequence comes from uncultured Pelagibacteraceae bacterium, assembly GCA_902611265.1. Taxonomy (GTDB): domain Bacteria; phylum Pseudomonadota; class Alphaproteobacteria; order Pelagibacterales; family Pelagibacteraceae; genus Pelagibacter. The sequence goes on from CACLYY010000003.1 coordinate 48,724, forward strand.
ATTTTAATTTTTGATGAACCTTTTTCAGCTTTAGATCCATTAATTAGAAGAGAAATGCAAGATGAGTTATTAAAGATACAAGAAAAACTACAGAAGACAATGGTATTTATTACTCATGATTTCTTAGAGGCTATTAAAATGGGTGATCATATAGCAATTATGAAAGATGGAGAAGTTTCTCAAGTAGGGACACCTGAAGAAATTGTTGCTAACCCCAAAGATCAATATGTAAAAGATTTTTGCGAAGACGTACCAAAATACAAAGTCCTTAGTGCAAGTAAAGTAATGAGAGAAGAATGTTGTGATGACACAAAAAAAATGTTTGAAAGCGGATCAAATAATATCCCTCACAATTCAAAAATAGAAACTTTAATTGATAAACTTGTAGACACAGATCAAAAATTTCCAGTTGTGAATAGTGAGACAGGTGAACTTATTGGTGAAATTGATAGAGCAATAGTTATGAAATCAATGAAATCTGCTAGTTAATTTCTCTACTCACCTTAGTTTGTTTTTGTTTTACTTTATCTCTCCAAATTATAATCATTCCAGCAAACACAATTACAAAAACTCCCGGAAATAATTGCTCCCAAGGAGCCTCATTAAAAAATAACCAACCTAAAACAAATGATGAAGGAATACCAAAATATTCAAACGAAGCCATCTTACTCGCAGAGATTAATCTATAAGAATAGATAAAAAGTATAGCTGCAGTACCTCCAAGAATACCAGTCAATGTCATAAGAAAAAAATCTTGGGTACTTTTTATTTCCGCATGTCCAGTGGTCAATAAAAATAGCACAACACCGCCAATTACATTAAATATTAAAGTATATAATTGAATTTTAGCTGTTGAGTGACCATCAGGTATAAATTTTAAAATTATCACGCTCAATGCCCAAGCAATCGCAGTTAGAATTGGAAATATTGAGTAAAAACTAAATATATCACTTCCTGGCTGAACAATTAAAACAACGCCAAAAAAACCTATAAAAATTGCAGACCATCTATAAATACCAACTTTATCCTTTAAAAAAATTATTGATAAAATAACTATGAAAAATGGCGAAGAAAATGTAAGAACCATAGCGGTTGCAAATTCTAAATTAATAACAGAAATAAATATAAATATATTCATCGATAAGAAAGCCAAACCTCTAAAAAAACTTAAGACAATGAATTTGTTGTTTAGGTTTCTAAAAACTGAAATGTGCTCTTTAGTAAATAATATAAGTATAAATAGAGGAATTACCCCAGCTATATTTCTGAATACTGCTAACTGAATTACAGTATATTCATTTCCTAAAAATTTTATTACAACCATATACATATCCACACATAAAATTGCTAAGAGCATCGTAACTATTGCTAAATATGTTTTTTTTAAATCTGTATTCTCAGACAAAATATTCATTTATAATTTTTTAAAATTGTATACTTTATAAAAGAAATGCAAAGTTTTAAACTTAATGAAACTGATATTCTATCCAATCAAGATTGGACGTTTCCGACTAATATTGCATATGGCCCAGGCAGATTGAAAGAAATAGGTGGTATATGTAATAATTTGGATATTAAAAATCCTTTGATTGTTACAGATAAAGGAAGCACAAAATTACCATTTATTATAAATTTACAAAATTATTTAAAAAGTTCTGATGTAAAATCAGATTTATTTTTTGATATATCTCCAAATCCAAGAGAAGATGAGGTTTCAAATGGTGTTAGTAAATTTAAAGATGGAAACCATGATGCTATAATTGCAATCGGTGGAGGCAGTGCCATGGATGGAGGAAAATTAATTTGCCTCACAGCAAACAATGACGTTCCATTAAGAGATTTTGAGTTTGAATTAACTCCGCCTATAATTAGCAAGGATAACCCATTCCCAAAAATTATAACTATTCCAACAACTGCTGGAACTGGAGCTGAAACAGAAATTTCAGCTATGGTTACTTATTTAAAAGAAGGCATGAAATTTTGTATGTGGCATCCAGATGTTAGACCTTCCTTAGCATTGTTAGATCCAGAACTAACTATTGGATTGCCAGCAAACTTAACGGCATGGACTGGTGCAGATGCTTTAATCCATGGTATAGAGGGTTATTGTGTTCCTGGTTTCAATCCAATGTGTGATGGTGCAGCGTTAGAGGGATTGTCATTAATATCAAAATCTTTAGTCACAGCTGTAGAAGATCCTAGCAATATAGTTGCAAGAGGTGGAATGCATGTTGGATCTTGTTTAGCAGGAATTTCTTTTTTAAAAGGTTTAGGATTAGTACATGCTATTGCTCATATGGTTGGAGCCGAATACAATACTCATCACGGACTAACGAATGCAATAATATTACCTGTAGTTTTAAAATATAATCTACCAGGTATGGAAGAAAAAGTTAAAAGAATGTCTGAAGCAATGCAATTTAAAGATCATTCTGTAGATGCATTTATATCAAACATTGAAAACATTCTTGATAGAATTAAAATTCCAAAAAGTTTAAGCGAAATTGGAGTCCCCGAGGATTGTGTTGATAGAATTGCTGAAAAATCAATGAAAGATCAAGCCTATGGACAAAATCCTAGAAAAGCAACTTTAGAAGAAATAAAGGAAATTACTCTAGCATCCATTAAAAAAGCTAGATAATAGTAAATTCTCATGCTTGAAAATAAATCAGTTAAAGAAATTATTTCTTTAATTAAGAAAAAGGATGTTTCAGTAAAAGAAATAGTTGGCTTATATTTTGAAAGAATAAAAAAATTTAATCCATCTTTGAATGCTATTGTTTCAATTAAGGATGAAGAAGAAATAATTAAAGAAGCTGAGATTAAGGACAAAAATTTTGACGAAAATAAGCCGTTATTTGGCTTACCTCTTGCCTCTAAAGATTTGCTAGATGTAGTTGGTTTTCCAACCACTTATGGTTTTCCTGGATATAAAGATTATTTTCCAAAAAAAAATTCTATAATTGTTGATCGACAAATAGATGCTGGTGGAATAATAATTGGAAAAACAAATACTGCTGAATTAGGAGTGGGTGCTCATACAGCTAATAGATTATTTGGAATAACACCAAACATTTATGGAAATAGTCAATCATCAGGTGGATCAAGTGGTGGAGCTGGTGTTGCAGTTGCAGCAAATTTACTACCATTTGCTGATGGTACAGATATGATGGGTTCTTGTAGAACACCTGCTGCTTATGCAAATGTCTATGGTTTTAGACCAACACCAGGATTACTTCCCGATTATCGAACAAATGAAAAAAAGAAAAATCTTCCAGTAATTTCAACACCAGGATGTCTAGCCAGAACACCTGATGATATGTCTATTTTTTTAGATGTCATAGTTGGAGAACATAAAGAAGATCCAATTTCTTTCAGTTTAGATAATTCTTTTAGTGAGGTTAATTTAAGTGACCAGGAATTTTCAAAAATAAAAATTGGATGGTTATCTAATATGAATGAAAATTATCAATATGATCCTGAGATAATTGAAATATGTAACAAACAACTTAACAATCTTGAAAAGCATAAAGTTATAATTGAAAACTTAAAACCAAAAATAGATGCTCATAAATTATGGAATTGCTGGGGAACGTTGAGAGCAAAAAGTATTTATGAGGATATTATTACAATGAATATAAAAGATATTAATGAGATGACTCCACAAGCGATATGGGAATACAATAAAGGTATCAAACTTACAGATGAAGATGTAAAATCTGCTCTTAACTCAAGAATTGAGTTATCAAATGATGTAAATAGTTTATTTGGTGATTTTGATTTTTTAGCTTTACCATCTCAACAATCATTTCCTTTTGATAAAAATTTAAGACACCCAGAAAAAATTAATGATAAATTAATGGATACTTATCATAGATGGATTGAAATACATATATTTGCTAGTCTTTTTTACTTACCATCAATTTCTTTACCTATTGGTTTTAATAAAGAAGGATTTCCAATAGGTATTCAAATTATAGCAAAACAAAAAGAAGATTTAAAAGTGATATCTTTTGCAAAAAGATATGAAGAAATTTTTAATTTTTCTAAAATTAAACCAAAATTAAACTAATGGTCAGACACAAACATCATTTTAAAATAGCTTTTGCATTAGCAATAGCTGCTGGATCATGGGGAGTTTATTGGCTACCTCAAAGAATTTTAGAAGATGGAGGACTTACTGGAGGATGGGGAACAATTTCTCAAATGATGATCGGAATTTTATTACTTACACCCATCTCTTTGTGGAGAAAGTATAAAGGTCGTACATCTGGTTTAGAAATTCCTTTTGTTGGTTTTTTAACGGGCAGTGGTTTTATATGTTACGCATTAAGTTTCTTGCTTACAGATGTTGTACGAGCATTGATCATGTTTTACATGATACCTGTCTGGACGACTATTTTTGAAATATATTTTTTAAAAAAAAGACCAGGTTTAGAAAGAGTTTTAACTTTAAGCTTAGCACTTGGGGGTTTGTGGGTAGTTTTCAGTCAATCTAATATCATACCATTACCACAAAATGCAGGAGATTGGTTGGCATTACTAGGAGGTGTACTATTTGGGGCTGGGTTAGTGCGTTTAGAAATTTCCAAAACAGACGGTGTCTTTCCGGTAATCTTTTCTTTCTTTTTTTATGGGACAATATTTAATATTTTTGCTGGCTTTATTTTAAAAGATTACTTAGGACCGATGCCACCGTTTGAAGCTTTTGCATCAATGTTTACTTTTTTAGTTCTTATTTCAGTATTTTATTTTATTCCTACCGGAGTAGTTATAATGTGGTCTCCATCTGTTTTAGGTGCAGGCCTTTGTGCAATATTATATTTAAGCGAAATAGTAGTTGGAGTTATATCGGCTGGCATTTTAACAGATGAAACATTTGGTTGGAGAGAAGTTGTTGGAAGTACAATGATTGTTGTAGGAGGAGTATTAGCTGTTGTTCTAGCACCAAAAGAAGAAAAATAGATGCTCTTTAAAGAAAAGTTTAAATCAAATTCAAAAATATTCTTAGATGGTGGAAATGGGTCTGAGATTGCAAATTTAGGAGGTGAGATGACACCAGCTTTTTCTGCATTAGCAACAATCTCAGCGCCAGAAATTGTAAGACAAGTTCATGAAAATTTTATGGATGCAGGCTGTGATCTTATTACAGCAAACACTTTTAGCACCACAAGACACAATATGAATAGTATTAATAGAGGTGATAAAACAAAAGAGTTTATTGTTAGATCTGTAGAAATAGCCAAAAAGGCAATTAAGAATAAGAGGAAAGAAAATATAGTTGGAATAGCAGGTAGTATGTCGAATTTTTTCTCATTAAAGGAAAATGAATTTGTTCCAGATCTAAAGTACTTACCTTCATTTAGAGAGGAAGAGAGAAATTATAAAGAGGCTGCTAAAATCTTAAAAGAAGAAGGAGTCGATGTTTTAATTCTAGAAATGATATTAGATATAGATCACTCAAAAATCTTACTTAGCTCTGCATTAGAAACTGGTTTACCTGTTTGGGTTGGACTAAGTTGCTGTATAAGTAAATTCGATAATAACGTTATTGGAAGAAATTTTAGAGCTGAAAAAGAAAAATCACTTATTTATGATGAAAGTATATACAAAGAGCAACCAAAATTTATTCCTGATGATAAGATTGTTTTTTTAGATGATATTATAAAATCTCTTACGAATATGGGCGGAGATGTTTATGGTATTATGCATACTTGGCTTGTTGATGCCCTTGATGGATTGAAGGTGATTAAAAATAATTGGCAGGGCCCAATTATGTTTTATCCAGAGATACATAAGTTTGATACAAAAACACATAAGGCAACAGTGACACACGCAGAGGATGAATTTGCTGATGAATGTGAAAAACTAATTGATGACCAAATTCAAATTATTGGAGGATGTTGTGGTGTTACAGATAATCATCTGAAAAAATTAATTTCAAGGTATTCTTAATTTAAATATTAATTATTAACTAAATTTATTAACATATTAATCATATCAACTTTATAACTCTCTTTTGTTGCAGATTTTGTTTCCAATACTGAAAAAAATGCAGCAACTTTGCCAGTTTTAAAATTTGTTGCTAAAAACTGACCTCCATATCCAGAGTGTCCAATCATGTTACCTGATACCATTGTTGAATTAGAGTAATACAAATATTTATTTTTTGATAATTCCATGTATTTAGGTCCTAAATTTTTAATTGTTTTGTCAAAATAAGAAGGTGATCCAACTTTTCTATTTCCAACTCCCATACCTTTTCTAGCAAAAAGCAAACCCATTCTTAAAAAATCCCTAGCAATTAAACAACCACCACCTGACATCCATGGCATCCCATATCTATCAGAAGCAATATATAAGCCTTCTTCAAATCCAGCAGCTTCAACTACCGACAATACCCAATCTCTTAAAGTTCTTCCACTTACCTTTTCTACAATTAATCCCACTACATCAGTATTTGCTGATTTATAAAATGCATATTCTGAACTATTTATTAAACTTTTGTTTTTAATTTTTTTAATTGAATTTAAATATTCCTCTTGGCTTAAATAATTTTTTAAATTTTTTGGTAGTCTCCAACCTCCAACTGGCTCATGTAAAAATGAAGAGGAATATGCTTTAGTATAATCTTCGGTATAGGAATTTATAATATTCATATTTAAAACATCTTGTATTCTTGCTTCAGCGTAACCACTTCCGATTTTAGGCAAATAATGTGAAACTTTTTTATTCAAATCTATTGATTTATTTTTAATAAGTTCACCAACAAATAAGTTAATAAACATTTTAGTTATTGACATTATTGTCTGCGGTTGATTTCTTTTGAAATCTTTAGCATATTTTTCAAATAATATATTTTGACCTTTGCCAACGATTAAAGAGCAAAAAGATTTATTTTTGATCATTTTTTTAACCAATGGAATTTTACTAATTTTATTATTAGGTTTTGACTTTAGTCTTAATACTAGATCAGATCTTAAATAAAGACTGTACCGATTTATTTTATGTAAATTTCTATAACCAAATCTTCTAGTTTTTGGAAGATTCCATAAAGACTTATTATCTCTAATTGTTTCTAATTCAGGATTTTTAACAAAAGCTAATTTTTTTATTTTCAATATTTTAAAGATTTTTTTTGTTCGTATTTCTGGTGATATCCTTCTGCTTTACAATAATTTTTTTCCTTGGATATTTTTGTTGATACCTTGCCATCTAATTTTTTATTCACCTCGTTTAACACTTTTTCAGCAATCTTTTTTTCTTCGTCAGTATTATAAAATATTTCTGATCTATATTGAATTCCTACATAAGTACCTTGCCGATTTACTTGTGTAGAGTCGTGCAATTCAAAAAATAGGTTAACCATGTCCTCATATGATTTTTCTTTTTCATCATATTGAACTTTTACAACTTCAATATGGCCAGTGTCACCCCCGCACACAGCTTTATAGGTTACATTAGGATCATCCCCTCCACAGTAACCACATTCAGTAGAGATTATACCGCTAATACCTTCGTACTTAGTTTCATCCCAGAAACAACCAATTCCACCAATAAATGTTTTCATTACTTTTTAATTTATACTTTAGTTTTTTAAAATTGAAATGGCTTTAATTTCATCAACTCCTATTCCACAACAGCCACCTATAATTTGAGCTCCATCTTTAATCCACGTTTTTACTTCATTCAAATAATCATCAGGAGTCATATCATCTATAAATCTCCAATGTGGTTTTTCATAATATCCTTTATTTGGATACGCTCCTATAACTCCATCAAAATTTTCTCTCGCAGTTTTTATTGCATTACCTGTAGTTTTAATATCAGAGTGAGCTACTAAAATTGGACCGTTATGAATTTTTTTAAAATTATTTATAGATTTTTCAAAATTTTCATAAACATGAGTATCAGAGTCAATTGTATCGTTGTACCCGAGCATTATTTGATTTTGATCATTCGTTACACATGATACTGACAACCAAACTGGTATACTTATCTTTGTAGAACAGTTTAGCATTGTTTCCACAATATCTGCCTGAGAAGACATAGCCTCTAAAATAATTAAATCTACTCCTTCACCTGATAATATTTTTAGTTGCTCATCAAAGCCAGGTATCATTGCTTTTACTCCAAGTTTATAAAAATTACCAAAAGTTGAAACGCTTCCAGCAAGAGCAACATCTTTATTTAAATTTTTAATTGCTTCTTTTGCAACTTGAACACTTTTTCTATTAAAATCCTCAATCGAGTCTTCATAACCATACTGTCTCATCGATATAGGTGTAGTACTATATGTATTGGTAGTTATTACATCAGCACCCGCTTTTATATAATCTTCATGAATTTTTCTTACTAATTCTGGATGATCTACTGAGCATTTTCCACACCACATTTTTTCATCCATTTTAGCGCCATTCTTTTCTAATTCAGCGCCCATTCCACCATCTAAAATAATAGTTTTTTTATTTTCTAATTTTTCATGAATTGATGAATAAGACATAGTATTATTCCTTGCTATTTGTAAAGGTGCAAATTTTATTTCCATCAAGATCACGTACGTAAGAATAATAAACTCCTGATCCCTCTGGTCGTTCACCTCCTGATCCTTCGCTAGTACCTCCAGCTTTTAGTCCTGTTTCATGAAATCTGTCAACAATAACTCTTGAAGATGTTATAAATGATACTTGTGTTCCATTTCCAAAAGTTGCTTCTTTTTTATTAAACGGTTTTGTTATGTAAAACTCTATTTCGTTTGTATCTTTCTTTCCATATGCAGCATAATCATTTTCTACAGTTTCGTTTCTTGTTAGCCCAATAACTTCCAAAACTTCATCATAAAATTTGATGGCAGCATCTAAATTATTTGTTCCTACCATTACATAACCAATCATCTCAACCTCAATTATTTTGAATATAATTTTTTAATTCCAACCAGTAATTGCCTTAACCTCTAGGTATTCAGTAAAACCCCATAGTCCACCCTCTCGACCATTTCCTGATTGCTTAAATCCTCCAAAAGGTGCTCCAGTTTCGGCTCCTTGACCGTTGATATAGACTGTTCCTGCTCTTACTTTTCTTGCTACTCTTTTTGCTTTTTCTTTATCTTCAGTTTGTAAATAGTTACCTAATCCGTAAGATGTATCATTTGTAATTTTTATTGCCTCTTCTTCTGTATCAAATGGAATAATTGAAAGTACTGGACCAAATATTTCTTCTCTAGCAATTTTCATATCGTTGTTGACGTCTGTAAAAATCGTAGGTTTAACAAAATACCCCTTATTAAGACCATTTGGTAGATCGGGCCCGCCAGCAGCAAGAGTTGCACCTTCTTTAATTCCCTCATTAATAAGATTAATAACTTTATCATATTGAACTTTGGACACTAAGGGTCCAATGTGATCGCCTTTTTTAGATGCCACGTCTACTTTAATTTTATTTGCTTCATCTACAGCTTCTTTTACTGCTCTATCATAAATTGATCTTTGAACTAGCATTCGTGTTGGAGCATCACAAGATTGTCCAGTGTTACTCATTATAGTCCTAACTCCGTCCCTTACAGCATCTGGATAAGAGTCCTCAAAAACTATATTTCCACCTTTGCCGCCAAGTTCAAGTGTGACCTTCTTAATTGTGTCTGCTGCATTTTTCTGTATCAATTTTCCTGCTCTTGTAGATCCTGTAAATGAGACCATATCAATATCTGGATGACCAGATATATGATTCCCAACTACTTCACCGTTACCATTAACTAAATTGAACACACCTGGAGGAAATCCAGCTTCGTCAATTATTTCCGCAAACAAAACACCTGATACTGGAGCTACTTCTGATGGTTTTAAAATCATTGTGCAACCTGCTGCAAGCGCTGGTATAACTTTTAGTACTATTTGGTTCATTGGATAATTCCATGGCGTTATTAATCCGCAAACTCCAATTGGCTCATATCTAATTTGATTGTTTGATTTTGGATCAAACTGATGTTCAAAATTAAAATCTTTTAAAATATCTATTACATTTTTGGATATATCTGCCCCCATTTTAGTATGTATCTCTGATGCAAAATCTAATGGTGCACCCATTTCCATTGATTGTGCTTCAACCATTTCATCCCATCTTCTATTATAAATTTCACAAAATTTTTCTAATAATTTTACTCTCTCTTCTTTCGAGGTTTCTCTCCAGGTTTCAAATGCCACTTTAGCAGCACTTACAGCTTTATCTGTATCTTCAATTGATCCTAAAGATATTACAGCAAAAGCCTCCTCGGTTGATGGATCAATTACATCAAAATCATTAGGTTTAACCGGTGCAATCCATTTTCCGTTTATATAAAAATTTTTCTTTTCAATCATAAATGTACTTTAACACAGAATTTAAATTTCATAACCTTTTTCTTCAGGCTCGTTATCTGTCAATTCCTCAGGAAACCCTTCAGCTCTAAAATCAATTTCATTTAGATCTTCCATTCTTTTTACAATCATCGATGACCAAGCTCTTGAGCCATATTTTTTTTGGCCATCTTTAAATATTTCAACTATTTTAGGAGAAATTTCCAAAGGTGCATTTAATTTTTTTGCGAGTTCATCAAATAGACCCGTATCTTTTAAAACAAGGTCCATCGTAAAATTTATATTATAAGAGCCATTTAAAATAACTTGGCTCTCAGTTTCGTGAACAAATGAATTTCCTGATGACACAGCAATTCCTTTATAAGCTTTCGTTAGATCTAGGTTTGATTTTTTGGCTACTGTCCATGCCTCCCCAAGAGCAACCAAATGTGTGGAAGCTAAATAATTTGTAATTACTTTAAGAACAGACGCTGTGCCCAATTCTCCTGTATGTAATATTTTACACCCCATTACTGTTAAAGCAGGTAAAATCTTTTCAAATGCATACCTGTCTCCACCAACAAATATTGCTATATTTCCTGAAGCCGCCCTATGGCACCCTCCACTTACTGGACCATCTAAAGGTATTGCTTTTTTTTCGATTACTTTTTTACCAATTCTTTTTACCTCTGATTCATCTGTAGTACTCATTTCCAACCATATTTTATTTTCAGAAAGACCCTCTAATATTCCGTTTTGACCTTCCATCACCTCTGCACAAATTTCAGGAGAAGGAAGGCAAGTTATTATTAAATCAACTTCCTCAGCTAGCTCTTTAGCAGATTTTGCTATTTTAGCCCCCAAAGCTTCAAATTGTTTTGTTAAATTTTTATCTAAATCTCTAACTGTTAAATTAAATTTATTCCTCAATAAACTCCCAGCTAGTTTTCCTCCAACATTTCCCAAGCCAATAAATCCTATCTTCATTAATTTACCTCCTCTTTCTTTTTATATAATATCATTACGACACCAAATATTATTACTACTCCTCCAATAAATAATTCACTAGTTGGTTTCTCGCCTAATAAAAATATTGCTGCAAGCAATCCAGTCGGCGGTATACCCATAGTTACTATAGGTAACACTTTGTATAACGGATTATTTTTTAGAACATAATAAAAGCATCCATAAGTTATAGGTTGCATAATAAATCCAATGTAAAAAGCTATTAACCAATGATTAAATTTAGCAGTTGATAAATATGATATTGTATCACCTTCAATTACTGCAGAAATTAATATTAAAGTGGGTCCGGAAAATAATGCAAGCCAAGCAACTAAAGCTAAAGGATTAATTTCTTTACTCAAAGGTTTAACAATCACTTGACCGAGTGCCCATATTGCTGAACCTAGAATAGTAAGAGCGATACCAAATAGCTTTCCATCTAAATTAGGTGAGCCAGTTAAAATATAAACTCCTATAAAGGCAATTCCAATTCCAACTAAAGCTCTTAAAGTTGGTTTCTCTTTCAACATGAAAAAAGCAAATATAACCCCAAATGGAACTTCTGTTTGTACTAATAATACTGCCGCTGATGCATCTATAAAATTTAAACCAGTATAGGTAATGCTGTATTGTAAGGTGTTTGCTATAAATGAAGCAAAAAAGATTTTTTTTAAGAAACCTTTTGGAATTGGAAACCACCAAATTAAAATAGAAGCAGCAAAAATAAATCTTAATCCCATTAAAAGTATTGGAGGAAAAGATTCAAAAGCAGGTTTTGCAATTACAAAACCAAAACCTAAAAAGATAGGAACAAGTGATGCAACTAGAGTGTCTTTAAAATTCATTCAATTCATTTAATATTAATGATTATTCAAGAACTTATGATATATTCTCTTTTTTAAATTATGAATTCAACAAAAATAGAACCAAAATACATAAGTAAATCAAATCCACGAGTTGGCCTTATTGCTCTTGCAAGTGATTTTATGATTGAGAGAGATTTTATTAATGTAATAAAGGATAGAGAAATTGATTTTTTTGTTAATAGAATAGAGTGCTATAATCCTTTAACAAAAGAAAATCTGATTAAAATGTCAGATAAAGTAACTGATGTTGCAAAAGATATTCTTCCAGACCAGGATATAGACTGTGTTGTCTATGGATGCACTTCAGGAACAATAGCTGCGGGTTACAATTCTATAGAACAAAAGGTAAAAGCAGCAAAACCAATGGCAGAGGTTACAACACCAAGTACTGCTGCTATAAAAGCTTTAAAGAAATTAAATATAAGTAAGCTTTGTTTATTTACTCCATACAGTAAAAAACTTAATGATGATGTTATAGAATATTTTAAATCTGAAGGATTTGAAATAACTTCCAATTCTTATTTTGATATAGAGGCAGACTACGATATCGGTAAAGTAGATCAAAATTATTTGTATGATGTGTTGTCTAAAATAGATTTAAACGGCGCGGAAGCATTATTTGTATCTTGTACAGCTTTACCAGTACTACCAATAATTGATAAACTTGAAAAAAAATTAAATACAATTGTTTTATCAAGTAACCAGGCTTTAATCTGGGATACTCTAGTCCAAATAAATAAAAATAATCTAGTTGAAGGTTTTGGAAAATTATTCAAATAGAAATTTATGTCATTTGCCAAAGAGGAATACAAACAAAGATTAAAAAAAGTCCAGTCAATGATGGAAAAAAAAGGCATTGAACTTTTAATTTCTCATGACACTAATAATATGAACTATTTGACTGGTTATGATGCATGGTCTTTTTATTATGCTCAATGTGCAATTGTTCATATAAATGCAGACGAACCTCTTTGTTTTGTAAGAGCACAAGATGCTGGAGGCGCTTATATAAAAACTTATCTTAAAGATGAAAATATAATTGTTTATGACGAAAATTATATTCACAAATGGCCAAAACATCCTTATGACTATTTAGTAAAAATAATTAAAGATAGAAAATGGGATAAACTTTCAATTGGTGTTGAAATGGATGCCCATTACTTCACAGCTTTTTGCTATGAAAAGATAAAACAAGGTTTACCAAACGCAAAAATTAAAGACTCAGAACGTTTAGTCAACTGGGCAAGATTTGCAAAATCTGATGCAGAAATAAAATATATGAAAAATGCTGCATTGATTTCAGAAAAAGGGATGAAAACTGCAATGGAAGTAATTAAACCTGGTGTAAGACAATGCGATGCTGTTGGAGAAATTCAAAAAACTTTATTTTATGGGACACCAAAGTTTGGAGGAGAATATTCGAGTATTGCAACACTCCTTCCAACAGGGAAGGGAACCTCAGCTTCACATTTAACCGCTACTCAAGATAAGTTTGTTGAGGGTGAAGCAACAATTGTAGAGTTATCTGGAGTTTACAAAAGATATCATGCTCCAATGGCAAGAACTGTTTTGTTAGGAAAACCTGATCAACTAAAAATTGATACGATGAAAAAGACTATTGAAGCTCTAGAAGCTGGAATTAAAGTAACAAAAGCTGGAAATACTGCAAATGATGTTGCTCAAGCATTTTGGGGAGTTTTAGACAAATATGGAATAGAGAAAAAGTCTAGAACAGGTTACTCAATTGGTATTGGTTACCCACCAGACTGGGGTGAACATACTTTAAATATATATAAAGAAGAAATGACAGAATTAGTTCCAAATTCTTGTTTTCATATGATAGCTGTAATGCAATTTGGTGATTGGGGAGTCGAAGCATCAGAATCTATAAGAGTTACTGACAATGGATGTGAATTATTTTGTAATTATCCAAAAGAGCTAAATATAAAGAGTTAATTAACTGTTGCAAATAACATAACTAAATGTTTTAAAAACTATCTTATGTCAAAAAAAGCTGATTTCGTAAAATTTGATAAAGTAGACAAAAGTTACGACGGAAAAGTATTAGTAGTAAAAGATCTGAATTTAGATATTGAAGAAGGCGAGTTTGTAACAATGCTTGGACCTTCTGGTTCAGGAAAAACGACATGTTTAATGATGCTTGCTGGTTTTGAAACTCCAACCAATGGAGAAATATTTTTAGATAATAATCCAATTTCTAATATTCCACCACATAAAAGAGGGATCGGAATGGTTTTTCAAAACTATGCTTTATTTCCTCACATGACAGTCTTTGAAAATTTAGCATTTCCGTTAAAGGTAAGAAAAATGTCTCAAGAGGACATAGAGAAAAAAGTAGACAAAGCTTTATCAATGGTCTCACTGGGTGGATTTGCAAACAGAATGCCTGGTCAACTGTCAGGTGGTCAACAACAAAGAGTTGCAGTTGCGAGAGCTTTAGTTTTTGATCCAGCTGTTGTTTTAATGGATGAACCTTTAGGGGCGTTGGATAAAAATTTAAGAGAAAGCATGCAATACGAAATTAAACACATTCATGAAAATATTGGTGTAACAGTAGTTTATGTAACTCATGATCAGGGTGAGGCTTTAACGATGTCAAATAGGATTGCGGTATTTAATGATGGTAAAGTTCAACAACTATCAAGCCCTGATAAGTTATATGAAGAACCAGTTAACTCTTTTGTTGCAGAATTCATTGGCGAAAATAATACTTTTGGTGGAGAAATTTCTGAAATTTCAAATGGAACATGTAAAGTTAAATTAGAAAAGGGTGAGATAATTGCTAATCCAATTTCAGTTAAATCTGTTGGAGAAAAAACTACAGTATCAATCAGACCAGAGCGAGCATTGATTAACCCTAAAGATAAAATGGATAATAATCAAAAAGGAAAAATTGAGGAAGTCATTTATCATGGGGATCATACTAGAGTTAGATTAAATTTACTTGGTAATTCAGAATTTATATTGAAAGTTCCAAATAGTTCTCAAAACCTAGATATAAAACTTGGTAATGAAATTAATATTGGTTGGAACAGTCATGACGCTAGAGCTTTAGACCCAAAATAAGCGTAATTATTACATTTTCGCCAAAATCACCTGTTGACTCTTATATTCTATGTTGCTGTACTCCTTTTTTTATAAAAAAAACGTTTAAACGGAGGATAAATGAAAAAATTAAGTAAATTATTACTTGCTTTAACATTTGCAGTTTCTGTATCTACATCCGCTTTTGCAGTAGTTGTTGCATCATGGGGTGGAGCATACACAGAAAGTCAAAAGTTAGGATATGGAGATCCAACATCGAAAGCATTGGGTATACCAATCGAGTGGGTTGACTATTCTGGTGGACTTTCAGAAATTAAAGCGCAAATAGAAGCAGGAGCAATCACATGGGATATTATAGACGTATTCGCTTACGATACTATTAATGGTTGTGATGAAGGAATTTTTGTTGAATTTGATTTTGACAAAGACTTTCCACCAGCACCAGATGGTACGCCTGCAAGTGAAGACTTCTTCACTGATATGCCAAGTAAATGTGCGGTAGGAAATATCTTATATTCTTGGAACTATGCTTATAATAGTGATCTATTAAAAAGCACTCCAAAGACTATCAAAGATTTCTTTAACACAAAAAGATTTCCTGGAAAAAGAGCAATTTACAAAAGTGCCTTAACTAACTTAGAAATTGCTTTAGCAGCAGATGGTGTAAAAATGGGTAAAGGTGGAGAATTTATCTACAAAAAATTAGAAGACCCAGCATATGTTGATAGAGCGATGAATAAGATCAAAGCACTTTGTGAAGATCCAAATGGCGGATGTGTATTTTGGTCAGCAGGAGCTCAACCACCAGAATTATTAATGAGTGGTGAAGTTGTAATGGCAACTGGTTGGAATGGAAGATTTTTCAATGCAGCAGTTGGAGAAGGTGCTCCAATAGTTCAAGTTTGGGATGGACAAGGTCTTGACTATGAATATTTTGCATTAGTAAAAGGTGGACCAAACCAAGCTGACGCTATGAAAGCTTTAGCAATGATGACTAACACTGAAATGTTAGCAGGAAGTGCAAAATATATTGCATACGCTCCTTGGAGAAAATCATCAATTGCAGTTATGGAAGCAGGAGAGCCGTGGTACAAAGATGGAAAAACAAATATGGTTCCACATATGCCAACAGCTCCAAACAACTTAAAAAGATACTTCTTAGTAGACGCTGAGTACTGGGCTGACAATGGCACAGAGCTTGGTGAAAAATGGGAAGCTATGAAAGCTAGTATTAAATAATTAAAGTTTTAAACACTTTAATTTTATATTATATTAAGGGCGGTTATTTTAACCGCCCTTTTTTTTATGAGCTCAGAAACAGGAAAAATTTTAACAACAGATGGAATTCCTTTAGAGGAGAGTCTTAAACAGGCAGAAAAGAAAAATAAAATTAAAGCTTTTCTACTGGTTGCGCCATTATTATTGTTTTTAATAATTACATACATGATTCCAATCGGAGATATGTTTTCTAGAAGTATAGACGACAAAATGGTTACAAACATGCTTCCCAAAACTTATAAAGCAATGGAAACTTGGGATGGTAAAGAACTTCCACCAGAGGAAGTCTTTGAAGCATTTTATTTAGACTATAAAATTCTAGTTAAAAACAAAACAGCAGGAAAATTACAGACACAATTAAACTATGAAAAAAATGGATTTAAGAGTGTTTTAAAAAAACTAGCAAGAAAACAAAAGAAATTTGAAGAGGGAAATTATAAAGAACAAATTATGAAAGTTCATAAAAGATGGAGAAATGTAGAATATTGGAGAGCAATTAAAAGAAGAGCTCCATCTTATACATATTCAAAATACCTTAAAGGTGTAGACATGTATTCTAATGAAGATGGAAAAATTGTTCAGGTTTCTGAGGATAGAAGAATTCATAGAATATTATGGATAAGAACAGTGGAGGTAGCTTTTTTTGTTACTTTATTTTGTTTTTTGATGGCTTACCCAATTGCACATTTACTGGCAACTTTGCCAATGAAATATAGTAATTTACTTATGATTTGTGTTCTTCTTCCTTTCTGGACCTCTTTACTTGTAAGAACCGCCAGTTGGATGATTTTGTTACAGCAACAAGGGATTGTGAATGATTTCTTTGTTTGGACAGGTCTTGTTGCAGACGATAACAGACCTGAGATGATGTATAATAAAACTGGGACTTACGTAGCAATGACTCAAATACTTTTACCTTTTATGGTTTTACCTTTGTACAGTGTTATGAAAACTATCTCTCCAAGTCTTATGAGAGCAGGTAAGTCTCTAGGTGCAACTCCAGCAGTTGCATTTTTTAAAGTTTATTTTCCACTTACAATTCCAGGAATAGGCGCAGGTTGTCTATTAGTGTTTATTTTAGCAATTGGCTATTATATTACACCAGCACTTGTTGGAGGTGCATCTGGAACACTTATTAGTAATCAAATAGCATATCATATGAAAAGTACTTTAGATTGGAGTTTTGCATCTGCAATGGGACTGATGCTTTTAACAGGCGTGTTAGTAATATATTGGATCTACAATAAACTTGTGGGAGTTGATAACATCAAATTAGGTTAATTATGGCATTACCAAAGTATACAGAACCGCATTATAGAATTTGGCATTACTTTTATTTATTAATATGTGGTTGTGTCTTTTTCTTTTTGATAGCTCCTTTATTTGTAATTTTTCCGTTGTCTTTTAATGCCGAGGAGTTCTTGGTTTTCTCAGATGGAATGAAAAGGTTAGATCCTGATGCATTTTCCTTAAGATGGTACAAGGATATGATTTATGGAACAAAAAATCCATGGGGTTTGGCTGCAAGAAATAGTTTTATAATTGCAATTTTTGCTACATTGGGATCAATTATTTTAGGTACTCTTGCTGCATTAGGCTTAAGCAGTAGACATATGCCTTACAAGGGTTTGATAATGGCAATTTTAATTTCACCAATGATAGTTCCGCTAATTATTTCTGGGGTAGCGATTTTCTTTTTCATGGCAAAGGTAGGTTTGGCAGCAACTCATTTAGGTATTATATTGGCACATATAATTCTTGGAACTCCGTTTGTGGTAATAACTGTAACTGCAACACTTTCAGGTTTTGATCACAGTATTACACGTGCTGCTTCAAGTCTTGGAAGTAGTCCATACAATACATTTATGAAGATTACTTTACCTTTAATATTACCTGGAGTTATTTCTGGTGGTCTTTTTGCTTTTGTAACCTCTTTTGATGAGGTGGTCGTTGTATTATTCTTAGCTGGCTTAGATAATACTACAATTCCAATACAAATGTGGACTGGGCTTAGAGAACAATTAAGTCCGACAATATTAGCTGTTGCAACCTGTTTGATTATATTATCAGTATTAATTTTATTAACTGCTGAACTTTTAAGAAGAAGATCTGAGAGGTTAAGAGGAATAAATAGATAGTTTAATTGACACTCTCAATTACTGTCGCAATTCCCATTCCTAAACCAATACACTGAGTAGAAAGAGCATATTTTTTATTTTCTCGTTTTAATAAATCAGCAGCTTTACCAGTAATTCTTGCACCTGTTGCACCAAGTGGATGCCCGAGGGCAAGAGCTCCACCATCTAAATTAACTTTATTTTTATCTATACCTAAATCTTTAATGCACGCTAATGATTGAGAAGCAAAAGCTTCGTTCAATTCAACAATATCAATTTGATCAGCTGATAAGTTAGCTCTCTTTAAAGCTTTTTTTGATGCACCAATTGGACCTAGACCCATATAATCAGGGTCACAACCCTCAACAGCTGTAGATACTATTCTTCCTAAAATATTTAAATTATTTTCTCTTGCATAATTTTCCTCACAAATTAGAGTTGCCGCAGCACCGTCTGTTAATGGTGATGAAGTTGCTGCTGTAACTGTTCCATTTTCGTCAAAAGCAAGTTTTAAACCATCTAATTTTTCCATTGTACTATTTGGTCTAATGTTTCCATCAGTATCACAATCACCAATTGATACAATTTCATTCTTAAAATTCCCTTTGGTTTGTGCTTCATGTGCTTTTTGATGACTTGATATAGCAAACTCCTGTTGTTCATTTCTTGAAATGTTATATTTTCTAGCAACATTTTCTGCAGTTGTTCCCATTGAAAAATAAACATGTGGATTATCTGCCTTACTTTCAGGGTAGGGGATTGGTTCAAAACCAGTATTTACTCTTGTCATGCTTTCTACCCCTCCACAGACAAACGCCTTTCCAGCACCTAAAGAAATTTTACCTGCTGCAATATGAATAGCCTCCATTGATGAACCACACCATCTATCTACTGTCATGCCTGAGGTTTTAACATTCATACCACTTAGAAAAGTTGTCAACTTTCCGATATTAAAACTTTGTTCTCCTGTTTGAAATGCACAACCAACTACGATATCTTCAATGTCATCTTTTTTAACATTTGATTTTGATACTAAATCTTTAATTACTTCTGCTAATAGATTAACTGGTTTTGAGTCTATTAAGGCACCTTTTCTAGCCATAGTAAAAGGTGATCTTGAAAATCCTGCTATAACTGGTTTAAACATAATTTAAATATAAGGTTAATCAGGAAATGGTAAAGAAGTTATAATGCCTTTTCTGTTTTTTCCATTAAAAGTGTTTATAAAAACTTCGTTCCCCAAATCCCAAAAATCTCTATTTATCATTGATAAACCTATATTTTTCTTAATTCTTGGGGAATAAATTCCGGAAGCAATTTGTCCAATCTTTTTATTGTTTTTTGAGTATACCGGCAAAGGAACTCCTGTTGGTTTACAGGGTTCACCATCAAAAATTATTCCTCTCATCTGTTGTTTAATTCCTTCAGATTGGATCTTTCTCAAAGCATGTTTTCCAATAAAATCATGATCATCTTCTTGTTTACAATATTTCTCAAGATTGCATTCTAGCGGGTTATTTTCTCTAGTGAAATCATTACCATAGGACATAAGTCCTGCCTCAATTCTATCAATGAGGTTTGGACATCCTGGAGATATATTAAATTTTTGACCATTATCCCAAACAATATCCCAAAGCTTTTCACCAAGTTCAATTTCATTAAAATGAGTTTCAAATCCTTTGAAATAAATTTCAAAACCATCTTGCTTGCTATAACCTGACCTCGCGATTATTTGTTTTGTACCTAAAAAGTCAAAAACTTTAAAATTGAAAAATTTTAATTTTTTTATGTCTTCACCAAATATTGAAACCAAAAGGTCTTCGGATTTTGGGCCTTGAATAGCCAATGGATAAACATCTGGCTCTACTATTTCAACATTATATCCAGAACCTAATGCAATACCTTTTGCCCATAGAAGAATATCTGAGTCAGCTATTGAAATCCAAAACATATCATCGTCTAGTTTAAGTAAAACAGGATCATTAATCATTCCTGCGGTCTCATCTATTATTGGAATATAAAAACATTTTCCAGTTTCCATTTTTTTTATTGAGCGAGGTGTCATTTTTTGTACAAGTTTTGCTGCATCAGGACCTGAAATTTGTACTTGTCTTTGGCAAGATACGTCCCAGACTTGAACTTCCTTTCTTAAATGCCAGTAATCTTCCTCAACTGAGTTTTTAAATCCTTTTGGTAACAACATGTGGTTTACAACGGTAAAATCTGACACGCCACATTCTTCAACCTTATTAGTAAATGGAGTACGCCTTATACGTCTTGACATATTTAATTTAATATTTTTTTGATGTATTAAATTTTCACCACTCATTCTATTTTGACCACCACACAGTGTAGCTATTTTTAGAAATTATTATGGGTATATGATATTTTTTATTATTATCTTCCATTTTAAATTTAATATTTATTTCAGAAATAATTCTTTTCTCAGAAAAATAATCCCCGGTTTTGCAAATCATTTCATATTCGCACTTGGTATCATCATCACTTAGATCAAATTCTTTATGTATTCTACCACCATCATCAGATTTACTTTCACAGAAAATTTCTTTATCTCCATTTTTTTTTATTTGATAAATTATTACATCAATATTCCCAGCATGAGATCCATTAGTAGCATCTAATAAGTGTGATGAAAATATTGCCATTTTATTCTATTGATGACTTTTCTCTTTTGCTTGCAACTGCAGAGACTATTGGGCTTAATACTGGTTTTGCTTTAACATTTACACATGCAGGTTTTCCACTTTCCATTGCCCTTTTAAGTGCCGGTGCTAGCTCTTCTCTTTTATTAACTAATTCTCCATACCCTCCAAAACCTTCAAAAATCTTATGAAATGGGATGTCTCTAAAATCAGTTGCAACGCTTTTGCCACTTTTAAATAATCTTTCTTGTTGTTGTCCAATTGAGGCCAATCCACCATTGTTATCAATTACAACAGTAATAGGTTTTTTTTCATAAAATACACTTTCAATAGACATACCTCCTGATAAAAACGCACCATCTCCACTTATAAGAACAACATTTGAATCTGGATTGTGATTTTTAGCAGATAAAGCAAACGATACACCAACACCTAACATACTAAATGTTCCAGGATGTAAGATACCTTTTAATTTTTTACCTTTTGCACCTGCAATATTAATTGCAATTTCTGACCAGAAATGTGTATTCCCTCCATCTATAACAAGCCAGTCATTTTCGCCCATTGCTTCTTGGACATCTAATGAAAGTTGTAGAGGATGAATTTTTCCCCCATTTTTCTTTGATGCCTCAGCCTCTATCTCTAAATCTTTCAAGGATTTATCTACCCATTCTTTTTTCTTTTTTTTGTTTTCTTCGAACCAAGTTGTGTCTAAAGTCCACTTATTATTTTTCTTTAAATTAGATAATGTATCTAGAAAAACACCAGGATCACTTAATAAACAAAAATCAGCTGCTCTATTAAGTTCTACTTCTTCATGAGAACCATTTATACAAACTAACTTTGATGATTTAGGTATAAAAGGTGGATTTCCAAAATTCATTTGATTGTCTAAACGCGCCCCAACTACAAGTACTAAATCTGAATTTTGTAGTGAATATTCTGAGGGAGGATATTGGTGTATATCTGCCAATCCCATATAAGCATTTGCTTCCTCACCTAATAATTTTTGATGATATGGGACATTAAAAATTGGTATATTTAAATTATTGCCAGCTGCTTCAAGATTTTTTTCTGAATGCGACCACCAAACTCCATGACCCCCTATTATAATTGGTTTTTTAGCATTACAAGCAAGCTCTAAAACTTCTGATAGAGAATTTGGATCTGGCCAAGCTTTTGCTAAAGGTTTAGCTT
This sequence comes from uncultured Pelagibacteraceae bacterium, assembly GCA_902611265.1. GTDB lineage: Bacteria > Pseudomonadota > Alphaproteobacteria > Pelagibacterales > Pelagibacteraceae > Pelagibacter. The sequence continues at coordinate 71,247 of CACLYY010000003.1, forward strand.
TATGAGAAAATGGTCTTTCTTCTAACCCTACTTCTTCTGCAAAAGATGAAAACATTATATCTACTGGTAGACTAAGATGAACAGCACCTGGATAACCGTTGGTGGCAATGTGATATGCTTTGTCGACAAACTCTCTTATTCTAGTTCCATCGGTAATGCTTGCACTGTATTTTGTTAAAGGGGCTGCAATTGAAACATCATCTATTTCTTTAAAACCACCTGAACCTTGCCTTTTAAGACTGCTTGAACCTGTAATATAAATAACAGGACTTCTCTCACCCCAAGCCTCCATCATAGAGGGAACTGCGTTTGTAAATCCCTCTGGTCCAACTAAGCATACTGATGGTTTACGAGTAATTCTTGTATTACCATCTGCTAAATGACCTGCAATTTGTTCATGAGGAGTATTTATCACTTCAATTTGACACTCAGCAAATCCTTCAATTGCTGGATTACAAAAACCTCCCGCAAGAGTAAAAACTTTACTAATTCCCTTATCTTTTAGAGCTCTAGCTAATAATGCTCCACCTCTAATCTTATTCTCAGCCATCTAGTAGTTTACCTTATTAATAGTATTGTCTATTACTATCTCAGATGTTACATCATTAATATCATTTAATCCAACCAACCCTAGAGTGGTACTAACTTCCTCTTTTATAATCTCAACTATTCTTCTTAATCCTTTTTTTCCATCTGCTCCCATTGCATACATAACGGGTCTTCCAATCATTGTATAATCTGCACCAAACGCAAGCGCTCTTACAATATCACTTCCACTTCTTATCCCACTATCAAAGATTAAAGGAAAATTACTTCCAACCGATTTTCTAATTAGTGGAAGCATATTTATCGCTGCTGTAGCACTGTCTAATTGTCTACCTCCATGGTTTGAAACTTGAATAGCATCTGCACCAGCTTCTTTTATTTTTACTGCGTCATCAGGAGACATTACTCCTTTAACAATAAGTTTACCTTTCCATTTATCCCTTACTCTTTTAAGTGTATTCCAATCAGTAGAACCTCTACTTTCTTTTCTTTTAAAAATTCCATCTCCACTTTTTGATGTTACATAATTCATAGGCTTAGGAATTCCACTTATTAAAGTTGATAAAGACCAAGTAGGATGAGTTGCAAAATCAAAAAATTGTTTTGGACCTATCTTAAAAGGATAAGAGAAACCATTTTTATCATCTCTAGTTCTTCTAGACAAAACTGGCACATCTACAGTTAAAATTACCACTTCATATCCAGTATTTTTTGCTCTTTCCAAAAGCTCCATCACGAAATTCTCATCTTGAAAAATATATAACTGCATCCAAGAATGACCTTTTGAGAGTTCATACATCTTTTCTAATGTTGTAGTAGAGGCCATAGAAACACAAGTTGGAATATTATTTCTTGCACTTTCAGCGGCTAACATAGAGTCTGCTCCCGGCCAAGACAAATTAGTCATTCCCATAGGAGCAAAACCAAATGGAAAATTAAATTCATATCCTAAAACCTTTTTTTTAAGTGATCTTTTTTCAACGTTTCTTAAAACTTTAGGCTCTAGTCTTATTTGGTCAAGAGCAATACTGTTGATTTCAGCAAGTTTCTCATCTCCTGATGCTCCATCAATAAAATCAAAAACTAATTTGGGAAGACGTTTACGCGAAAGTTCTCTTGCATCTTTTATGCTAAAGATTTTTTGACTTGGTAAAATATTATCACTCATTATTAATTTTAATGTATTCTTTTAAGTTAAATTGTTTATTTTGATTAACAAAATAAGCATTATGACCTTTTCTAGAAGAATAAACCTCTGTTGGTTTTCCGTCAATAAAAAGTACCGCAACACCATCATCAACAGCAATACCATCTGGCAAAGTTTTGTTTTTAATATTTTCTCTATATTTTTCTGCTCTTTTTGAGTCCGAATAATGTGGTGTAAAACTTCCGGTTAATAACCCAATGCCGTTTATAGATTTAAATCCAGGTCCATCTGAGTCAGTCAGAAAGCAATCGAACCAACACGCGGCACCAGCACTTACACCTGACAGAATTATACCAGAATTATAAACTTCTTTGAAAAGTTCAATTAAATTATTTTCTTTCCAATATTTCAGCATGAATTTTGTATTTCCACCACCAACGTAAACAATATCAAGATTTGAAAGCCAATTTTCAAAACCTTTTACACTAGAGATAAGATTAAAATGAGACACATTTAAACCTGAAACTTCAAACCTTTTGTAAAAGAGCTTAGTTTTGCTTGAGTCATCGTTACTAGCGGTCGGTAAAAATCCTAATGAGCAATTTTTTTTGTTGATACAGTCTAAAATGAATTGTTCCTGATCATCATCTTGGTTATGAGTAAACCCTCCACCTCCAATAGTAATTATTTTTTTTTTGATCTTCACTAGTTATATTTTTAATAATTTAAGCTTAAACACCAATCCAAGGTTTTGGCTCATTTGGGATATTTCTGTCTATACCTCTTACTATTTCTCCCTTTTCATCATACATTGGTAATTTACAGATTTGACCTTTATGTAATTTCCCGTCTGTGCATTTAACATAAACTATATCACCTGGTCCATTTTCATGATTATTAAGGTGAACTATACCAACACCGCAAACTTGATAAGGTGACCATGTGCTTGAGGTTATTTTACCAATCTCTTTTTCATTTAATTTAATACTCTCTCCTTTAATTGCAGTTCCAGACACAACTCTAATTCCCCAAGTCATACATTTTTTCTCTGATGACATGAGTGCATCTTTTCCAATAAAATCCTCTTTATCAAAATTTATAAACTTTCCAAGGCCAACTGAAAAAGGGTTGGTATTTTTTGAAAAATCTTGTCCAGCAGATAAAAGTCCAGCTTCAATTCTTCTACATCTAAATCCTGGTGTAGCCACCAAAATCATACCTAATTTTTTTCCTTGCTCGAGAATATAATCACCAATTTTATCTGTTTCGTTTTCTGGTCTAAAATAAATTTCCCAACCAAGTTCATTAGTAAAACCACTTCTGCTTACTATTACTTTTTGATCTAAAATTTGTAACTCTTTCCAATCAAAATATTTCCAATCTTTCTCTGAAAAACCATTACTTAAATTTTCAAGTAGCTTCATGGACAATGGGCCTTGAACTTGACTTACCCAAACATTTGGATCATTAATTTCTACATTCAAATTTTTAGAATGTGCTTTATACCAAGAAAATAGATCACCATCAGCTTGCGCAAACCAATATTTATCTTTATCAATTCTTAAAAGTATACCATCCGTAATCATCCCACCATCATGATAACAAGCAAACTGATACGAACATCTTCCCACAGCGATTTTTGAAATATCTCTCGGAAATATTTTTTGTAAAAATTTAAGTGAATCTGGTCCTGATATTTCAAATGGATGTTCTCCTGTATGCCTAAAAATAATTTCTCTCCTTGCTTTCCAATACATTTCTTCAGGACTTACATTAGATAATTTTTCAAGTGTTAATCTTCCTGCGTAATTTGAATATTCTGGATCATATGGTAATTCTTGATAAGTTAAGGGGTGAACCTGAATTGATCTTGCAAGCTCTAATGCATTGGAATTTTCAAGGCTAACTGGTTTTACAGTAAACCTATACTTATTGATTAAATTGTTCATTATTATTTTTGTAGATAATCAGAATACACCAATAAAATAAATAAAAAATGTCCATTTTGACTGTTGCTATATAAGTATCTAATTGTTACCTTTTGTTTTTTTAAAGAGAGGAAATTATGAAAAACATTTTAAAATTGATATCAATTTCATTGGTATCACTATTTGTAACATTTTCATTTGCCAACGCTTCAAGTGGGGTTTTTAAGTTATCTCATGATCTTGGTTTTGGAAAAGATACAAATTTAGATGCGATTACTAAAGGAAGACTATTTCAAGTAGTAATAATGACTCAAAACCGTCTTGTTAGAAAAGATCTTAAAGGAGTTACTTCTCCCGAGTTAGCTACTGACTGGTCAGGTAACGCAGATGCAACAGAGTGGACTTTTAATTTAAGAAAAGGTGTTAAATTCCATGATGGATCTGATTTTGATGCAGAGGATGTAAAATACTCTTTGATGAGAGTTAAAGATCCTGAAATTGGTTCACCTGCAAAAAAAAGTATGAGTGCAGTAACAGATATTGAAGTTGTTGACTCACATACAGTTAAAATAAAGTTGAACACATCATTCGCAGATTTTCCACTTTTATTAACTGATTATAGATTAAGAATGATACCAAATGGATCAGGCGATACGATTGGGAAAACAGGTATTGGAACTGGACCGTTTATGGTTGATAAATTTGATGCAGAGGGAACTACAATTCTTAAAGCTAACCCAAATTATTGGGAAGGAGCACCGAAACTCGCTGAGGTACATGTAATAGCTATCCCAGATGGTCAAGCTAGAATTCAAGCCTTGCTGACAGGTCAAATAGATATGAATAGATATGTTCCATTCAATCAGAAAAAAATATTTGATGGTAATTCAAAATTTAACGTTTCAGTTATACCTACAGGAAACTGGAGAGGTATGGTAATGAGAACTGACGTAGCTCCATTTGATGACCCTAGAGTAAGAAAAGCAGTCAGAATAGCTGTGGATAGACAAGAATTAGTTGATCTTGTTATGGCTGGAGCAGCAACTGTATCTTGTGATACTCCTGTTGCACCTTCAGATCAATATAGAATGAAAAAGAATTGTCCACCACAACCAGCTACAGCAAAAAAATTACTTGCAGAGGCAGGTTACCCAGATGGTATTGATTTCACAATTCATGTATCTACAAAAGAACCAACTTGGCCAACTATTGCTGAGGTTTTACAACAACAATTCGCTAAAGCTAACATCAGAGCAGATATTCAAATGACACCTTCAAAAAGTTATTGGAATGAAACTTGGATGAAAAAGCCTGTAGCAATGACACGTTGGAACGAAAGACCAGCAGATAGTATTCTGCATGAAGCTTATCATAGCGAAGCAAAATGGAACGAGTCATACTATAAAAGTGCTTCTTTTGATAAGAATTTAGCTGACGCGAGAGGTGAGTTAAAATTTAGCAAAAGAAAAGCAGCATACATCAATGCTCAGAAAACATTATGGGAAGAGTCTGGAACAATGATTCCTTACCATGTGTCTCGACTTGTTGTTACATCTTCTAGAGTGAAAAATCTTGACGAAGTTGAGTATTTTTCAATTAGATGGCACACAGTAAGCGTTCAGTAATAACTTTTGTTTTACAGGCCTTTAAGTAGGCCTGTAAAACCTCTTTCATTTCAAAATAAATAATTTAAAATTTAATATCGTTATGCTTTTTTTAATTATAAAGAGAATTTTATTAGGTTTTATTACTTTATTTATTGTATCAATAATTACATTTGTCGGCACTGAAGTTTTACCTGGGGATGCTTGCACAACTTATCTAGAAAGGCAGGCTTTTGGTGAACAATTAGAAGCTTGTTATAGAAGGCTTGGTTTAAATGTTCCAGCATATGAGAGATATGTATCGTGGGCATTAAATGCTATTCAAGGAGATTTTGGTTATTCTTTAAGTGGAGAAATGCCTATCAAGGATGTTTTAGGACCTAGAATTAAAAATTCACTAGTACTAGCATCAGCTGCTATTTTTATAGGTATTCCAATAGCTTTAATTTTAGGAATTATCACTGCTCTCTGGAGAGATAAGTTACCCGACGTTGCAATTTCAACAGTTACAATATTTGCAATGACGATTCCAGAATTTATCAGTGCTACTTTATTAATTTTAATTATTGCAATATGGCTTGAGTGGTTGCCTGGTATTGTAATAGTTCCAACCGATGTATCTTTCTTAGAGTTGTTACCAAATATAATTTTACCAGTTGTTGCTATAGCAATGATTATGACAGCTCACATGGCGCGAATGGTAAGATCGAGTGTAATTCAAGTAATGGCAAGTGAGTATGTTCAAATGGCAATTCTAAAAGGAGTTCCTTATTGGAAAATGGTTTTCAAACATGTTTTACCAAATGCTTTATTGCCTGCAATTAATGTAGTAGCCTTGACTATTGCATGGCTTTTAGGTGGGGTTGTAGTAACTGAAGTTGTCTTTAATTATCCTGGTCTTGGAAGATTAGTTATTGAGTCAATTTCAAACAGAGACTTGCCAACAGTCCAAGCATTAGCAATAATTCTTGCATCTATCTATGTAAGTATAAATTTATTAGCTGATCTATTGACACTAATGCTTAACCCAAGATTAAAAACGTTACAAATAAGAAAGTAATATGAAAGTGGATAATATTTATAAAGAGGAGAAGAAAAGCGCTTTTGTAAAATTATCTGAAATTATAATTACAATGGCTTCAAGACCATCTGGACTAATCGGTCTTAGTATTTTAGTTTTTCATATAATTCTTGCATTTATAAGCCCTTATATTGCGCCTCATGATTTTAAAGCTATAGACCCAACTTTAATGCTTCAGGCTCCTTCAGCTGAATATTGGTTTGGAACAGATGATCTTGGAAGAGATGTTTTTACTAGAACAATTTTAGGGGGAAGAACCGCTCTCACAATAACTTTCTTTGGATCTTTAATAGCATTATTGTGGGGTGGTCTTTTAGGAATATTTTGTGGATTGGTTGGAGGAAAAATTGATGATGTAGTTATGAGAATTGTAGATGCGTTCTTATCTATTCCATGGATTTTAGCAATGTTATTGATTGTATCTTTGTTAGGTACATCTACCGAAGTATTGATACCTGCTTTAGGTTTTTTTTATGGTAAGGGAATTGTAAGAGTTGCAAGAGCAGCAACGCATGATGTCATTGCAAAAGATTTTATAGTTTCTGCAAGAGCAAGAGGACACAGTAATTTTTCAATTATTTGGAATGAGATAATTCCTAATGTGAGAGATGCAATCTTGGTTGAAGGTGCTATGCGATGGTCATGGATGCTGCTTGGTTTTAGTTCTCTATCTTTTTTAGGTTTTGGGGTTAGCCCTCCAACTCCAGATTGGGGATTAATGATATCAAATGCAAGAGGGTTAATGTCTTTCGCTTATTGGGCAGTAATAGCGCCTATAGTTGGATTAAGTAGTTTAATTATTGGTATTAATTTAACTGCAGATGCTTTTGCTAAAGCTTTAGGCATAGATAGATCAACAAAAGCCCCTGTTTAATGATGACTGATATAATTCAAAAAGTAAAAAATCTATCTATTGGATTTAGAAGTAAAAAAGGCGACGAAATCTTAATTTTAAAAAATATAAGCACAAATATTAAAAAGGGCGAGACAGTTGGAATAGTAGGGGAATCTGGTTCAGGAAAAAGCACATTAGCATTAGCAATGATGGGATACGTTAAGCATGGCCTTTATACTATTGGAGGGGAATGTCAGTTTAATTCCTCAAATTTGCTTAAAATGAAAAGTAAAGATTTAGAAAAAATCAGAGGCAGAAAGATAGCAATGATTCCACAGAATGCTGGTCAAGCTTTGACACCAAATTTAAAGATAGGTTATCAAATTGATGAAGCTTTACAATTACACTCAGATTTAGATGAAAGAGAAAGAGAAAAAAAAATTTCTGAATTATTAAATAAAGTTCGACTTCCTTCGCCAGAGACGATTGCGTTAAGATATCCCCATGAACTCTCAGGAGGACAACAACAGAGAGTTGCTGTTGCCATGGCATTGGCTGGTACACCAGATTTACTTCTTTTAGACGAACCTACAACCGGATTGGATGTAACAACACAAGCTCATGTTTTAGAACTTCTAAATTTTATCGCAAAAGATACTGGAACTTCAATGGTTTATGTAAGTCACGATTTAGGAGCTATTGCTCAAGTGAGTGATAGAATTATTGTTATGTATTCAGGCGAAATTGTTTTAGAAGGTCCATCAAGAGATATCCTTAAAAAACCAATTCATCCTTATACTTATGGATTACTTAAATCTATCCCAAAGTTATCTTTAGCCGGTCTTCCAGAGTCAATGCCTGGTAGTCAACCTCAACCAGGCACAATTCAAGGCGGCTGTAGTTTTTTTGATAGATGCAACTTTTCAGATGATAATTGTAAAAATAATTCTCCTAAATTAGAATTTTTAAAAGATTTAAATACTAGTGTTAGATGTTTTAATTATGAAAAACTTGTGAACGAAAATGAAGTTAGCCAAACTGTTAATAAAATAAAGAATAAATCATTAGACAAAGAAATATTAAATTTATCAGAAGTATCTATAAGTTATGCTAAACAAAAACTTTTAGATCAAATTTTCAATAGAATTTCTGATGAGAACCCGACAGTTAAAGATATTAATATTGATATCAAAAAGGGAGAGACAATAGCTCTAGTAGGAGAGTCAGGAAGTGGAAAATCAACAATTCTCAAATCTATTGCTGGACTACTAAGAACTAAAGATGGTCTAATAAGGTTTGATGAAAAAAGAAATTTATCATCTGATTTAAAAGAAAGAGATCCTAATGATTTAAGAATTATTCAATTAATATTTCAAAACCCAGATGAGTCTTTGAACCCGAACCATACAGTAGAAGAAATTATTGCACAACCATTAAAATTATATTTTGGATTAAAAGGTGAAGAATTAAAAAAAAATATTATAGATCTTTTACAAAAAGTAAGACTTGGAGAATTTTATATGTCAAGATATCCAAGACAACTATCTGGTGGTGAAAAACAAAGAGTAGCAGTTGCAAGAGCTTTCGCAGCAAAACCAGATATAATTTTATGTGATGAAGTAACATCTGCATTAGACGTTTCTGTTCAAGCTGCTGTATTAAATTTATTACAACAATTAAAAGAAGATTTTGGAACTACATATATTTTTGTATCACATGATTTAGCAGTTGTAAGAGCTATAAGTGATAGAGTGGCTGTACTTTATCAAGGGAGACTTTGTGAAGTAGGGCCTTCAAATGATGTATATAAATTTCCTTCTCACCCATATACAGAGGTTTTATTAGGTGCTGTTCTTGAACCAGATCCAGATATAAAACCTAAATTAGTTGCTGAGGATATTGTTGAAGAAAGACCCCCTGAAAAAGGATGTAGTTTTCAAGGCAGATGTTCAAGAATTGTTGGAGATATTTGTAAAAAAGAAATACCACCATGGCAATTAACTGACAGTGGCAATGCAATTAGATGCCATATACCTATTAAAGAATTACAAAAACAACAATTTTAATCAATTTAAATTAATTATTTTAAAATTTATTTAATTTTGTGTTAAAACTTTACTTATGAAAAACAACTCAACATTAATTAAAAACTTACTTTCAGATTTTAGAATAAATTCATATTACCAGAACATATCTTTAATGTTAATTGGTTCATTAATTTTAGCCATCTCATCAAAAGTACAGGTTCCATTTTGGCCAGTGCCAATGACTATGCAAACATTTGTTGTTTTTCTTATTGGAATGACTTTTGGTTCTAAATTGGCTTTTTTCACACTATTACTTTATTTAACAGAGGGAGCTGTAGGATTACCAGTCTTTGCTAAAGGTGGTGGATTACTTTATTTAACAGGACCTACAGCAGGTTATCTTTATGGGATGACAATTGCAGCATGGTTTATCGGTTATTTAGCTGAGAGAAATTTTAATGAATCATATTTAAAAAGTTTAATTTCACTTCTTATTGCAACTTCAATTATTTTTATGCTCGGGGTGGGTTATTTAGGCTCAGTTATTGGATATGATAAAGCATTAGCAGGTGGCTTGTATCCTTTTTTACCTAGCGAATTGTTTAAAATAGCTCTTGCGGTTGCAATAATTCCATCAATTACAAAATTAATTAGATAATTTTTAATAATTATTTAACGGCTTTAAGTTGCTCTTAAAGAAGATTTTTACTATAAGTTTTTTCTCAATATGAAAATTAATAAAGTTGTAGTTATAGGTTCAGGCACGATGGGAAGTGGAATAGCTGCACAATTGTGTAATGCTAATGTCCCTGTAACATTATTGGATTTAACAACAGAAATATCTGAGAAAGCTAGAGATAGAATTTTAAAATCAAGACCTCCTTTATTAATAGATAAGTCAAAAATAAATAATATTAATGTTGGGAATATAAACGATAATTTTAATGAGGTTGGAGAGGCAGACTGGATAGTCGAAGCTGTAGTCGAGAGAATTGATATCAAACATAATATTTATGAAAAAATTTTTAAAGAAAGAAAAAAAGGGTCTATTGTATCTTCAAATACTTCGTCAATTCCAATTAAAGTCTTGTCAGAAAAACTTTCAGACGATGAAAAAAAAGATTTTTGTATAACTCACTTTTTCAATCCAGTTAGATATATGGATTTATTAGAAATTGTTAAAAATGAAAATAATGATTTAGAGCAGATAAATTCTCTCAAAAATTTTTGTGAAAAAGATTTAGGAAAAGGAACTTTGATCTGTAACGATACTCCGGGGTTTCTAGGAAATAGAATAGGCGTTTATGCAATGCAAGTAGCAATGACGGAAGCTTTCAAAATGAAACTAACAATTGAAGAAGCTGATGCAGTTTTTGGTCGACCTATGGGTATACCAAAAACTGGTGTTTTTGGTCTTTATGATTTAATTGGTATTGATTTGATGGCCGATGTTTTAAAAAGCTTTATAAAAGAGCTTCCAGAAATAGATGATTTCCAAGTTGTTGCAAAAGAAATTCCCCTTGTAAAAAAACTAATTGAAACTGGTTACACAGGAAGAAAAGGCAAAGGTGGATTCTATAGAATGAATAAAACCGATGGGAAAAAAGTTCTCGAGGGTATCAATTTAGAAACTGGTGAATATTCAGTGTCACAAAAGTTTAATCTAGGATCAGAAAAGATGGATATAGTTAATTTAATAAATAGAAAAGATAAGTATGGAGAATATGCTTGGTCTGTAATTTCAAAAATAATAAAATATGCGTCATCATTAGTTCCAGGAATTACTGACAAATTTAATGATATCGATGAGGCAATGAGACTAGGTTTTAACTGGTCTAAAGGACCTTTTGAAATGTTGAAAGAAATTGGAGTAAAGAATTTCTTTGAAAGAATAGATGCTTTTGAAAATAATAAGTTTCTTGAGAATTTATCCAAAAGCAAGGATGAAAACTTTTATGGAGAAAGACAACAATATACTGAACTTGAGACACTTGGAAAAATAAAACCTAGAGCTATAAAGTTAGATAAAAATAATTCAGCAGAGATATATAGATTTAATGACTTTAACATAGTTGAATTTACCACGAAAGCTAACGCATTAGATTATGACTCAATGGATAGTTTAAAAAATGCAACAGACAAACCACTAATAATTATAAATGAGTCAATGCAGTTTTCTGCTGGAGTTAACTTGTCTTATACAATGAACTTTGCAGATAATGGGGATTTTAAATCTATTGAAAAGTTTGTTAAATATTTTCAAGAAACCTGTAAGCATTTAAAGTACTCAAAATTTCCAGTTGTATCAGCTCCATCTGGATTGGCATTAGGTGGGGGTTTCGAAGTTTTATGCCAAAGTAATTTTGTAGCTTCTCACACAAATATTGTTGTTGGTCTTGTAGAAACAATGGTTGGATTAATTCCAGCAGGTGGGGGCTGTAAGGAAATGTTGTGGCGTTGGTCTCAAACAAATGAAGCCAAAAATGATCCTGATTATGCAACATTAAAAGTATTTGATATTATTGGTTACGCAAAAACTGCAACTTCTCCAATTGAAGCTGAACCGTTAAAATATTTAAGACCAGAGGATAAAAAAATAATGAGTAGAAATAGTTTATTATCAGTTTCTAAAGATATTATTCAACACAATAAAGATTTTACTCCACCAGAGGAAGTTTCATTTAATCTATCTGGAAAAAAAGTTTATGAAAAAATGGTAAAAATGTTAGAGAAATTATATAATGATAAAATTATACTTGATCATGGTATGGAAGTTGGAAAAGAATTAGCAAAAGTTTTGAGTGGCGGAGATACTACTTTGGAACATACTTTATCAGAGGATGATCTATACAAATTAGAATTAGATGCTTTTATGAAACTAATAGAGACAGAAAAAACTCAAAATAGAATTAAACATACATTGAAAACTGGCAAACCTTTGGTAAACTAGCATTATGGCAAATAGACCAACAAAAAAACAAGTAGATAACGCTGAAAAGATTTTAATTTCTTGGAAGAAAAAAATGCCATTTTATTATGCTGCAGCTATTATAATTGCTTTAATAATAATTCTATTTTCCTCAAATTCGAATAAAGAGCTTTCTATGCATCAAAAAAATATCAATGATTTTAAAAAAGCAGCTGAATTTATTCATAGAAATAGCTCAAAAAATTGAAAGACAAAAATAAAAAACCAATCCAACCAGTAAGTGGAACAAAAGTACCCAGATATGCAGGACCATCGACATTTGCCAGATTGCCTGAATTAAGAGATGTAGAAAGTTGTGATGTAGCAATTGTGGGAGTGCCTTTTGACTCTGGAACAAGTTACAGACCTGGTGCAAGATTTGGACCACAGAGTATACGACAAGCATCAAGGCATTTAAGAACAAATTATCATCCAAGCTATGATGTAGAGCCTTTCAAAGTGCAGCAAGTTGCAGATGCAGGAGATATTGCATGTAATCCGTTTAATATTGATGAAGCAATAAAACAAATTGAAGTTGGTGCTACGGATTTATTAGATAAAGTGGGTGGAATAATTAGTTTAGGCGGGGATCATACCATTGCAGTTCCATTGCTAAGAGCAGCTAACAAAAAAAACAATGGACCAGTATCATTAGTTCATTTTGATGCACATTTGGATACTTGGGATACTTATTTTGGAGCTCCATATACTCATGGAACTCCTTTTAGAAGAGCTCGTGAGGAAAATTTATTTTTAGATGATGCTTCCATGCATGTTGGGATACGTGGTCCACTTTACAGCAGAGATGATATAAAGAATGATGAGAGTTTTGGTTTTAAAATAATTCATTGTGATGAATTTCAAACAGAAGGAACTGATAAAATTGCAGAAAGAATAAAAAAAAGAGTAGGAGATAATGCTTTGTATTTATCTATTGATATAGATGTATTGGATCCTGCATTTGCTCCAGGGACAGGAACGCCTGAAATTGCAGGTATGACAACAAGAGAAATGGTAAATGTTTTAAGAGGATTGTCAGGTCTAAATCTAATTTCTGCAGATGTTGTAGAAGTTGCTCCCGCATATGATCATGCTGAAGTTACTTCTCTTGCAGCTGCTACGATTGTTTACGAATTGACAAATTTATTTGCAAAATCATAAATAAAGGATAGTTTGCGCGCATGATTGAAAAGAAAAATTTTTATATTAATGGTTCATGGGTTGCACCAAAAAATCAAAAAGATATCCAAGTTATTAATCCTGCAACTGAAAAAAGTTGCGCAGTAATTTCCTTAGGGGGCAAAGAGGATATTAATGATGCAGTATTAGCAGCTAAAGAGGCTTTTAAAACTTGGGGATTTTCCTCAAAACAAGAGAGAGTCGAATTATTGGAAGACTTTTATGTACTTTATAAAAAAAGATGGAGCGATATTACAGATGCAATTATTCAAGAAATGGGTGCACCAAAAGATTTTGCTTCAAAACTTCAAACAGGAACGGGTGCTAGTCATACAAAATCTTTCATTCGTTATTTAAAAGAGTTTGAGTTTGAAAAACCACTTGGAGAACATGCTAAAAATCAAAGATTAATTTATGAACCAAAAGGTGTTTGCGCATTAATTACTCCTTGGAACTGGCCTATAAATCAAGTTACTTTAAAAGTTATTCCTGCTTTAGCATCTGGGTGTACTATGATTTTAAAACCTTCAGAGTTAGCACCATTATCTGCAATGATAATTGCGGAATTAATAGATGAAGCAAAGTTTCCAAAAGGTGTATTTAATTTAGTAAATGGAGATGGTGCAACTACTGGGGATGCATTAACTAGTCATTCTGATGTAAATATGATTTCATTTACTGGCTCTACAAGAGCGGGAGCATTAATTTCACAAAATGCTGCTAAAGATTTTAAAAGGGTGAGTTTAGAGTTGGGAGGAAAAGGAGCAAATATCATATTTAAAGATGCTGATGCAGAAGCTATTGAGAGGGGTGCTTTAAGATGTTTTAGAAATTCTGGGCAATCTTGTAATGCACCTACAAGAATGTTAGTTGAAAAACCAATTTATGATGATGCTATTGAAAGACTTAAAAAGTATGCAAGTGAATTTAAAGTAGACGACCCAAATAAAGAGGGTGAGCATATAGGCCCAGTAATTTCAGATGTACAATTTAATAAAATTCAAGGATTAATTCAAAAAGGGATAGATGAAGGTGCAAAATTAGTTGCTGGCGGCCCAGGAAAACCTGAGGGATTAAAAGATGGTTATTACGTAAAACCTACAGTATTTGCAGATGTTAATAATGACATGGAAATTGCAAGAACAGAAATTTTTGGTCCAGTTTTATCTGTAATTCCATTTGAAACTGAGGAGGAGGCTATTCAGATTGCAAATGATACCGATTATGGATTAACAAATTATATTCAAACGCAAGATAACGACAAGGTACAAAGAGTTGCAAGAAAACTTAGATCTGGAATGGTAGATGTTAATGGGGCAGGTATTGCAGTTGATGCTCCCTTTGGAGGATTTAAACATTCAGGAATTGGTAGAGAAGCTGGAAAAGAGGGTTTACTTGAATTTTTAGAAGTTAAATCTGTTGGTGGTTGGAATTAATTCAAAGACTTATTTTTTACACCATCTAAAAAACTAATACATTTTTTTATTTCAGAAAGTTTTATAAATTCATCAATTTTGTGAGCTTGTTGAATTGATCCTGGACCACATACAACTGTACTTATTCCTATTTCTTGAAATAATCCTGCTTCGGTTCCAAATGAAACTACTTCTCTCGAATTATCTCCAGTTATGCTAGATACAAATTCACATGCCTCAGAATTTGAAATTCTATCAAAACCGGTTATTTCACCAATAATATGTTTTTTAATACTAGATTTTGGATATATTTTTTTCATTTCAGGCAACAGAGTCTCGTTAGTAAATTTATCTATTTCATGATTTAAAAAAATTCCATCTTCTTTAACTACTGGTCTTGTTTCCCAATTTACATGACACTTATCAGCAATCACATTATGAGCAATTCCACCAAATATTCCACCAACTTGCAAAGTTGAATATGGAGGATTAAAGATAGAGTCTTTTAGTTCTCTTTCTTTCAATTTTTCTTTTAATTCTAGAAGTTTATTTACATATCTTGCAGCAAATTCAACTGCACTTACGCCCTTGTCTGGTTCTGAACTATGCCCAGCAAGGCCTTCAAAATAGGTTGTATATTCATAGCATCCTTTATGTGCATCAATAATTTTCATATTTGTCGGCTCGCCAACAATACAAATACAATCTTTAATGCCTCTTTTTTTCAGCTCTGTAATCAAAATTGGTGCACCTTTGCATGCTGTTTCTTCATCAAAAGTGAATGAAAAATGAATATCTCTATCCAAATTTGATGAGGAGAAAATTGGTGCGTAAGCTAATGCACATGCAATAAAACCTTTCATATCACATGATCCTCTGCCAAATAATTTATCATCCTTTATTGTTGCATCAAAAGGGTCTGTTGCCCAGCCTTTTGAAACCGGAACCACATCTGTGTGTCCAGATAAAATAATAGGTTTCTTATTGCTATTTTTTTTTGCTTTTAAAGTTGAGAAAAGATTTACCCTTTTTTTTTCTTCATCATAAGTTTTAAAAGAAGAAGCCCCTAAAGAACTTAATATATCGTCACAATAATCTATAAGTTGGTTATTATCTTCACCAGATACTGTTTTAAATGCAATTAAATCTTTGAGAATTTTTATCGAATTATTATATATATCTTCTAAATTATTTCCTGTACTCATTATTTATTAATTATATATTAAATTTATGAAAGAACAAATAACATACGATACATATGACAAAGTAGACATTAAAGTAGGAACAGTAATATCAGTAAAAAAAAATGAAAAAGCTAGAAAACCATCACTTGTTGTTGAAGTGGATTTTGGAAAAGAAATAGGGATTAAACAGTCATCCGCACAGATAACTCATTATTATAATGAAGAAAATTTAGTTGGAAAACAAGTTATAGGAGTTTGTAACTTTCCTGAAAAAAATATAGCAGGCGTTGTTTCTCAAGTTTTAATTCTCGGCTCTATTGACAAAGAAGGCAAAGTTGTACTTGTTCATCCATCTCAAAATGTTGAAAATGGTTTGCCTGTAGCATAGTAATGCATCCTGAATTGCTGTCTCTTTGTTTGTTTATGTTTGTAACAAGCTGTTCGCCTGGACCAAATAATATTGTAGCGTCACATTCAGGATTTAATCATGGGTTTAAAAAAACAATTCCTTTAATGTTGGGGGTGATTTTTGGTTTCACATTCATGTTGGCAGTTATAAATTTTGGGTTAATAAATATTTTTAAGCTTTATCCTATAATTCAAAAGGGTTTAATTTTTACTGGCACTGCATTTTTAATATATTTATCATACAAAATATCCTTCTCGAAATCCTCAGATGAAAACGAAAAATTAAGACCAGTAAATTTTATGGAAACTTTTCTTTATCAATTTTTAAATCCAAAAGGTGTCATAGTTGCAATTATTGCAGTATCAACATATGTAGAATCAGGTAGTAATTTCATTTCTTATTCGATTTGGTTATTAAGTATTGCTTTCATATTTGCAGTTATTAGTATTATTTTTTGGACAATAATTGGAAAATTTATGAGGAAATTCGCGACAAATGAGAAATTTATTAAATGGTTTAATTATGTTATGTCGGCACTTTTACTTAGCTGTATAGCAACTTTTTATTACTAATATTATGAAGCCTGGAAATCAAAATTCTTTCAATTCACTAAAAGAAATAAATATAAATGGGAAAAATTATTCTATTTATTCACTAAAAGAAGCTGAAAAAAATGGTTTAGAAGGTATTAATAAATTACCAAAGTCAATCAAAGTTTTACTCGAGAATCTTCTAAGATATGAGGACAATACAACAGTAAATAAAGAACAAATATTAGCAATAAAAGAGTGGCTAAACACAAAGAAATCAAAAACTGAAATTGCTTATAGACCTGCAAGAGTACTTTTACAAGACTATACTGGTATACCAGCTGTTGCTGATCTTGCGGCAATGAGAGATACAGTCAAAGAAAAAAATAAGGATCCAAATAAAATTAATCCTCTTTCTTCAGTAGATTTGGTAATTGATCATTCTGTACAAGTGGATAAGTTTGCAACAAAGAATTCATTAAAAGAAAATGTTGATATTGAATTTGATAGAAACTTTGAAAGATATTCTTTTTTAAAGTGGGGCCAACAAGCGTTTGATAATTTTAGAATTGTTCCACCTGGAACTGGAATTTGTCACCAAGTAAATTTAGAATACTTATCAAAAGTAGTGTGGAACGAAAAGTTTGAAGAAAAAGAATACTTATTTCCAGATACATTAGTTGGAACTGATAGCCATACAACAATGGTTAATGGTCTATCTGTGCTTGGGTGGGGAGTAGGAGGAATTGAAGCAGAAGCAGGAATGCTAGGTCAACCAATATCCATGTTGATACCAGAAGTTATAGGATTTGAAATGAAAAATAAACTTCCTGAAGGCACAACTGCAACTGACCTTGTATTAACAGTTGTAAAAATGTTAAGAGACAAGGGTGTCGTTGGTAAATTTGTAGAGTTTTATGGCGAAGGTCTTAAAAATTTAACACTTGCTGATAGAGCAACAATTGCAAACATGGCTCCTGAATATGGTGCAACATGTGGGTTTTTTCCAATAGATGAGGAAACTTTAAAATACTTAGAATTCTCTGGAAGATCTAAAGAAAATATTCAAATTGTAGAACAATATGCAAAAGAACAAAATTTATGGGCGAGTGACGATATAGTATTTACTGACACTTTGTCTTTAGATATGTCTACTGTAGTTCCAACAATATCTGGACCAAAAAGACCTCAAGATAAAGTTCTTCTAACAGATGCTTCCAAAAATTTTATTAAAGTATTTGAGGATGTATGTAAAAAAACTGAGCCTACTATTGCTAAAATTGAAAAAGCTGATTTTGAAATTAAGGATGGTGATATATTAATTGCAGCTATTACCTCATGTACAAATACCTCAAACCCTAACGTGTTAATTGGTGCAGGTTTGTTGGCTAAAAATGCAATAAAGAAAGGATTAACAGTTAAACCATGGGTTAAAACTTCATTAGCTCCTGGATCACAAGTGGTTACAGACTACTTAGACAAAGCTGGTTTAAGTGAATATTTAGATAAATTAGGCTTTAACTTAGTTGGTTATGGATGCACCACCTGCATTGGTAACTCGGGACCTCTACCAGATAATATTACTGATGCAGTTAAAGAAAATAATTTATATGCCGTCTCAGTTTTATCTGGCAATAGAAATTTTGAAGGCAGAATTTCACCACTAATTAAAGCTAACTATCTTGCTTCTCCACCTTTGGTAGTGGCTTACGCAATTGCTGGATCAATGAGAATGGATTTATACAAAGATCCTCTAGGTAAAGATAGCGATGGTAAAGAAGTTTACTTAAAAGATATTTGGCCAACAAATAAAGAAATAGAGGATACTCTTATTGAATCTTTAAATCCTGAAATGTTTGTAGATAGATACTCAAACGTCTCTATGGGACCAGAGCAATGGCAAAAAATTAAAGTTGATAAGGGTAGTATTTATAATTGGGAAGAAAACTCAACTTATGTAAAAAAACCTCCATTTTTTGAAAATTTACCAGATGAACCTGAGGGTTTTAAGGAAATCAAAGATGCAAGACCCTTATTAATATTAGGGGATATGGTCACCACAGATCATATATCTCCCGCAGGAAGCATACAAAAAGAAAGTCCAACAGGAAATTATTTTATGAAGCACCAAATTTTGCCAAAAGATTATAATTCCTATGGATCAAGAAGAGGCAATCATGAAGTCATGATGAGAGGGACATTTGCTAATATAAGAATTAAAAATGAAATGGCTCCTGGTACGGAAGGTGGTTTTACAAAATTATATCCTGATGAAAAAGTTATGCCTATTTATGATGCAGTAGTGGAATATAAAAAAAGAGGAGTTGATTTAGTTGTATTTGGAGGAAAAGAGTATGGAACTGGTTCCTCAAGAGATTGGGCAGCAAAAGGTACTAAGCTACTAGGTATTAAAGCTGTTATAGCAGAAAGTTTTGAGAGAATTCATAGATCAAACCTTATTGGAATGGGAGTTTTGCCCTTACAATTTATTGACAATATTAATAGACAGAATTTAAAATTAAAGGGCTCAGAATTAATTTCAATATTAAGACTAGAAAAAGGTATAGACCCTGGGGATCACTTGGAAGTAGAAATTAAATACTCCACAGGTGACATCAAAAAAATAAAAATGTTGTGCAGAATAGATACAAAAAATGAACTAGAATACTACAAGAATGGTGGTATTTTACAATACGTTCTAAGGAATATGCTCAATGGATGAAGAAATAGATATTATTAATAGAAACACAAGAATTGAAAAATTAAAAAATTTTTTAATCTCAAAAAGAAAACAAATTGTTTCTTTTTTAATATTTATAGTTTTAATATTAATCAGTTTTTTTGGTTATCAAGAATTTAATAAAAGAAATAAAGAAAAATTAGCCAATAAGTTTAACATGTTAGTTACAAATTTTGATAATGGTCAAAAAAATATAAATAATGAATTAGTTGAAATAATAAATGAAAAAGACAAGACTTATTCTCCATTAGCATTCTTCTTCTTGTTGGATAATGATTTAATTTCATCTAAAGAGGAAATTAACTTATATTTTGATTTGCTTATTAATGATGTTTCTCTTGAAAAAGAGATTAAAAACTTGACTATATATAAAAAAGGTTTGTTTAATTCTGATTTTGTTCAAGAAAATGAATTATTAATTATTCTAAATCCAATAATAAAATCAGAGAGCATGTGGAAGCCGCAAGCATTGTATTTGATGGCAGAATACTATTTGTCAAAAAATCAAAAACAAAAATCCAAAGAATTTTTTAATCAAGTAATAGAGATGGAAAATATTAGTCCAAAGATTAAATTAGAAGTCCAAAAAAGACTACGTTTAAATTTCAGTGAATAAAACTATTTTATATATAATAATTTTATTATTTATATCAAATTGTAACCTTACCAAAAATAATAGTGTTAAGTATGAAAATCAAATAGAAACTTTTAAAAAAATCGAACCAATACAAAAAGAATTTAATCAAAATTTAAAAATAAAAAAATTTCAAGATTTTAAAATAAATCCTTTTATAAAAAATAATAGTAATAATAACGGTAATATTAATTTTGATACAAATTTTGAAAAAATTTCTAATTATAAAATAAGCAAGTTAAAAAAACTTATTTCAAACCAACCAGAATTATTCTTTACAGATAATGAGAATATTATTTTTTTCGATGGGAAAGGAAGTGTTTTTAAATTAAATCATGATCTTAAGGAAATTTGGAAAGTGAACAATTACAATAAAAAAGAGAAAAAACTAAGCCCTATACTTTATTTTGCTCAATTTGAAAAAAGTTTAATCATTAATGATAACATATCAAAATTTTATTCAATCAATTTGAATGATGGAAAAGTTATTTGGTCAAAATATAGCTCATCTTCATTCAATTCTAATATTAAAATTTATAAGGATAAGTTTTTTACAGTTGATTTTGATAATGTAATTAGAGCTATTTCAGCAAAAGATGGAAATGAATTATGGAATTTCAAAACAGAAAATTCATTTATTAAATCACAAAAAAAACTTTCTATTATTTTAAAAGATGAAATTGTTTTTTTTATAAACAATGTTGGAGATGTGACCGCACTTGATGTAAATAATGGAAGTTTGGTCTGGCAAACTCCTACTCAAAGTAACCTGATATACCAGGATGCATTTACTTTAGAAAATTCTGATTTGGTCTTTGAAAATGATACGATCTATTTTTCAAATAACAAAAATGAATTTTTCTCAATTGATGCAAGAACAGGAATAATTAAATGGACTCAGTCAATAAATTCAAGCTTGAGGCCTACAATAATTGATAATTTAATATTTACAATTTCTAACGAAGGTTACTTATTTATAATAGATGATAGAACTGGGAATATTTTGAGAATAACAGATATTCTAACTAATTTTAAAAATAGAGATAATATAAAACCAATTGGATTTATTCATGGCAGACATAAATTATTTGTGTCATTGAATAACGGACAAATAATATCAATAAATTCGACAACAGGAAAGCAACAAAAGATAACCAAGGTGCATGGGTCAAAAGTTTCTAGACCATACATTTTAAAGAATAGTATGTATTTGATAAAAGATAATGCCATTTCAAAAATAAACTGATGTTTTTAAAATTTTTAGAAAAATTAGGTAGAAAAAAAGTAGTTTTAGATAGAGGACCTTCTCACCCACACTTTGATAAAGCAAAACCTTGGATGAATAGATACTACTTATTATTTCGGCATCGACCTAAATGGTTTCCTTTTAATATATTAATACATGAAATGTTAGATGACGATCATGGAGATGGTGTCCATAATCATTTATTCCCTTTTATTACAATAATATTAAGAGGTGGGTATTGGGAAACTCTAAAAACTGGTAAGGTTTGGAGATCACCAGGTTATATTGGATTTAGATCGGCCAATAATTTTCATAGAGTAGATTTAGAACCAGGAACTAGACCATTAACTCTTTTTATAGCTGGTCCATACGGATTGCGAAAAGGACCAAGGTCAGAATATGGAATAGATTTTAAAACAAAAAAATGAATTTAAACAATTCGTTCTTAAAATTTTGCGAGGAAAAAGAATATGAAATTAATCAAAACCAAATAACTATAATTGAAAAATTAGGTAAATTTTACAATCAAAACTTCAACAAATCTTTTCTAAAAAAAATATTTAAAAAAAAAAATAATAAATTAGGTTTTTATTTAGTAGGTGATGTTGGCGTAGGCAAAACCATGATTTTAAATTTTTTCTATGAAACATTAAAAGAAAAAAAATTGAGACAACATTTCAATGAATTTATGATCAAATTTCACGATTTTATTCATGAAAATAAAAAAAATGGCAAAGATAATGGTTTAGAGAAATTTGTTAAAAATTTATCTAATAAGACGAAAATAATTTATTTTGATGAATTTCAAGTTACCAATATAGTAGATGCAATGATATTAGGTAAATTGTTTGAAAGAATATTTGAGGATAATATAAAAGTGATTTTTTCTTCTAATACAAATATAAAAAATTTATATAAAAATGGTCTACAAAGAGACCAATTTATACCATTCATTAAAATTCTAGAAAATTATTGCTCAGAAATAGAGCTCAAAATTGATGAAGATTATAGAACTAGTAAAAACATTACTTTGGATAGATTTTTATATCCGCTGGATAAATCATCAAATTTTAAATTCAATAAGTTTTTTAGAAAAGTTACAAAAAATAAAAAAAAAGTAACTAAGGTAATAGAAGTTAAAGGTCGTAAATTATTTATTGAAAATTTTTATGATAGAGTTGTTAGGTTCACATTTGATGAATTATTTAATAGAAACTTAGGTTCCGAGGATTATATTGAAATTGCAAAACAGAGTGATTTAATTTTTATTGAAAACCTTCCTAACTTTAATGAAAATAACTCTAATCAACAACAACGATTTATAACTTTTATAGATATTATTTATGAAAAAAAAATACCACTTGTGATTAAATCAGAGGTAGATATTAATTCACTAAGTTCAGCAAATAGCCTCAAAGAGCCATTTAAAAGAACAGTTAGCCGTTTATATGAAATGACATCACAAAAATTAAATTAATAATGATACAAGAGTTTTACAATTTACAAATTAATACAAATGGACAAAAACTTTATGAATTTACAAATAATACAATTGATTGGGTTAAAAAAAATAATTTTAAAAATGGAATACTTAATTTAACAATCCAACATACGAGCGCCTCTTTAATTGTCCAAGAAAATGCTGATCCAGATGTTCAAATTGATTTAATAAATTATTTTAATAAGTTAGCTCCTATGGATAACTCATTGTACATCCATACCACAGAGGGTAAAGATGATATGCCTGCACATATAAAATCTGCATTAACGAATAATCAAATTTCTTTTAGTATTAAAAAAAATGAAATTCTTTTAGGAACATGGCAGGGAATTTATTTGTTTGAACACCGTTTAGAACCACAAAATAGAACAATTATTCACCATTTCATTGGTGAAATTTAACAGTTTGATAAATTCACCATATTGGGCATAATTTATTTATGACAGTTAGTGAAAAAGATATTCTTTCATCAATAATAAAGTTTCAGGGCGAATATTCACGAGCTCATTTCGAATTAGTTTCCACATACTTATTTGATGCACAAAATTCGATTTTAAAAGATCTGGATTGCAATTTACTTCTTTCATATTTAATTCTTAAATCATTTCAATCAATCAAAAAAAAAAACGTGCAATATAGTTATAATGATTTATTAAATATCAGTGAACTTGAACCTTTAATTTTAAAAAAATCTGAGATTGCTGAAGTTTTAGATTACCCAAGAGAAACAGTAAGACGAAACATAAATAAATTAATTGATCATGATTTAATCACAGTTGATAAAAAAAATATAATTGTAAAACCAAATAATTGTTTGTCTGATATTAAGACTTCTATATATGAAAATTCTTTAAAAAAATGTTTAGCAGTAATATTTAAAAATTTAAATCTTCAAATAAGTCACGAAAAAAAATTAGATGCAAATTCAATTAATTTAAAAAATAGTTTTTCATTAATATGGTGTAATTTTTTGGAAATGATTGTCTCCATTTCAATAATTTGGAAAAAGCATCACTCTAATTTAGGATGTTGGTATCTTGCTGGAACTTGCGCATTAAATCAAATGTATAATACTAAAGATTTTAAATTTGATTTGAATAGTGAAAATTATACAGAAAATTTTTTTTTAAACCTCACTGGAAAAAAAAATAATAGAGGTCTTAATCCAACAACTCTTTCAGAGTTAACAGGTATTCCAAGAGAAACAGTAATAAGGTATCTTGGTATATTAATAAAAAATAAAACTTTAACAAAAAACAAACAAAACCTTTATTTTCTTCCAACTAATATTGTAAAGGAAAAAAATCTTATAAAGAATTTAGAGAGAGTTCATCTGAAAGTTTCAGAACTTTGTTTTGAAATGATAAAAGTAATAAGTTAGTTTTTACCTATTAGATGTTTTTATTTTGCCTATAATTTTTTGACCAGCCTTAACTTTGATTTGATTGTTCCCCTTTTGTTTTGCAAATATATTCCCAGAGATTATTTTTGTTTTACTGTTTAAAGAAACTTTTATTTTTTTGTTTAAATTTGATTTATTGTTATTCTCTGGTGAATTTTTCATTTAATTTATCTTTTTAGTAAAAACTTATATTTTTTCATTCCTCTTGCCAACAGCCATATGGTGGCAAAAATTATTCTTTTTATTTTATTTCTTTTTATTAAGGTTGCTTTTGATGAAACATGATCAATCTGAAATTGCATTATCTTAATAATATCTTTATCTTATAAAATAAAAATAGTTTTTCGCCCAAAATGGTTAATTTTAATGAATTGCTTTAATATCGCAGGCATCATAAAATAAAAAAACTCAATAATTTTAACTTAAAAAGCTTGTATAATAGTGCCCAAAATGGTGACTATCATTTTTGCATTTTATACAAAACCCTTCATAAAAATAAAATTGATTGTTTTTTAAATAAATTTGAGAGGGTGATGTTTAAAATAACCAAGGTTTTAGCGATTTTATGTATGGTTTTGCTTGCGTCTTGTGCAAGAAACCTGGACCCCATTGAGAAGAGTGAAATAATCAGCAAATCTAAAGAAGATATTAAAAAAATTGATGCAATAAAGAATAGTAATTTAAATTGGGAAGATGAAATTGAGATTGATTTATATACCGCAATTGCCCTTGCCATAAAAAATAATAAGGAATTAAGAGTAAAACTTTTAGAAAACGCTTTATCAGAGAGACAAATTAATAAAGTGAAATTTGAAATGCTACCACAACTTGCTGCTAATGCAGGTTATTCAGGTAGTGATTATTTTAAAGCAACTACTAGTGCTACAGTAACTGCCGATGATCAATCTGGAACTATAGGAACAGATTATTCAACATCTTCGAATAGAGATCTGTTAAATCAGGATGTGGGCTTTACATGGAATGCCCTTGATTTTGGATTATCTTACATTAGGGCAGGACAAAATGCTGATCGATATTTAATTTCAGAGGAAAACGAAACTAAAGCAGCTCATAACATAGTAAGAGAAGTAATCAGAGCTTATTGGAGCTCGATGTCTGCTGACAAATTGTTAAAAAAATATGGACCATTACTTGTTGACGTTAATCTTGCTCTAAATGACTCAAAAAAAATTGAGGAATTATTATTATCTAAACCGATGGATGCGCTATTATACCAAAAAGAATTATTAGATATTCAAAGAGCTCTACAAACACAAAAACAAAGTTTCATAGATGCAAAAATTCAATTAGGAACTTTGATGGGCTTAATGCCTAATCAAAATTATAGATTAGTTACAACTCAAGACCCACTGACTGTGCTAGATATGACCATAGAAGAAATGGAGACTTATGCCTTACAAAATAGACCAGAACTAATTGAAAATCACTACCAAGAAAGAATTTCGCTTCAACAAGCAAAAGCGGGAATGGTAAGTTTACTCCCAGGTTTAAGTTTCAATGCAGCATATACTTCAACATCAAACGACTATGTTATGCAACAAACAAATAAACAGTTTGGTGCAACAATTGGAGCAAATCTTTTAAATGTATTCAATATTCCAAATATTAAAAAAGTAAGTGAAGTAAATACTGAAATTATTAAAGAACAGAGATTAGCTTTATCAATGACGGTACTTTCTCAAATACACATCGCTAATATTGATTATAATGTAGCATTAGAAGAGTTTGAAACAGCTCAAAGATATTTAGAAGTTTCAAAAAAAATTACTGAACAAGTAAAAAACGCTCAGATAATTGCACGATTTGGCCAATTAGAATTAATTAGAGAACAAGCCAGTTTATTAGTTGCTGAATTAAGACACGACATTGCATTTACAAAGCTTCAGCATGCAATAGGACAGATTTACAGTTCAACTGGTATTGATGTTACCGAAGAAAACATGGAAAAATATGCTAAAAAAATGGATGTTAAAACATATGCATCTTTCATTAAAAATAATTTCAATAATAATGGAAAAAAATATTTAGCAAAAATAGCATTACCAATTAATAAACAAAATCCATCTGCACAAAAAACAAGCGATAGAAATTTTAATGAATTTCAGTTTGATAAAAAAACTTTTGATTTGCAAGGCTATGGAAATACAAATTATAGCGCAAGTTTAGAAGATAATTCTAAATTACCTAATTGGATTAATTTTTTACCTACTCAAAGAAAATTTATTATAAACAATGAGCTGAAAGGTGACATTGAAGAAATTAACATTAAGGTCACAGCTAAAAATATTAATACATCAGTGGATGATACATTTACATTTATTGTAGATCCTGAAATTAGAAGAATAAGATTAGCAAAACCAAAAATGATGAAAGATATATTGGTAGCAGCTAAATTAGAAAAATGGAATGAAATAGAAATTTTAAAATTACGATCTGCAAAATTCGAAAAAGAAAGAAAAATAAAAGAAGCTAAAAAATTAGAAGCTGAGCGATTAGCAAAGATAGAAGAAGCTAAAAGATTAGAAAAAGAAAGACTTGCAAAAATTGAAGCAGAAAGATTAGCTAAAATTGAAGAAGAGAAAAGATTAGAAGCAGAAAGATTAGCTAAAATTGA